>NZ_JAJFZS010000014.1:0-277426 GCF_020731535.1 Arthrobacter sp. zg-Y40
GCCAGCGTTCATCCTGAGCCAGGATCAAACTCTCCGTAAATGTTCATACAGACACAATGCCGGGGCCAAGGAAAATTGGCCGCCAGGCACTGCACTAAATTCGAAACCAGCTAAAAAAACCATTCCAGCCCACGGGGTGGGCGGAACAGTCGATTCAACCAATTAAAATAAATTGGTATCAATAAACTTGGCACACTATTGAGTTCTCAAACAACAGACTGCTTCCGGCACCAGCAGGCTGATCCATCAGGATCAAAGCTCTGCATCGCTCCGGAGCAACTTTTCTATCTTAGCCGCGCTTCTGAGTGAGTGTCAAACCGGCGTTTGTCCATCCGGCGAACCGGCGGGAAGACGTGCTCCCCCAGACTCACAACCGTTCGAACCTCTCGATCAGCGCGGGAATTAAGCTTAGCACGGTTTCTGCCTGGCCGCTTACGCATGCCAGGCAGAAACCGATCCCACCGGTTTCACCGCCGGTGCGCAGTACTACTGCTTGGGCATCAGGTACAGGACACCGAGCGGCGGGACGGTCAGGGTGGCCGAGGCAGGCTGGCCGTTGCACGCCCCTTCAACCGCCTGGACCACTCCCATATTGCCGACACCGGAGCCGCCAAACTCGGCGGCGTCGGTGTTGAGCGCTTCAACCCACTCCCCCGACCACGGCATCCCCAACCGGAAGTTCTCGTGCGGAGCGCCGGCAAAGTTCGCCACGCAGACCAACGGATTGCCCTGATGATCCCATCGGATGAAGGACAGGACGTTGTGCGCCCCGTCGTTCTCATTGATCCACTGGAACCCGGCGGGCTCGTTGTCCCGGTCGGACAGGGCAGGGGTGTTGCGGTAAATCTCGTTGAGCTGCTTCACCATCAGCTGGATGCCCTTATGCTGCGGGGTATCCGTCAGGTACCAGTCCAGCCCGTACTGCTCGGACCATTCCGCTTCCTGGCCGAACTCCGTGCCCATGAAGATCAACTGCTTGCCGGGGTGCGCCCACTGGAAGGCCAGGTAGGCGCGCAGGTTGGCCAGCTGCTGCCAGCGGTCACCGGGCATCTTGCGCAGCAGCGAACCCTTGCCGTGCACTACTTCGTCATGGCTGATGGGCAGCAGGAAGTTCTCGGTATACGCGTAAACCAGCGAGAACGTGAGCTTGGCATGGTGGTAGACGCGGTTGATCGGGTCTTCGGCCATGTACTCGAGGGTGTCGTGCATCCAGCCCATGTTCCATTTCAGCCCAAATCCGAGACCCCCCGTGCTCGTGGGGCGGGTGACACCGGGGAAAGCCGTGGACTCTTCGGCGATCATCACGATGCCCGGAACCCGCTTGTAAGCGGTTGCATTGACCTCCTGCAGGAAGGAGATCGCTTCCAGGTTTTCGCGTCCGCCGAACGCGTTGGGACGCCACTGGTCCGCAGGCCGGGAATAGTCCAGGTAGAGCATGGAGGCAACGGCATCCACGCGCAGGCCGTCAATGTGGAACTCCTCGAGCCAGTAAAGCGCATTGGCCACCAGGAAGTTGCGCACTTCGCGGCGTCCGTAATCGAAGATCAGCGTGCCCCAGTCGGGCTGCTCGCCGCGCAGCGGATCGCCGTGCTCGTAGAGGGTCTGGCCGTCGAACTTGGCCAGCGCCCAGGAGTCCTTGGGGAAGTGTGCCGGCACCCAGTCCAGGATGACGCCGATACCGGCCTGGTGGAGCCGGTCCACCAGGTAGCGGAACTCATCCGGATGCCCGAAACGGGCGGTGGGGGCAAAGTACGAGGTGACCTGGTAGCCCCAGGAGCCGCCGAACGGGTGTTCGGCCACGGGCATGAATTCCACGTGGGTGAAGCCCTGCCATGCCACGTACTCCGCGAGCTGGTCGGCCATCTCGCGGTAGTTCAGGCCCAGGCGCCAGGAGCCCAGGTGCACTTCGTACACACTCATGGGCGAGTTGTGCGGATCGCGTGCTGCACGCGCTTCCATCCACTCGGCGTCCTCAAACGTGTAGGTGGACTCGACCACGCGGGATCCGGTCAGGGGCGGCACCTCGGTGCCCTTGGCCATGGGGTCGGCCTTTTCCCGCCACACGCCGTCGCTGCCCAGGATTTCGTACTTGTAGCGGGCACCGGGTTCGACGCCGGGAAGGAAAAGCTCCCAGACGCCGGATCCGCCGAGGGAGCGCATGGCGTTAATGGCACCGTTCCAGCCGTTGAAATCGCCCTTGACGCGCACTGCCTGTGCATTCGGCGCCCAGACGGCGAAGCTCACGCCGTGGATGTCGCCGAGTACTGAGTTGTAGTGGTGCAGGTTGGCGCCGAGAACGGTCCACAGGTTTTCGTGCCGGCCTTCGCCAATCAGGTGCAGGTCCATATCCCCCAGTGAGGGCAGGAAGCGGTAGGGATCGTCGAACACCTGGGGTTCGACGCCGTCGTAGGTCACCTCTACCCGGTAGTCGGGCACAGTACCGGGGGTCCCTGCCTGAAGCGCGCCTACCCAGATGCCGTTGTACTCGTGCCGAAGCGGCAGCCGCCCGTCGGGCGTCACGGCAACGACTTCCTGCGCCAGCGGGCGCAGCGTCCGGATGGTCACCGTTCCGGACTCGTTTGCGTGGGCACCGAGAACGGCGTGCGGCTGGTAATAGCGGCCTTCGGATACGGCCTGCAGCACGTCTTCGGTCACGGGTACGGGCGCCGGGGCCGGTGCTGCTGTGTCCGGGTTGCCGGCAGCCGGAACATCGGGAGCCTCGGGTTCGGCGGTGGCTGCTGCGGACCGCGGCTTGCGGGGCTTATTCATGGTGCTCTCTTCCTGGCTGTCGTCGTCCGCACGCATGGCGTTCTCGGCCTGGGCCAGAATCTGCCGAACGGCTTTAGCCGGCACACTGACCCAGCGGGGACGGTTTCGAATCTCGTACACAACTTCGTACAGCGCCTTGTCCAGCCACAGGGCCAGGAACAGCGGGTCGCTGCGGTTGATGGCGGTGCCGGTTTCCTTCTCGTAGCCGCGCAGGAACGCATCCGAGGCGGCCGCAGCCCAGCGGTAGGCGGCCTCGTTGCGCTGCACGGCGTCAGCTCCATACTCTTCGCCGGCAGCATCTTCGCCGGCAGCGCCGTCGATCAGGGCGACGCCGGCTGCGTAGTCAATGGAGCGCAGCATTCCGACGACGTCGCGCAGCGGGGCATCCGGAACGCTGCGTTCCGCGGCAGGCCGCAGCGGCTCCCCTTCGAAATCCAGGACGATCCAGCCGCGCTCAGGTGCGCGCAGCACCTGGCCGAGGTGGTAATCGGCATGGATCCGCTGCAGGTTGGGCAGGGTCTGGAGGTTTCCGAGCTGCTCCAGCAGGTACTCCACGGCGTCCGCGAAGGGACCCACTGTTTCGCCGGCTTCTTTCCAAGCCCACCGGATCCGGGCGCTGAGCGCGGACAGGAACTCTGCGCGTTCAATCGCCGACGGCGGACGGCTGCCGAAAGCTGCCGCGAGCTGCTGGTGGATCCGGCCGGTGGCAGCCCCCAGCTCTTCGGCCTCTGCCGAGAAGTCCCTGCCCTCAAGGGCTGCCGCGGAAGCGATCCGCCAGGCGTCCTGGCTGCCGGGGAAAAATTCGCGCAGGACGGACAGGTGTCCGGTCAGCAGGGTTTCCCCCGTTTCGTCCGCAATATCCTTCCAGGTGCCCGTGACCCACCCGTACGTTGCCGGCACATCCACCGAGCCGACCTCGGTCAACCGGGCGCTGACCTCGACGTCGGGGCTGACGCCGGCGGCCACAACGCGGTAGAACTTGACGATCAACGGTGCCTCGGGAGCCTGCACGACCACCGAAGTGTTGGACTGTTCACCCTTAAGCAGCTTGGTGGGCAGCGGTTCCACAAACGGCTCCCAGTCCTCGAAGCCGTCCTGGGCAAAACCGTGGGTGTGGCCGTCCAGGGATGATGCCTGGGCCCGCATGAGTTCAAGCCAGGCTGTGACGAACACCGGGTCGGCGGTGGCGTCGTACAGCCACCGCTCCCCCAGTTCCTCGTGGTGCGCCCGTCCCAGCAGGGACGCTTCGAGTTCGGGCGCAGCGTTTGACCGGTAGCTCACCGGCACGCTGATCACATCCCGGCGGTCGCCGGAGACGACGGCGATGAGGTGCACTTCCATGCCCACCTCGCCGTCGGGATCCTCGAGGCGGAGGCCGCCGACCCGTTCCAGCAGCACATCCCGGCCCTTGGCCGGGAACCATCGCTGGCCGGGCAGCCAGGACGTCAGGATTTCGGGCAGGGACGGGTTCAGCTGGGTCATCGCCGTGCGGCCTCCGAGATTGGAATCATGGGAATAGCTTCGGTCTGCGGCGAAGAGGTGTCGGATTTCACCGACCGCAGGCGCAGCCAGTAGAAGTCATGGCTGCCCAGGGTCAGGGTCAGCGCCCCGTCATCCCCAATGGTGGGGAAGAGAGTGCCGCCGAAGGCATCGCGCAGGCCGCGGTTGGCAAATTCAGGCAGCTTCATGGACGCGGAAATAGGGTGCTGGGACAGGTTGAAGATGCACAGCATCGTCTCCCCCGGCTCTCCTTCCGGGTTGTTGTCCGGAAGCTCACGCACGAAGGCCAGGGCTGCCTCTGCGTCCGTGGGCACGTTCCGGTAGGACCCCAGCCCGAAGGCGGGGTGGGCCCGGCGGACCATGATCATCTGCCGGATCCAGTGCAGCAGGGAGCTGGAGCTGGCCAGCTGCGCCTCCACGTTGACGTGGTTGTAGTGGTAGACCAGCGACTGGACCACGGGCAGGTACAGCTTTCCCGGATCAGCCGTGGAGAACCCGGCGTTGCGGTCCGGGTTCCACTGCATGGGCGTGCGCGAGGAGTCCCGGTCTTCGAGCCAGATGTTGTCGCCCATGCCCAGCTCGTCCCCGTAGTACAGGAACGGGCTGCCCGGCAGGGCCAGCAGCATCGCGTGGATCAGTTCGATTTCGGAACGGGAGTTGTCCAGCAGCGGAGCCAGCCGGCGCCGGATGCCGATGTTGGCCCGCATCCGCGAATCCGGGGCGTACCAGCCGAGCATGGCCTGGCGTTCCTCATTGGTCACCATTTCCAGGGTCAGCTCGTCATGGTTGCGCAGGAAGGTCCCCCACTGTGCGCCCGGCGGGATGGCCGGGGTTTCCTCCATGGTCTGGATGATGGGGGCTGCCTTCTGGTCCCGCAGCGCGTAGAACAGCCGCGGCATGATCGGGAAGTGGAAGCACATGTGGCATTCGTCGCCGGTCTCGTCGCCGAAGTACTCCACCACTTCGTGCGGCATCTGGTTGGCTTCGGCGATGATGACCCGGCCCGGATAGTTTTCATCCACCATGGTCCGCAGGTCCTTGAGGAACCGGTGCGTGGCGGGCAGGTTCTCGCAGTTCGTGCCGTCTTCTTCGAACAGGTACGGGATGGCATCCGCACGGAACCCGTCGATGCCCTGGTCCAGCCAGAACCGGACGACGTCGAAGATCGCCTCGACAACCTTGGGGTTCTCGAAGTTCAGGTCCGGCTGGTGGCTGAAGAACCGGTGCCAGAAGAACTGCCGGCGGACCGGGTCGAAGGTCCAGTTCGATTCCTCGGTGTCCACGAAGATGATCCGGGCGTCTTCGTACTTCTCATCCGTGTCCGACCAGACGTAGAAGTCGCCGTAGGGGCCGTCCGGATCATTGCGGGACTCCTCGAACCAGGGGTGCTTGTCGGAGGTGTGGTTCAGCGGCAGGTCGATGATGACGCGGAGTCCGCGCGCATGCGCTTCGGCCACCAGGCGCTTGAAATCGCTGATGGTGCCGAACTCGTCCAGGACGTCGTAGTAATCGGAGATGTCATAGCCGCCGTCACGCAGGGGCGACTTGAAGAACGGCGGCAGCCAGAGGCAGTCGATGCCCAGCCACTGCAGGTAGTCGAGTTTTTCGATCAGGCCGCTGAAGTCACCTGATCCGTCCCCGTTCGCGTCCGCGAACCCGCGGACAAGTACTTCATAAAAAACGGCCTTGCGGTACCAATGCGGATCATTGGTCAAGCCGGGTGCGTGCAGTTGAAACGGGTTGGGCACTAGGAGTTCCTCCGAACGGACAGGATGTGCGCGGGTTCAAAATGGGCGTCAAGTCGGACGTAGTTGTGGGCTCCCCAGCGCCAGCTCTGGCCGCTGATGAGGTCATCCACCCAGAAGGTGCCGTCTTCATTGAAGTCCGCAGGGGTCAGGTGAAGGGCATCGAGGTCGAGGCTGACCGTGGATTCGCGGGCGCTGTGGGGGTCCACATTGACCACGATAATCAACGTGTCGCTGCTGGACGGATCACCGGGCCGGACCTGCTTGTGCTTGGAGTAGACCACTGTCGCCTCATCGGTGCTGGAGTGGACCGTGAGGTTCTCCAGGTCGCCCAGGGCGGGATGGCTGCGGCGGATCTCGTTCAGCCGGGTGATGTAGGGAGCCAAGCTGCGGCCCTCTGCTTCGGCGGCAGCGAAGTCACGCTGCTTGTACTCGAACTTTTCGTTGTCGATGTACTCCTCGGCCCCGGGCCGGGCCACATGTTCAAAGAGTTCGTAGCCGGCGTAGACGCCCCACAGCGGGCTGCCGGTGGACGCCAGCACCGCACGGATCTTGAAGGCGCCGGGCCCTCCGTACTGCAGGAACTCGGTGAGGATGTCGGGGGTGTTGACGAAGAAGTTCGGACGGAAGAACGCCGCCGAGTCGTGGGAGACCTCGGTGAAGTAGTCCTCGATCTCCTTGCGGGAGTTCCGCCAGGTGAAGTAGCTGTAGGACTGCTGGAACCCGGCTTTGGCCAGGGCATGCATCATGGGCGGGCGGGTGAAGGCCTCGGCCAGGAAAATGACGTCCGGGAACTCGTCATTGACCGTGCTGATCAGCCATTCCCAGAAGCGCAGCGGCTTGGTGTGCGGGTTGTCCACGCGGAAGATCCGCACGCCGTGGCTGATCCACAGGCGCACGATGCGCAGGATCTCCTGCGCCAGGCCCTCGTAGTCATTGTCGAAGTTCAGGGGATAAATGTCCTGGTACTTCTTCGGCGGGTTCTCCGCGTAGGCAATGGAGCCGTCCACGCGGGTGGTGAACCATTCCGGGTGGCTCTGCACCCAGGGATGGTCGGGGGAAGCTTGGAGGGCGAGGTCGATGGCCACTTCCAGCCCAAGCCCGCGGGCGGTGTCCACGAAGGCATCAAAATCTTCGAAGGTGCCCAGGTCCGGGTGGATGGCGTCGTGGCCGCCTTCGGCCGCGCCGATGGCCCAGGGCGATCCGGGATCCTGCGGGCCGGCGACCAGCGTGTTGTTCGGGCCCTTGCGGTGGCTGGTGCCGATCGGGTGCACCGGCGGCAGGTAGATGACGTCGAACTGCATGTCCGCCACGCGCTGCAGGCTGCGGGCGGCCGTGCGGAAGGTTCCCGAAGTCCACTCCCGTGTGGCCGGATCAAGGACCGCGCCTTCGGAGCGGGGGAAGAATTCGTACCAGGCGCCCCGGCCGGCAAGCTCGCGCTCCACCAGGATCGGGAACCGGTCAGAGCTGGTGATCAGGTCGCGGATGGGATCGCGGTCCAGCACTTCGGTCACTGCGGAGGTGGCAGCGGCGGCCAGGCGCTCCTCGACGGGCAGTCCGGTATCGGCGAGCGCTGCCGCAGCGGACCGCAGGACGTCTGCGTCGGACCCGGTGCGCTCCGCTGCGGCGGCTGCGAACAGGTGGTGGCCTTCGGTAAGCATCAGCTCGACGTCGACGCCGGCGGCGATCTTCACTTCCGCGTTGTGGTGCCAGGTGGCGTAGAGGTCGGCCCAACCCTCCACGGCGAAACTCCAGCGCCCGGTGTCTGCGGGGCGAAGCATTCCTTCCCAGCGGTCCAGGCCCAGGCCGACCGGGTGCATCCGGTTCCGGGCGGCCACGTTGCCCTGGGGGTCGTACAGCACAGCGCTGGCACCCACGAGGTCATGGCCTTCGCGGAATACGGTGGCACCGATGACCAGGTCCTCGCCCGGAACGGCTTTGGCGGGGAAACGGCCGTACTCAACCACGGGGGACACATTGGTAATGGGTATCCGGCCAAACCGGAGGTCCTTGGGCGGCAGGTCTTCTGGTGTCAATGCGCTGGATGTGGTCACAGACTAGACGTTAGCGAGATTTTGGGCAGAATGCTAAGGCAACGTACTTTTTGCGGGAATCGCCGCAGGTGGGCCCGGGTTTCACCTGCTTTTCAAGGCCTGCGGGAAATTCCGTTGCTTTTGTCAGTTATTCCGGTTTATGCCGCCGCGAAGTGCGCTAGCCTAACCGGGGTGAAGGCAATCCGCAGATTTACCGTCCGCACTGTCCTACCTCCCAGCATTGAGCCCCTCGGGCGGCTGGCCTGGAATTTGCGCTGGTCCTGGCACCAGCCCACGCTCCGGCTGTTCGAGAGCCTGGACCCCGAAGCCTGGCGTACCAGCGGCGGCGATCCGGTGAAGCTGCTGGGCACCGTAAGCCGGGACAAGCTTGAGCGCATTGCCCAGGATGAGCATCTGGTCTCCGTCATCCAGGACCTGGGCGAAGACCTCGACAAATACCTCCATGAACCGCGCTGGTACCAGGGACTGGGCGAGGACGCTCCGCAGTCCATTGCCTACTTCTCCCCTGAGTACGGCATCAGCGCCGTGCTGCCGCAGTACTCCGGCGGCCTGGGCATCCTGGCCGGCGATCATTTGAAGGCCGCCTCGGACCTGGGTGTGCCGCTGATAGCCGTCGGGCTGCTCTACAAGGCCGGCTACTTCAAGCAGGCGCTGTCCCGGGACGGCTGGCAGCTCGAAACCTACCCCGTGCTGGATCCCAACGGCCTGCCGCTGACCCTGCTACGGGAGGAGGACGGCAGCCCGGCCAAAATCGCCCTTCCGCTTCCGGACAACCGGCAGCTGACGGCACAGATCTGGCGCGCCGACGTCGGGCGGGTTCCGCTGCTGCTGCTGGACTCCGACGTCATCGGCAACGACGACGCCGCCCGCGGCATCACCGACCGGCTCTACGGCGGCGGCGGAGACCACCGCCTGCAGCAGGAACTGCTGCTGGGCATGGGCGGGGCCAAGGCGCTGCGTGTGTTCCAGCGGCTGACCCATGCTCCCGCGGCTGAGGTCTTCCACAGCAACGAGGGCCACGCCGGGTTCCAGGGCGTGGAACGGATCCGGGAGCTGATGGATGAGGGCATGACCTGGGAGGAAGCACTGACCGTTGCCCGCGCTTCCACGGTCTTCACGACCCACACCCCGGTGCCGGCCGGCATTGACCGGTTCGAGCAGGCCCAGATCCGCCATTTCTTCAGTGCCGGGCTGGCCCAGTCGGTCCCCATGGACCGGATCCTGGCGCTCGGCGCGGAGAACTATGAGGGCGGCGACCCGTCCAAGTTCAACATGGCCGTGATGGGCCTGCGGCTGGCGCAGCGGGCCAACGGCGTGGCGAAACTGCACGGAGAAGTGTCCCGGGAAATGTTCTCCGGCCTCTGGCCCGGCTTCGACGTCTCCGAGGTGCCCATCACCTCGGTCACCAACGGCGTGCACGTCCCCACCTGGATTGACCCGGAGGTGACGGCCCTGGCCAGCGAAAAGTTCGGTGTGTCCACCGTCCACGACCGCGACTGGGGCCGGGCATACGAGATCGACGACAAGGACCTGTGGGACCTGCGGCGGAAGCTGCGCAGCAACCTGGTGCAGGACGTGCGGCAGCGGGTCAAGAACGCCTGGCGCAAGCGGGGGGCTTCGGACGCGGAACTGGGCTGGAGCGAGCACGTCCTGGACCCGGGCGTGCTGACCATCGGCTTTGCGCGACGCGTGCCCACCTATAAGCGGCTGACCCTGATGCTGCGGGACCCGGACCGGCTGAAGGCACTGCTGCTGCATCCGACCAGGCCCATCCAGGTGGTGGTGGCGGGCAAATCCCATCCCGCCGATGAGCAGGGCAAAAAGATGATCCAGGACCTGGTGCGTTTCACGGACGACCCGGCGGTGCGTCACCGGATTGTGTTCCTGCCCAATTACGACATTGCCATGGCACGGACCCTGTTCCCCGGCTGCGACGTGTGGCTGAACAACCCGCTGCGGCCGTTGGAGGCATCTGGAACGTCCGGCATGAAGTCGGCCATCAACGGCGGCCTGAACCTGTCCATCCTTGATGGCTGGTGGGATGAAATGTACGACGGCAACAACGGCTGGGCCATTCCCTCCGCCAACCCCAGCAAAGGCACCCGCACCCGGGAGGTGTACAGCGCGGACCAGCGCGACGACATCGAGGCGGCAGCACTGTATGACCTCCTGGAGAACTCGGTGGCACCCATGTTCTACGGTGCCGAGCCCCCCGCAGATGCGGGCGCGGCCGGCCCTTCCGAACCGCCCGCCGATTCCCTGCCGCACGAGTGGCTGGAAATGGTCAAGCACACCCTCGCGGACCTGGGCCCGAACGTCTCCGCCTCGCGGATGCTCAAGGACTATGTGAACCGGCTGTACCGGCCGGCAAGCTCGTCGGGGCGGGCCATGACGGCGGAGGGATACTCCGCCGCCAAGGAACTGGCCCTGTGGATCACCCGGGTCCGGGACGGCTGGTCCACCGTGCAGGTGGAGCACGTGGATTCGGTGGGTGTCAGTGAGAACCCGCAGATCGGCGACAGCCTGACCGTACAGGCCTACGTCTCCCTGGGTTCGCTCCGGCCCGAGGATGTCAGCGTGGAAGTGGCCTACGGCATGGTCACCGAAAATGACCGCCTGAGCGGACACCGGCTCCAGGAACTGTCTCCGGAGGAGGACCTGGGCTCGGGACGGCACATGTTCAAGGGCACCATCCGGATTGAGCAGGCCGGACCGTTCGGCTACACCGTTCGGGTGCTCCCGACCCATTCAGGCCTGGCGTCCAAGGCCGAGCTGGGGCTGGTGGCCAACGCCTCTTAGCCGGTGTTGCACGGATGGGTACCGTACCGGCGCGGCCCGTCCATGACCGGCTAGGCGGCGCGGTAGAGGCTGATGGAATTCGCGGGCACAGTGTCCGTCTCCCCGGCCGGCAGACGGACACCGTGCCGGTTTGCCTCGCCCGGGACATCGGCGGTGGAAAACACCAGTTCGTACCCCAGGTCCGTACCGTCGGGTCCTGCTCCCGCGTCCTGGCTGATGCCGGCGTCCCTGCGCGCCGCTGACAGGGCTTCGGCGTCCGGCAGCCGGATCCCGACGTCGTGCAGCCCGCCGTTGAGCACCACCGACCCGTTCAGCGCCCCGTCGCCGGACCCGATCAAAACCTGCACCAGCCGGGTGCGCGGGTCATTCCAGCGTTCGGGGGTCATGGGTAAGCCGTCCTGGTCGAACCAGAGCAGGAAGGACTGCCGCGGGTCCGCCGGGAAGTGGTACGGCTGCCTGGCCAGGTATTCGCGGCGCAGGCGCAGGAGCGTGCGGGTGGTCGAGAACATCCGCCGGGCGGAGTCGTCGAAGTCCCAGTGCAGCCAGGAGAGCTCATTGTCCTGGCAGTAGGCGTTGTTGTTGCCGCGCTGGCTGCGTCCGGTCTCGTCGCCGGCAGTCAGCATGGGAACGCCCAGGGACAGGGTCAGCGTGGCCATCAGATTCCGGGCGGTGCGGGCGCGGCCCGCGTTGATCCGCTCGTCGTCGGTGGGCCCTTCGACGCCGTGGTTGTAGCTGCGGTTCTCGCCGGTCCCGTCCCGGTTTTCTTCCCCGTTGGCCTCATTGTGCTTGCGCTCGAAGGTGGTCAGGTCGGCAAGGGTGAAGCCGTCGTGGGCGGTGATGAAGTTGATGGACGCCAGCGGGGTGCGGCCGGACCCGGCAAACAGTTCAGAAGAGCCGGCCAGCGCACCGGCCAGCCGGCCCATGGAACCGCCTTCGCCGCCGGCGGCCAGCGCCGCCTGGTCCCGGAGCCAGAAATCCCGGGCGATGTCGCGGAAATGGTCGTTCCAATCCGCCCAGCCCTGCGGGAAGCGGCCGGTCTGCCATCCGTCCGGGCCCACGTCCCACGGTTCGGAAATGAGTTTTACGTCCTGCAGCACGGCATCCGCCGCCACCGCCACCAGGAAGGGGTGCCGCGGGTTGAACTTTCCGTCACCGTCGCGGCACAGCGTAGGTGCCAAGTCGAAGCGGAAACCGTCCACCCGGTATTCCTGCACCCAGTGGCGCAGCGAATCCAGGGCCAGCTGGACCACACGGGGCTCGCTGAAATCCAGCGTGTTGCCGCAGCCGGTGGTGTCCACGTATCCGCCGTCGGGACCGTGCCGGTAGTAGGTTTCATCCCCCAGGCCCCGCCAACTCAAGGCCGGCCGTTCGGCCTTGCCCTCGGCGGTGTGGTTGTAGACCACGTCCAGCAGGACCTCGATGCCGGCTTCGTGCAGGGCCTTGACCATTGCCTTGACCTCGTCCTGCACGGCCTGGGCACCGGCCCGGCGGGCAGCCTCCGTGGCGTACCCGGCATGCGGGGCGAAGAAACCGAGAGTGTTGTACCCCCAGTAGTTGGTCAAACCCAGCTCCTGCAGGTGCAGCTCATCGGCGTGGAAGTGCACCGGCAGCAGTTCCACGGCGGTGATGCCCAGGTCCTGGAGGTACTGGACCATCACCGGGTGCCCCATGCCGGCGTAGGTTCCGCGGAGCTCTTCGGGGATTCCGGGATGCAGCATGGTCTGGCCGCGGACATGGGCCTCGTATATGACCGTGTCCCGCCACGGGGTGTACGGCCGCGTTGAATCACCCCAGTCGAAAGCGGAGCCAGTGTAAACGGAGAAATAGACGGGGTCGGAGCCACTGTCTGCTTCCTCTATGCCGCGGCCGTAGGGATCCAGCAGCAGCTGGAACCCTCCCGGCTCCGCGGGAAGGTCCGCACCCCGCGGCCAGAAACCGTACCGGCTGCCCGGCCGCAGCCCGAGGACCCGGCCGTGGTGGATGCCCAGCACCGTGTCCGTGAGCGGCGCCGATTTCCAGCTGCCCGGCGCCGTCTCGTAGTAAATGTCCAGCGCGGGCACGCCCGGAGCGTAAACGGACACGTTGACGGTTCCGGGCACCTCCGGCACACCGGGCACCGCGTGCCGGAGGCCCAGCGGAAGGGGCCGCGAGTCCCGCTTCGGTGCGCTGCCCGCGGTGGTGCCGGTAATCACGTGTGCCATGGTGCCCTTTGCTGCCGGAGGCGGAACCTGAGGACTAGGCGGAGCGCTGCCGGGAAATTTCGTACAGGGTAATGCCCACAGCCATGGAGGCGTTGAGCGACTCCATGGCGGAATCGATCGGAATGGATACGATCTGGTCGCAGTTCTCGCGGACCAGGCGGGAGAGGCCCTTGCCTTCGGAGCCGACCACAATGCAGATCGGTTCCTTGGCCAGCACGATCGACGGCAGTGACACGTCGCCGTCGCCGTCCAGTCCGAGGACAAAGATGCCCATCTTCTTGAACGTCTTCAGGGTGTTGTTCAGATTGCCTGCGCGGGCCACGGGAACGCGGACGGCAGCACCGGCACTGGTCTTCCAGGCCGACGCGGTGACCCCCACGGCACGCCGCTCGGGCACGATCACGCCGTGCGCGCTGAAGGCGGAAGCGGAGCGGATGATCGCGCCGAGGTTGCGGGGATCCGTGATTCCGTCCAGGGCCACGAAGAGCGGCGCGTTGCGGATGTGCCCCTTCTTCCAAGCCTCGATGGTTTCGGAGGCAAGGTCCGTGGGATCAGCGTATTCGTACGGCGGGATCTGCAGGACCAGGCCCTGGTGCACGGCCTCGTTGGTCATGCGGTCCAGTTCCGGCTTGTGCGTTTCCATCACCGGCAGGCCGCGTTCGGCGGCCATTTTCAGGGATTCGCGGACACGGTCGTCCATGTCGATGCGGACGGCAACGTGGAGGGCCTTGGCGGGGATGCCGGCACGCAGGGCTTCCACCACGGAGTTGCGGCCGGTGACGACCTCTTCGGCGACCTTGCCGCGGACGTTGGTGCCGCTGCGGCCGCCGGCGCGGGAGTCGCCGCGCTTGGCAGCGGAGCGCTCGGAGAGCTGCTTGTTCTTGAACGCCTTGTGGTAGGGGCGGTCTTCAGCCTTGGGTGTGGGGCCCTTGCCCTCGAGGGCCTTGCGGCCGAGCCCGCCGGTACCGCCGCTGGGGCCCTTCTTGGCTTTGCGCATTGCGCCGGGACGTCCATTGTTGGCCATCGGTTACACCTTTACTAGAAGAAAGCATTCCCTTTCAGTTTACGCAGTGTCCGGCCGGGCTGCAGGACACCCGCTCCCGGGTCCGGGGGTTCGGCTCAGGCGAAGCTCCAGGACGCGCCGTCGGCAGTGTCCTCCACAGTGATGCCCACCGCGGCCAGCGCGTCACGGATCGCGTCGGCGCGGGCCCAGTCCTTCTCCGCCCGGGCCTGCCGCCGCTCGGCCAGGCGGTCCTGCACCAGGGCGTCCAGGGCGGCGTCGGCGGGCGACGACGACTCGGCCTCACGGGCATCGTCCAGTCCGAGGACGGACGTCATCGCCAGGACGGCGCGGAGCGCCTGCCCGGCAGCGTCGGCGTCGTTTTCGGCCAGCGCCGTGTTCCCGGCGCGCACCGTCTCATGCAGCACGGCCAGGGCCTGCGGCACGTTCAAGTCATCATCCATTGCCGCAGCGAACGCCTCGGGAACGGCCTGTGGCCCGGCATCAGCCGCGGATGCCTTGGCGGATGCCTTGGCGATAAACCCGTCGATGCGCTCGACGGCGGCAGCGGCCTCCTGCAGGGAGGTGGGCCGGTAGTCCAGCACGGAACGGTAGTGGGCCTGGCCGAGGTAGTAGCGGACCACCCGCGGGCTGGCCGCCTCCAGCATTTGAGCCGGGCTGACGGTGTTGCCGATGGATTTGGACATCTTTTCGCCCTCGAAGGTGACCATGCCGTTGTGCATCCAGAAGTTGGCGAAGCCGTGGCCCGCGGCCTGGGACTGGGCCATCTCGTTTTCGTGGTGCGGGAACCGCAGGTCCAGTCCGCCGCCGTGGATGTCGAACTCGGTGCCGAGGTATTTGGTGACCATGGCAGAGCACTCCAGGTGCCAGCCGGGCCGGCCGCGGCCCCACGGGCTGTCCCATGCGGCCGTGTCCGGCTCACCCTCTTTATGCCCCTTCCACAGCGCGAAGTCCCGGGGGTCGCGCTTGCCGCGGGGACCGGCGTCGGGCGCGGCCTGCATGTCCTCGATGCTCTGGTGGGTCAGGGACCCGTATTTTTCCCAGGAGCGCACGTCGAAGTACACGTCACCGGAGTCATCCAGTGCCGGGTAGGCGTGGCCGCGCTCGATCAGCGTGGCGATCAGGGCGTGCATTTCCGGGATGTGCCCGGTGGCGCGCGGTTCATAGGTGGGCCGCTGCACGCCGAGGGTGTCATAGGCCCGGGCGAATTCCTGCTCGAAGCGGTACGCCAGCGCCCACCACGGCTCGTCCGGCACCACGCCGGGGGCCGGGTCCGCGCCGACGGAATCGGCGGCCTTGGCCAGGATCTTGTCGTCAATATCCGTCACATTGCGCACCACGGTGACCTGCAGGCCGCGGTACCGCAGCCAGCGGGTGAGCTGGTCAAAGGCGATGGCGGAACGGATGTGCCCTACGTGCGGGAGTCCCTGCACGGTGGCACCGCAGTAGTAGAGGCTGGCCTTTCCCTCCACCAGGGGAACGAAGTCCCGGACCTGCGCTGTCGCCGTGTCATAGAATCTCAAGCTCACTGCTCTAGGCTAGCCGAAACCGCCCGTGCCCGGTTCCCGGATTCGCTGGGGGTCAGCGGGTTGCGGAGGCGACGACGGCGGTGGCCACGGCGGCGATTCCCTCGCCCCGGCCGGTGAAACCCAGTCCGTCGGTGGTGGTGGCGGAGACGCTGACGGGTGCACCGGCCGCCGTACTGAGGACCGCTTCGGCTTCGGCCCTGCGGGGGCTGAACTTGGGGCGGTTGCCGATCAACTGCACGGCGATGTTGCCGATCTCGAACCCGGCCTCGCGCACGATCCGCGCCGCCTCGCGGAGCAGCACCACACCCGCGGCGCCGGCATATTCGGGGCGATCGGTGCCGAAATGCGTGCCCAGGTCACCCAGGCCGGCAGCGGAGAACAGCGCGTCCGCTGCGGCGTGCGCCACCGGATCGCCGTCGGAGTGGCCGGCCAGGCCGCGTTCATCCTCCCAGTGCAGGCCCGCAACCCACAGCGGCCGGGGCGCGGATTCGGGGGTGAAGGCGTGGACATCCACGCCAATTCCAGTGCGGGGCATGCTCATGTCAGTTCTCCGGATGCCGGTAGCCGCCGGAAAGGATCGCTTCTGCGAGCACCATGTCCAGCGGGGTGGTGATTTTCAGGGACAGTTGGGATCCTTCGACCACGTAGACCTCGACACCCAGGGATTCGGCCAGCATGGCGTCGTCCGTCACGGAGGCAGCCTGCGCCTCGTCGAAGGACAGTGCGGCGTCGTGGGCCCTGCGGAGCAGGGCGGCCTCGAAACCCTGCGGTGTCTGGACGGCGCGCAGCCGGGAGCGGTCCGGGGTACCGGTGACGCGGCGGGCGGCCCCCGCGCCGGCAGCCGGCTGGACGGGCTCGGTGTCCTTGATGGTGTCCACCACGGGCACAGCGGGGATGACTGCCTGCGCGCCGTCCGCCAGTGCGGCAGCTACCCGCAGGAAAACCTCCGGAGGTGTCAGCGCCCGGGCGGCATCGTGGACCAGGACGGCGTCTAGGTCCTGCGGCAGCACGGCCAGCGCGGCACGCACCGATTCGGGCCGGCTGGCTCCGCCGTCGACGGCCCGGAGGTCCGGGCATCCGGGGGCGGTGAACTCGGGGGCGGCGCAGATGCCGCGCATCACGTAGTCGCCGGCAGGCACGGCAACCACAACCGCGGAGGCGATGCCTGCGGCAGATACTGCACGAAGGGTGTGGGCGAGCATCGGCTCACCGGCGAGCGGAACAGCTGCCTTGGGGATGCCGTAGCCCAGGCGCTGGCCGGAACCGCCGGCTACAACAACAACGCCGATGCGCCGTGGGGAGGAAAATGATGGGGACACCGTTCCACCTTAGCGGCGGAAAACGGCCGGAAAACAACAATTGCCGGCCCCGAAGGACCGGCAATTGCAGGAAAATGAATCGGTAGCCTAGCTTGCGAGTACCTCGTCAAGCACAACTGCCGCCTGGTCTTCATCCGTTTTTTCAGCAAGTGCCAGTTCCGAAATAAGAATCTGGCGTGCCTTGGCGAGCATTCGCTTCTCGCCTGCAGACAGCCCGCGGTCATGGTCCCGGCGCCAGAGATCGCGGACGACCTCCGCTACCTTGACAACATCACCTGACGCGAGCTTTTCCAGGTTTGCCTTGTACCGGCGCGACCAGTTAGTGGGCTCTTCAGTGAGCTCGGCCCGCAGTACGTCAAAGACGTGCTCCAAGCCTTCCTTGCCCACTACATCGCGCACCCCAACGAGGTCGACGTTCTCAGCCGGTACTTCAATGGTCAGATCACCCTGGGCCACCTTAAGCTTGAGATACATTTTCTCTTCGCCCTTGATGGTTCGCATCTTGATCTCTTCGATCTTCGCGGCACCGTGGTGAGGGTAAACAACTGTTTCGCCAACCTCAAAAACCATGTGGTCTTTCCCCTTTCCCGGCCCTCAGTTTACCAGAGATGCGACACGCCGAGTAGAGTTTTCGCAGGTCAGGTACCTCTTGGCGTCCCGGGTGGGTAGTATTCCGCCTCTTGCAGGTAGTTTGATGCGCCTGCCGCACCCTCCGGAACCGACCTCGGAATCCAGTTTTTCCCCGTTTAGCCGATAGGCTAGGCACCAAAGATAGCCTCAGGTCCGTAGACCGTAATACTTCAGGAGTTTGTGCTGTGAGATTCACACCCAAGAACCGGGTCCGCCGCGCCGCTGCGGCCGGCGTCATCGCGCTGGGCATGCTGGGCACGGCAGGTTGCAGCGCTGTGAACGAACAGGCAACCACCCGCGAGTACTCCCCCTCGGACGGCATTGTCGAGAACGTGGGCGACCTGCAGTTGCGCAACCTGTTGGTGGTCAGCAACGGCAACGGTGATCCGGGCCGGCTGATCGGCACCGTCCTGAACGATTCCTCGAACTCCCAGTCCTTCACGCTTGCCGTGGGCGGCTCCACGCTGACGTGGAACCTTCCGGCCGGAGACAAGGTCGTTTTCGAGGAGGAATCCCCCGAGCGAGTGACCGTCAGTGCCGTCGAAGTTCCCGCCGGTGACGGCATCGACGCCCAGCTGCAGATGGGCGCTGAGAAGACCGGCCTGAACATTCCCGTGGTCAACGGCGACCAGCCGTTCTACCAGCAGTACCTGCCCTCCCCCACGCCGTCGGAGTCACCCTCCGTGGTTCCCTCGGACGAGGCCACCGACGCAGGCACAGATACCAACAGCGAGACGGGAACGGCACCGACCAGCCCCTCCAACGGCTAGGACATTCCATTCCCCGAAGGGGGCCGGCGCTTCGGCACCGGCCCCCTTCGTTGTTTCCCGCGCGTCGGTGCCGGTTCGAACGCGGGTTCAGGCCTCGAACTTGTAGCCCAGCCCGCGGACGGTCACCAGGTGCCGCGGCGCCGAGGAGTCATCCTCGATCTTGGCCCGCAGCCTCTTCACATGTACGTCCAGGGTTTTGGTGTCGCCCACGTAATCGGCTCCCCACACCCGCTCGATCAGCTGCCCGCGGGTCAGCACCCTGCCGGAGTTTCGCAGCAGCAATTCCAACAGCTCGAACTCCTTCAGCGGCAGCTGCACACCGGCACCGTTGACCTGCACCACATGCCGGTCAATATCCATCCGAACCGGTCCTGCCTCCAGTGCCGCGCCGCCTGAATCGGCAGCCTCACCGCGCCGGCGCAGGACGGCCCGGACCCGGGCCAGCAGTTCACGGGAGGAATAAGGCTTGGTTACGTAGTCATCCGCACCGATCTCAAGTCCCACCACCTTGTCAATCTCCGAATCACGGGCGGTCAGCATAATCACCGGCACGTCGGAACGCTGGCGGATCCGGCGGCAGACCTCGGTGCCGGAAAGCCCCGGCAGCATCAGGTCCAGCAGGAGCAGGTCCGCGCCGGACTGTTCATAGACGGCGATGGCGTCCGTCCCGTTGTCCACCACATCAACGTCGAATCCCTCCCGCTTCAGCAGATAGGAGAGGGGGTCGCTGAAGGACTCCTCGTCTTCGACAATCAAGATCCGGGTCAAGCGGTTGCTCCCTGCTTCGATTCATTTGTATCGGCTATGTCCATTTCCGGAAGCCGCACGGTAAAGGTTGATCCGTGCCCGAGCCTGGACCACAGGTCCACCTCGCCGCCGTGGTTGGCCACCACGTGCTTGACGATGCTCAGGCCGAGCCCGGTGCCGCCGGTATGGCGGGAACGCGCGGCGTCAATGCGGTAGAACCGTTCGAATATCCGTTCCTGTTCCTCCGGAGCAATACCGGCACCCTGGTCGGTGACCGCCACTTGGGCCATCCCGGCCCGGGACTGCAGGCCTATTCCCACCCGGCTGCCCTCGGGAGAATACCGGATGGCGTTGTCGATCAGGTTCCGGAACGCAGTGGTGAGCATTTGGGCATCGCCGAAAACGGCGGCGTCGGACTTCCCACCCAGGACCACCTCAATGTTCTTGTTCTCCGCGTTGGACCGGTTCGCTTCGACGGCGTCTTCCAGGACGCGGTTCACGTCCACCGGTTTCGCCCGGTCCACAATGTCGGTGCTCTGCAGCCGGGACAACTCAATGATGTCCTGCACCAGGGCGGTCAGGCGGCTGGACTCGCGGTGCATCCGCCCTGCGAACCGGCGGACCGCTTCCTCGTCTCCCGCGGCGTCGTCGAGCGCTTCAGACAGCAGCGAGATGGCACCCACCGGGGTCTTCAACTCGTGCGAGACGTTGGCGACGAAATCATTGCGCACTTCCTCCGTGCGGGTGATTTCGGTGCGGTCGTCAGCGAGGATCAGGACATATTCCTCCCCCACAGTGGCAACGCGCACCTGCAGGATCAGCGCCCCTTCCCCCAGCGGGCCGCGGGGCAGTTCCAGCCGCGCCTCCTCGATGACGCCGTCACGCCGAACCCGGGCGCACATGGCCAGCAGGCTGTCGTTGACCATGGTGTGCCCGCGCACCAGGCCGAAAGCGTAAGCACCGGGACTGGCCCGGACCACACCGTCGACGGCGTCGGCCACGATATAGGCACGTCCGATGACGCCCAGGACCTCCGCCGCGCCCTCGGGCACCGTGGGTTCCGAAACATCGGCCAATTCCCGGCGCTTGCGCTGGCTCACTTCGTAGGCGAGGACACCGAAGGCACCAACGGCCAGGCCGAGCGCTCCGGCCAGCAGCGCCAGCAGTACAGGATTCACCTTCCTAGCTTAGGCACGCGATTCCCGGCCGGAACGATTCCTGATGGCTTTGGCCGATTAGTTAAACTAACGTTCATCTAAGGGGTCCGTGCGGTTAACCCCGGGCTGACATCCTGCAGGAGCGGCGTGGCCGTACCGCCCCCGCATTTTTTCGCAGAAACCACCGCTTTCGAGAGGACGCTTCAGTGCGCAAGGTTTTCCAGGCCGAACTTCACCAGATCGGTGAAGAACTGACCCAGATATCGCAGCTTGTGACGGAGGCGATGCAGAAAGCCACGCTTGCCTTCGAGGGCGCCGATATTGAACTGGCGCAGGATGTCATTGCCGCCGACGCACGCATCGATTTCCTGCAGAACGACCTGGACGAGCGGGCCATCGACGTCCTGGCCCTGCAGGGTCCCGTTGCCAGTGACCTGCGGATGATTGTGGGCTCGCTGCGTATGAGTGCGTCGCTGGAGCGGATGGGCGACCTTGCACGGCACGTGGCCCAGCTGGCCCGGCTGCGTTACCCGGCCAACGTGGTGCCGGAGACGATGGTGGAAACGTTCCGGGAAATGGCCCGGCTGGACATCCGCATTTCCGAACGGCTCACCGATTTGCTGGAAACCCGCAACTTGGAACTGAGCAAGGACATCTACGCCGCCAACACGCGGATCAACGAGCTGCATGCAGGGGTCTTCAAGGCCATCGCCTCCGCCGACTGGAATGTACCCGCGGTCAGCACGGTGGACCTCACCCTGGCCAGCCGCTACTTTGAACGGTTTGCCGACCACGGCGTCTCGGTGACCCGCAAGGTCAACTACCTGGTGACGGGAGAATGGCAGCCGCTGTCCGAAAGCGGCGTCTAGCACCGGCATCAAGCTCCGGACACAGCAAGGGCGGCCCCGCGGGACCGCCCTTGCTGTTTGTTTGCCGGCACTGCCCGAGCGCTGCCGGGCAATACCTGCGAAAGTCCTACTTCTTTTTGCCCTGGTTGGCCACGGCCTTGATGGACTCGGCGGCGGCCTCGGGGTCGAGGTAGGTGCCGCCGGCCTTCACCGGCTTGAGGTTTTCATCCAGTTCGTACACCAGCGGGATGCCGGTGGGAATGTTCACTGCGGCAATATCGGCGTCACTGATGCCGTCCAGGTGCTTGACCAGGGCCCGCAGCGAGTTGCCGTGTGCGGCGATCATCACGGTCTTGCCCGTGCGGATGTCCTTGGAGATGTCCGACTCCCAGTACGGAAGGAAGCGGTCCAGCACGTCCTTGAGGCACTCGGTGCGGGGCAGCACGTCCGAACTCAGGTCCGCGTAGCGCGGATCGTGGGCCTGGGAGAATTCGCTGTCGTCCGGCAGGGGCGGCGGGGGCGTGTCGTAGGAACGGCGCCAGAGCATGAACTGCTCCTCGCCGTACTCGGCCAGGGTCTGGGCCTTGTCCTTGCCCTGCAGCGCACCGTAGTGGCGTTCGTTCAGGCGCCAGCTGCGCTTGACGTCGATCCAGATGCGGTCGGCGGTGCCAAGGGCCAGGTTGGCGGTGTTGATGGCCCGCTGGAGCCGGGACGTGTAGAGGATGTCCGGGAGGATGTTGTTCTCAACCAGCAGCTCACCGCCGCGGATGGCCTCCGCGCGGCCGAGGTCCGTCAGATCCACGTCCACCCAGCCCGTGAAGAGGTTTTTTTCATTCCATTCACTCTGCCCGTGGCGCAGAAGGATCAGTTTGTAGGTCATATAAGCCATGGTATCGGAGAGCACACCTGTCAGGGAGGGCGGCACCTGCACGGACCCCACGCTGCCCCGAGGATTCCAAGCCGCCCCTGCCGCCCGCAACCGCGTCCAGGACGCACCCGCTGTAGGGCTAGCATTATCTGGTGCAAAAAGCCCAGAAACCCGTGGGAAATGTGACCAGGGGCACTACAAACCCCAACCGGCTCAGGCGGGTGGACCGGTGGCTTGCGGGGCCTGCCAGGTGGCGGCTGCGCCAGGCCGCGGACCCCCTGATCGTGGATCTGGGATACGGTGCCGCACCCACCACCGCCGTCGAGCTGCATGGCCGGCTCGGCCGCATCCGTGCCGACGTCGAGGTGATGGGCATCGAAATCGATCCTGCCCGCGTGCTGGCCGCCAAACCGCTGGAACGGGAGGGGCTGAGCTTCCGGCAGGGCGGGTTCGAGCTGCCCGTGGACGGACGCCGGCCGGTGATGGTCCGGGCGTTCAACGTGCTGCGCCAGTATGCGGAAGAGGACTATGCGCAGTACTGGGACATGGTGTGCTCCCGCCTGGCGCCCGGCGGCATTTTCATTGACGGCACCTGCGACGAGATAGGCCGCCGGGCCACCTGGGTGGAACTTGATGCCGGGGGGCCGGTTTCGCTGAGCATTTCGCTGCGGTTCGGCGCCTTCGAGCGGCCCTCCGACGTGGCTGAGCGCCTGCCCAAGGCACTGATCCACCGCAACGTTCCCGGTGAACGGATCCATGCTTTCCTGCAGTCAATGGACCGGGCATGGGAGGAAGCCGCACCGATGGCGTCCTACGGGAACCGGCAGCGCTGGCTCAGCATGTGCGCAGCATTGAAGGCTGGCGGCGCACCGCTGCTCACTGGTCCGTCCCGGTGGCGCCTGGGCGAAATCACTGTGGCGTGGGACGCCGTCCGGCCCGCTTAGTGCCCGGTGTTGCCCGGTGTTGCCCGGGGCCGGTTGTTTACCAGGGGCCGTAGGGTCCCTGGTTGCCTCCCCTGCCGCGGGAGCTGCCGATGGCGGGCTTCACGTCGGCCAGATACACGGAAGCGGCAATAACCGCGGCCAGCTGGAACAGCAGCAGGCTCAGGGACGGCACGGCAACCGCGATGACCCCAACGGCACTTGCTCCGCCGGTCAGGCCAAGCCAGAATCCCTTGGTGCGCTTGTAGGCCCGTTCAAAGTCTGCGGGCTTGCGCCGGACGCAGTCCAGGAACGCCCACAGCTCAATGGCGAGCGCGACGACGCCGAGCGCGAGGTAGAGGTAGTACTGGATCAGGTACATGAGGGCCACAGCGCTAGCCTACCGCGTAAGTGCCTGTTGCAGGTCGTTCCAGAGGTCCCCGGGGTTTTCGATGCCGGTGGAAAGCCGCAGCAGGCCTTCGGGAACCGTGTGCGGTTCGCCGGGCTGGCGGCGCCGCCGCTCAATCAGCGACTCGACCCCGCCCAGGGACGTGGCCGGCAGCCACAGCCGTACCGATTCGGTCACCTTCTCCGCAGCCGCCGCGCCGCCGGCGACCTCGATGCACAGCACGGACCCGAATCCGTTCATCTGTGCCTGGGCCCGGGCGTACCCCGGGTCTTCCGGCAGTCCCGGGTAGCGGACCTTCTCCACCTGCGGCGCCTCCCGCAGCCGCCGGGCCAGTTCCATGGCGGTGGCCTGCGAGCGCTCGATCCGCAGTGCCAGCGTGCGCAGCCCGCGCAGGGCCAGCCACACTTCGAACGGTCCGGCGACGGCGCCGTGCAGGGACCGGTATCGAAGCAGCTGGTCCCGGAGCCCGGGATCGGAGGTGGCCGCAGCGCCCAGGACCACGTCGGAGTGCCCGGCCAAGTACTTGGTCACGGAGTGGACCACGACGTCGGCGCCCAGCAGGAGCGGGCGGGTCACCAGAGGCGTGGCGAAGGTGTTGTCGGCAACCACCAGCACCCCGGCGTCGCGGGCCGCTGCGGCCAGCACCGGAATGTCGGCGACTTCGAGCATGGGGTTGGTGGGGCTTTCGATCCACAGCATGGCGGCGCCGTCGAGCTGCGCAATCACCTCCCGGGTGTCGGCTATGTCCACGGTCCGCACCGAGAAGCGGCCGTTCGCGGCTTCCTCGGCTGCCAGCAACAGCGAACCCTGGTAGCTGTGCCGGGGCATCACCACCACCCCGCCTGCCGGAACCAGGGACAGGGCGGCCATCACCGCAGCCAGGCCGGACCCGTAGACCAGGGCGGGCAGGGCGGCACCCTCCAGTTCGCCCAGCGCCTCTTCGAACGGGTCCCAGGTCGGGTTGGAATACCGGCCGTACCCGCGCTCGCCCGGAACGGGGCTGCCGGTGCCGAAGTAGGTGGACGAGAGCACGATGGGCGGGTTCACCGGCGCATCGTGCTCTCGCACCGGCCGGCCGGCCGAGACAACGAGGGTATCGGGGGAAACAGCTGGTCCGTGCGGGGAGGAGGGGCTCATAGGGATCAGCCTAGTCCGGCGGAGCGTCCCCTCCGCCTACCGGATGCGGTGCGAAAGTGCTGCATGGGCTCCCAGCCGGACTAGGTAGGCTAGGCGGGTGAGCAATTCTAATCTCCCCGAAACCCGCGGCCTGTTCATTGCCATGGAGGGCGGAGACGGCGCCGGGAAGTCCACGCAGGCGCAGCGGCTGACCGAGGCCCTGGAACGCGCCGGGCACTCTGTCCTGCGTACCCGCGAACCCGGCGGCACCCCGGTGGGCGAGGCGTTGCGCACACTGGTCCTGGAGCACGGCAACGGAGAAATCGACGCCCGCACCGAAGCGCTCATCTTCGCCGCCTCCCGGGCCGCCCATGTGCAGCAGGTGATTGCCCCCGCGCTGGCCGCCGGAACCGTGGTGGTGTGCGACCGGTACATTGACAGCTCGGTGGCCTACCAGGGCGCCGGCCGGGGGCTGGGCACCGACACCGTGCGCAGCCTGAACAACTGGGCCACCGGCGGGCTGGAACCGGACCTGACCGTCCTGCTCGACGTCGAACCCGAACGCGGGCGGGACCGGCGGACGGCGGGGCAGGGCACCGAAGACCGGCTCGAGTCCGAGCCGGACGCCTTCCACCTGCAGATCCGCCGCGCCTTCCTGGAAACCGCGCAGGCCGAGCCGGGCCGGTACCTGGTGCTCGACGCCGGCCGCCCCAGGGACGAACTGGCCGAGGCCATACTCCGCCGTGTGGAAAAGCTGCTGCCGTGAGTGTGTGGGATGACCTGCAGGGGCAGGACCCGGTGGTGGAGCAGCTGCGCCGAGGCGCCGCCGAACCCCGCCCGAACCACGCCTGGCTGTTCACCGGCCCGCCCGGTTCCGGCCGCTCCAATGCCGCCCGCGCCTTCGCCGCCGCCCTGGTCTGTGAGCAGGAAGACCTTTCCCTGCGCGGATGCGGAAAGTGCAAGGCATGCGTGACCGTACTGGCCGGGTCCCATGCCGACGTCACGTCCGTGACCACGGAGAAAGTCACCATCAGCATTGACGAGGCGCGTGACCTGGTGCGCAAGGCCCAGGACAAGCCGTCCACCGGCCGCTGGCGGGTCATCATCGTGGAAGACGCGGACCGGATGCAGGAACGCAGCACCAACGTGCTGCTCAAAGCCATCGAGGAGCCGCCGCCGCGCACCATCTGGCTGCTGTGCGCCCCCAGCCCCGGAGATGTCCTGGTAACCATCCGCTCCCGGTGCCGCCCGGTAGGCCTGCGGCTGCCCCCGGTGGAAGATGTCGCGCAGCTGCTGATCCGCCGCGACGGGATCGCCCCGGAGGTCGCCATGAACGCCGCCCGCGCCGCGCAGAGCCATGTCGGTGTGGCCAAGCGCCTGGCCACGGACGAAGGTGCCCGCAGCCGCCGGGAGAGCATTGTGCGGCTGCCGCTGTCGCTGCGGAATGTCTCCGGAGCCATGAAGGCGGCCGCTGACCTGGTGTCCCTGGCCGAGGCGGAAGCCGCCAGTTCCTTCGAAGAACGTGACGCTGCAGAGAAGCAGGCCCTGCTTGCCTCCCTGGGCGCACCCGAGGGCGGGACCCTGCCGCCGTCGCTGCGCAGCCAGGTGAAGCGGCTGGAAGAGGACCAGGTGCGCCGCGCGAAACGGTCCAAGAACGACTACTTCGACCGGGCGCTGACGGACCTGCTGTCCTTCTACCGCGATGTGCTGATGATCCAGATCGGCAGCCGCGGACCGCTGGTGAACGAGGCGATGCGCCGCGAGCTGGACGAGTTCGCCGCCTACGGGTCCCCGGAGCAGACCCTGATGCGGATGGAAGAGATCAACACCGTCCGCCGCCGCCTGGTGACCACCAATGTGGCGCCGCTGCTGGCCATCGAGGCGATGACCGTGAGCCTGCTGTAATGTCCACAGCAGGACCTTCCCGCCCTCTTCCGCCAGCCTTCGGACGCCGCAGGCCGAGCCGCACCAGGAGTAAGAAATGACTACCGCCACTGCCCGCCGCCGCTTTCCGCGGATGGCCGCCGCGGCCGTCTCGGCGCTGCTGCTGGCTGCTGCCACCGCCTGCACTCCCGGAGACGGGACGGACCCCGGGGCGGCGGAGCCCGGGCCCGCGGAATCGGCGACGACGGCGTCAGCGGACATCATCGGCGATGTGCCCGAAGAGCTGCAGGAGTTCTACAGCCAGGAAGTGGCCTGGGAGGAGTGCGAAGGGGACTTCCGCTGCGCAACCGTCACGGTGCCAATGGACTATGAAGATCCCGGTGCCGGCACGTTGGAGCTGTCCACCATCATGGCCAGCGCCGACGGGGAGGCCGAGGGCACCATTCTCATCAACCCGGGTGGTCCCGGCGGTTCCGGATACGACTTTGTCCGCCAGTCCCTGGACCAGGTGGCCAGCGACCGGCTGCGGGAGAACTACAACGTGCTGGGCTTCGACCCCCGCGGCGTTGGCCGCTCCTCGCCCGTGAAGTGCCTGGATGATGAGGAAATGGACGCGGCACGCGCCGAGTACGTCGACCCCGGCACCCCGGAGGGACTGGAAGAGGCACGGCTGAGTGCCAAGGCCTTGGCGGATGCCTGCGCTGCCGAAACCGGCGATCTGCTCGGCTTTGTGGACACCGCCAGCGCCGCCCGCGACATGGACGTGCTGCGCGCCGTCGTCGGCGATCAAAAGCTGAACTATCTGGGGTTCTCCTACGGCACCTTCCTCGGCGCCACCTACGCCGAGTTGTTCCCCGGGAACGTGGGCCGGCTGGTGCTCGACGGCGCCCTGGACCCGTCCTCCAGCAACGAGGAAGTGACCCTGGGCCAGGCGGCCGCGTTCGAGAAGGCCATCCGCGCGTATGTTCAGGACTGCCTGACCGGCCGGAACTGTCCGCTTGAAGGCACCCCCGACCAGGCGGTCCAGACCATCCAGGAGCTGCTGGCCTCGGTTGAAGCCAGCCCGATGACGGCGGCGGACGGCCGCGTAGTCACCGTCTCCACATTCGTCAGCGGCTTCATCCTTCCCCTCTACGACGACGCCAACTGGCCGGTGCTGTCCCAGGCACTGGAGGGTGCACTCAAGGACGGCGATCCCACCATGATGCTCCGGCTTGCGGACATCAGCGCAGACCGGGACGAGGACGGGCACTACAAGTCCAACAGCACCGTGGCCTTCAGCGCAGTCAACTGCCTGGACTACCCCATGGTCAGCGACGACGCGCAGATGGCCGCGGACGCCCGGGACCTTGAGGCCGCCTCCCCCACCATTGGCAAGTACCTTGCCTACGGCGGCATCACCTGCGAGGTGTGGCCGCATGCACCGGTCAACGAGCCGCATCCGATCAAGGCCGCCGGTGCCGCGGACCTCCTGGTGATCGGCACCACCGGCGACCCGGCCACCCCGTACGAATGGGCGCAGGCACTGGCTGCGCAGATGGACTCCGCCGTGCTGGTGACCTGGGAAGGTGAAGGCCACACGGCTTACGGGCGGGGCAGCCAGTGCGTGGAAGACGTGGTGGATGACTACTTTGTGGACGGCACGGTGCCCGAGGAGGACCTGGTTTGCAGCTGATCCCGTGCCCGGGTTCCGGAGCGCGGCAGGCAGCCATTTTGACCCGCACCGAAGGTGCGTATAAAGTAGTTCCTTGTGGATTCTGCCCGGCAACGGACAGCTGAAGCCCGCCTCCTTAGCTCAGTTGGTAGAGCGTCTCACTCGTAATGAGAAGGTCGCCAGTTCGATTCTGGCAGGAGGCTCCACTAAGCCCCCGGCACCTGTTGGTGCCGGGGGCTTTTGCGTGCCTGCATAAAACCCGCAGCGGAACAAGCAGTCCGCCGCCTATCCGCGGGGCGGGCGCATGATCGGTTCCGACGCCGAACCATTTCGCTCCCGGGGCTGCCGTCGGCCCCCGTGACTGTTCCTCGCCGAAGGGGCAGCGCTTTACAGTTTCTGCCCGGGGGTAACAAGCGAAATCACCCATTTGGCGAGAGGTCCCTCCCATGAAAACCCGAAAACTGTTCCTCGTTCCGGCGGCCGTGCTCGGCGCCCTTGTTGTCGCTGCCGGCCCTGCGGCCGCCGAAGACGGCACCTGGCAGGCGGAACTGGCGCCGGCCAACAACAGCGGCACCAGCGGCAGCGTGATGGTCGAGGTCCACGGCAGCGAGGCCACGGTGCACATGTCCGTCACCGGCGCCGCCGAAACCTGGCGCGGCGCACCCTTCCCGCACACCCAGCACATCCATGTCGGCGGGCAGGGCGTGTGTGCCGGTCCGGAATCGGATTCCGACGGCGACGGCGTCGTCAGCTCGCCCGAAGGCGCTCCCCTGACCGGGCACATCAGCACGTCCCTGACCATCTCCGGAGACACCAGCCCGGCGTCCGCCGTCGCCGTCGACCGGTTCCCGGGCGGCGGAAGTTACAGCTACGAGCGGACCGTCATGCTGGATCCGGAAACCATGGCAGCCCTGCAGGCCGGAACCGCGGCCGTGGAAATGCACGGCGTGGATCCGGCGCTCCTGCCGGCAGCGGCACAGCAGAAAACCAGTCCGGAAGATCCTTCGCTTCCGCTGGCGGCAACCCTGCCGGCAGCCTGCGGCGTGCTGATGCCCTCCCAGCTGGACGGTATGCCGCGCGGCGGAGCGGCCGCCGGGGTGGAGGTGGATACGGCGGCCCAAGGTGCCGCTGCATACACCGCGCCGGGCGCCGGGGCGGCGTTGGGCGCGGCCGGCCTGGCCGCTGCCCTGGCTGCCGGGGCGGCAGGTGCGGCTGCTGCCGGCAAGCGGCGCGCGGCACGGCGCAACTGAGCCCGCTCCCGCAGTCCCTTGCGGAAACACTGTGCATAAATTGGGCCGCCCTTGTGCCGGGCTTGACCGTTTCCTGCCGGAAGGGGGCCTAGCCTCACAGGGAGGATAACAACCGGCGGCCCATCGCCGGAGGAAAGAGGGAATTCGCATGGACACAGCAATGAGCGGCCACACCATCCGCCGCTACACGCGCGTCCAGCGGGATGCCTTCGTAGGACCGGTATGCACCGAGTGCAACCGCCGCATGGTGCCCAGGTGGATCGAGGACCGGGGCCGTTGGATCATCAACGGGTTCCAGTACCCCGGTGTCCGCTGCAGCAACCATGAGCGCCGTGTCCTGCCCGAATACTTCGGACTCCCGCAGCAGGACCCGACCGCGGGCCTGACGGCGAGGAGCGAGTCCGCAGGGTCTGCCCGGCGTTCCAAAGCCGGCAGCCGGTTCCTGGGGCTGGGCACCAAACGCGCAGCGCGCGGCGTCGCCTAGCCTCCGGACCCTTGATATGCCCGGCCGTCCCCGGGCAACTGACCAGGAGCCCCCGCTGTTTTCCCCAAGAAACGGTGGGGGTTTCTGCTGTCCAAAGGGGGCCGGCAGCGAAGGCCGGTCAGTCAGCAGGTGCCGGGGGAATCCGCCCGGCCAGCAGGGCCTTGATCCGCTCTTCGGCGCCCGGAAGGGTTTCGGTGGCGGCCACGTTGGCTTCTTCCACCGCACGCACAACCTCGTTGCGCTGGATCTTCACGCCGCGGGGGGCATCGATGCCGATGCGCACGCCGTCGCCGCGTGAGTCCAGAACGGTAATAACAATGTCATCCCCGATCAGGATCTGCTCTCCGGACCTGCGTGTTAGCACCAGCATCCGCTCACTCTACCGCAATCGGGGGCGCTGCCGCCGAAGCGCGGGACGGCAGGTTCTCCGGGCTTCGCGGCCCGGCCCTGCGGCGAGGCCCGGCGGCGGGCTAGAGGACCGGCGTGGGCGACGGCCCGCCGTCGAGCCAGCCGATAGGCAGGCCCAGCGAGTTGACGGACTGGGGAGTCCCGGTGGTGTCGATGCCCTCGACGGCGGCGGCGTCCACCACCACCGCGGAGCGCACCGCGCCCACCCAGGCGGCGGTGTCTTCGGGCTTGCGGCCGGCGTCCACGGCCACCCAAACCTGGTCAGCGGCGAGAGCTGAAATCAGCGTGGAGTGCCGGCCCATCTCGGTTCCGGAGCGACCCAGCCCGTAGGCGAGGAAAATGGCGTGCCCGGCCATGACACCGGCGGCCCGCGCCGTGGCTACCGCCCGGCGGTCCGCCGCCCGGCCCACCCCGTCCGTCTCCAGCACACCGGCTACCCGGACCGCAGCCGCTCCGCTGCCGGCCAGATCCGCCATTGACCGGCAGACCTCCAGGGCTTCATCGCCCAGGCCGACCACCATGACCAGGTCACCGGCGCCGCCGAGCGGCGCCGGGGGCAGTGAGGTGCGCTGGACCGGTTCCAGCGCCATGCCCGGCTGCTGGTTCCCCTGGAGCTGGCCGGCCTGCAGGTGGTTCAGCTGGATCCGGTTCAGGGGTACGGGAGCCGGCGGCTGGGCCGGGGCGAATGCGGCAGGTGCCTGCACCGGGGCCCCGGTGCTGGCGGCAAGGGTGTCCATCAGCTCGGCGAAGGCATGCGATCCGGTGGAAACGGACGGAGCAGCGGGTGCGGCCGGGTGCAGGGTGGATTCGGCCCGGTCCGCTTCTTCGAGCAGCGCCGAAATGCCGGCGCGTTCCGACAACGCACGGCTGGGCAGGTCCGGCTCGACGGCGGCGCGGCGCCTGCCGCTGGGCGGCAGCTCCACCGTCACCTCATAGTGCTGGCGGGAGAGGAACCCGCCGATCCCGCCCACTGTGACCTTCTCGGCGGCGATAATCCTCGCCCGCGGCCCATGCTCGGCAAACACCTGGGCTTTCAGGGCGTCAAGCGACGTCCCTTCAAGCTGAAATCGTCTCGGTTCCACGCACCACCCCTACAGTCTCGATACTGACATTACCCGCTGTCGCTTCCTGGTAGGACAGTACCGGCAGTCCGCCCGCCTGCGCCGACACCAGCCGGCGAATAGCGGGGCGGAGTGCCGGGGCGCAGACCAGCACCGCATTGAAGCCGGCATTTTCGGCTCCGGCGACGGCGTTCCGCAGCGAGGCCAGCACGGTTTCGATCCGGGCGGGGTCGAGCAGGATCTGGCTGCCCTGGTCCGAGGGACGCAGCGCTTCGAGCATGGACTGTTCCAGAGACGGGTCAATCATGATGACCCGCAGGACGTTGTCGGCAACATACTGGGCGGCCAGGGCCGGACCCAGTGCCGTGCGGGCCGTTTCGATCAGGCCCTCCGGGTCCGAAGAGACCTTCGCGCGCAGCAGCAGGGACTCATAGATCCGGGGCAGGTCATTGATGGGGATCTGCTCGGCCAGCAGGCCTTGGAGCACCCGCTGCACTTCCGCCAGGGACAGCACCCCGGGCACCAGTTCATCCACGGCCGAGGGGTTCACCTGTTTCACCCCTTCGGTCAGCACCCGCACGTCCTCGCGGGTCAGCAGCCGGGCAGCGTTGGCGGTGATCACCGCGGAGAGGTGCGTCACAAGCACGGATACCCGGTCGATAACAGTGGCACCGGCCATTTCCGCGGCATGCTGCATTTCCGCGGGAACCCACTTTCCGGCCAGCCCGAACACGGGTTCCACGGTGGCGGTGCCGGGCAGCCCGTCCAGGTAGTCACCCAAGGCCAGGATCTTGCCGGAGGGCGCCTCCCCGCGGCCTGCTTCCACTCCGGCAATCCGGATGACGTAGGTGGACAGCGGCAGGTCCACGCTGTCGCGGGTGCGGACCGGCGGCACCACAATGCCCAGGTCCATGGCGATCTTGCGGCGCAGCGCCCGGACCCGGGCCAGCAGGTCATCGGAGCCGCCGGTGACAATGTCCACCAGGTCCGGAGCGAGCATGATCTCCAGGGCGTGCACCCGCATCTGCTCAATCAGGTCTTCGGTGGTCTCCGAGGCGGCCGGTGCATCCAGGGCGGCCTGGGTGCTGGCCTTCTCCGCCTCCGCCGCCGCTTCCCGTTTCTTGATCCGCTGCGACGCGAAGATCAGCAGCGCGCCGATGACAATAAACGGCATCTTGGGCATGCCCGGGATCAGGGCCATCACAATGGCCGCTCCGCCGGCGACCATCAGGGCGTTCCGGGACTGGCTCAGCTGCGCCCCCGCGGTGCTGCCCATATCGGCTTCGGCATTGGAGCGGGTCACGATCATGCCGGTGGAGACGGCCATCAGCAGGGCGGGGATCTGGGTGACCAGCCCGTCGCCGATGGTCAGCAGGCTGTAGGTGTTGACGGCTTCGCCAACGGACATACTGCGCTGGAGCATCCCGATGGCGATGCCGCCGATGATGTTAATGATGATGATGATGAGGCCGGCAATGGCGTCGCCCTTGACGAACTTGGAGGCACCGTCCATGGCGCCGTAGAAGTCGGCTTCGGCGGACACCTCGGCACGGCGTTCCCGTGCCTGTGTGTCGGTGATCAGGCCGGCATTCAGGTCCGCGTCAATGGCCATCTGCTTGCCGGGCATGGCATCGAGGGTGAACCGCGCCCCCACTTCGGCCACGCGCTCGGCGCCCTTGGTGACCACCACGAACTGGATGACCACCAGGATCAGGAAGATCACCGCGCCGATGATCAAGGACCCGTTCACTGCCACGTGCCCGAAGGCTTCAATGACCTGCCCGGCATATCCCTCGCCCAGCACCAGGCGCGTGGAGGCCACGTTCAGTCCCAGCCGGAACAGCGTGGCAACCAGCAGCAGGGACGGGAACACCGAGAAGTCCAGCGGCTTGCGCACGAACATGGTGGTCAGCAGGATCACCAGGGCCAGCAGGATGTTGATGATGATCAGCACGTCCAGCAGCGCCGCGGGGATGGGGACCACCAGCAGCAGGATGATACCGATGACGCCTACGGGGACGGCGAGTTTCAAGAGGTTGCGGTTGCGTTTCACTGCGCGGCCTTACGGTGTTGTGGGGTGGTCACGGGTAGGGGCGGCACGGCCGCCATGGTGTGCATTCCGGCAGCGGATCCGCGCCGCTTCAGGGACATAACGAAGGCCAGCACGCGGGCGACGGCGTTGTAGAGTTCCGCCGGAATTTCGGCGTTCAGTTCGCACGCGCTGTGCAGGGCACGCGCCAGCGGAATGTCGGAGACCATGGGGACGCCCTTTTTTTCGGCTTCCTCACGGATCCGGGCGGCAATCACGCCGGCGCCCTTGGCCACGACCCGGGGCGCGGATTTGCCCGGCTCGTATTTCAGGGCCACGGCCACGTGCGTGGGGTTCACCAGGACGACGTCGGCGTCCCCCACGGCAGCCATCATGCGGTTCCTGCTCATGGCCAGCTGCCGGGAACGGCGCTGGGACTTGACCAGCGGGTCACCTTCGCTGTTCTTGTTCTCGTCCTTGACTTCCTTCTTGGTCATGCGGGTGCGTTTCCGGTTGCGCTTCATCACCACGAAGATGTCCGCCGCGGCGAGGATCAGGCCCGCGGCCACCGCCGCCTGCAGCAGCAGGGCGGTGCCGCCGCCGGCTGCTTCCAGGACGGCGGACACGGGCAGCCCGCCGGCCGACATCAGCACCGGCATCATCTGCTGGATTACCGCATACAGGACCAGGCCCACCACTGCTGTTTTCGCAAGCGACTTCACGCCGTTCCAGAGCGCCTGGGTGCCGAAAACGCGTTTGACCCCGGCAAGCACATTGAACTGTTCGAATTTGCCCTTGAACTTCTTGATATGGATGCCGCCCTGCATGGCGGCGGTGAGCAGTACCGCCCCGGCCACTACCCCCAGCAACGGGCCGAGGATATAGGCCATGCTGCCGAGCCCGTCATTCATCAGGGTCACGGCCACCTGGGGATCCGGGTTCGCGATGATGGTGGAGACGCCGGCCAGCACCTCCCCGGCTGCCTCGGAGCCGCGGGAAATGGTGAACGGCATCATCAGGGCCGCCATGCCTACCCCCACCCATGCGGTGAGGTCTTCGGATTTGGAGAGCTGGCCCTTGGACCGGACTTCCTTCATCCGTTTCTCGGTGGCCTGTTCGGTCCGTTCGCCTGTGGGCTGTTCCGGCATTTATCCCACCCCCGTCACGGCACGCACAATGGTGGACACCAGTGAGGAAACAATGCGCGGCAGGGCCAGGAAAACCATCGAGGCCAGGGTCAGCGTCAGCAGGATCTTCAGCGGGAAGCCCAGGGCGAACGCGTTCAGCGCCGGGGCCACGCGGGTGAGCAGGCCAAGCCCGGCGTCGGCCAGGAACAGCACCACCAGCAGCGGTCCGGCGATCTGCACCGAGGCAAGGAACATCTGGGACACGGATGTGGCCAGGGCAGAGACCGGCTCGGCCAGGTCCACTCCCCCGGCCAGCGGCAGGGCGGTGAAACTGCGCAGCAGCCCGCCGATGATCAGCTGGTAGCCGTCAGAGGCGAACAGCAGCGCCAGGGCGGTGATCTGGAAAATGCGGGTGAATTGGGCACCGTTGACCATGGATTGCGGGTCAAAGGCCTGGGCCAGCTGGAAACCGCCGAAGGTGTCGATCAGGTTGCCGGCGGACTGCACGGCGGAAAACACGACCATGACCAGGAAGCCCAGCAGCGCCCCCACCAGCAGTTCCAGCACCAGCGCCATGAAAAACGCTCCGGTGTCCAGCGCGCTGTACCCCTGGCTGAGCTGCGGGGCCACGGCCAAGGCCAGGCCCAGGCCGATCATGGCCTTCACGCGTGCGGGGAAGGCGTTGTAGGAAAACGGCGGAGCGATGACCAGGAAGGCCACCATCCGGACCGAGGCCAGCAGGAACGCCTCGATCCAGTCCTGGTCAAGGGGAATGTTCATCTAGCCGCCGCCGAGAAGGGACGGAATCCTTGAAAACATTTCGTGCGTGAAGGCCACTATTTCGGAGATCATCCAGTGTCCACAGACCAGCAGGGCTATGGCCACGGCAATGGCCTTGGGCACGAAGGAAAGCGTCACTTCCTGGATCTGGGTAATGGACTGCAGCAGCGAAATCGCGAAACCGACCACCAGCGCCGTGATCAGCACCGGTGCGGACAGCTTGGCCGCCACCCAGAGGCCCTGCATGGCGATGTCCAGGACGGCATTTGTATCCACTAGGTGCCGCCCTGGTAACTGTTGATCAGGGAGGTAATGATCAGGCCCCAGCCGTCCACGAGGATGAACAGCAGGATCTTGAACGGCAGGGAAATCATCACCGGGGGAAGCATCATCATGCCCATGGACATCAGCGCGGCGGAGACCACCAGGTCAATGACCAGGAACGGCACGAAGATCACGAAACCGATGATGAACGCAGCCCGCAGTTCCGAGATCATAAACGCCGGAATCAGGGTGGTCAGCGGCACGGATTCGGGACTCTCGGGGTTTTCCTGCCCCGCGGCACGGGTCATCAGGGCAATGTCCTCTTCGCGCGTATGCGCGAGCATGAACTGCTGCAGCGGCCCGGAACCGGTGTCTATGGCGGTGTCGAAGTTGATGGAGCCGTCCATATAGGGCTGGACGGCAATCGTGTTGATCTCGCTGATGACCGGGGCCATGATGAACAGCGACAGGAACAGGGCCAGCCCGGCGAGCACCTGGTTGGGCGGGATTGACGGCAGTGACAGGGCGTTGCGCGTCATCGCCAGCACCACGAAGATCTTGGTGAAGGACGTAAGCATCAGCAGCAGCGACGGTGCCACGGAGAGCAGCGTGATGCCGATCAGCGTGGTCACGGCCGTGGAGGGCGCGCCGTCCTGGCCGTTGATGTCGATGCTCAGCCCGCCGCCGTCGTCGGGCTCGGCGGGAGCCCCCGGAGCCGTGGGCGCCACGGGCGGCACCGGGTCAAAGGTGGTCGCGTGGCCGGCGGCAGCGCTGAGCAGCAGCAGGGCAGCCACGGCCAAAAGGAGTGCGGCGGCCAGGCCCAGGGCATTGCGGGTGCGTCGCACGGCGACGGCGGTGCTCACCCTTTTCGCCCCTGGCGCAGGAAGTTTCCGGTCTGGCGCCAGGTCTCCGGCGACAGAATGGAACCGCCCAGGACGGACTTGGCCGGCACCGGTTCGGCCAGGGGCAGGGCGCGGGCTGCGCGGTGCGCGCGCCGGGTGGGCGCCGCAGCGGCGTCCGCGGTGCCGTCCCCTGCGGCCTGCAGGGAAGCTGCAAACTCGGCGTCCGGCGCGGCGTCCGCTATTTCCGGTTCAGGCGGAAGGTCCGAAGTGTGCAGCACATTGACCGCACCTTCGGTGACTCCCAGGAGGAAACGCTGCCCGCCGGTTTCCACCACAACCACGGAGGCCTTGGGAGTTATGGGCTGCCGGCTGACCACCCGGATCGGGACCTGCTCGCCGCGGTCAGTGCCGGCGACCTTGCTGAAACGCCGCTGCAGCCACCACAGCAGGCCCAGCACGGCGCCGAGCGAAACCAGGACACGCAGTCCCAGAAACAGGGTGTCCACTAATTAAGCCCCTCAACCACGTCCAGGATCTTGGTGATGCGCACGGCGTAGTCCTGGTCGATAACCACCACTTCACCGTTGGCAATGAGCCGTCCGTTGAGCAGGATGTCAGCGGGCGCTCCCGCGGAACGGTCCAGTTCCACCACGCGGCCGGGTTCGAGGTTCAGCACGTCGCGGACGGACATGCGCGTGTGTCCGATCTCCACGGTCAGCGCCATCTCAATGTTGTTGATGCGGCCCATTTTGCCGACGATCGAATCGTCCGCGGAACCGCCGTGCACAGACGGGGTGTCCCGCAGCCTGATGGCAAACCAGCCGGCCGGGCCTTCAGCGGAACGGAGCTCGAACACCACGCTGGCGGGATCGGCGAACAGTGCGGACGCGTCTTCGGTGCGGGCCTCGCCCAGGACGCCGACGCCGAGGGTGGCGCTGGCGGCTTCGAGCGACGGGCGCAGGACGTCTGCGGCGGATACCAGCGGCGAGTCGGTGCCGGCGATGGCGGACAGCGGCGATGAGCTCGCCAGGACCACTGCCAGGTCGGCGGATTCGGCGCCCACGAAGGAGGCGGTGACCGCGGCAGCGGTTTCCGACGCCGGCACCCCCGCACCGTTGTGGGCAATAGGTTCCAGGACAAGCGGGGTGGGCAGGCCGCGCACCAGGGCGGAAACGGCGTCCGCGTGCAGGCTGTGGGGGCTGGTCATAACTACTTCTCCTCGATACTGACGATGCTGCCGGCAAGGCGGGACCCGCTGGCTCCTACGGCGGCCTGGGCCAGGGTCTGACCGTCAACGGTGACGTTCAGCGGACGGTGGCGGGGGTGGCCAAGATTCAGGACGTCCCCCACGGCCAGGCGAAGGACCATGGCGGGTTTCACCACAATGGGTTCCAGCTGCAGGCAGACCTTCACCGGCACGTGCGTCAGCTGCCGCTGGATAAGTTCGGCTGGGCTGGCGTGGGTGGACTGGGCGCCCAGCGGATCCAGCTGGGGCAGCAGGGCCGCTGCCGGTATGGCGACGGTAGCCGGCGCAGTGGTTTCGCCGACCACCATTTCGAAGGTCGCGACGATCATCGGGTCACCGGAGGCGGCCGCCTGCGCGAACTGGGAGTTGTACTGCACGGATGCCAGCGTCAGCGGAGACGTGAGCAGGTGGCCCAGGGAGTAGTGCAGGTCCTCGACGGCGTCGTCCATGATCTTGCCCAGCAGGGCCTGTTCAATGTGGGTGAACTTGCGTTCGGGTGCGGACTGGAACCCGGTGCCGCCGAGCATATGCCCCACCCAGGACAGTGCGGCGTCCATGGGGAACTGGATAACGGCCTTGGCCGAGGTAGCGGCCATGTTGAACAGCACCATGCCGGTGTTGTCCGGCAGGGACGCGGCGTATTCGTCGTAGCTGAGGACCTGGACCTGCTCGGAGGTAACCTGCGAGAGCACCCGCACCTTGGCAGTGAGCTGGGTTCCCCACTGGCGGGCGAACGTATCGAACGCCATTTCCAGTACCCGCGCATGTTCGCGGGCCAACGTAGTGGGCCTGCTGAAGTCGTAAACCTCTACCGGTTTGGCTTTAGCGGGCGTGCTTATAGGAGGTGATTCTTGGACCGTCACATCCGGGACTATCGGCAGCGCAGGCCCGCGCGTAAGGGACGCGGTCAGCTGCCCGCCGCAGCTTGCTGTTCGGCCACGATTCCGGGGATCAACGATCTCACGTCCTCGCTCTGTCCGGACAGGACCACAATGTCCACCCGCCGGTTGCGGGCCAGCTCCTCAGTTGTGGTGCCCGGGGTCAAGGGACGGGATTCGCCGTAGCCCACGGCCTTGATCTGGCCCTGGACCACGCCGCCCTTGGCCACGAGGTAACGGAGCACGTTGACAGAGCGCGAGGAAGACAGCTCCCAGTCCAGGGCGTCGGAAGCGAACTGCCGGACCTGGGCGGTGTGCCCCTCAACGGATACCTGGTAGGTGGTGGGTGCCAGCGCCGGGCCCACGGTGTCCAGCACCTGCGCGGCGGCCTCGGTGAGGTCCGCCAGATCCGGGGCGAAGAACATTTCGGAGCTGACCAGGCGGATGGTCAGGCCCCGCTCATCCATTTCAAACCGGACGGCGTCTTCGAGGCCTTTTTCCTGCAACCCGGCATAGATGGCGTCCTGCAGCGCCGTGAGGTCGTCCACTTCCTTGGCGGCCAGGGCGGCGTCGGGCTCAATGATTTCCTCATTGTCCACTTTGTCCGGCGGCACAATGATGCCGACGGCGGTGTCCACCGTATTGGTTTCCGTGGCACCGAATCCGGTGGCCAGGGATTCCTTGAGCTGATCGAACTTCTCCTGGTCCACGCTGGACATGGCAAAGAGGACGATGAACATACACATCAGCACGGTGACCATGTCCATGTAGGAGGCCATCCAGCGTTCGTCCGGGTGGTTCTCCTCCTCGACCTTCGGCTTGCGCCGCTTGCTGGCACTCACGCTGCGTCCTGGACCTTCTCGGCCTTCTCCGCCTTATCCGCCTTGGTGCCCAGCGCGTGGGCGGGAACCATGGCCCGCAGGCGTTCGCCCAGCAGGCGTGGCTGGCTGCCGGCCTGGAGGGCCAGGACACCTTCCATCAGCAGGGTCATTTCTTCGGCTTCAAGATCTGCGAGGCGCTTGAGCCGGGAGCTGATCGGCAGCCAAATGAAGTTGGCCGAGAGCAGGCCCCACAGGGTCGCGACAAAGGCCGTGGCAATCATCGGTCCCAGGTGGTCCGGAGTGGAGAGGTTTTCCAGCACGTGGGTCAGGGACACCACTGTGCCGATGATGCCCACCGTCGGCGCGTAGCCGCCCAGGCTGTTGAAGAACTTGACCGGGATCTTGTCGCTGGCGGTCTTGGTGGCCACTTCGTCTTCGAGCAGCATCCGCAGTTCGTCGCCGTCAGTGCCGTCGGCGATGTTCTGCAGCGCGGTGCGCAGGAACGGGTCCTCCACTTCGGCAGCGTCCTGTTCCAGGGACAGCAGGCCCTCGCTGCGTGCCTTCTCGGCCAGCAGGACCACACGGTCAATGGTTTCCTGCGGCTGCGGGGTTTTGCCCATGAAGGCCCGGGGCAGGGCCTTGAATGCAATGAGGAAGTCCTTGAGCGTTCCGCCCGCCAGGCCCACGGCAATGGTGGCGCCGAAGACAAGGATCATTGGTGCCGGCAACAGAAGCGCGCCAACATGCGCGCCTTCGAGGGTGATCATGGCGTAGAGCGAGCCGAAGGCTAGCACCAGGCCGATTATTGTTGCTGGATCCATTAGTTGTTCCTAGGGCGAAGGGGCACGGTCTTGCTGGGGGTCGGGACACCGGACGGTTCCGCGGAAAAGACTTCGGGCACTAGCCCCAACCCGGGTCTTTCACGGACCGGTGCAGGGGTGTCCCGCGCCATGGAAATCACCAGGGCCCGGTAGGCGGCGATCCGGTCGATCACTTCCTGCATGCTCTCGGTCACGATGTACTTCGAGCCGTCCACCATCACCAGCGTTGTGTCCGGGTTGGCGTGGATCCGCTCGATCAGATCAGGGTTGATCGCAAACTGGGCGTCGTTCAGACGCGTGAGTACAATCATTGCCCTGCCCTGGTTCGTTCCACGGGACTCCGATAAGCCCTCACCCCTACTTTCGGCCGGTGCGCCCGGATTGTAAGGAAGACCGCTGTTTCGCGCGTCACGGCCCGGAACGCAGCGCCTTAAAAGCAGAACGGCCCCGGCTGCCGTGCAGCGGGGCCGTTCTGCGTGAAACTTCGGTTAGCGCTTCAGGTTGGTCAGTTCCTGCAGCACTTCATCCGAGGTGGTGATGATGCGGGCGTTGGCCTGGAAGCCGCGCTGGGCCACGATCAGGTTGGTGAATTCCTGGGAGAGGTCCACGTTGGACATTTCCAGGGAACCGGCAATCGCGTTGCCCATGCCGGGGTCGCCGGGGCCGCCCAGGACGGGGTTGCCCGAGTTCACCGTGGCGGTGAAACCGGAGTTGCCGGCCTTTTCCAGGCCAGCCGGGTTGGTGAAGGTGGCAACGGCAATCCGCGCCAGTGCCTGCTTGGCCCCGTTGGTGAAGGAACCGATCAGCGTGCCGTCCTTGGCGATGGAGAAGGACTCCAGGGTGCCGGCGGCGCGCCCGTCCTGGCCGGTGACCGACGCGGTGCTGACGCCGGCATAGCTGGACAGGCCGGTCAGGTCCACCGTCGCGCCGCCCACGGTAATGGAGGCCGCGCTCCCGGCCACCTGCTTGCCGTCGGTGAAGTTCAGGTTCGCTGATTCAGGGGTTGAACCCGGCGCGGAGACGGACCAGCCTCCGGCGGTGCGGGTGAAGGTCAGCGGGATCACGCTGGCGACGCCGTTGTTGTTGTACACCGTCATGTCGCGGACGATCGTGCCTGCCGGCACCGGCGGCGTAGCAGCTGCGTCCCCGGCGGTGGTCTCAGAGGGAAGGTTTCCGCCCATGGTGACGTTCCCGGTGGCCTTGGCGGGGGAAATGGCGCCTTCCGGCAGGGTGACGTTGCCAACCGCACCGCCGGTGTTGATGACTCCGTCAACACCGGTCCAGCCCTGGACAATCTTGCCGTCCGTGGTGACCAGGCGGCCGGAGGCGTCGACGTCGAAAGCGCCGGCGCGGGTGTAGGTGGTCTGGTCGCCCTGCTTGGTGACGAAGTAGCCGTCGCCGGAAATCATCAGGTCGGTAGCACGCCCGGTGGACTGGGCCGAGCCCTGGGTGAAGTTGGTGGTGATACCTGAAACCAGCACGCCCAGGCCTACCTGGGCCGGGTTGGAGCCGCCGTTGTTGGCGCCCGGGGCTGTGGCGCCCTGGGTCAACTGGGAGAGGGTGTCCTGGAACTGGACGGCCGTGGCCTTGTAGCCCGAGGTGTTGACGTTGGCAATGTTGTTGCCGGTGACGTCGAGCATGGTCTGGTGTGAACGGAGTCCGGAGATACCGGAGTAAAGAGAGCGAAGCATGGCTGGCGCCTTTCAGCTTGGGTGATGCAGAGGGAAGGTTAGGCAGAGACTGGTGTTGTTGCGGGAGCAGGAGCCGGCGCAGCGGTATCCGGTGCGGCCGCTGTTGCGGAGACGACGCCGGAGATCCGGTCGAGCAGGACGTCCTTGCCGTTGATGTTGACGGTCGGAACACCGGCCGCATAGGAAACCGAGCTGGCTGTTCCGGTGACGGGCTTGCCGGCGTCGTCGGTGTAGGTGACGGTCTGGCCGATCAGTGCGGCGGCCGCGATGCGCATCTGGAGGGAGAAGTTCTCTTCATCCATCTTCGCCATGGAGGTGAGCTGTTCCATGGAGGCCAGCTGGGTGGTCTGGGCGATCATTTCGTTGGTGTCCATGGGTGAACTGGGGTCCTGGTTGCGCAGCTGGGTCACCAGCAGATGCATAAAGACCTCGCTGTCCATGGATTGTTTGGGTGCGCGGGTGGCTTCGGCGGCGGTATCAGTACCGCGTGTTGCCACTACTGCTTCGATGGGCACGGGGGTCTCCTTTTCTAGGCCAGGAAGTCGATGGTTGAGGCCGGTCCGGGAAGTCCGGGACGGTAAGTGCGTGGGCGTGCGTCATCCGCGGCAGGGCGCCGGGCTTCAGCGTTGGCATCGGCGGAAGCTCCGGGTTGGGTTTCCCCGTCGCGGCGGCCGGCAGTTCCGTCCCCTGCGCCCTCGCCCGGGGTGCCGGAAGAGGAAAGGGACAGGTTGGCGTTCATGCCCGAACCGGCCAGGTCCCGGCGCAGGTCCGTCATCAGGGTCCGCAGCGCGTCACGTCCGGCTTCCGACGGGGCAAAAAGTTCAATCCGGACACCGTCCGCGCCCACATGGGCACGCACCGTGACCGGTCCCAAGTTGTCCGGCGTGACGCTGAGCGTCATGACGTGTTCTCCCTGTGGTGCCGCGGCCAGGCTGAACAGCGGCTGGGCCACCTGGGTCAGCAGCGGGGTTGCGGCGGGCGCGGGCGGCGCGGCGGATGCATGCACCGGAAGTGAGGCGATGGGAGCGGACGGCGACGGCGGTGCGGGGGCAGCGACCGGCCCGACGGCGGGAGCCGCGGTATCCGGTACGGCCGCCGCCGCAGCGTCTGCGGTCCCGGTGGCCGGAACCGCCGCGGCAGCCGCGGCAGCCAGGAGCGGAGCCTCAGTTCCAGCAGCCGTGTCGGCGACGGAAACAGTATCTGCCGGGGCCCGCTCTGTTGCCGGAGCAGCCGCCGGCATCCCGGTCGCCGGCATCCCGGCAAGGGAGGTGCCGGAAACGGGCGGGACGGTAACGGGCGGGACGGTAACGGGTGCCGCAGCAACGGAGGCAGCGGCACCTTCCGCGGCTCCTGCTGCCGCCGGGTGCGCGGATGCTGCCGTTGCGGACGACGTGCTGCCCTGCGTGGGAGCAGCGGACATGCCGGAGCCTGCCGCGCCGCGGAAAGCGCCGGCAACGGAGGCCTGCATGGCTGTAGCAGCTGCGGGCACGGCAACGGAGGGGGCTGCACCGCGGGAAACTGCTGCGGCCGCCGGCCCGGCCGGTACCGAAGTTGCTGCTGCCGCACTGCCGATGCCGCCGGCAGGGCCGGAGGTTGACGCCGGTATCGCTGCACCGGAAGCGCTCCCGGCGGCTGCGGATCCGCCCGACAGCGCCGTTCCGGCCAGATTTGCGAAGGTTGCTGCCGGGGAAGCCGGAGCTGCAACCGGGACCGGCAGGGGTGCAGTCCCTGCCGTGGCCGCCGCCGAATCGGGATTGAGGACAGGGGTGTCCGGGGTGTCGCCGCCGGTTGCCGGCTTTTCGGCCGGCAGGGCCCAGGTTGTATCTCCCGTTGTGTTTCCGGTTTCTACCTGTGTTCCCGGCTGTGCTTCCAACTGAGCTTCCAACTGGGCTCCCGGCTGGTCGGCCGGGGCGTTCTTCCGGGCGGTACCAGGCGCTGCCGTCTGTGCCGACGCCGCCACGGCGTCCTCCAGGGAGGAGCCAAAGGATGCACCGGCGTCGGGCCATGATGCACCGGCCTGCGGCGCTCCGGACGGAGCGGTCCGTGTAGCGGGTGCGGGGGCGGCGGGCCGCGGCATCCCGGTGGTCACGCTCATGCTGCGGATCCCATCAGGGCAGACTGCGCGGCCCGGGCGGAGGCCACCAGGTCGGTTACTGTCGAGGCGTCCATGGCTCCGGCCGTTCCCGAAGTTCCGGCGGCCGCGGCGGGCAGGATGCGGCGGATGGTGGTCAGGTTCGCGTCGGTTTCCCACGCATCGCGGATGGCAATGGTCTGGCCCGGTTGCGGGGCGTCCACTGCCTTTCCGTTGCCAAGATAGATGGCCACGTGGCCGCCGTCGTGGCTGAAGAGCAGGTCCCCGGCCTGTGCCTGTGCCAGGGACGCCACCTCGGTGCCGGAGCTCATCTGGTCCCAGGTCACCCGCGGCAGGGTGTAGCCCAGGTCCTTGTAGACGTTCTGCACAAAGGAGGAGCAGTCCAGGCCCTGAGCCGGGTCGTTGCCGCCCCAGACGTAGGGCAGGCCCAGGTACTTCTGGACGGCGTCGAGCACCTTGCCGTCGGCAGGCGCACCGCTTCCGGTGGAGGCAGCGGCGGTCAGTGAGGACAGCGTAGAGGCGAACTCCGCGCCGGAACCTGCCACGGAGGAAGCCGAAGCGGAGGCAGCCTTCTTCACGTCCGCGGTGCCGGAGAGCTGGGTCAGCGTGCTCCGGATTTCATCGATCCGCCCCAGGGCGTCGGTCATGCTCATCAGTTGGCTTCCTTCTGCCGGCGGTGCCAGGCGGAGCCGGCAAGTTCGTCCAGGATGTTTTGTTCGGTGCGCAGGTCCTCGGCGGCTTCGGCCGCCGCGTACTTGCCTTCCAGCTTCTCCAGCCCCACGGAGCGGGCCCGGGCGGCGGAGAATTCGGCGCGGGCCGCTTCCACTTCCGCGGTGCGACGGGCGCCCAGCGCGTTCAGGTCCGCCAGCATGCTCCGGGACGAGGCCCGGGCGGCGGCAATGGCGATGAGCGTGGCTGAGTCCATGGCCTGGCTGTTGCTGGATTCCAGGGCACTGTAGGCCTCGGTGCGGGCCTGTACCGTTTCCTTCTCGCGGACATTGGCGGCCGCCAGTTCACCGGCTGCGCGTTCCTGCTGCATCTGGCGCAGGCGAAGCAGGCCGGCCAGGGGAAAGGTGCGGGGCATCAGGAAACCCCCAGCATTCGGGTCAGGTTGTTCAACTGCGCCCAGGCGGTTTCGGCCGGGGTCTGCTCGTCCATGCGCTGCTGCAGGAAGGCGTTGATGGCGTCTTCGTTGGTCACGGCAGCGTCCACCAGCGGATTGGAACCGCGCTGGTAGGCGCCGACGTCGAGCAGGTCCTGGGCGGCCCGGCGGGCTGCCATTACCCGGCGCAGCGTGGACGCGGCGTCGCTGCGTTCGCGCGGGTTGACCCGGGAGGCCACCCGCGAAATCGAGGCCAGGGCGTCGATGGACGGGAAGTGGCCGGATACGGCCAGCTTGCGGTCCAGCACCACGTGGCCGTCCAGGATGGACCGGGCGCTGTCGGCAATGGGTTCGTTGTGGTCGTCGCCGTCCACCAGCACCGTGTACATGCCGGTGACCGAGCCGTGTTCGCCGGTGCCGGCCCGCTCAAGCAGCTGTGCCAACAGGGAGAAGGTGGAGGGCGGGTAACCCCGGGTGGCGGGCGGTTCGCCTACGGACAAACCAATTTCACGCTGTGCCATGGCCACCCGGGTCAGTGAATCCATCATCAGCATCACGTGGGCGCCGCGGTCGCGGAAGGACTCGGCAATTCGGGTGGCCACGAAGGCGGCGCGCAGCCTCATCAGGGCGGGCTCGTCCGACGTCGAAACCACCACGATGGACCGGGCCAGGCCTTCAGCACCCAGGTCGTCTTCGAGGAATTCGCGCACTTCGCGGCCGCGCTCCCCCACCAGGGCAATCACGGACACTTCGGCGTCGGTGCCGCGGGCAATCATGGACAGCAGCGAGGATTTGCCCACACCGGAACCGGCGAACAAGCCCATGCGCTGGCCGCGGCCCACGGTGGTGAGGGTATCCAGGGCACGCACGCCCAGCTGCAGTGGAGTGTCAATGCGGGTGCGCAGCATCGCGGACGGGGTTTCGTGGTCAAGCGGCACCAGGGCCTCAATGTCCAGCGGTCCCTTGCCGTCGATCGGCCGGCCCAGCCCGTCCAGCACGCGGCCGAACAGTCCGGCTCCGGTGGGTACCAGCAGCGGCGTGCCCTTGGACCGGGCGGGTGTGCCGGCGGTCAGGCCGGTAAGCCGGCCAAAGGGCATGCAGCGGATGCCGTCGCGGGTGGCAGCCACTACCTCCGCGTCAATGGCAGCGCCGGGGTGCCCGATGGAAACCAGGTCCCCCACGCCGCAGTCCAGGCCGGCAATTTCCACGCTGAGGCCGAGCACGGAGGAAACCCGGCCCACCCGCTGGGGTGCGGCTTCGCGGAGGGCGGCGGCGAACCCCGCGGGGCGCGGGCGCCAGGCGGTGGCCGTCATGACCGGTCCTCAAGCAGGGCGGCGCGGGCGCGTTCGACGGCGCTGCTCAGCGAAGCGTCCAGATAGCCGTCAGGGAATTCAGTAACCGCGTCGCCGCGCGGCAGGCTTGGGTCGCCCACAAAGTCGACGCGGGCGCGGCGCAGGGTGTCTTCATCCAGTGCCGCCAGGTCCACCGGGTGCATCCGGACCCGCTGCACCAGGTCGGTGTCCACCCCTTCCAGGGCGCGGGCCAGGGCAGACCGGGCGGAGGCGTCGTCGTCGGCCAGTTCCCGGCGCAGCAGGGCTTCAGCCAGGTCCATCGCGGCAGCGGCCAGCGTGTCCTGCATCTCGGTCATCAGGGCCACGGTGCGGCCTTCGAGGCTGAATACCGCGGCGTTGAGCGCGGCGAGGCTGCGGTTCACGCGTTCCTGGCCGCGGCGCATTTCATCCTCGTACTGCTCCTGCAGGGTGCGGCGCAGCAGTTCGGTATCGGCGGCCGCCGCCCGCAGGCCTGCGGCGTAACCGGCAGCGTGGCCGCGTGCCTCCACCTGGGCGTTGAGCTGGGCTTCGTCGGCGGCGCCCAGCGCGGTGTAGACCAGGCGGGAGAAGGTCTCAGTAGACATATTCTTCCTCGTCCGCGTGGTGTACCTCGATGATGCCCTGGGCTTCCATTTCGCGGATGGCCCGGACAATGTTGGCGCGGGCCTCCTCCACCTGCGAGAGGCGGGCGGGGCCGGACACCTTGATTTCGTCGTCGAGCAGTTCCCGGTTGCGTTCGGACACGTTGGTGCGGATCGCATCCAGCACCGGCTCGGTGGCGCCCTTCATGGCCAGGGCCAGGGTGCCTACATCGATTCCGCGCAGCACCAGCTGCACGTCGCGGCGCTCGAGCTTGACCAGGTCGGCGAAGGTGAGCATGCGGGAGCGTACTTCCTCGGCCAGGTCCGGATCACGTTCCTCGAGGGATTCGAGCAGCGCGCGTTCGGTGACGGCGTCGGAGCGGTTGATGATGTCCACCAGCGGCTGGATGCCGCCGATCGCATCGGTGGCTTCGCGGGCGGCGCCCAGGGCGGAGGCCCGGGCGCGCAGGGTTTCGGCCACCACGCGTACGGCTTCGGGGGTTGCCCGGGCCATGGTGGCAATGGCCTGCGCCACGTCGGTGCGCAGGTCCTGGTTCAATCCGGTGAGGACCGCCGAGGCACGCTGGGGGCGCATGTGCGCCAGGACCAGGGCAATGGTCTGCGGCAGTTCACCGTCCAGGAGGGAGATCACCTGGTTCGGTTCGGCGCTCTCCAGGAATTCGAAGGATTTGCCGGCCATGGAGGAGGCCAGGCGCTCCATGACGCCGGAGGCACGCTCGACGCCGAAGGAGGCTTCCAGCAGGCCCATGGCGACGTCGCGGCCGCCGTGGGCGCGGCGCCTGCCTTCAACGGTCATGTCATAGAACTCGTTGATGGCGTCTTCGGCCACGGACGCATCCACCCGGCGGAGCCGGACGATCTCCGCGGCAATGGACTGGGCCTCGGCTTCGGTGAACTGCTGCATCACGACGGCGGCGCGCGAGGTTTCCATCTGCATCAGGACAATGGCGGCCTTCTGGGTGCCGGTCAGTTCGCCCTTTGCCGGTACGTCATCCGGGACAGCCAGGCCGAGCCCCAGCCCGGCCGGGGCGGTAGCTAGTTCGGTCATGACCGGCTGTCCTCCATGAGGTTGCGCAGGTAGTCTGCGGTGCGTACCGGATCCTGCGCGGCGAGGGCGTCGAGTTCGGCGCGCTTACGGTCCTGGCCAACGGCTGCGGCAACAATCTGCATGGAGGCGGTGTCCGTGGGAAGGGGTTCCGGTTCCAGCATGGCCAGGCTGGTGGCCGGGGCCAGCGGATCCAGTTCGGGCAGCTCGCCCAGGTCCACGGCTTCGCGGTTCTGGCGGCGGGAGCGCATGGCGTAGGCCACCAGGGCCAGGATGATCACCAGGACGATGCCGGCCACGATAATACCCATCCGCAGCATTTCGGCGCGGCGTTCAGCCTCGTCGGCTGCTTCCGCTTCGGCCAGTGCGTCTTTGGCACTCGTGGCGCCGTCAGCGTTGAAGGACACCATTTCCACCGTGATTTCATCCCCGCGTTCGGTGTTGATGCCAGCGGCGGTGGAAACCAGGGCTTCCAGGTCCGCAACGTTTAGTCCGGCGGCGGCCTGGGTATTCAGGGCCACCGAGACGGTCTGCCGGTTCAGGGACCCTGCAGGGATGTCCCGGGTTTCGGTCACCTTGTTCACGGCGTTGTTCTTGGTGCTCGTTTCGGATTTGAAGGATCCGTCGTCGTTGGTGCCGTTGGGCACAGCGATGTTGTCCGGACCCAGGACCCCTGCGGCGGTACCGCCGTTGGCGCCGGTGTATTCCTCGGTGCTGGTGGATTCATTCAGCGCCGGGGTGTCCTGCGGTGCGGTGAAGGACTCTTCCACCCGGTTGGCGGATTCGTAGTTCATGTCCGCAGCCACTGCCACGGTGGCGTTGCCGGGGCCTACTACCCGGTCCAGCATGGTCTGCACGGAGGCGGTCACGCGCTCTTCGTAGTCGGTGGCCTGCTTATCGGCGGAGCCGGTGGCGCCCACGCCAACTGCGGAGAGCACGGTGCCGCTGGCGTCGATTACGGCAACGTCGGTGGACTGCATGCCGTCAACCGAGGCCGAGGTCAGGTGCACAATGGCTGAGACCTGGTCTGCGCTGAGGGTGGTGCCCTTGGCGGTTTCCACAAAAACGGAGGCGGTGGGGTCGGATTTCTCCGACACAAAAACGGTGTCTTCGGGGATGGCGAGCTGCACGGAGGCGTTCTTCACGCCGTCGATGGCGCCCACCGTTTTGGCGATTTCGCCTTCCAAGGCCCGTTTGTAGGTGACGGACTGCTGGAATTCGGAGGAGGTGACCCCCATCTCATCCAGCAGGGAGTACCCGCCGGTGGATTCGGAGGGCAGGCCTGCACCGGCAGCCTTGAGCCGCTGGTCGTAGACGTTTTCTTCCGGAACCATGATGGTGCCGCCGCCGTCCGCTACTTCATACGGAACACCGTCCGTCTTGAGCTGCTCCACAATGCTGTTCGCGTCTTCGGCCTGCAGCCCGGAGAACAGGGGCGTGTAGGACGGTTTGGTCATCCAGGAGGCAAGCATGGCTATCCCGAGGGCCAATACGGCAATCCCAATGATGGCAATGGTTTTCTGGGCGAGGGTGAACTCGCGGAGGGTGGTGCCGATCCGGCCCGCCATCGCATTCATAGCCGGGGGCATCAGGCCTGCATCCGCATGATCTCGTTGAACGCGTCAACGCCCTTGTTGCGCACCGCGGCAACAAGTTCCAGCGTGAGGGAGGCGCGGGTGGAGGCGATGGTGGCGGCGTGGATGTCATCCAGGTCTCCGGTCACGGCCTGTACCGCCAGCGTCTTGGAAGTGGACTGCAGTTCGGTGACGTTGTCCACGGCCCCGGTGAGGGACGTGCCGAAGGCCGAGCCGTCCGTGGAGACTGCCGGGGTGGCCGCCTCAATGTACGCCGTGGGCGTGGTGCCGCTGACGGCGGCGATGGCGGGAACGGGCATTAGGAGCGTCCAATCTGCAGTGCTGCTTCATACGTGCTCTTCGCACGGTCAACCACGGCGGCGTTGGCTTCGTAGCCGCGTTGGGCAAGGATCAGGTTGCCCATCTGTTCCGACAGGTCGATATCGGGGTACCGGACGTAGCCTTCGGCGTCGGCCAGGGCGTGGTCCGGCTGGTAGACCATCCGGCCTTCGGCGTCGCCGTACTGGACACCGGAGACGTAGACGCCGGTGCCTTCCGCGCCTTCCTGCGCCACAACGTAGCGGGCTTGGAAGGCCGCGCCGTCGGTGCTGGAGACGTTGTTGGCGTTGGCCAAGTTGTCGGAGACTGCGTCCAGCCATTTGCGGTGTGTGGTCAGTCCGGTGGCGGCAATGCCGATTGCATCAAAAGTCATTAGTTGGTCCTCATGGCCGTGCGGAGGGAGCTGGCTTCTCCGCCAACAGCCTGGGTGGCGAACTGGTAGCGCAGCACAGTGTCAATGTTGGACAGGGTTTCCGTGTCCAGGTTGACGTTGCTGCCGTCCAGGCGGGTGGGTTCCAGGGAGCGCGCGGTGGTGGCGGCGGCCGCTCCGTTGCCGGCTTTCACGGATTTAGCGAGGGCGTCTTCGAAGCTGACGCGCTGGGCCTTGTAGCCGGGGGTATTCACATTCGCGATGTTGTTCGCGATGGCCCGCTGACGGAGGGCAAGGCCATCCAAGGCACTTTGCAGCGCAATGGAGGAAACGGAATCGAACACGGTGGGACCCAGTTCTCGCTAAAGGGACGGTGCGGCCGATCCGTGGCCTTTTACGCGAGCGATCCATGCTCTCAATGGTGATTATCGGCAGTTAAATAAACCGCGTAAGGAATCACCGGGTAATTTTTTGATTTTTTTGAGTACTGGGTATATAGGCACTAAGTACCCTGTCTAATTCCGTGCTTTATTAGCCGTCGACTTCGAGGTAAACGGCCGACGACGTCGGGCCGGGAACGCTGCGGATCAACATGCTCTGCTTGCGGTTGGTACGCGACTCATTCCGCAACTGGGCGTAGGCGCGTGACTGTGCCTTGGACAGCAGCCGTGCGCGGGTGATGAGGGCTTCCGGCAGCGGGCCCAGTTCGGCCGGCGGCTCCCAGTCGGCGGCAGCTTCGCGGGCCTGTTCGGTGAGGGACTGGCCTTCGAGGAAGGACTCCAGGTTGTCTTCGAGCTGGGTCAGCACGGTTTCCCAGAGCATGAAGTTCTCCAGCTCCGCGGGGGTGCGGTAGGGCTCTGCCGATTCAGCCGACACCGAGGACTCCTCCGGGAGTTCCGGCTGCAGCAGGCGCGACACCCGCGGCGGGAAGCTGCGCGGCGGCCTCGTGCCAGGCGGCGCGGATTGGTTCGAGCAGGTCGATGCATTCGCGGGTCAGTTTCGCGTCCCGGCCGATGTTGGCGTTCATCAGCGTGGACAGCGAGTACGTGTAAATGGCGTGCAGGTTTTCCCCGCCCTCCCAAACGTCCGTTTTCAGCGTGCCCAGCAGTTCGGTGATGATGGCCTGCGCGTGGAGCAGGTTTTCCGAGGCTACTTGCCAGTTGGCAGTGGTCTGGGCTTCTTCGGCACGGGCCAGGTCCAGCAACAGCCGGTCGTAGAGCATGGTCAGCAGGCGCGCCGGGGAGGCGGAGAGCACTGCGTTGCGTGCGTATTCGGCACGCTTGGCTGCAAGTCCGTAGTTCACGGTCACTTCTTACTCGAGGAGGCGGAGAGGGAGTCGAGCTGGCCGGTGAGCCAGTCCATCTGGCTGTTCAGGGTGCCGAGCTTAACTTCCAGGTTGGACCAGATCATTTTCAGCGTGGATTCGCGGGAAGCCAGGCGCCGGTCCCAGTCCTCAACCTGCGTGTTGAGGGACTTCACCACGGTTTCCTGGCTGGTGATGCGCTTGGTTATGGAGCCGTCGTACTTATCTGAGGCAGCCTTGCCGGCCGCTTCGACCCGGGAGGCGATGGCCGTAAGCGCGGCCTGTGTTTTTTCCGGGTCCGCGGCCAGGGCGGTGCTGAACTTCTCGGCATCGAACTCGACCGTGCCGTATTTGGTGAGGGTGATACCGATTTCCGACGGAGAGCGTCCGTCCAGCGCACCGGTGGCGGCATCAATGATTGACTGCTTCAGCGAGCGGGTGGCCGAGTCTCCGGTAAATACTCCGCCGGTGGTTTTTGTGACGCCGTCTGACGTGTTCACTGATACGGCGGAGTTCCGGTCGATGTAATTGAACACGTCGGTGAGGCCGGTGACCAGCGAGGCCGCGACGTCTGAGATCGCCTTGGCGTCCCGGCTCACGGCCACGGTCACTGGCTGGGCGGAGACGGCAGACACCGTGATGTCCACGCCAGGCATCAGATCGGCAAAGGTGTTGGTGGCCGAGGTAATTTTCGTTTCCGCGCCGGGCACTCCGGCCCACAGCGTGACCTCAGCGTCGGATCCCGCGCGGATGGCACCCAGATCGGTGCCGTTCTGCGATACGGTGAACGCTCCTGCTGCACCGGTTTCGGCGGCGGTGAACTGCATACGGTACTGCTGCACGCCGTCCACGCTGCCGGCGGCGATCTTGACGGCCGTGACACCCAGGTTGGCCTTGTTGACCGTGCTGATGACTTCGTCCATGCTCTTGCCCGCGGTGTCCAGATTGGTGAGGGTGCCGTCCACGGAAATCGCCAGCGCGTCTCCGTTAGGCCATGCGGCCATAGCTCCGGACAGGGACACCTGGGCGGTCGCGAGCTTGTTCACAGTGAGGTCCAGCGACCCGGCGGCAGCGCCGGCCTTGGTGGTGGCCGTGACTGTGGTGGAGCCGGTGACGGCTGCGTAGCGGTCCGTTCCGCCCGCCTTGGCAATCTTTCCGGCAGCTTCGGTCAGGGAAGCGATTTTGGTGTTCAGGTTCTGCAGCGCCGTGACGAACAGCTTGTTGGTTTCGACCTTTTGTTTGAGCATCGCCTGCGGGCGGGCTTCGATCTTCATCAGGTCAGCAATCATGGCGGTGGTGTCGATGCCGCTGATCAGCCCGTCAATGCCTAGCGCCATGAAAATGCTCCTTGAGAAGTCCTGCTGGAAATGTCTGCCGAAAAGGTTTGCGGTGAAAAAGCGAAGGCAGGGAATGGGCTGGCGGCGGGAAGCGTGAGGTCCAAGTCATGTTTCCCCGCCGCCAGCGGCCATTCACCTGCCGGTACTGCGGTTACTGCTGGTGGTGCTTACTGCTGATGGTCCCGGTGTTGCCCGATCTGCTACTGCAGGAGCGACATAACGCCGGAGTTCATCTGGTTCGCCTGGGCCAGCATGGCGGTAGCGGCCTGGGACAGGATCTGGGACTTGGTGAAGCTGCCCATTTCCTGTGCCATGTCGGTGTCGCGGATGCGGGAGTTGGCCGAGGAGAGGTTCTCCACGGACACCGCGATGGAACGTGATGTGGACTCCAGACGGTTCTGCTGTGCACCCAGGCTTGCGCGCTGGTCCGACGTAGACGCGATGGCCGCATCAAGAAGCTTGATGGTATCCGTGGCCTTCGACTGGGTGGTGACATCCGGAGCGACACCGAAAACGTCTGCGTCTGCGTCTGCACCGGTGAGGACATTCACGGTGCCCTTGACATCCGCCAGGGTGATGTCGATCGTCTCATTAGCATCCGCACCGACCTGGATCTTCAGGGTACCCGCGGTGGCACCGGCAGAGTTGTCAAGCAGCTTGATGCCGTTGAAGTTGGTCGAAGAGGTGATCCGCTTCAATTCGTCCGTCAGCGCCGTGATTTCGGTCTGGATGGCCTTGCGAGGCGCCGAGATGCTCTCGTCAACCTCTTCGGTGGCGTCGTCATCGACTGCACTGGAGCTGTTCGTATCGTTAGCGGACTGGACGGACAGATCGCGCATCCGGTTAAGGATGTTGTGGACCTCGGTCAGGGCGCCTTCAGCGGTCTGGATGAGGCTGATGCCGTCCTGCGCATTGCGGCCGGCCTGGGTCAGACCGGAGACCTGGTTCTTCAGGCCTTCGGAGATCGAGAGGCCGGCAGCGTCGTCAGCCGCACGGTTGATGCGCATACCGCTGGAGAGGCGCTCTACCGACTTGGCCTGCGCGCTCTGGTTGAGCGTGAGGTTGCGCATGGCGTTGAGCGATGAAACGTTGGTGTTGATTGTGAAACCCATGATGTATTCCTCCGTGAGTGGGCTGTACTAACAGGCCCGTCCGTGGGCCTGCAACCATAGCTATCGGCGGAGCATCAATAGGTGTTAGCAGTTCGGAATAAGTTTTTTATTTGTTTTCCATCTGCAGGAACGCCGCTAGGAAGCGGCAGGATTGAACACTGCGGGCCGTCCCGGAATACCGGGAAGTCCCACCGGCATTCCCGGAAGAAGCGGAGCTGCCACCCCGGGAAGCACCGGCGCCAGGTGGTGCCGGGTAATCCCGCCGGCCGTGCGGTCCCCCACCGAAGTGAGGTAGGCATTGCGGCGGGCGGGGGCAATCCGGGAGGAAATCTGCGGGGCATTGCCCTCGTCGGAGTAATGCGTGCCGAGTCCGTCCCGAAGAAGCCGGACCGCTTCGGCACGCTGCTGCGATACAGCCGAGTGCGTGCTGCCGAGTTCCTCGGCAATCTCCTTGACCGTGCGGTCGTGGAAATAGATTTCCTCCACGATGTACCGCATCTTCTCCGGCAGGGCAGCGACCGCTGCATTGAGGTACTTCAGCCGTTCGGTCGCCAGCAGGGAGCCCTCCGGCGACGGCATGTCAGCGACCAGGAAGTCGGTCACCGACTCGTCCAAGCTGTATACCGTGCGGGAAGCATCCGAAAGGGCGTCTTCGGCGACGGTGCGGTCCACGCCCAGGGCGGAGGCAATTTCATCCACGTTGGGCGTGCGCCCAAGCGCTGCAGTAAGGGTTTCCTTGACCGCCAGTGTTTCCTTGATCCGGCGCCGGGCTGAGCGGGTGGCCCAATCGCTGGAACGCATTTCATCAGCGAAAGCACCGACGATGCGGCGGCGGGCATACGCGCCGAAAGGAACCCCAAGATTCGGGTCAAAAGAATCGGCGGACGTTATCAGGGCAATGGAGCCGGCGGAAGCCAGGTCATCACGCGAAAGGTGCGTGGCTTTGGCACAAACTTCGGATACGAGATAGCCAACCAGCGGCAGGTTTTCCACCACGAGCGCATTGCGTTCGGTACGATTCAATCTTTGGACCCCCAAGCCCTTGTTCCCCAACTGTCCCTCAACTGGTCCCCCAGTTGTGCGCCTGCCCGTGGTCAGTGGCTGAGTCCGCTGTGCTATCCACACATGAGCGCTTTAGCTGAAACATACCACTAACATTCCGGGTCAACCGGTCGATAGTGCTTTTTGACGGACAAATTGCAATGCGTCCGCCAATCCGAAGACTTTTGCCGCAGGTTCGGGCCTGGAACCAGACGTCTTTCCCTTATAGAGACATTCAGTGCACTACCTAGGAGGTGAGCCAAGCATGGGTACTCAGAGACTCTCCGCACTTCTTTGGGAGGAGCGTGAGTTATTGGAACTTCTTGTGTTCAAGCTCGAAGAAGAACAACTGCTGCTCACCTCCGGAAAAACCAAATGGCTGACGCACGCTACGCGCGAGGTGGAGCAGGTCCTGGAACGCCTCCGAGGGGCCGATCTGGGGCGGGCCGTGGCAGTAGCCGGCCTTGCCCGCGAATGGGGAACTTCCGAAGACGCCACCCTCCGCGAGCTGGTAGCGGCAGCGCCGCCCGGGCCCTGGACGGAGATCTTCAATGCCCACCTCCAGGCCATGACGGAACTGACCGTAAAGATCCGCGAACTGCGCGATATCAACGAACAGTTCCTGCGCACAGCAGCCCGGTCGGCCCAGGAAACACTGGCGGGACTGAATCCCGAAGCCAACACCTACACCGCGTCCGGCACATCGGCCGCCCCCACCTCAGCCGCCCGGCTGGTTGACCAGAACATTTGACGTTAAGGACTCCTAAACAATGAGCACCTTCAGCGGCCTGAACACGGCATACACCGGCCTTTCCGCGGCCCGCAAGGGCATTGACGTGGTGGGCCAGAACATCGCCAACGCCAACGTTGCCGGCTACACCCGCCAGCGCCTGAACACCTCCGCTGCCCCCTCGCTGGCCCCGATGGGCAGGTTCTCCACCGGTACCGGCGTCGGCCAGGGCGTATCCGTGGACTCCATTGCCCGGCTGGGCAGCCTTCAGCTGGATACCCGGGTGCGCAGCACCGCCGCCGTGGCCGGCTACTCCGCCGTCCGCGCCAACGCCCTCATCGCCCTGGAGGACAGCTTCAACGAACCGGGCAAAAACGGGCTCTCCACCGCACTGCAGAATTTCTCCGCTGCTTGGCAGGGCGTAGCCAACAAGCCGGGCGACAATACCGCCGCTGCCGTGTTGCTGAGCGACACCGCAGCGGTGGCAGGCCAGATTGCCGCCGGGTACAACAACGTGCGCGACCAGTGGAACAGCACCCGCAGCGGGCTCAATGACATGGTCAGCGAACTCAATGACAGCGCCTCGCAGCTGGCCACGCTCAACGGAGCCATCCGCTCCACCCTCGCCTCCGGCGCCTCAGCGAACGAGTTGGTGGACCAGCGCAATGCATTGGCCACCACCATCGCTGCCCTGAGCGGTGCCACGGTCCGGGAAACTCCGGACGGCATGGTGGACGTGCTCATCGACGGCAACGCGCTAGTCACCGGCACGAATGTACGGACCCTGCAGGTTACCGGCGGAACATCCATCGATGACACCGCGGCGCCCACCGTTTCCTGGACGGACCGTGCCGGCTCGGCCGGGATCAGCCGCGGCGAAATTGCCGGCGCCGTTTCACTGCTGGCGCCGGCAGGAGCCGGGGGGATCTTCGCAGCAGCGGCCGCGTCCTACAACGAGGTTGCCGCCACCTTGGCGGCCACCGTCAACGAACTGCACAGCCAGGGCGCCACCACCGGCGGCGCCACCGGGCTAAACTTCTTCACCGTCGGCAGCCCCGCAGCCACCACGCTGAAAGCGATTCCCACAGACGCTTCCGGCATTGCCGCGGGAACGCCCGGCGCAGGCACTTTGGACGGCAGCATGGCGGACAAAATCTCCCAGCTGGGTTCCAAGGCCGGCTCCGCTGACGCAGTGTGGAGCACCTTCGTGACAGCCACTGGTGCACTCAGCCGGTCCGAACTGCAGCAGGCAACGCTCGCCGGCGTGGCTTCCTCCTCCGCTGTCGACCTGCAGCTGTCCAACGCCTCAGTGGACCTGGATGAGGAAAACGTGAACCTGCTGATGTACCAGCACGCTTACCAGGGTGCTTCCCGCGTGATGAGCGCCATTGACGAAATGCTCGACACCCTCATTAACCGCACCGGAATTGTCGGAAGGTAACCCCGTGATCAGCCGCACCACCAACCAGACCATGGCCCGGACGGCCCAGCAGAACCTGCAGGCCAGCATGTCCCGCATGGCCAAACTGCAGGAGCAGGTCACCTCCTCCGCCACCATTGGCCGCCCTTCGGATGACCCGACCGGCACGGCCAATGCGCTCAAGGTCCGGTCCGAAATCCGTGCGAACGTTCAGTACGGCTCCAACCAGAGCGACGCGGAGGGTTGGCTCAGCGTTACCGACAGCGCATTGAGCAATACCACCAAGATCCTGGGCCGGGTCAAGGACCTTGCCCTCAGCGCCACTACCGGCACTATGTCACCGAGCGACCGCAAGGCAATTGCCACAGAACTTGCCGGCCTGAAGACTGACCTGCTGCGCGAAGCCAATACCACCTACCTGGGCCGGACAGTGTTTGCCGGGACCTCGGACACCGGTAAGGCCTTCACCGAAGACGCGGGCTCCTACGACTACAGCGGAAGCGGCACCCCCACTACGCGTCGATTGGACGGCAGTACCCTGATGCGCGTTGATACCGATGGTGAAGCAGTGTTCGGCAGCGGAGAGGGATCAGTCTTTCGCCTGGTGGATGACCTGGTAAAGGATCTGAACGAGAATAACGATGCCAGCGGATACCTGACCAAGATCGATTCCGCCGCGGAAACGGTTCGGATGGAGCACTCCGCCCTTGGCGTCCGGCATGCCGCCACGATCAAGGCCAAGGACACCCTGGCGGAGCAGTCGATCAGCCTCGAATCCCGGCGCTCCGGCATCGAGGACCTGGACACTGCCAAAGTCATCATGGACATGAAGCTCCAGGAAGTCGCCTACCAGGCGGCTCTGGCGGTCACGGCGAAAGCACTGCAGCCCACACTGATGGACTTCCTGCGATGAGCACCGGCCTCACCTTCCTGACGCCCCCTCCCGGGTTGGCTCCCGAGGTCCACTTCGACCTCGAGGAGATCGACGGCGCGGCCGGCCTGTTCGCCCTGAGCACCTCCGGCAACGGGGGCACCGCCCGGCTCTACGTGCTGGACGCCTCCGTGTACCTGCCGGACTACCACCCGGAAATCACCGATGACCAGCGCCACCAGCTGCAGCTGGAAACCGCGGCCGACGCCGCCGTCCTGGTGGTTGCCAACCCCGCCCTGGACGGAACCACCGTCAACCTGCTGGCACCGATTGTGGTCAATGTGAACACCGGCAGCTGTGCGCAGGTGATCCTCGAAGGCCAGGACTGGCCGGTCCGTGCTCCCTTGGACCCGGTAGCCGCCTGAACGCACGCACTGATAAACCAAAAGGCGCACACCCCGCGGGGTGTGCGCCTTTTATGTTTCGCGAAAAGCTAAGGCTTAGGCGAAGTCGGCCGTTGCCGGATCGGCGCCGTAACGGGTGCCGTTGTCCAGGGCGTTGATGGCCTCGATGTCCTCAGCGCTGAGCCGAAGGTCCAGGGCCTCCCAGTTTTCCCGAATCCGGGACTCGGTCACGGACTTGGGGATCACAATGCTGCCCAGGGCCAGGTGCCAGGCGATGACCACCTGGGCCGGGGTGGCGCCGTCGTACTTCGCAGCGATCTCCACGAGCTTGGGGTCCTCGAGCAGGCCCTTGCCGGAGCCCAGCGGGGACCAGGACTCGTGCAGGATGTTGTGCTCGGCCTCGAAGGCGCGCAGATCGGCCTGGTTCAGGTACGGGTGGGTTTCCACCTGGTTCAGGACCGGGACAACGCCGGTGGCGTCGATGATTTCCTGCAGGGCTTCCTTGGTGAAGTTGCAGACGCCGATGGACTTCACGCGGCCCTGCTTCTGCAGTTCAACCAGCGCCTTCCAGGTGTCCACGTACTTGTTCTGCTTGGGCTGGAGCCAGTGGATCAGGTACAGGTCCAGGGTTTCCAGGCCCAGGCGCTCCATGGAAGCGTCAAAGGCCTTCAGGGTTTCTTCGTAGCCCTGGTCCGCGTTCCACACCTTCGTGGTGATGAACATGTCTTCGCGGGGGACGGACGTGGCGGCAATGGCGCGGCCGACACCGGCCTCATTGCCGTAGATCTTGGCCGTATCGATGTGGCGGTAGCCAACCTCGAAGGCCTGTCCCACTACCTTTTCGGCAACCTCGTCCTCAACCTGCCACACGCCGTAGCCGAGCTGGGGAATGGTATTGCCGTCATTAAAAGTCACAACCGGTGATGTAGTCATGGTCTCATCCTTGTCCGGAATGCGCCGAGCACAAAGTCGATATGCTCTGCGCGAAAACGGGCGGCAGCCTATTCCCGATTCCGCGAAGTATTTTGGGCGGCTAACTACAATTGCGGGGCTGCTGCCAGCGCACGCTCGGCTTCCGTAACGTCTTCGGCCACCAGCTCCGCGCGGCGTCGCACATTGTCCAGGCCCGCCGAGGCGATCCCCCAGCGCTCTGACTCCAGCCGGGACATGGCGGCCGCTTCGGCCGCTGCGGCGAGCGAGTTCCCGCTGCGCGACAGTGCCCGGTGCACGGTCGTCAGGGCGCCGGGGATGTTCTGCCCACTGCTGGGCAGCTGCTGCTGGGCGCGGACGCAGACCTCGCGGATCCGCGGCAGCAGCGCAGCGAGTTCGTTGGCGACGGTGACCAGTTCGTTGTAGACGGCGTCGTCTTCCACGCCTTCGAGCATCTGGTAATACCGGTCCAGGCCCCGGGTAAACCGGTCATGGGCACGGCGCCACACGCCCTTGCCCAGTTCCGCGTCATCCTTCCGCCCCTGCCGGGCGGCTGCAAAAAGTGCCATCTACGTCCTATTACAAGTACTGGCCGGGGCCCGCGTGCGGTTCCTGCCGCGGGCTGCCCGTCCCTTGGGAAGCACGGCGCGGCTCCCCGTCGTCTCCAACAACAATTCCAGGGGCCAGCATGGTCCCGGGCGGCAGCTGGCGCAACTGAAGCCGCCCGGCCGCCTGGCTGGCCGTCTGCTGCGCGGCAATGGCGGTCTGGATACCACGGAAGAGACCTTCCAGCCAGCCCACCATCTGGGCCTGCGCAATCCGCAGTTCCGCGTCGGTGGGGGTTGAATCATCCAGGAACGGCAGGTTGATCCGGTGCAGCTCGTCCACGAGTTCGGGTGCAAGCCCGTCCTCAAGCTCGCCGATGGAGCGGGCGTGGATCTCCGCCAATCGGTTGCGTGCGGCGTCGTCCAGCGGCGCGTTGCGCACCTCTTCAAGCAGCTGCTTGATCATGGTGCCGATGCGCATGACCTTCGCCGGCTCGTCCACCAGCTCGTTCAGTTTGGCCGGTCCGCTTTTGGCCTTGGCGTGCCCGTCCTGCGGGGCATCCGCTGCCCGGGCCACCGCGGCGGCGCCGCTTTCTGTTCCCGCAGCGCCCGAACGGGCAGTACCGTCCTCCGCCGGGGTCTCTGACTTCTGGGCAGGAGCGTCCGGGGCCGCGCCGGGGCCGTCGGAGGATCCGTTCTGATCAGTCATGGCATTAATGCTCTCACGCTTAGTGACGGTTGCCTCCTGTCCGGCCGGCTTTCCGGCCGTCCCGGCCGTATTGGCAGCAATAATGCGACGCATATACGCACGACGGCGGCGCCGCGGGCAGGTGCGGCGCCGCCGTCGTTAGTGGTTCCGTCCTGGCGGGTGCAGGCTCAGCAGCAGCGGCCCTGCGGGTTGGCATCCTGGCGGTCCATCTTGTCCCGCCAGAACTCCTTCTCGCTCATCAGCGGGGACGCACAGCCCGACGCCGCGTGGAAGTCCGCGTACTTGCGGTACGCGTCTTCCCCCATCACGTCGCGGAAGAACCGCACGAAGTTGCGCACCCCCTGCCCGACGGCGACGGCGGCACTCATGAGTGCGCGGCTTTCTTCGCCGGCCGCTTGGCGTCCAGCGCATCCCACTGGGCCAGGATCTCCTTTTCCGCCGGAGTGGTCAGGAACCCCGCAGGCGCGAACTTCCGGGACGGGACCGCCGGGTCTTCAGCACTGGGGGCGCCCCCGGAACGGTAGGAGCGGATGGTGGCGATGATGGCCGTGATGATCACGATGATTGCCAGCGTCACGAACACCACGGACAGCGTGGTCTGGATCAAGGTGTTGCGCACCACCGCTTCCATGGCTTCCACGGTCTTGGCCGTGCCGAAGCTGGTCTTCCCTTCGGCCAGGGCCGCGGAGAAGGCCTCATGGTTGGCCCAGTAGCCGACGGCGGGAACCGGCGAGAAGATCTTGTAGAACGACGCCGTAATGGTCACCACCGCGGCGAAGGCCAGCGGCAGCGCCACGATCCACAGCCACCGAAACGCGTTCTTTTTGGCGATGATGGCCATGCAGACGGCCAGCGCAATGGCGGCGAGCAGCTGGTTGGCGATGCCGAAGAGCGGGAACAGGGTGTTGATCCCGCCCAGCGGGTCCGTGACCCCCATGATCAGGATCGACCCCCAGCCGGCCACCATAATGGCGGTGCTGATCCATGCGCCGGGCCGCCAGGACATGTCCTTGAACTTCGGGGCGACGTTGCCGATGGTGTCCTGCAGCATGAACCGTGCCACTCGGGTGCCGGCGTCTACGGCGGTGAGGATGAACAGGGCCTCGAACATAATCGCAAAGTGGTACCAGAACGCCATCATGGACGGCCCGCCGATCAGGGAATGCATGATGGTGGCCAGGCCGACGGCGAGCGTGGGCGCGCCGCCGGTGCGCGACACAATGGACTCTTCCCCCACGTTGGAGGCAAGGCCGGAAAGCATGTCCGGGGTGAGGTTCACGCCCGTCAGGCCCAGGCTGTTGACGAAGGCGACGGCGCCCTCCACGGTTCCGCCGGTGGCGCCGGCGGAGGCGTTCATGGCGAAGTAGATGCCGCGGTCAATCGAGACGGCGGCGACGAGCGCCATGATGGCCACGAAGGATTCCATCAGCATGCCGCCGTAGCCGATGAACCGGGTCTGGCGTTCCTTCTCCAGCATCTTGGGGGTGGTGCCGGAGGAGATCAGGGCGTGGAAGCCGGACAATGCACCGCAGGCGATGGTGACGAACAGGAACGGGAAGAGCGGGCCGGCGACCACCGGGCCGTTGTCCCGGCCGGCGAATTCGCTGACCGCGGGAACGGAGATTTCCGGGCGGACAATGATGATCGCGACGGCTAGCATCACGATGGTGCCCACCTTCATGAAGGTGGAGAGGTAGTCGCGCGGGGCCAGCAGCAGCCAGACCGGCAGGACGGCGGCAATGAAGCCGTAGATGATGATGCCCCAGGCGATGGTTGTCGGTTCCAGGGTCAGGGCGTCGCCCAGCGGGGTGCCGGCAACCCAGCCGCCGCCGATGATCGCGGCCAGCAGCAGGACGAAGCCGATGATGGACACCTCAGTGACCTTGCCCGGCCGCAGGAAGCGCAGGTAGACGCCCATGAACAAGGCGATGGGGATGGTCATGCTGACGGAGAAGACGCCCCACGGGCTTTCGGCCAGGGCGTTCACCACCACCAGGGCGAGGATGGCCACGATGATGATCATGATGACCAGGGTGGCGATCAGTGCTGCGGTGCCGCCGATCAGCCCGAGTTCGTCGCGGGCCATCTGGCCCAGCGAGCGGCCGCCGCGGCGCATGGAGAAGAACAGGACAAGGTAATCCTGGACAGCGCCGGCCAGCACCACGCCCACAATGATCCAGATGGTTCCGGGCAGGTAGCCCATCTGCGCGGCCAGGACCGGGCCGACGAGCGGGCCGGCGCCGGCAATGGCGGCGAAGTGGTGGCCGTAAAGCACCCGCCGGTCGGTGGCGGCGAAGTCCTTGCCGTCCGCCAGGTACTCCGCGGGAGTGGCACGGCGGTCATTGGGCTTCAGCAGTTTGGCTTCAATGAGCTTGGAGTAGAAGCGGTACCCAATGAAATAGGTACACACCGCGGCGAACACGAACCAGATGGCGTTGACCGTTTCGCCGCGGACCACGGCCAGCATGGTCCAGCTCAAGCCGCCCAGCAGGGCGATGCCCGCCCACAGGGCAATCTTTCCCGGCGTCCACCGGCGGTCTTCCGCCGCCAGCACTTCCGGGTCCACGGCTACCGGCGGCAGTGCCGGGTCCTGTTCCAGGACGTCGCCGTCCGGTATTCCTTCAGTTTCGGCCCGGTGCCGATGGTTCTCGCTCATGATGATCCCTCTATCTGCGGTGGCTTGTCTGCGTTGACATTTCAACCGATGGGCAGGGAGTGACCCTGCTCCTAGAGATTATCAGCGGGTGAGTTGCACGTCACAGATACACGTGACGGCGGCCGCACAAGTACAGCCGCCGTCGTTGTGCCCCTGGGGACTCCGGAACTAGAGGGTGAGCAGGATCTTGCCCGCGTGCTGCCCGGAGTCGAAGTACTCGTGGGCGGCGGCCGCCTCGGCCAGCGGGAAGGTGCGGTCCACCAGGGGCCGGATCTGCCCGGAGACCAGCAGCGGCCAGACATGCTCACCCACCGCGGCCATGATGGCACTCTTTTCCTCCACCGGCCGTCCGCGGAGGGTGGTGCCGATGACGGCGGCGCGTTTGATCATCAGCTGGTTCAGGTCCAGTTCGGCCTTGATACCGCCCTGCAGCCCGATGATCACCAGCCGGCCGGCGACGGCGAGCGCATCCAGGTTCTTCTGCAGGTACTTGGCGCCCACCACGTCAAGGATGACGTCGGCCCCGTGGCCTCCGGTGGCTTCGCGCACCGCTTCGACGAAGTCCTGTTCCTTGTAGTTGATCAGCACCTTGGTGCCCAGCGACTGAGCCAGTTCCAGCTTTTCCGCGGACCCGGCGGTCACCATGGGAACGGCGCCGAAGGCCGCGACCATCTGGATGGCCATGGTGCCGATGCCGCCGGTGGCCCCGTGGATCAGGACATAGTCCCCCTCCTGGACTGCGGCAGCCATAAAGAGGTTGGAAAAAACGGTGGCTGCCGTTTCCGGCAAGGAGGCGGAGGTGACGGCGTCGAAGCCGTCCGGCAGGGGCAGGACCTGGCCGGCGGGCACGGCCACCTGCTCGGCGTAGCCGCCGCCGGACAGCAGTGCAACCACTTCGGTTCCCACTGCCGGGCCCTCCACGCCTTCGCCGAGGGCGGCAATGCGGCCCGAAACTTCCAGCCCCGGATATTCGGAGGCTCCGGCCGGCACCGGATAGTGTCCCTGGCGCTGCATTGCGTCGGCGCGGTTGATGCCGGCGGCAATGACATCTATCAGCACTTCTCCCGGTCCGGCTGCGGGCGTGGGTACGTCCTGGAGTTCAAGCGCTTCCGGTCCCCCGGGCGTTCCAATAACGATCGCTTTCATGCTGTCCTTCCTGGTTCAGGGAATTTTGGTGAATTCATCCCTTCTGCCAGACTACTAGTGAGGAAGGTTGTCCGAGCGGCCGATGGAGCTGGTCTTGAAAACCAGTGTGCGGTAACCCCGTACCAAGGGTTCGAATCCCTTACCTTCCGCGTCGACACGGAAAAGCGGCCCCGGTAACGGGGCCGCTTTTCCTTTTGCCGGCACCTCCCGGGGAACTACGGTGATCCCATGACCGGGGTGGAGCAGCAGGAACGGACGCGGATCCTGCGCGCCCTGGAAGACATCACCGATTCACTCCAGTCCTCGGCCCTGTCCTCGTTCCTCGATCCGCTGCTCGCCACGGACCTGACTGTTCGGCAGCTCAAGGTCCTCACGGTGCTGGTCACCATCGAGGAGGGTGCGACGGGCAGCGGTTTGGCTCAATCCTTCGGCGTTTCCATGGCCTCCATGTCCGGACTGGTGGACCGGCTTGTGGCTCAGGGCGTAGCTGTCCGCTCGGAAGATCCCGTGGACGCCCGGGTGCGCAGGGTGAAGGCCACCCCGTTGGGCCGGACCGTGGTGCGCCGCCTGGTCGCAGGACGTCCGGAACTGAATTCCGACATCCTGGACCGGCTGCCGCTTGCTGACCTGCAGGCGCTTGAGCAGGGCTTGCGGGCGATCTCCGCCGAGGTAACCCGCAGGGCGCACGCCACGGGATGACTACCGTGCCGCTGCAGCGCCGGGGCCGCAGCGGCAGGGCCGTCATTGCCGTCCGGGCGCCGTGAGCTGAACGTGTCCGGCGCCGTCGGCCGGCAGGACGGTAAACAGGGCAGGTTCACGGAACCCCTTGTCGGCGAAGGCTGACAGCACCCCGGCACGGACTGCGTCCTCGTCGTCGTGCCGGACCAGGGCAATGGCCGAACCGCCGAACCCGCCTCCGGTCATCCGGGCACCCATCGCGCCGGCAGCGAGGGCGGCGTCCACGGCCAGGTCCAGTTCCGGGCAGGAGACCTCGAAGTCATCCCGCAGGGAGATGTGCGAGGCGGTCAGCAGTTCACCGATGGAGTCCACCGCGCCGTCGCGCAGCTTCTGCGCCACCTGCAGCACCCGCTGGTTCTCACTCAGGATGTGCCGCACCCGCCGCTGCGTCTGCCGGTCCAAGCCGGACAGGTCCGCGTCGGCAGGCACTTCGCGCAGCGACTCCGCGCCCAGCGCTGCCGCGCCCCGCTCGCAGGACTGCCGGCGCGCACTGTAGCCGCCGTCGGAGTGGCTGTGCTCCACCCGGGTGTCCATCACAAGCACTGAGAGGCCGTGCTCCGCTAGCGGCAGCGGCACAATTTCAGAGTCCAGGCTCCGGCAGTCCAGGAACAGGGCGCCGCCTTCGGCGCCCATCAGGGACGCAGACTGATCCATGATGCCTGTGGGTGCACCCACAAACTCGTTCTCCGCGTACTGAGTCAGGCGGGCCATCCCGGGACGGTCCAGCCCCAGGCCGAGCAGGTCATTCAGCGCCACGATCACCGCCACTTCCACGGCATGCGATGAGGACAGGCCGGCACCCACCGGAACGGTGGAATCCAGGAGCAGGTCGAATCCCGGTACGGACGCACCGGCATGCTGCGCCAAGGCGTACACCACACCGGCAGGATAAGCGGCCCAACCAGCTGCCAGGCCCGGTTCCAGCCCACCGGTGGAGAACTCCGCCCGCGACAGTCCGAGACCCTTCTGCGCATAGGTGGAGGCGAGGCGGACGACGTCGGTGTCCGCTTCCGGGTCCTGTCCCGGACGGCGCAGGCGCACCGCCACCAAGGCGCTGCGGTCAATGGCGAACGGCAGGACGAAGCCGTTGTTGTAATCCGTGTGCTCACCGATCAGGTTCACCCGCCCCGGGGCGCACCACACGCCGTCGGGCTCCGCGCCGAAGACCCCGGCGAAGCGGCGGGCCAACGCACCGGCCCGTTCCTCCAAATTAGTGGCGCTGGTTGCGGTGCTCATACCCGGACCTCCCGGAGCTTGGCGGCGGTTTGCTCCGCCGTGGTGTCGTTGACGAAAGCACCCATGGCAGCCTCCGAGCCCGCGAGGAACTTCAGCTTGTCCTCCGCCCGGCGGGGACTGGTCAGCTGCAGGTGCAGCCAGCCCGCCTCGCGGTCCGCGGCGGTAACCGGAGTCTGGTGCCAGGCGGAAATGTACGGGGTGGGAGTTTCGTACAACCCGTCCACCCGCCGGAGCAGGTCCAGGTAGACGGCGGCGAGCTCGTCACGTTCCGCCCCGGTCAGCGCGGCCAGGTCCGGAACCTGCCGGTGCGGCACCAGGTGTACTTCCAGGGGCCAGCGGGCCGCGTAGGGGACGTAGGCGGAGAAATGCTCGCCGGCCAGGACCATCCGGTCCCCGGCCTCCGTCTCGGCGCGGAGCAGTTCTCCCATCAGGGGCCGGCCATGCTCAGCGAGGTGCAGGCGGGAGCGTTCGGCCAGACGGGCGGCATGCGGCGCGGCGTAGGGGTAGGCGTAGATCTGCCCGTGCGGGTGGTGCAGCGTGACGCCGATGTCCTGGCCGCGGTTTTCGAACGGAAATACGTGTGCGATGCCCTCCAGCGCGGACAGTTCCTCCGTGCGCTGCGCCCAGGCTTCCACCACCGTCCGTGCCCGGTTATAGGACAGCGAGGCGAAGGACCCGGTGTGCTCGGGGGTGAAGACCACTACCTCGCAGCGGCCGAACGCGGGATCGGGACGGCCCCACAGTTCCCGGCCGCCCGCTTCCCCCGGCTCCGGCAGGGTGCCCAGGGCCGGGCCCAGGGAGGGGAACCGGTTTTCAAACACGACGACGTCGAAGTCTCCGGCGGGGATTTCAGAGAACCGGTCCGCGGTGGTGGGGCACAGCGGGCACTGGTCCGCGGGAGGCAGGTAGGTGCGGGCCTGCCGGTGTGCGGCAACGGCCACCCATTCCCCGGTCAGCCGGTCAAAGCGCACTTCTCCGTTGCCGGAACGGGGATCCAGCGGGCGGGCGTCATGGACGGAGTCCACCGGCCGGCCGCCGCGGTCCGTGAAGAACAGCGATTCGCGGCCGTCGGCGAGCCTGTGCCGCCGGTGGACGATGGGCAGCGGCACGGTTTCCCGTGCTGCGCCGGACGTGCTGAACACTTACTGGCCTCCCATACCGGACGTGGCGAAACCCCTGATGATGTGACGCTGGAACAGCATAAAAACAATCAGCAGCGGCAGCGCACCGATCATTGCGCTGGCCATTTCGGAGGCGTACTGGACTCCGTAGGCATTCTTCACCGTACCCAGTCCCACGGGGATGGTCATGATTTCCGGGGAATTGGTCACGATGAACGGCCAAAGGAAGTTGTTCCAGGCACTGATGAACACAAAGATCGATACGGCGGTAATGATGGACCGGGACAGCGGCAGCACTACGGCGAAGAACACCCGGAAGTCGCCGGCCCCGTCCAGGCGGGCCGCCTCCTCCAGCTCAACGGGAATCTGGTCGAAGAAGTTCTTCATGACAATGACCATCAGCGGCATCACCACCTGGGGCAGGGCAACGCCCAGGATCGTGTCAGAGAGACGCAGCGCGATCATCTGGTCGAACAGCGGCACAATCAGGATCTGCGGCGGCACCATGATCGCGGCAACGGTAAGGCCGAAGAGCCACTTGCGGCCGCGGAACTTCTGCCGGGAAAACGCGTACGCGGCCATGGCGGAAATGGCCACGGTGATCACGGTGACGATGGTGGAGACCAGCACGGAGTTCCAGATCCAGAGCGGGATGTCGCCGGCCGCCAGCACGTTGCGGTAGGCCTCCGCCGTCCAGCCGCTGTCCGGCCAGAACTTCAGCGGTGCGGCGGAAACATCCGCCTCCGCCTTGAAGGAGGACAGCACAGCCCACAGCAGGGGCACGGCCCACACGACGGCGAGCACCGCCACCACGGCGTACGCCGCCACCCGTCCCTTGCGGCCGGGGCCCAGGGTCAGGCTGCGCAGGTGTTCGGCTTCGCGCTTTTTCTGTGCGCGGGCACGGACCCGGCGGCTCAGGGCGGCTTCGTCCTCCGGCCGGGTTTCGGATGCGGGTGCAGGAGCAGTTGCAGTAGCCATGTCAGGAGTCCTTCCGCTTTGCGAACCACATCTGGGCCAGGGAGACCAGGACGATGAGCGCGAAGAAAATGTAGGAGGTAGCGGAGGCGTAACCGAGCCGGTACCCGATGAATCCGGAGTCGTAGATGTACTGCAGGATCGAGCGGGTGGCGCCGTTCGGTCCGCCCTGGGTCAGCAGGAAGATCTGGTCGAAGACCTTCAGTGAGGCGAGGGCCTGCAGCAGGATGATCAGGCCCGTGGTGCTTTTCATCATGGGCAGGGTGATGGAGAACAGCCGCCGCCAGGACCCGGCGCCGTCCAGCTGGGCGGCTTCATAAAGGTGGTCCGGGATGTTCTGCAGGGCCGAGAGGTAGAGCAGGAAGTTGAATCCGACGGTCCACCACAGCGTCACCAGGGCAATGGACCACATGGCCACGTGCTCGTCGCTCAGCCAGCCCACCTGGCTGAAACCGAGCCGGTCCAGCATTCCGTTGACCAGGCCGAAGTCGTTGGTGAAGAGGAACGCCCAGATGGCGGTCACCACGGAAACCGGGAGCAGGAACGGGGCGAAAAAGGTCAGCCGCCACAGCCACTGGCCCTTCAGTCCCGTGTAGACGAGGTACGCCATCACGAAGGAGACCACTACCAGCGGCACGGAGGAGATCACGGTGAAGAACAGGGTGTTCCCCAGCGAGGACCACATCTGCGGGTCGGTGAGGGCCTCGGAGTAGTTCGAAAGCCCCACGGTCTTGGCGCCCTCGGTGACCAGGGACCGGTTGGTAAGGCTCATCCACAGCCCGTAAATGATCGGCCAGATCAGGAAAAGCCCGAAGAAGAACAGGTAGGGGGCCAGGAACCAGTAGCCGGTGCGCGACGTCGGACGCCGGCGCGGAGCGCGGGAATTCAGCCTGGTACCGGCGACGGCCGGAAGGCCCGGAGAGTTGGCAGGAGTGTTGGTGGTGGTCATGGCTGGCTCCTCAGGCGGTCGGGTTCGGGGCGGCGAGGAAGCGGTCCATGGCGGTGAGCATTCCGCCGACGGCGTCCATCGGCTTGGTCTGGCCCCGGAAGGCACTTGAGAGCGCCTGCGACATCTGGTTCTGGAAATCGGTGCCGGCACCGGCGAACCAGACCGCCGGGTCAAAGACCACGCGTTCACCGGCTGCGGCGTAGTCGGCCTGCGGGCGCAGTTCCTGGTATTCGGCGGTCTGCTGTGCGGGCAGGTAGGCGGGAATGTGGCCCGCCGTGCCCCACTGCGGGCCGCCCTCACGGATAACCGAGCCGACAAATTCGTAGATGGCGCGGCGGCGTTCGTCCGTCATGGAGCGCTGCTGCGGCAGGACATAGCTGTGCGAGTCCGCGTAGGCGGCCGGAGTGCCGAACATGGTGGGCATCGGCATGCCACCGGTCTGCGGCACCGCCTTCTGCAGGCCTGCCACCTCCCACACGCCGGACAGGATCATGCCCACGCGCCCGCCGTTGTAGGCGGCCAGCCCGCTCTCGTAGTCCATGTTTTCGGTCAGGCACTTGCCGTCCATCCAGGATGCGACGGCCCCGATCACTCCTGCCGCCCGATCCTCATCAATGGCTGCCGGCGAGCCGGGTTCGAGTTGGTACTCGCCGCCGGTCTGCCGGTACAGGCCCCAGAACAGCCTCCAGGCCTGGGCGGTGTCCATCAGGTAGCCGAAGCTGATGCCGTAGCCTCCGGTGACTTCCGCCAGCTTGCTGCCCACCTCATGCAGCTCTTCGGGCGAAGAGATCGGAAGGGTGCCGTCGGAGGCGAGCACGCCGGCCTTTTCGGCCAGGTCCTGGTTGAAGAAGGTGATGAAGGGGTGGGTGTCCAATGGCAGGGAGTACAGCTCGCCGTCGTAGTGGCAGGACTCCCACACCGCGGGGGCGAAATCCTTTTCATGGATGCCAACTTCGGCCAGCAGCGTCTTGTCCCATGGCTCCAGCAGGCCACCTGGCGCATAGCCCGGCATCCGGGAAATGTGCATGATGGCGGTGTCCGGCGGCTGCTGCGAAGCCGAGCTCATCGCCAGCTTGGTGTAATACGGCGGCCCCCAGGAGAACGTGGTGGGTTCGATGCTCAGCCCGGTTCGGGCTTCCACATCGCTGATGATGCCGCGCATATTGGCACCGTCGGCACCCTGGAACGGGTCCCAGACCGTGACGGGCGCCCGGCCGGAAGCGGCCGTGCCGCCGCAACCTGCCAGCGTGCCGGCGGCGCCTGCCGTGACGGCCGCCGCCAGCGCCCCCCGCAGGAACTGCCTGCGGTTCGGAGTTCTGTACTTGGTGTTCATTCTGCTCCATTTCCGGGCTCTGGACGTGAACTCATCATTGAGGTCAGTGTGACTGGTGAGCTGAACCACATGGGCAGGATTCTAACGTTAGCAATCGGTCACCGCCTATTCTTGGTAATTGCAAGTACACGGCCTCGGCCGCTGACAGGTAGTGGAAAGGGTCGGGAACGTGAAGCGAGTGGGCGTCAAGGAGGTCGCAGAGCGAGCCGGCGTGTCATGGAAGACCGTCTCCAACGTGATGAACAACCGCCCGGTGGTGCATCCGGAAACGCGCGCCCGGGTCCTGCAGGCCGTGAAGGAACTGGGATATACCCCTAATCTGATCGGCCGCCAGCTGCGCCAGGGTTCCACCCGCGCCATCGCCCTGGTGGTCCCGGACCTGCGCAACCCGTACTTCGGGGTGCTCGCGGAAACCTTGGAATCCGCCGCCAAGAGCCGGGGATACACCGTGTCCATCGAGATTTCCGGCGGAACCGTGGATCTGGAGCAGCACTACCTGCACGGCTGGCACGGACGGTTGTTTGACGGGCTGATCTTCTCTCCTTCCGCCGTCACCGCCGAAGCCATCACCAAACGCACCGACCCCACACCCATGGTGCTGCTGGGTGAACGGATTATCAGTGCGGACGTACCGCATGTGGCCATCGACAATGTGGCCTCCAGCATGGATCTGGTCCGGCACCTGGTGGAGGGCGGACGACGCCGGATCGGGTTCCTTGGCGCAGACGGCACCGGCGGGATTTCCACCGGCAGCCAGCGGTTTGAGGGCTACCGGGCAGCCCTGCGCTTTGCCGGCCTGCCCTATGACCCGGCGCTCGTGGGCACCACGGGCTCCTGGTTCCGCAAGGAGGGCTTCGATATGGCGCAGCAGATCCTCGCCGCACCCGGCGTGGACGCATTGGTCTGCGCCAATGACCTCCTCGCCGTCGGCGCCCTGACGGCGGCACGCGGGCTGGGACGCCGTGTCCCGCAGGACCTTGCGCTGGTGGGCTGGGACAACATTGACGAAGTTGCCTATACCGCCCCGGGCATTACTTCCGTGGCACCGGACCTGGAGGCCCTGGCCGAAGCGGCGGTCTCCTCCGTGCTGGGCGAACTGGACGGCGAAGTGGTGATCCCGCACCGCATCGTCGAACGGGAGTCCTCGGCGCCTGCAGTATAGGCAGGGCGGAGCAGCGTCGGTGTGCCGGGTATTTTTGCCGATGGATTCTAACGTTGCAATTCTGGGACGGCTGCGGTTGACTGGGATCACAATTTTCACCTCTCCGCCCGAAGGACCAATGATGACCCTCCCCGCGTTTGACCCTCCTGTGACCGCAACGGACATCCCCCGCCCCGAGCATCCCCGGCCCCAGTTTGTCCGTGACCACTGGCTCAACCTCAACGGGACTTGGGATTTCGAAATCGACCGCAGCGATTCGGGGTTGGACCGCGGCCTGCTGGAACGTGCCCTGTCCGGGACCATCACGGTTCCGTTTGCCCCGGAGTCCGGGCTTTCGGGCATTGGTGACACTGATTTCCTGGATGCCGTCTGGTATCGGCGGACCGTGAAGATTCCCGCGGATTGGACGGGCCTGCGCCCGGTCCTGCATTTCGGTGCGGTGGACTATGACGCCACCGTGTGGGCGAACGGCATCGAAGTGGTCCGGCACCGCGGCGGTTTCACCCCTTTCGAAGCCGACCTCTCAGCGGTCGCCGGGCCGGGCGACGACGTCGAAATCACTGTCCGGGCCCGGGACCTGCACCATCAGGTCCAGGCCCGCGGTAAACAGGCGACCTGGTTCGCCAACACCCACTGCCAATACACCCGGACCACCGGCATCTGGCAGACCGTATGGCTCGAAGGCGTACCGCCGGTGGCAGTAACACGGGTCCAGATCACCCCAAACCTGGCCGCCCGCAGCTTCGCCGTCACCGCACCCCTTACCGCGAACCTGCCCAACGGCGTCCTGACCGTGCGTCTGACCGACAACGCCGGCACCACAGTGGCCGAGTCTTCGGTCAGCACCGCCTACGACCTTGCTCCGGCCCTGGTCCTCAGCCTGGCAGAAGCGGACGTACGCCTGTGGGACGTGGGCGACCCGCAGCTCTACGGGGTGGAGATTTCCCTGCGTTCCGGAGACACCGAAGTAGACAGGATCCGCAGCTACACGGCGCTGCGCTCGGTCAGCATTGACGGCAATTCGTTCCGGCTCAACGGCCGCCGCGTCTTCCAGCGCCTGGTCCTGGACCAGGGCTACTGGCCCGAATCCCTCATGACCGCGCCGTCCGACCAGGCCCTGATCGATGACATCGAGCTCTCCCTTGCGGCCGGTTTCAACGGCGCCCGCCTGCACCAGAAGGTTTTCGAAGAGCGGTTCCTCTACCACGCCGACACCCGCGGCTACCTGGTCTGGGCCGAATTCGGGGACTGGGGCGTCTCCGGACAGGGCCCGATGGGTGAAAACCAGAAGCCGGACGCGTCGTTTGTCTCCCAGTGGCTGGAAGCGGTCCGGCGCGACGTCAACCACCCCTCGATTGTGGGCTGGTGCCCGTTGAACGAGACCCATCAGGTGATGCATGACCGGGTGACCGTGCTCGACGACGTCACCCGGGCCATGTTCCTGGCCACCAAGCTGGCGGACCCCTCCCGTCCGGTGATTGATGCCTCCGGGTACTCCCACCGGGTGCTGGAGACCGATGTCTACGATTCGCACTCCTATGAGCAGAGCCCGGAAGCTTTCCGCGCAGAGCAGGCCGGCTTGTCCGTTGGGAAGCCCTACCTTAACCGCCCGGACACGCTGGGCGAGATCGGACTGCCGCACGGCAAGACCGAGTATTCGCTGCCCTACGCCGGCCAGCCGTTCTTCATCTCCGAGTACGGCGGCATCTGGTGGAACGAGCAGGAGGCCTCCGAAGCCGAGCGCGCCGAGCGGGCGGCCGTGGGCAGCGACCAGGCCGATTCGTGGGGCTACGGAGACCGGGTCCGTTCCGAAGAGGAGTTCTACGTCCGCTTCGAAGGCCTCACCAACGTGCTGCTGGATGACCCGAACATGTTCGGCTACTGCTACACCCAGCTGACCGACGTCTTCCAGGAAAAGAACGGCGTGTACGACTTCAAGCGCGGCGAAAAGTTCGACGTCGAACGCCTGCGCCGCATCCAGCAGCGCCCGGCCGCGTACGAAGAGCGCACCGACTGACCCTCCCGCCGGCGGTGTGGTGGTGGACACAGCATGCCGGCAGGCCCCGTAGGATAGGCCCGTGGTTCCTGGCCGCCATGGGGGTGCGCCGCCACACCATTAGTTCCACAGGAGATACATATGAGCACCACAGCGCGGCTTCGCCGTCTGGCACTTCCGATTATTTTTGCCGGACTGTTGGCCGGCTGCTCCGGCGGCACGGCCCCGGGCAGCCTGGAAGTTGGAGACTGCTTCTCCGCTCCGGAACCGGACTCCGAAACCCGGGAAATCTTCGACGTTGACGTGGTCGAGTGCGAAGAGGCACACAAGCAGGAAGTTTTCGCTGTCGAGGAACAGGCTGAGGGTGACTACCCAGGCGTATCCGAGCTGGAGGCGAAGGCGCAGGAACTTTGCGCCGAAGAGTTCCAGGGCTACGTAGGCACGTCTTTCGACCTGTCGGAGCTGGAAGCCTCCTACATTGTTCCCACCGAGGATTCCTGGAAGAACGATGACCGGGACATCACCTGCACCCTCGGTGCCGCCAACGGCCCCGAGGTCTCCGAGTCCTACAAGGGTTCGAGCCGCTAGGGCAACCACCTTTCGCGTTAACTGAAAGGGCACTGCCGGCCTCTGGGGCCGGCAGTGCCCTTTTGTTACGTCCGGGACCGGTTGGCAAGTAGTGGGGGTGCCACCCCGTACACTGTGCTGGCGATCACTTTTCTGCTTTTCCGGGGGGTTTGGCAGAACTTGGGTGACGTGCAGCGCAGCACGTCACCCTCCGGTCATCTGTACGTAACCTGCACCGTTTAGCGTCATCTCCGTACAACCGCACCCGTTACCTGATCACCACTGTTCGCCATCACTTGCGCACCCCCTGCCGCCGCCCCTGGGCGCGGCCATAACCCGTCGGCCGCCACGGCCGACCAAGGAGTATGAGGCATGAGACCTTCAATCCGGAAGGCTGTGCTGGGAACAACCCTCTCAGCCGGCCTGCTCGCCGCGCCGCTGACCGCGTTCCCGGCCTACGCCGAGGAGGGCGGCGACCCCGCCGCTCCCGGCATCATTATTAACGAGGCGTACCTGTCCGGCGGCAGCGCCAACGCCCCCTTCAACACCAAGTTCGTGGAGCTCTACAACCCCGGCAGCGAACCCGTCAGCCTGGACGGCTGGTCCCTGCAGTACCGCGCAGCCGGCACCACAACCGCCCCCACCGGCATCGGCACCCTCTCGGGCACCATCGCACCGGGCGGCTACTATCTGGTCTCCGGCGCGAGCAACGGCACCACCGGAGCACCCCTGCCCACTGCCGACGCCACCATCGGCGCCAGTTTCGGCGGCGGAGGCGGCACCCTGATCCTCTCGAACCAGGGCACCCGCGTGGATCCGCTCCCCACCGGCTCGGTCACTGGGGCGCCCGGGGTGGTGGACCTGCTCGGATACGGCACCTCCAACACGTTCGAAACGGCCGCCGCCGCGGCACCGGCAGGCAACTCAGACCCGAAGTCGCTGAACCGCACCGGTTTTGCGGATTCAAACAACAATGCCGCTGACTTCACGCTGAACGCCTCGGTCACCCCCACCTCCACCGCCGGTTCCGTCCCCACCGAGCCGACCCCCACGCCCACGCCCACGCCCACGCCCACGACGCCGGGCACTCCCGGAGCCGGGACCGTGCCGATCGCCGCGATTCAAGGCACCGGGGAGGCCAGTCCGCTGATCGGCCAAACCGTGACGACCCGCGGCAAGGTCACCGGCGTTTATCCCACCGGCGGCTTCAACGGGTACTACATCCAGACTCCCGGGACCGGCGGAGACCTTGATCCCGCTGCACACACCGCCTCAGACGGCATTTTCGTCTTCTCGGCGGCCACGGCCGGACAGGTTGCCGCCGGAGAGTACGTGGAGGTCACCGGCACCGTTGGCGAGTACAACGGGCTGACCCAGCTCACCGTCGCTGCAGGCGCCCTGACCAAGCTCAGCGAAGCGGCACCCGAGGTCAAGCCTGCGGCAGTGGCCTGGCCCGCCGCCGAAGCACAGCGCGAAACCCTCGAAGGCATGCTGCTGGCACCCCAGGGCAACTTCACCGTCACGGACAATTTCTCCCTGAACCAGTACGCGGAGATCGGCCTGGCCGCCGGCGACACCGCGCTGGTCCAGCCCACCGCAGTGGCCGCCGTCGGCACTCCCGAGCACGCCGCCGTCGTCGCGGATAACACTGCCCGTGCCGTCAAGCTCGACGACGGCGCCAGCACCAACTTCCTCAACGCCGCCAACCAGGGCAAGCCGCTCCCGTACCTGACCCCGGAGAACCCGGTCCGGGTGGGCGCTGCAGCCACCTTCAGCACCGGCGTGATCCTGGACTACCGCAACAGCGGCTGGAAGTTCCAGCCGCTTACGGAGCTGACCCCCGCCAATGCGGCCACGGTCCAGCCGGCGTCGTTCGAGAATACCCGCACACCGGCACCCCAGAGCGTGGGCGGCAACCTGAAGCTCGCCTCCTTCAACGTGCTGAACTACTTCACCACCACCGGTGACACGGTGCCCGGCTGCTCCTTCTACAAGGACCGCGCCGGCGCACCCGTTACCGTCCAAGGAGGCTGCGACGTCCGCGGTGCCGCCGATGCGGCCAACCTGGAACGCCAGCAGGCCAAGATCGTTGCCGCCATCAACGCCCTGGGCGCCGATGTGGTTTCGCTGATGGAGGTGGAGAACTCCGCCACCTTCGGCAAGGACCGCGACGAGGCACTTTCCCGCCTCGTCGCTGCCCTCAATGCGCAGGCGCCGGGAACGTGGGACTACGTCCGTTCCCCTGCCGATCTGCCGGCCGACGAAGATGTCATCCGCACCGCGTTTATCTTCCGCACCGCAACGGCCGAGCCCGTGGGCGAATCCACCATCCTCGATGACGAAACCGTCTTCTCCAACGCCCGTGAACCGCTGGCCCAGGCCTTCCGGCCCGCCGGCGGCGAAGAGGGCACCGAAATCCTGGCTGTTTCCAACCACTTCAAGTCCAAGGGCTCCGCACCGTCCTCGGGCGAGAATGCCGACACCGGGCAGGGCGGCTGGAACGCGGACCGCGTCCGCCAGGCGCAGGCCCTGGTGGCCTTTGCCGCAACTGCATCCGAGGCCGCCGGAACTGACAAGGTCTTCCTGCTGGGCGACTTCAACGCCTACCACGCGGAAGACCCCATCAAGGTGCTGGCCGACGCCGGCTACGTTGATCTTGGTGCCGCCACCGGCAAGCATTCCTACGCGTTCGGCGGCACGGTCGGCAGCCTGGACCACGTCCTGGCTTCCCCGGCGGCCAGCGACGCCGTCACCGGCACCGACATCTGGAACATCAACTCGGTGGAATCCGTGGCGCTGGAATACAGCCGCTACAACTACAACGCCACCAACTTCTACGCACCGGATCCTTACCGGTCCTCGGATCATGACCCGATTCTCGTGGGCATGGACCTCACTCCCGAAGGTACCGGCACCGCCACGCTGAACCTGTTGAACATCAACGATTTCCACGGCCGGATCGACGCCAACACGGTGCCGTTTGCCGGAACCGTGGAGGAACTGAAGGCTGGTGCGCCTGCCGGCAGTTCACTGTTCCTCTCCGCGGGAGACAACATCGGTGCGTCCCTGTTCGCCTCCTCGGTGCAGCAGGACCAGCCGACCATTGACGTCCTCAACGCCCTCGGGCTGCGGGCCTCGGCAGTGGGCAACCACGAGTTCGACGGCGGCTTCGCGGACCTGACCGGGCGCGTGGCCCCGGCCGCCCAGTTCCCTTATCTGGGCGCCAACGTCTACACCAAGGGCACTACCACTCCCGCGTTGCAGGAGTACGAGATCCTTGACGTCAACGGCGTGAAGGTGGCCGTCATCGGCGCCATCACCCAGGAAACCGCCAGCTTGGTCAGCCCCGGCGGCATCAGCAACCTGGACTTCGGTGATCCGGTTGAGGCCGTGAACCGTGTGGCCGCGCAGCTGGTGGAGCAGGACCTGGCCGATGTGATCGTGGCCGAGTACCACGAGGGCGCCGGCAGCGGCACCCCCGACGGCGCCACCCTGGAGCAGGAACTCGGGGAAGGCGGCGCATTCGCTGAAATTGTCAACGAAACCACGCCGCTGGTGGATGCCATTTACACCGGCCACACCCATAAGCAGTACGCCTGGGACGCCCCCGTCCCCGGTGCGGACGGCAAGACCCGTCCGGTGGTGCAGACCGGCTCCTACGGCGAGTTCATCGGCCAGATCAAGCTCGAATACAACGCCGGCACTGATGAGGTCATGTCCTACTCGGCAGCCAACGTGGCCCGCACCAAAACGGCCCCGGCGGACCTGGTCGCCGCCTATCCGGCTGTCGCCGAGGTGAAGCGGATTGTCGACGCAGCCCTGGCGTACTCGGCCGAGGTGGGCAACCAGCCCGTTGGATCCGTCACCGCGGACATCACCACCGCCTTCGTGGGCACTGCCCGCGACGACCGCAGTTCCGAGTCGACCCTCGGCGGGCTGGTGGCAGACTCGCTGCTGTCCACGCTCTCCGCACCCGAACGAGGCGGCGCCGAAATCGGCGTCACCAACCCGGGCGGACTGCGCGCCGAGCTCTACTACGGGCCCGACGGAGTAATCACCTATGCCGAGGCCAATGCCGTCCTGCCGTTCGTCAACAACCTCTGGACCACCACTCTCACCGGTGCCCAGCTGAAAACGATGCTTGAACAGCAGTGGCAGCCCGAGGGCAGCTCGCGGGCTTTCCTGGCCCTGGGACTCTCCGACAACATCACGTACACCTTCGATCCGGACCAGCCGCGCGGTTCCCGGATCCAGAGCGTCACCATTAACGGCGCCGCCATGGATCCGGCCCGCGACTACCGGGTGGGGACCTTCAGTTTCCTGGCGCAGGGCGGTGACAACTTCACGGTCTTCCGGGAAGGCACAAACACCCGGGATACCGGCCTGGTGGACCGTGACGCCTGGATCAGCTATATCTCGGCCAACAGCCCGCTCTCTCCCGACTTCGCCCGGCAGGGCGTAGCGGTCAAGGGCGCACCGGCTACGGCCAAGGCCGGTTCGGCCGTGAGCTTTACGGTGTCGCAGCTGAACCTGACCTCACTGGGCAGCCCCGCCAACACCTCACTGGCGGTCAGCTTTGTCAACGCGGCCGGCACGGCCACCGCTCTGGGCACCGTTCCGGTCTCCGCAGGATCCGCTGCCGTAACGGTGACCATTCCGGCGTCGGCGTCCGGGGCCGGCCGGCTCGTCCTCACGGCAGCTGAGTCCGGCACCACGGTGACCCTCCCGGTCACCGTGGAGAAAGCCGCTGCTCCCGCCCCGGTCTGCAAGGCACCGGTGGCGCCCAAGCACTGGTGGGACGTGCGCGGCTGGGCACGGTACGCCTACGAGCTGGCGCAGTACATCCTGTGCCTGACCGGGCGGCGGTAACCGCCCGGGCATGACCCGGCGGCCGTAAACCAGAAGCGCCGTCCCCTTACCCGGGGCGGCGCTTCTGCCGTTATGGTGGGGTTCCGTGCAGGCCGTGACAACGGCTGGAACAGGAGAAGGCACATGGACCACCGCCAGGACTTTCCGCCGGAACGGCACCGCACAGTGCGCAGCGGCGATGCGGAGCTCGCGGTGTACGAGTACGGTCCGCCGCCGTCGCCCGGGTCCCCGAGCGTGCTGCTGGTGCACGGATATCCCGACGACCACCTGGTTTTTGACGCCGCAGTGCGGCGGCTGGCCGCCGGACGGCACGTCATCACCTATGACACCCGCAACGCCGGTGCCTCCCGGGTGGACGACGGCGCCGCTGCCGGGCTCTCCCCCTACCGCCTGCCGGCATTGGTGGACGATTTGTATGCCGTCCTGGACGCAACCGGAACCGGGCCGGTTCACCTGGTCGGGCATGACTGGGGGTCCATCCAGGGCTGGGCTGCCATCTCCGATCCCCGTGCCGCGGACCGGATCCTCAGTTACACCAGCATCTCCGGGCCTGATCTGGCCCATTTCCGGCACTGGCTGAAAGTGCGGCTGCGTTCCCGGCTATGGCCCGAGGCGCTGAACCAGGCGCTGCGCAGCAGCTATGTGGCGGCTTTCCAACTGCCGGTCCTGCCCGAGGCCGCGTGGAAGTACGTCCTGACGCCGCGGTATGAAAAATCCGCGGGCCGGCGCATCGGTGACAACGCCGCCCGCGGACTGCAGTTATACCGGGCCAACATGTTTACCGCCGCCCGTCCGCCGGAGGGACGCTATGCCGGCCCGGTTCAGGTGGTGGTCCCGTTGAAGGACCCGTTCCTCTCGCCGAAGCTGGTTTCCGGGCTGCAGGAACGCTTCCCCGGGGTGGAGACGGTGGAGGTAGACGCCGGCCATTGGTGGCCCGAGCAGAACAGCAGCGAATTTGCCGATCTGCTGGACCGGTGGCTCGCCCGCCATCCCGGAACCGGCGGCTGATCGGAGCCCCGGGCTGACCGGAGCCCCGAAACACCGAAAGCGGCAGCCGGCGCGGCTGTCTGCGCGGCTGCCGCTTTCGGGTTGGCACCCGCCGGTGTCAGGAACGGCGGCGCCGGTCCTTGCCGGAGGAACCGCCTTCGCCCTCCATCTCTATTTCTTCCTTGCTCACGTCTTCGCTCACCGTTGCCTCATCGGTGACGGTTTCGGTATCCAGCCGGACACGCTCCACCGGGACGGTCTTCTTATCCACAACCGGCTCTTCGGCGTGCAGCGTCACCTCGTGCTCCTCTTCGCTGATAGCCGGTCCGTCCATCGCAGCATCACGGTTGGCATCGGTGATGGGCTCGCGCTGGATCCTGGCTTCCTCGTGGCTCACCGGGACCGTCTTGGTGACGTTTTCGGTGGTGACGTACTTGCGCAGGCGGGCCCGGCCGGATTCCCGGCTCTGCTTGCCCACGTGCAGCTGCTCCTCGGACCGGGTCATCGCGTCATCGGTTGTGGGCCCGGAGGTATCGTGGCCCACCTTGGGGGCATGCTGACCGTGGTTGGAATCCGCAAAGTTGCCGCTGGTGCCCGACGTCGTGGTGGTCCCTGACGTTGTACCTGACGTGGTCCCCGACGTTCCGGCGGTCCTCGAAGTGTCCGTTCCCGATCTGCCGGTTCCTCCGGAAGACGTACCGATGGAGTAGTAGCTGTAAAGCTCGTCCTGTTCCTGCTCGCTGATGTGTCCGTCCTCATCCACCCGGGGAGCATCTTTGATCATGCTCTTGGAATAGGGCACGTGAACCACGGATCCCTCGAGGGTGGCTTCAGCCAGCGGGACAAAGGTTTCGGACGAACCGAAAAGCCCGGTCTTGGTGGTGACCCAGGCCGGCTGCCCGGTTTCGTCATCCAGGTAGACCTCACTGGCGGAGCCGATCTTTTCTCCGTTGGGCCCTTCAACGGTGCCCTTGTTCAGGATGATGTCGATCTGTTCGGTGGTGATCACAGTTGTCTCCGGTTTCTGCGCGGAAAGCGCTGGTGCTGTTGTGTATTCCCCGGCCCCCTCGAGACTTAGTCTGTTGCGTTAGTCGCCGAGCCCCGCCTTATCCACGCGGCGGTGGAAGCGCATGCCGCCCAGGCCGCCCAGGATGGCCCCGAGCAGTGCCACTGCCGCGGCAATGATCGCGGCGATAATCACCGATGCCGTGGCGTTGCCGCCGATCTCCGGGATCTGTGGGAAGCCGTTGAGCTGGACGAGGATGTTGAACTCGTTGCCGGCAATGGCGGCAATAATCGCCGCGACGATGGCGATGACGACGGCCCACACCCACACCGCAATTCCCTGTTTGATGCCGTTGAACCGGGCCATCCGGCCTGCCACATAGCCGCCGCAGTAGTAGGCGATGAAGAGAATCACCAGCAAGGTAATGGTCCCGGCCACGCTCACCGTGGTGGAGTCAGCGGATGCGGCGTCGTTGTTGTTGGCCACAAGCACCGCGCCGAATGCTGTTGCCAGCGCGCTGAGCAACACCGTGGTGCCGATGGCGGTAAGCCAGCCGAAAAAGGCCGAGCCGATCTTCACACCGCCGAAACTGGCCTTTTCCCGCTCAACCACACCCTGTCTGCTGGTGTCCGCTTCGCCGTCCGCGCCGGTCCGGAGTCCGTCCGGCGCTGGGTTCGCCCCTGCCCGCGGCCGCTGCCCTGCTTGAGGCCGGTCCGGTCCGGTCCCGGATCCCCGTGCGCGGTCTCCCGCCGCGCTGGCACCTGTGCTCATGAGCTGTGTCCTTCCCGCTGGAACTTCCTCAGTGACAGAAATATCTACAGAAGTACCCCCGGTATGGCTACGGTAAGCGTCTGCAGCCAGAAAAGACAGACTGCTTACTAAATTTTTGTCTTGACCTGGCGGAGCCCCCGGGTTCGGGAATGGAACGGGCATATACCGGCGTTACCATCACCAACACACGTCAAGATTAATCAAGGAGAAATCATGACAACGCAGCTCGAAGCAACCTCCCCGGCCCTCACCGATTGGATTCCCGCCAAGCAGTTCATTGGCGGCCAGTGGCGGGACGGACGCTCTGAAAAGGTACTCACCGACACCAACCCCTTCGACGGATCCCAGCTGCTGACCATGCAGCAGGCCTCCCGCGAGGACCTCGACGACGCGTACGCCGCCGCCGAGGAAGCGCAGAAGGACTGGGCGGCCCGGACCCCCAATGAGCGCCGCGCCGTGATTGCCCGCGCTGCCGAAATCTTCGACGAGCGCCGCGATGAAATCGTTGCCTGGCTCAACGCCGAGTCCGGCAGCACCATGATTAAGGCCAACATTGAAGTTGCTTCCGCGGCTGCAATCACCCGTGAGGCGTCCACCTTCCCGCACCGTGTCTCGGGCAAGATCATGGACTCCAACACCCCCAACAAGGAGCTGCGGGTCTACCGCGGCCCCCTCGGCGTCGTCGGCGTGATCAGCCCCTGGAACTTCCCGCTGCACCTTTCCCAGCGCTCCGTGGCCCCGGCGCTGGCCCTGGGCAACGCCGTGGTGCTGAAGCCGGCCAGTGACACCCCTGTCACCGGTGCACTGATCATTGCCAAGATCTTCGAAGAGGCGGGCCTGCCCGCCGGCGTGCTGAGCGCCGTCGTCGGCGCCGGCTCCGAAATCGGCGACGCGTTTGTGGAGCACCCCACCCCGCGCATGATCTCCTTCACCGGTTCCACCCCGGTGGGCAAGAACATCGGCGCTCTGGCCGCCACCGGCGCCACCCTGAAGTACACGGCGCTGGAGCTCGGCGGCAACAGCCCGTTTGTTGTCCTCGCCGACGCCGACGTGGACCAGGCAGTCCGTGCCGCCGCCATGGGCAAGTTCCTGCACCAGGGACAGATCTGCATGGCAGTGAACCGGATCATCGTTGAAGACGCCGTCTACGACGAGTTCGTGGAGAAGTTCACCGCACACGTGAAGACGCTGAACGCCGGCGATCCGACCGACCCGAAGAACGTGGTGGGCCCGATCATCAACGCCAAGCAGCTTGACGGCCTGAAGACCAAGATTGAGACCGCCAAGTCCGAAGGCGCCCGCCTGGTGCTCGAAGGCCAGGTTCGCGGCCAGGTGCTGTCCCCGACCGTCTTCGCCGACGTCACCAAGGACATGGAACTGGCACGCGAGGAAATCTTCGGTCCCATTGCGGGCATCATGCGCGCCACGGACGCCGAGGATGCGCTGGCTCTGGCCAACGACACGGATCTGGGCCTGTCCAGCGCCGTGTTCACCTCCAACCTGGAGACGGGTGTTAGCTTCGCCCGCCGCATCAAGGCCGGCATGACCCACGTCAACGATTTCCCGGTCCAGGACGAGGCGCACATTGCCTTCGGCGGCGAGAAGAACTCCGGCCTCGGCCGGTTCAACGGCGAGTGGGCCATTGACGAGTTCACCACCGACCACTCCATCAGCGTCCAGCACGCTCCGCGCGAGTACCCGTTCTAATCCGGTCAATGCACGCCCTCCGGTAGCCCTTCGCCACCGGTAGAGCGACGACGGCGGTCCGCACCTTATTGGGCGCGGGCCGCCGTCGTATTACGTCTTGGCTACGCTTCACCGCGACACGCCCGGCGTGTCCGTTGTCCTGTTAGTGTCCCTCTCACCGGCCCGGACACTCCGTGCCGAACTACTGGGGGAATTGATTGGATTGACCGCTTCATTTGTGCGCCGTACCCGGGTGTTTTCCGTGGTTCTTGCATCCGTTGTTTTGCTGACCGCCTGCGGTACCGACAAGGCTTCCGAAGCCTCGCCGTCGAAGAGCGTAACGGCCACGCCGTCCGCTTCAGCGACATCATCGGCTTCGCCGTCTGCGCCGGCGCCTTCGGCGACGCCGACAGCGGCCCCGGTGCCCACGGAGGCGCCCGCTCCGGCAGCACCCACCGTCGTCACCACACCCAACGGCCTGCACAGCTTCACCCTGCCCGCCGGCTGGTCGGCCGTTCCGACCGAACCGCTATGGGTGCATCCAAGCTGCGCTCCATACGTCTCGCCGGCAGCTTTCACGATCTTGGACTCGACCGGAAACCCGGTGTCTGAGTTTTACAGCGGCATCTGCACGGACGGGGCGGCCACCCCCAGCCCCGGCCATGTCCTCTACGACGCCACGGAAATTCCTGTCTACAAGGACATGCATCGGCGGCCGGTCTACTTCCAGTTTGAATCCCGCCCGGTCCACGGTGGCGGGCGCACCTACCACGTCCAGCTCGAAACCGGACTGCCGGATGCAGAGGGGAACGACGCAGGCCCACAGTACGGCACCGTCTACATGGGCGATGGCGCAGCGACATTCAACGCCCTCATCGAGCCGGGCGCCTTCGCCGACGACGCCGCAGCGCGGGCCTGGATGCAGACCGACATGTACCGGCAGCTCAAGGAAATGATGCTCTCGCTGACCTACAACGGCTAGGAACAGAACGACGGCGGCCCGCACCATTTGGTGCGGGCCGCCGTCGTTAACGCTGGATCGGCTGGCGCTTCCCCATGCATGGGAAGCTTTCAGAATGGTTTCCCCAGGACCTGCTGGGGACTGACTACCGGCACGGCGGCACGCCCGGCGTCGTCCCGTCCAGCCCCCTCCCGCCGCACACCGGATGCGGCTGCCAGCACTGCGGCAGCAATGTCGTCTGCATCCTGCAGCGTGCGCGAGCCTTCCGCGGCGGATGACCCCGCTTCGGCCGCGATGGCCGTGCCCCACTGCACCGAGGACAACTGCAGGCCCAGCACAAAGAGGTTCTCCACCGGTTCGCCGCTGACGCCCACTGTCCGGTAGGGCGGCATAGTGACGTCCAGGCCGGGGGTTAGCACGGGGGTGCCGTCCGCGGACATCATGACCTTTGGCCGGGCCAGGCCGTCCCGGATGAGCCCGGCCAGCAATGGCGAAACGCTGCGGTCTACCCGGTTGGGCGGCATCATGGCCTCCATGAGCGTGCGTCCGGCGTACTCGGTACCGACCCAGGGCGAGGATGCGGTGAACACACCCCTTGCCTCGTCCACGTCGAACCGCGGATCCGGGCCCACAAAATGCACCACTCCTGCGCGGGTCAGGGCGGCCAGCTGCTCAATCCGTTCCGGCGGCGGGCCGCTTGCGAGGCCTTCCACCAGCGGCTCGAACCAGCCGCGCAGTTCCGCAAGCCATGATGCTTCGGCAAGCCCGCCGTCGGCCACTACCGACTTGAGCAGGGTCCGCCCGGCGTTCAGGGCACCGATGGCCATCTTCAGCGGATCGTCCTCACCGGCGGCGGAACCGGCGGCGTCCTCTTCAAGGTATGCGAGGACGGCGTCGTCGAGGTCCTGGGCGCCCGCGAACGGACGCCGTCCCAGCGGCTGGGCCAGTGCTTCGAGGTTGGTCCGCCGGTCCGCGGGCACGTAGCGGTCCAACACGGCTTCCTTCGCCGCGTCCCACTCCGGACCCGGCAGGTACAGCGCTGCTTCCAGGTCGCCCAGGAAGGCTGAGGGCTCCCCCCGGAGCTCCGTGCCGGCCACCCGGGCCAGCGTGGAGTAGTACGCCCACACGGCATCGCGGTGCAGCAGCGGCCACAGGTCGTGGTCGAAGCCCGGCAACAGTCCGTCCGCACGGAACGCGAGCGCGGTTTCGCGGGTGAACCAACGCAGCCGGATGCTGTGGGGAATGTAGGACTCCAGCCGGGCCTTGGCGCGGTAGGGCGTGCCGCGTCGGGAGGCGGCTACCAGCTTCGGTTCCCGGCCTGAGGGCTCATACCTCAGCGCGCGCCTGGCGGGCAGGCCGGTGGGCACGAACCGGCCGCCGCGGCCCAGTGTCACCGCCGCCATCACGTCGAAGAAGTTCAGGCCGAGTCCGCGGATCAGCACCGGCTCACCGGCGGGCAGGCGGGAGAAGTCGACGTCGGCGGGAACCGCAGGCGGCAGGTAGGTAAGGCCGTGCCGCTCGGCGGCGTCCTGCAGCCGGGCCTGCTCTGCGGACAGCAGCGCCGGCAGGTGGCCCACGGCCAGGACGACGGCGTCAGCGGCCAGAACCTCCCGGCCCTCCACTTCCACCACCAGTCGTCCGTCCGCCGCCCGGGTTACGCCCAGGGCTTCGGTTCGCCGGTGGGTCAGTTCCACTCCGTCCGCAGCGGCCGTTTCCTGCAGCTGCCCGTAGGTCCACTCCAGGTACCGTCCGTATAGTGCCCTGCTGGGAAAATCCGCCGGGCCCAGGGACGCCAGCTCGGCACGGTCACCGGCCGGAAGGCCGGCGGCGGCGCGGGTGCCGGCGGACATCAGTTCACGCCACTGGTTAAAGGACAGCCCCGCCGGGGAGGGCAGCAGGTCCCGAACAGTGTCTCCGGCCGGCACCACGGTGGGGAACAGCGCCGGCGTGTTCATCAGGAACAGCCGGGACTGCCCGGTCCGCCACACATGCCCGGGGCCGGGATTAAACGGATCAATCAGCTCAATAGTCAGCGGTCCCGGCGTCCCAGCGGCACGGCGGCGGCTGAGCAGGCGGTCCACCACGGAGAGTCCGCGCGGGCCTGCGCCGATAACAGCTACCCGGAAACTCTGCGTGTGATCCATGCATCTAGGGTATCGGCAGGGAGAGTCCCTCTATGCCCCGGCTGAGCCAGCCGGGGCTGGCCGGGGCCGGCCGGGAACTAGGATGGGGCCCATGACACCGGCAAACCGCAACGTGGATTCCGCAGAGACCGACGAGTTCCTTTGGCTGGAGGACATCTACGGAGACAAGCAGCTGGACTGGGTGCGGTCCGAGAACAGCATCACCGAGGACCTCCTCTCCCGCACCGGTTTCGAGCGGACGCAGGAGCGGCTGCTGGAAGTCCTGGACTCCACGGACCGCATTCCCATGGTGTCCAAGCGGGGTGGGTACTACTACAACTTCTGGCGTGACGCCGGGCACCCCAAGGGCCTCTGGCGCCGCACCACGTGGGAGAGCTACACCGCTGCGGACACCGAGTGGGAGGTGCTGCTGGACCTGGACGCGCTCAGCGCCGCCGAGGGCACCGAATGGGTGTGGGCCGGCGCCCGGTTCCTGCGTCCCGCGGACGGCACCTCCTACCGCCGTGCCTTGGTGGTCCTCTCCCCCGACGGCGGTGACGCCTCCCGGTACCGGGAGTTCGACGTCGTCGCGAAGGCCTTTGTGCCCGGCGGCTTCGACATTCCCGCAGCCAAAAGCCGCATCAGCTGGGCCGGTGAGGACAGTCTGTACGTGGGCACGGACTTCGGCCCGGGTTCCATGACCACCTCGTCCTACCCCCGCACCAGCCGGGTCCTGCGCCGGGGGCAGGAGCTGCAGGACGCCGAACCGTACTTCGAGGTCCCCGAAGACCACATGATGGCGGTGGTGCAGCGTGACCAGACACCCGGTTTCGAGCGCGACATTGCCGTGGACATCATCGATTTCTACAACAGCCGCACCTTCCTGCGCGAAGGCGGCGAGTGGGTGCAGCTGGACGTGCCCCTGGATGTCACTGTGGACGTGCACCGGCAGTGGCTGCTGCTGCGCCCGCGCAATGACTGGGAGCTCGACGGCGAGACCCACCCGGCCGGGTCCCTGCTGGCCGCGTCGCTGGCGGACTTCACCGGCGGAACCCGGCGGGTGCACCGGATCTTCACCCCGGACGCCGCCGCCGCACTGCAATCCTGGAGCTGGACCCGGGACCGGCTGCTGCTGAACCTGCTGCGCGACGTCAGCTCCGAGATCCTGGTGCTGAACCCGGCTGACGGGTGGACCGCGGAAATCCTGGATGCCTGCCCGCCGCTGCACGCCGTGGACGCCTTTGCGGTGGACGATGAAGACGAGGAAACCGGCAATGACTACTGGCTGGTCAGCACCGGGTTCCTGACCCCGTCCACCGTCTCCCGCGGCACCCTGCCGGTCGGAGGGGAGGCCGGCTCTGAGGCGGTTGCCGTGAAATCCTCGCCGGCGTTCTTCGACACCAGCGGGCTCACCGTGGAGCAGCACTTTGCCGTGTCCGCAGACGGCACCCGCGTGCCGTACTTCCAGGTGGGCCCGGAGGACCTGGTGCTCGACGGCGGCAACCCCACCTTGCTCAACGGGTACGGCGGGTTCGAAGCTTCGCTCACCCCGGCCTACAGCGGCGTAGTGGGCCGCGGGTGGCTGGAGCGGCGCACCACGGATGCCGGCGGAGCCGAACGCCGGGGCGTGTACGTGCTGGCGAACATCCGCGGGGGCGGGGAATACGGTCCGGCCTGGCACCGTGCCGCCCTGCAGGAAAACCGGCACCGGGCGTACGAGGACTTCGCCGCCGTCGCGCAGGACCTCGTGGCCCGCGGCGTGACGTCACGGGAGCACCTGGGCTGCACGGGCCGCAGCAATGGCGGCCTGCTGGTGGGCAACATGCTCACCACCTATCCGCACCTCTTCGGGGCCGTCTCCTGCGGCGTGCCGCTGCTGGACATGCGCCGCTACACCAAGCTTTCCGCCGGATACTCCTGGATTGCCGAATACGGCGATCCGGACGATCCCGAGCAGTGGGACTTTGTGAAGACGTTCTCGCCCTACCACCTGCTGAAGGAAGATGCTGACTACCCTCCCGCCCTGATCTGGACCGCCACCAGCGATGACCGGGTGGGGCCGGTGCAGGCCCGCAAAATGGCCGCCCGGATGAAGGCGCTGGGCGTGGACAACGTCTGGTTCCACGAGTCGCTGGAGGGCGGCCACGCCGGTGCGGCGGACAACCGGCAGTCCGCCCGGATGCACGCCAGGTCCTACGAATTCCTCTGGGAAGCGCTCACCGGCGGCCTTGGCTGAGGCGTTTTGCCCTAACCGGCAAGTTGCCGGTAGTCTTGTCAGGCTGGCAGCGGAAGCTGCGGGCCATGCTGGATATGCAGGTTAAATCTGCAGGTTTGACGCATGTTGGAGACGTGCCAGAGCGGCCGAATGGGCTTCACTGCTAATGAAGTGTGGGCCTAAAGCCCACCGGGAGTTCAAATCTCCCCGTCTCCGCCACTAGTCCCCCGGTTTTCCGGGGGACTTTTTGCGTCTATCCCCCCAAACTCCGTTTTTATCCCCCACCGCTTCCGGACAAATGACACCGCCGCGGTCGGGTAGATTCGCCTCTGTGACCACCAACAGCATCCAGCTCACCGGACCGCGCGTCACCCTGCGGGATATTGAGCCGGGCGACCTCGACGCCGTGCACGCCTTCACGTCCGACCCTACGGTCACCCAGTGGTCCACCTGGGGACCGAACACGCTTGCCGAAACCCGCGCCTTTATCGCCGCAGCCGCCGCTGAAGCCGGCCGGCCCGGGCGGACCCTGTTTACCCTCGCCGTACTGGTCGCGGAGCGGGTGGTCGGCACCGCCGGTGTTTGGGTAAAAAGTGCCGCCGACAGCACCGGCGAGCTCGGCTACACCCTGCACCAGGACATGTGGGGCCGGGGCATCGGCACCGAAACCGCCGGCCTGCTGCTGGCCCACGCATTCGGACCCATGGGGTTGGAGCGGGTGGAAGCCACCTGCCATCCGGAAAACACAGGTTCGGTGCGTGTGCTGGAGAAGAACGGCTTTGTCTTCGAGGGCAGGCTGCGGGCGCATAAGAAAGTCAACGGGACACGGCGTGATTCGTTGTTGTTCGCCGCACTGCTCTCGGACCGGCCCCGCGGATAGGCTGGCAGCCATCTCCCCTACCGTGAAGGAAGTTTCCATGGAAATGCGTCTTCTGGGCCGCAGCGGCACCGCAGTCAGCAACTATGCGCTGGGCACCATGACCTTCGGCAACGAGTCTGACGAACGGGCTTCACACGCCATCCTCAACGACTACGTCAACGCCGGCGGCAACTTCGTGGACACCGCTGATGTGTACACCTCCGGCGCCTCCGAAGAAATCATCGGCCGCTGGCTGCATGCCAATCCCCGCGCCGCCGCCGACGTCGTACTCGCCACCAAGGGCCGGTTCCCGATGGGGGCCGGCGCCAATGACCTCGGCACGTCCCGCCGGCACCTGCGCCGCGCGCTGGAGGATTCCCTGACCCGGCTGGGGGTGGACCATGTGGACCTCTACCAACTGCACGCGTGGGACCCCTACACGCCGCTGGAGGAAACCCTGGGTTTCCTCCAGGACGCGGTAACGGCCGGGAAAATCAGTTACTACGGGTTGTCCAACTTCACCGGCTGGCAGCTCACCAAGGCGGTTTACACGGCCCGGGAGCACGGCTGGGCGCTGCCGGTTACGCTGCAGCCGCAGTACAACCTGCTGGAGCGGGAAATCGAGTCCGAAATTGTTCCGGCAGCGCTCGACGCCGGCCTGGGCCTCCTGCCCTGGTCACCTCTGGCAGGCGGCTGGCTGACCGGCAAGTATGACCGCGAAACGGTGCCCGCCGGCAACACCCGGGTGGGCGACAACCCTACCCGGCAGTTCCAGGGCTGGGACCTGCGCAGCCACAACGAGCGGACCTGGCGGATTATCGACGAGCTGCGCGCCGTCGCCCAGGTGCACCAGGCGACGCCGGCACAGGTGGCGCTGGCCTGGCTGGCGGACCGCCCAGGGGTGACGTCCGTGATTCTGGGCGCCCGCACCACGGACCAGCTGGCCGACAATCTGGGCGCGGCTTTCCTGACGCTCACGCAGGAGGAAACCCAGCGGCTGACCGAGCTGAGCATGCCGCAGGTGGGCAACTATCCGTACGGCCCGGACGGGTTGAACCAGCGCGCCCGGCTACTCGAGGGCGGCCGCTAAAAACCGCTGAACCTCAGGGTTTGAGGAAGTCCTCGGGGCGCAGCTGCTGCGCCCACTTGCTGATTTCTTCTTCCTGCAGCTCATCCGGCTTCGCCGCCGGCGTCGGGTTTTCGGCGCTCGGTGCAGGCTTCCCGTCGGTCTCCGGGATCGGCCGCACGTACGGCTGCGGGTGGGCGGCCATGTTCTGGATGGCGGCCCCCGAGGCGCGGATGCCGGCACCGGTGAACTGTGCGTAAAGCTTCAGTGCCTTCACGGGCTGGCCCTGCGCCAGCGCGGCGTACACCTGCTGGTGCTGGGCCGCGTTCAGCAGCGACGCCGCTTCCTTGGCCGCCTGGGGGGAGGTGCCGGTTTCCGCCGTGGAACGGGGCCGGGCGGGACGCTGCGCTGCAGGCCGGGTCTTGCCGGTACTGTCCCCGTCGCCGTCCGGAGCTTCAGCTGCCCGGCGCTTCTGGATCCTGCCCACCAGCGCGCTGACAACTGCTATTGAGAGGACAAAGAGAAGAATCACCACGAGCTCCATACCTCGATCCTAGCTTCGCTTTCTCCGCGCCTTAAAACGGCCGGTATATTGACGTTCACCACAGCCACGGCCTATCAACGGAGATGCCATGACAGCCAGCACCACCACCCAGTTACGGTCCCTCCGAGTCGACATCCGGGACGAGGTGGCGGAAGTGCAGCTGATCGGCCCGTCCAAGGGAAACGCCATGGGGCCGGACTTCTGGACCGAACTGCCCGAGGTGTTTGATGCGCTGAGCACCAACGACGGCGTCCGGTCCGTGCTGCTCTACGGTTCCGGCGGCACGTTCAGTTACGGCCTGGACCTCCCGGCCATGGCCCCGGTCTTCGCCCCGATGCTGGCTGCCGGCGGGATGGACGCGAAACTGCGCGAGGATTTCCGCCGCCGGATCAAGGCCCTCCAGGACTCGGTGAGCTCGCTGGCCCGCTGCGCCAAGCCCGTCATTGCCGCAGTGGACGGCTGGTGCATTGGCGGCGCCATTGACGTGATTGCGGCAGCGGACATCCGCATTTCCTCCCCTGCCGCACGGTTCAGCGTACGGGAGGTCAAAGTGGCCATTGTTGCGGATCTGGGCTCCCTGCAGCGGCTGCCGGCCATCATCGGCGAGGGAGCCACCCGGCACCTGGCCCTGACCGGCGAGGACTTTGACGCCGCCCGCGCCTATGCACTGGGGCTGGTCACGGAACTGGCGGACGACGTCGTCGCACGCGGCCGTGAACTGGCCGCCGCAGTGGCGGCCAATCCCCCGCTGGTAGTGCAGGGCGTCAAACAGGTGATGAACCGGCGGACGCAGGGACCGGTGCAGGACGGCCTGGACTATGTCCAGGTCTGGAACACCGCGTTCCTGGCCAGCCGCGACTTCGGTGAGGCCACCGCCGCGTTCGCTGAGCGCCGCCCGCCGGTCTACCGCGGGGAGTAGCCGGCACGGTCCCGGCGCGGCTCGTCACGGGTGATTCCTAGCCGCACAACGACGGCGACGGCGGCCGCCGCGGTGAGGGCCGGGATGAGTGCCGCGCCGGTCAGGGACGGGCAAAATGCCAGGACCACGGCGGCAGCCAGTGCCGTCAGGCCGAGCGCGGCGGTCAGTGCCTCCCGCGTACGCAGGGCCAGGAGAATCAGCGCTCCGCCGAACACCGGGCTGAAGACCAGGTCCGGCGTAAAGGGAATGCACAGGACGGCCAGTGCAGCCAGTGCGGCCATGGCTCCACGCTGGACCCGGATGCCCTGCCGGGTTTCCGCCCGGGCGGTGAGGAACCAGGCGGCGAGAAGCAGTGCCGCGGCCAGGATACCGGCGCCGAAACTCATCAGCTGAGTACCGGCCCAGTTCTGCGGGAGGAAGGGCAGCCTGCGGGCCCCGGCAAGCTGCCAGGCCGTGCCCAGCAGCGCGCCTATTCCGGTCGCTGCGGACAGGTACCGGCCCGCCCGTCGGTCCGCCGGACGAGCATCCGCTGTGCCTGCCGTGACGATGCGCGTGTTAGATGCTGCGGCCATGCCGTCCCCCGGTCTGCGGCCCGGTTGGATACCGGGGTTCCGGGAAATCTAGCATGCCCCGGCCTGGTGCCCCGCCGGAACCCCGGCCGTAGAGCGGAACAGTCAGGCGGCAGGCCGCAGGGCGGCGTCGATCAGGACTTCCGCGGCGGCACGGGCCTGCACCGCGGCCGCGGAATCCCCCGCTATGGCAGCCGTGCTCTGGGCCCCTTCGGCCAGGATCGCCAGCTGTGCCCCCAGGGTTTCCGTGGCGCCGAGGTCCCGGGCCAGGCCGGCCATGTACCGCTGGAAGGATTGCTTGTGTTCCCGTGCGAGGGCGGCCACTGCAGGATTGGTCCCGCCCAGTTCACCGAAGGCGTTGATGAACGCGCAGCCGCGGAAATTCCCGGTACAGAACCAGTCCTGCAGGTAGTCGTAGACGGCCAGCAGCCGCTCTCGCGGGGCCTCCCCTGCCACGGCTACGCGTGCCTCAACCGCTGATTCCCATTCCTCGTGTTTACGCCGGAGCACTGCGGAAATAATGTCGTCCTTCGACGGATACAGGGAGTACAGCCGCCGTAGTGAAACGCCCGCGGCAGTACGCAGCTCGTCCATCCCGACGGCAGCGAATCCCTTGCGGTAGTACAGGTCATCGGCTGCCGAAAGGACGCGCTCCGCAATGTCTTCGTTCGTCATATCTCCAGTCTACTTGACGCGAGAACGAACGTTCTCTATTGTCTAGTTCACACCGTGAGAACGATCGTTCTCGCGGGACCGAAAAGAGGAGTCCATCATGGGTTACATCGCCGCAGGCACCGAGAACAGCACCACCACCCACCTCTACTACGAAGACCAGGGCACAGGCCAGCCGGTTGTGCTGATCCACGGTTACCCGCTGGACGGCTCCAGCTGGGAGCGCCAGACCCGCGAACTGCTCGCCGCCGGCTACCGTGTCATCACCTACGACCGCCGTGGCTTCGGCCAGTCCAGCAAGGCCGGCTCGGGCTACGACTACGACACGTTCGCAGCAGATCTGAATACCGTGCTGGAAACCCTGGACCTGCACAACGTGATCCTTGTCGGGTTCTCCATGGGCACCGGCGAACTCGCGCGCTATGTCTCCCGGCACGGTTCCGAGCGCATCGCCAAGCTTGCCTTCCTCGCCTCCCTCGAACCGTTCCTGGTGGCCCGGGAGGACAATTCCGAAGGTGTCCCGCAGGAAGTCTTCGACGGGATTGAAGCAGCCGCCCGGGCAGACCGCTTCGCTTGGTACACCAACTTCTTCTCCGACTTCTACAACCTGGAGGAGAACCTGGGCAGCCGGATCAGCCAGGAGGCCGTCACCGCCAGCTGGAACGTGGCCACCCGCAGCGCACCGGTTGCCGCCTACGCGGTAGTGCCCACCTGGATCGAAGACTTCCGCGCCGACGTCGACGCCGTCCGCGAGAGCGGCAAGCCCGTGCTGATCCTGCACGGCACGGCGGACAACATCCTGCCGATCGACGCCACTGCCCGCCGGTTCCGCAAGCTGGTGCCGGAAGCGGACTACGTGGAGATCGACGGCGCGCCGCACGGCCTGCTGTGGACCCACGCTGCCGAGGTCAACGAGGCGCTGCTGGGCTTCGCCGGCAAGTAGCGCCGCGCCAAATCCGGCTCTGACCGGCAGCGGCAGCGGGACGCGTGTGCGGCCCGCTGCCGCTGTTTTGGCCGAACCGCCCACCGAATAAAGCACGGCATGGGGCAGCTCACAGTATGGTGTGGGCATGTTCGCATCCGATGCATGGGGGGCCATCATTGAGGACGCCCACCGATATCCGTCACCGCACAACTCACAGCCGATGAAGATCCAGCTGCGCAGCCCGACCGAGGCCACGGTCTACTACGACCTGGACCTGGGGCTGCCCGCGGAGTCCTTTGGCATACCGTTCGGCCATGTATGCGCAGGGGTTTTCCTGGAATCTGTCCGTGTGTGCGCGCGGGTCCGCGGATATGACGTCCGTGAAGACCTCCACCACCATGACATGGACTTCGGGGCCGCGGACCGGCTTCACCTCATCGGTGACCTCACCCTGGTGCCGCGGCCTCCCGACGCGGAGGATGTGGCCTCCTTCGAGGCCTTCCAGGCACGGCAGACCTCCCGCCGGCCGTATGACAACACCATGGTGGCACCCGCCGCTGTCGAGGAGGCCGAGGCCACGGCACGCCGGCACGGGCAGGAATTCCGCAGCACCAGCGACGCCGCCCTCATCCGCAAGGTGGTGCACATCAACCAAGCCACCCTGTTCGACGATCTGCGCAAAGACGCCGTGCACCGCGAAATCCTCACGTGGCTGCGCTTCTCCCGCGCCGAAGCCCGGGAGAGCGGTGACGGCCTCAGTGCGGAAACCATGCTGATGCCCGGGCCGGTGCTGCGTTTCGCCATGCACCACCGGGGCCTGTGGGAAGCACCGGTGATCGGGGCGCTCATCCGCCGGATCTATCTGAACACCATGCGGGGCGTGCGCCAGCTGGGCTGGTTGGAGGGGCCCTTCAACGGACCCGCCGACTACGTGGCGGCGGGGCGCACGTTTATGCAGATCTGGCTGGGTTTCACCCGCCGGAATGTATACCTGCATCCGTTCGGCACCGTTATCACCAACCCTCGCTCGCACACCGAGTTCGTACAAGCTGCAGGAGCAACCGAGGGTAACGGGCGGATGGCCTGGATGCTCTTCCGGTTTGGCCACAGCACCCCGCCACCCCCGGCGCACCGGCGCCCTGCTTCTGCCATGATCGTTGACCCCGTCCAGGAGCTGCATCCGTGAAAAAGCTGTTGATCTTCGCCTTTGTTGCCGTGCAGGAACGCTTTGTGCGCCTCTTTATGCCTCGGGTTGCCACCCACAAGCTGCTCCTGCTGCCCGGAATCGAATCGTTCCGCTGGACCATGGGCCGCTGGCGAGCGTGGCGCACCTTTGAACTGGCGGCCCGCAAGGTTCCCGCTTACCGGGAGTTCCTGGCCAAGCAGGACTTCCCGGGCCGGCTCACCGGCAACGGCAAGGTCTGCGACGAGTTCGCGCAGATCCCGGAAATGGATAAGGACAGCTACATCCGCCCGTGGACCACCGCCGAGCGCTGCATCGGCGGCAAACTCCCCCGCCGCGGCGTGGTGGTTGATGAATCCTCGGGCAGCTCAGGGGTGCCCACCAGCTGGGTCCGGGGTCCCGACGAGCGCGAGGCCACCCGGCAGCTGCTGCAGCTGGGCTTTGCCCGGACCGCCGCCGAGCTGGACAAGCAGCCCTTTGTGCTCAATGCGTTCTCCCTGGGTGCGTGGGCCACCGGCATGAACGTCACCTCGTCGCTGACCGACGTCACTATGATCAAGTCGATCGGTCCGGACAAGGACAAGATCATTCAGACCATGCGGGAGTTCGGCCCGGGTTTCACCTACATCATCCTCAGTTACCCGCCCTTCCTGAAGGCCCTCTTCGAGGACCCCCGGCTGGACTGGCAGGACTACGACATAGTTGCCGCCTTTGGCGGTGAAGGCATCAGCGAGAACATGCGCGCCCACATTAACCGCTACACGCACGGTGCCTTTGGTTCCTACGGGGCGTCCGACCTGGAGATCAACCTGGCCATTGAAACGGACTTTTCCGTGGCGCTGCGCCAGGCCGTGGCCCGGCATCCGGAACTGGCCGCGCGCATCACCAAGCAGCACGAGTACGGCGTCCTGCCGATGATCTTCCAGTTCAACCCGTACGGCTATTTGATCGAGACCAACGACGCCGGGGAACTGCTGGTGACGATTGTCCGGCGGGAGAACATCAACCCCCGGATCCGCTACAACATCCATGACCGCGGCCATGTGATGCGGGTGCGGGACCTGTTGCCGGTGCTGCGCGAGTACGGCCTCCACGACGTGCTGCGCGAGCAGCTGCTGGACCTGCCACTGCTTTTCCACTACGGCCGTTCTGACCTGTCGGTGGACTTCAACGGGGCCGTGGTGGCCCCTGATGCCCTGCGGGACGTCATCTACAACGAGCCGGCGCTGCTCGACGCCGTGGAAAACCACCGGCTCATCAGTTATGAGGACGACGGCGGCAACCGCCAGCTGCACATTGCGCTGCAGCTGACCGAACAGGCAACCGCATCCGGGGCGCTCGACACGGAGCGGTTCCGTCCGCACGTGCTCGCCGAGCTGCGCCGGATGAACGGGGACTTCAACAACGCCATCCGCACCTCCCCCGCTTCATCCCTGCCCACGGTGGCCTTCTACGACTTCCGGACCGGCCCCTTCACCGCCGACGGGCGCAAGCTCAAGAACGAGTACGTATGGCAGCTGGACGGGGATGAAGCCACGCAGTGGGACCTGGATCTGTCCTACGCGGCGCAGCCCTAGCCGATTCCCGCAACCCGCCTAGGCCTTCAGCGCCAGCACAAAGGGCAGCACGGATTCAGCCCCGGCCTCGCGGAGCACCCGGCCCGCTTCGGTCAGGGTCCAGCGGCTGTCCGCAAAATCGTCCACCAGCAGCACCGGTCCCGGGTTGGCCGCGAACCAGGCTGCGCCCTCGGGCGAAACAGCAAACTGGTCCCAGACCGCGGCCAGCCGGAAGGCACTGTTGCCGCCGGGGCCGCCCGTGGGCCCGCCGTGCGGGGCCAGCAGCGCGCCCAGATACGGGATCCGGCCCAGCTCGGACAGGCCGCGGGCCAGGGAGTCCACCAGCTGCGGGTGGGACCGGGACGGAACACTGACTATGGCCACGGGCCGCTGCTCCCAGCCCCACTGCGCCAGCACCTGCACGCAGCCGTTGACCAGGGCGGGATCGGCCGGGGCATCCTCGACGCCGGGAGCGAAGATCTCCCGCAGCCGTCCGCCCCAGCCCAGATCCGTGAGGCGGGCCAGCGCGCGGCCGGAGGACACCGCCTGTCCGGGTTTGATCTTGCCCTTGACCGGCACCCCCAGCCGGTCCATGCCGGAGGGGTACATGCCGCGCGGATCCACTTCCACGCCCACTTTGCTCAGCGCACTGCCGGCGTTCTCGGTGGCCTCGGCAGCGACGTCGTCGGCGAACCAGCGCCCGGCGCAGTTGTCGCAGCGCCCGCACGGCGCCGCGGCCGGATCGTCCAGCTGTTCGGAGAGGAACTGCATGCGGCAGCCGGTGGTGCTTTCATAATCGAGCATGGCCTGCTGCTCGCGTACCCGGGCGGCGGCAATGCGTTCGTAGCGTTCGCGGTCGTAATGCCAGGGCTGGCCGGTGCCCCGCCAGCCGCCGGACACCTTCTCCACGGCGCCGTCCACGGCCAGGACCTTCAGCAGCAGCTCCAGCGGCGAGCGCTTAAGGTTCACCCGGGTCTCCAGCACACCGGTGGAAAGCACCGTGCCGCCGGCCAGCTCTGCGAGCACCGCGCTGGCGGGTCCTTCCGCGGGCATGGAGGAGGTGGCGAAGTACTGCCAGATGTCGCGGTCCTCAGCACCGGGCAGCAGCAGCACGTCGGCATTGGGGGTGCCGCGGCCGGCACGTCCTACCTGCTGGTAGTAGGCCACCGGGGAGGACGGGGCGCCCAGGTGCAGGACAAACCCCAGGTCCGGCTTGTCAAAGCCCATGCCCAGCGCACTGGTGGCCACCAGCGCCTTGACCCGGTTCTCCTTCAGGGCCGCTTCGGCTTCCTCCCGGTCCGCCGGATCGGTCCGCCCGGTGTAGGCCAGGACCGGGTGCCCGGCCTTCTGCAGCAGCCTGGCGGTGTCTTCAGCGGCGGAGACGGTCAGGGCGTAGATGATGCCGCTGCCAGGCAAGTCGTCAATGTGGGTGAGCAGCCAGGCCAGCCGGGAGCGGGCATTGGGCAGCCGCAGTACCCCCAGCCGCAGGCTTTTCCGCGCCAGCGGACCGCGGATGGTGAACACGTCTTCGCCGCCGGAGGCCAGCTGCTCCTCGATGTCCTTCACCACGCGGCTGTTGGCGGTGGCCGTGGTGGCCAGGACCGGCACGGAGGAGGGCAGCTGCTCAATCAGGCTGCGGATCCGGCGGTAGTCCGGGCGGAAGTCGTGGCCCCAGTCGGAAATGCAGTGAGCTTCGTCGATCACCAGCAGCCCCGAGCGGCGGATCAGTTCGGGCAGGTGCTGTTCCCGGAACCCGGGGTTGTTCAGCCGCTCCGGGGAGACCAGCAGCACATCCACCTGATCTGCTTCCAGCTTGGCGGAAATGTCCTGCCACTCCAGCTGGTTCGCGGAGTTGATGGCCTCGGCGCGCACCCCGGCACGGGCCGCGGCTGCCACCTGGTCCCGCATCAGGGCCAGCAGCGGGGACACAATCAGCGTTGGTCCGGCCCCGCGGGCGCGCAGCAGCAGGCTGGCCACAAAGTAAACGGCGGATTTGCCCCAGCCGGTGCGCTGGACCACCAGGGCCCGACGGCCGCCGGACACCAGCGCTTCGATGGCTTCGAACTGGTCCTGGTGGAACTGCGCGGAATCATTGCCCACCAGCGCGCGCAGCAACTCCACGGCCTCCGCGTGCAGTGCGGAGGATTCCGGGGCACGGTCCTGCGCCCCGTCCTGCATCGAGTCCTGTGCCGTATTCTGTTCCGACTTGAAGGGGGTGCCGTGCGTATCCGTGCGTTCCATACCTTCCACTATCCCAGCCCCGTCTGACTGTTTTCTGCACAGGAATCGGCTTGTGGGCAAGACCGCCGCGTTGGGCGCCCCTATAGACTGGCCCACGTGAACAATGCATTCGACCTCTCCGCGTCCTTCAAGGCCTACGACGTCCGCGGCGTCGTAGGCGAGACCATCACTGAACAGATCGTCGAGGCCGTAGGGGCCGCGTTTGTTGACGTTCAGGGCCTGGCCGGGCAGACGGTCCTGGTAGGCGGTGACATGCGTCCGTCGTCGCCGGAGTTCATCCGCGACTTTGCCCGCGGGGCCACCGCGCGCGGCGCCAATGTGCTGCTGCTGGACCTCATCTCCACCGATGAGCTGTACTACGCCTGCGGTGTGCTGAACGCCGCCGGCGTGACCTTCACGGCCAGCCACAACCCGGCCCAGTACAACGGCATCAAGATGGCCAAGGCCGGAGCGGTACCCATCTCCTCGGAAACCGGGCTGAAGGACATCCAGGCGCTCGCCGAGAAGTACCTGAATGACGGCGCCATTCCCGCCGGGGCGCAGACCGGGCAGATCTCGGTCCGCGACGTGCTGGCCGACTACGCCGGCTACCTGCGCAACCTGGTGGATCTCTCCGGCATCCGCCCGCTGAAAGTAGTGGTGGACGCCGGCAACGGCATGGCCGGCATGACCACCCCCGCCGTGCTGGGCAGCACCATCCTCCCGGGCCTCCCCCTGGACATCATCCCCCTGTACTTTGAACTGGACGGGTCCTTCCCCAACCACCCGGCCAACCCGCTCGAGCCGGAAAACCTGCGCGACCTGCAGGCCGCCGTCGTCGAACACGGCGCAGACATTGGGCTGGCCTTCGACGGCGACGCCGACCGCTGCTTCGTGATTGATGAGAAGGGCGAGCCGGTCAGCCCCTCCGCCGTCACCGCCCTGGTGGCCCGCCGGGAAATCGCCCGCGCCAAGGCGTCCGGCGAAGAAACCCCGGTGATCATCCACAACCTGATCACCTCCCGCGCCGTTCCGGAGCTGGTGGCGCACGACGGCGGCCGCGCCGTCCGCACCCGGGTGGGCCATTCCTTCATCAAGGCCGTGATGGCCAGCGAAGGGGCGGTCTTCGGCGGGGAGCACTCCGCGCACTACTACTTCCGCGACTTCTACAATGCGGACACCGGCATGCTGGCTGCCATGCACGTCCTGGCCGCCCTGGGCGAGCAGACCCGCGTCCTTTCGGACCTGGCCCGCGAATATGAGCCGTACTTCTCCTCCGGCGAGGTGAACTCCCGGGTCGAAGACGTTCCGGCCGCCGTCGCCCGCGTCCGCGCCGAATACGAGCGCGAAGGCGTCACGGTTGATGCCATGGACGGGCTGACCTTCACTTCCGATGACGGCGCCTGGTGGTTCAACCTGCGCGCCTCCAACACCGAACCCTTCCTGCGGCTGAACGCTGAAGCAGAGGACCTGCCCACCATGGAGCGCGTCCGCGACCACGTACTTGAACTAGTGAGGAAATAAGAACATGGCTGATGTTGAACTGAACGGCAGCGAACCGTCCGCACAGGTCCAGGAGGACCTGAACTCCCTGCTCGGCACCGCGCTGGGCGTCACCCAGGAGCAGCTCGAGGCGCAGGGCGCCTTCCTGCCCGCCGCACTGGTGGTCCAGAACGACGGCGAGCTGCGCATGATCGCCGTCGCACCGGAAGAAAGCGACGAAGACCTCGACGCCGATGCCATGATCGATGACCTCTACACGGTGCTCACCGAGCAGAAGGGTGAGAACCGTGCCGTGGCCGTGTTCTCCGACATCCACCTGCCGGAGGAAAACACGGACGCCATCCACGTGGTGACCGAGCACTCCGAAGGTGTATGCATTTCGGCCATCCAGACCTACTCCAACGACGGCGACGAGTGGACCTTCAATGAGCCCACCTGGGAATCCGGCGACCGGATTGTCTGGGCTCCCGAAGCCTAGTAACGGATCCGGATCACGCCGGGTCAAAGCAGCAAAACAGCAAAACAAAAGGGTGGCCCCGCCGGTTCCGGCGGGGCCACCCTTTTGTTTTTGGTACTGCTGACCGGTCTCAGGCTGCGGCGAAGCGCTCCTTGAGCTCGGCGAGACGGTCCTGCAGTTCCTGCGGCAGGGTGGCACCGAAGCGGGCGTACCACTCGTCAATACCGTCCAGTTCGGTGGCCCATTCCTGCGGGTCCACCCGAACGGCCTGCTCCACGTCCTCAGGGGTCATGTCCAGGCCGGTGAGGTCAATCGAGTCCCCGGTGGGCACATAGCCGATGGGGGTTTCGACGGCGCCGGCGGTGCCTTCGAGCCGTTCAATGACCCACTTCAGCACCCGGGCGTTGTCGCCGAAGCCGGGCCAGGCGAACCCTCCGTCGGCGGTGCGGCGGAACCAGTTCACCAGGAAGATCTTGGGCAGCTTCTCCTGGTTGGCCTTGCCGCTGAGCTCAATCCAGTGCCGCAGGTAATCCCCGGCGTCGTACCCCATGAAAGGCAGCATGGCCATGGGGTCGCGCCGGACCACACCCACCGCGCCGGCCGCGGCCGCCGTGGTTTCCGAGGAGAGCGTGGATCCCATGAAGATGCCGCTGGCCCAGTCGCGGGCCTCGGTGACCAGGGGGACGGTGGTCTTGCGCCGGCCGCCGAAGAGAATGGCGGAAACGGGCACGCCGTTGGGCGAGTGGTACTCGTCCGCAAGCATGTCGATCTGGTCAATCGGGGTGCAGAAACGCGAATTCGGGTGCGCGGCGGGGTGCCCGGCATCCGGGGTCCACTCGTTGCCCAGCCAGTCGGTCAGGTGCGCCGGTGCCTCATCCGTCATGCCTTCCCACCACACACCGCCGTCGTCGGTCAGGGCGACGTTGGTGAAAATGGAGTTGCCCTTGGCGATGGCGCGCATGGCGTTGGGGTTGGTGCTCCAGCCGGTGCCGGGGGCAACACCGAACAGGCCGGACTCCGGGTTCACGGCCCGCAGTTCGCCTTCCTTGCCGAACCGCATCCAGGTGATGTCATCGCCCAGGGTTTCGACCTTCCAGCCCTCGATCGTGGGATCCAGGAGGGCCAGGTTGGTCTTGCCGCAGGCCGAGGGGAACGCCGCGGAAACGAAGTAGTCCTTCTGCTCCGGGCTAGTGAGCTTGAGGATGAGCATGTGCTCGGCCAGCCAGCCCTCGTCCCGGGCCATGATCGAGGCGATGCGCAGGGCATAGCATTTCTTGCCCAGCAGCGCGTTGCCGCCGTACCCGGATCCGTAGGACCAGATGGAACGGTCTTCGGGGAAGTGCACAATCCACTTCTCGTCGCTGCACGGCCACGGCACGTCCTGCTCGCCCTCGGCCAGCGGGTAGCCCACCGAATGCAGGGCCGGGACAAAGAAAGCGTCCAGTTCCTCCATCTTGCGCAGCACGTCGGTGCCGATGCGCGCCATAATCCGCATGGAGGCCACCACGTAGGCGCTGTCGGTGACTTCGACGCCGAACTTGGGGTCCTCGGCGTCCAGGTGGCCCATCACGAAGGGGACCACGTACATGGTGCGACCGCGCATGGACCCGGCGAAGAGCCCGTCCAGCTTGGTCCGCATTTCGCCCGGATCCATCCAGTTGTTGGTGAAGCCGGCGTCTTTCCGCTTTTCGGAGCAGATAAAGGTCTGCTCCTCCACCCGTGCCACGTCCTTCGGGTCCGAGAACGCGGCGAACGAGTTCGGGAAGGTCTCAGGGTTGAGCCGGACCAGGGTGCCTGCGTCCACCAGTTCATCGGTCAGGGACCGGTTTTCCTCCTCGGAACCGGTTACCCAGTACACGCGGTCCGGCTGCGTCAGCTCGGCAACTTCGTTCACCCACGCTAGGAGGGCCTGGTGGGTGGTTGGGGCGGCTGCCCCACCCTTTGTGTCCAGCGGCTGGCTGGCAGCGTTTTCGCCGCTCTCATCGAGAACTAGCTGACGCGCGTCATCGCCCATGACTCTTCCCTTCGTTGGGTCAGTGGTGTGTTTTGATGCTAAGTGCGCCGTACCGACCGCTCCGGCGGCAAAGATCTCACCTTTACCGCCGCCGGAAGAGACGGACCCTGAAATCCAAGAGAAATGTGGTTCACACCCTACTTCAGTGTGACTAACGTCACATAGACCGGTCTAGTGACGCAGCTGACACCTCCTCGAATTGGCGTTGCCCCGGAAAGCCCGCTATAGTTATCTACGGCCAAACAGCCACGAAAGAACTTGAAAGAGTCTTGAAGAACTGAAGAATCACCGGTGAAAATCGGCTCCAGAGGTTTGATAGAGTAGTTCTTATGCGTGCGTAGCTCAACGGATAGAGCATCTGACTACGGATCAGAAGGTTGGGGGTTCGAATCCCTTCGCGCGCACCACTCAGACCCGGTCTGATCAAGGAAACTTGATCAGACCGGGTCTTTTGTTTTCCCGGTGCGAATCACGGCGCCTCCCCATACCGCCGCCGGGTTGCCCCTCCCGGCACGTGATGCAAGGCTCAATCCATGACTGAGACCATGCATACAGACGTAGTTGTCATCGGCGCCGGCGCCGTGGGCGAAAACGCGGCCGGCCGCGTTGTTCAAGGCGGGCTGTCCGCCGTCCTCGTTGAGGCGGATCTGGTGGGCGGGGAGTGTTCCTATTGGGCCTGCATGCCATCCAAGGCGCTGCTGCGCCCGGGCACCGCATTGAACGAGGCCCGTTCCCTGGCCGGTTCACGGGAAGCCGTCACCGGCACCCTTGATGCCGCTGCCGTACTGGCCCGCCGGGATTCCTTCACCTCGCACTGGAACGACGAGGGCCAGGTCGAGTGGGTGCACAGTGCCGGAATCGAGCTGGTGCGGGGCCGCGCCCGCCTAACCGGGCCGCGCGAAGTGGAAGTGGCCGCCACTGACGGCCGGACCCTGCAGATCACCGCCCGGCACGCCGTCGTCCTGGCCACCGGATCCACGCCCACCGCTCCCCCGCTCGACGGCCTCGACGCGGTCGACTATTGGGGCACCCGGGAAGCCACCTCCGCACAGGAAATTCCCGGCCGGCTGGTGGTTATCGGCGGCGGGGTCGCCGGCGTCGAACTGTCGCAGGCCTACGCCCGGCTGGGCTCCACCGTTACGCTGCTCGCCCGCGGGCCGCTGCTGAAGTCCTTTCCCGAACCCGCACGCGCCCTGGTGGAAGAGGGCCTGCGCTCGGCCGGCGTGGATGTCCGCACCTCCACCTCCCCTGCCTCGGTCCGGAATTCCGACGACGGCGGCGTGGAGGTGACGCTGGAGGACGGCGGCACGGTCAGCGGAGACAGGCTGCTCGTTTCCACCGGACGCCACCCCAACCTGGCGGGGCTGGGACTGGAAGAACTGGGCCTGGATCCGCGGAAACTGGACACCGACGATACCGGCCGGGCCACCGGCGTCGACGGCGGCTGGCTGTACGCCGTCGGCGACGCGGCCGGGAAGGTGCTGCTGACCCATCAGGGCAAGTACGAGGCCCGCGCCACCGGTGATGCCATTGTGGCCCGGGCGGGAACGGATGCCGTGAACCCGGCACCGTGGAGCCGCTTTACGGCCACGGCGGATAAGTACGCCGTCCCGCAGGTGGTGTTCACCGATCCGGAGGTGGCCATGGCGGGCCGGACCCTGGAGCAGGCCCGGGCCGACGGCATCAACGCCTCGGAGACATCGCTGGAGATCGCCGTCGCCGGTTCATCCCTCTTTGCCGACGATTACAAGGGCTGGGCGCAGATGGTGGTGGACGAGGACCGCAAGGTGCTGGTGGGAGTGACCTTCGCGGGTCCGGGCGTTTCGGAACTGCTGCATTCGGCCACCATCGCCATTGTCGGGGAAGTGCCGGTGGACCGGCTGTGGCATGCCGTCCCCGCCTACCCGACCATCAGCGAGGTGTGGCTCCGGCTGCTGGAAAAGTACGGCCTCTGACCCGGATGGCTTCGGCCCCGCCGGTGTGGCAAACCTCTCGCCGCCGTCATTTGCACTGACTAGTCAGTTTCACCTAGGTTGGCAGATGCGCCTCTCTGCGTGCCAGGCGCGCGACATCTCGCTACATCCCAGGACAAAGAGGCGAAGACACCATGCTCAGTGCGGAAGACCTATTTATTAAGGGGCGCCATAGTGCGCTCCTGCCGCCGACGTCCCTGCGCCTGGAAGCCGGGGGTTTGCTGCTGATCCAGGGGGATGACCAGTCCACCCGCACCGCACTGGCCCTGGCGCTCTCCGGCAGGATGCGTCCCACCTCCGGCATCGTGGCCTGGGGCCGCAGCGACCGGCTGGAAAACCTGCGCCGGCACGCGGCCCTGGTGGATTCGCCGGAGGTAAACGAACCGGAGCGGCATTTCCGCGTGCGCGACCTGGTGGCTGAGGACCTGGCCCTGATTCCGCGCCGCAGCCGGCCGCACGCCGACGCCGGGGCCTGGCTTGCGGCCGAAGGCCTCGCGGAGCTGGGCCCGCTGTGGATCGAGGAACTGGAACCGGCGGCCCGGCTGGACCTGCTGGTCCGGCTGGCGCTGGCGGACTTCGCCGTCGAACTGCTGGTTTTTGATTCCCCTGACCGCCACCTGGCGGATCCGGACGTTTGGCTGCCCATCCTCACGGACAGTGTGGCGTCCGCTGAACGGCTGGTTTCCGCCGTCGCTGTCGTGGCGCAGGTCCCTGCAGAGTGGACCGGACCGGCAGCTTCCGCCGGCGTATCGGCCGGCGCCGCCGCCGAGGAGGTGTCCGCGTGACCGTCTTCCGCCTCGCCCTGAGCGAACTTAAACGCATGACCGGCGGCATCCTGCCGAAGCTGGCCATCCTCGCCCTGTCCCTGGTGCCCCTGCTGTACGGCGCCATTTACCTCTATGCGAACTGGGACCCGTACGGGAACCTGGACGGCATCAAGGCCGCCCTGGTGGTGGACGACGACGGTGCCGACACCGCTGACGGGCGCTTGGAGGTCGGTGCCACCGTGCAGGAGAACCTGCTGGAGGACGGCACCTTCGACTGGGAGATCGTGGACAGTGCCGACGCCGCCGAGACCGGGGTCCGGGACGGCACCTACGAATTTGCGCTGACCATCCCGGAGGATTTTTCCGCGAACCTTGCCTCTGCGTCGGATCTCGGGAACGCCCGCCAGGCCAGCCTGCATGTGACCACCAATGACGCGAACAACTACCTGCTCAGCAGCATCGTGGACAAACTCACGGGCTCCGTGCACGACAGCGTGGCGGCCGAAGTGGGCGAGGAGACGGCCAACCAGCTGCTCACCGGGTTCAGCACCGTGCACACGCAGCTGGAGAAGGCCGCCGACGGCGCGGGGCAGCTGGCCGACGGCGCGGGCTCGGCGGATTCCGGCGCGGCGGAGCTGAAGTCCGGCTTGGACACTCTCTCTACCGGGGCGCATTCGCTGGTGTCCGGCCAGGAGCAGCTGGTGACCGGCGCCAACAGCCTGGCCACAGGCGCCACCCAGCTTTCCGGCGGAGCCAAGGAGCTGTCCACGGGGGCGGGGCAGCTGTCCGGCGGCCTGGGCCAGCTCTCCTCCTCCACGGCTGCGCTGCCGCAGCAGACCCGGCAGCTGGCTGACGGGGCAAGGCAGGTTGCAGATGCAACGGCCGGCTTGAACAGCAAAATCACCGCAGCCACGCAGGCCGCCCAGCAGAACGTCACGGACAGCGTGACCCGGCTGGTGGCCAGCGGCGTGCTCACTCCCGCGCAGGCCGCCGCACTCCAGCAGGAGCTGGCCGGCGCGCAGACCGGAACCGCCGGCCAAGACCAGCTGGCAGAGCTGCAGACGCTGGCCACGGGCGCTGAGAACGTCGCTGCCGGCGCAGAGCAACTGGCCGCCAGCGCGCAGCCGCTGACCGACGGCATCAGCGCCGCCAACACCGGCGCCGCCAAGCTTTCCACCGGAGCGTCGGATCTGGCCGCCGGTGCGGACAAGCTCGCTGCGGGTGCCGGTGACCTGGGAGCCGGCGAACAGCAGGCCCTGGACGGTTCCCGGCAGCTGGCCGACGGCGCGGACTCCGCTGCCGCAGGCGCCGGCACCCTGAAGGACGGGCTCACCCAGCTGAAGGACGGCTCCGCGGAGCTGGCCCAGCAGCTCGATGAGGGCGCCGGAAATGTGCCCAACCCCAGTGACGAGGAGCGCGCCAACGCTTCCTCGGTGATTGCCGATCCGCTAACGGTCAGCACCGTGGACCAGGCCGAAGCGGGCACCTACGGCGCCGGCCTCGCCCCGTACTTCCTGACCCTGGCCATGTGGGTGGGCATCTTTATGCTCGCCCAGGCCATGCGGCCCATCAGCCGCCGCGCCCTGGCATCCAACGCTCCGGCGTGGAAGATAGCCTTGGGCGGCTGGCTGCCGTTCCTGGTGGTCTCCCTGGTCCAGGCCACCCTGCTGTACGCGGTGGTGCGGTTCGGCCTCGGACTGGACCCGGCGCACCCGGTCCTGGCGTGGGTACTGCTGCTGATGGCCGCCATGGCATTCTCGGCCCTGATCCAGGGCATCGTGGCGCTGCTGGGTTCAGTGGGCAAGTTCGTGGTGCTGATCCTGCTGGTGCTGCAGCTGGTCTCCTCCGGCGGCACCTTCCCGTGGCAGACCATTCCCGCCCCGCTGCACGTGGCCCACGACCTGCTGCCGATGGGTTACATGGTGAACGGCCTGCGTCAGCTGCTGTACGGCGGGGAACTGGCCCAGGTCACCTCGGTGGCGGCGGGGCTGCTGGCCTACACCGCCGTCGGGCTCCTGCTGTCCCTGCTGGCGGCGCGCAAGCACCGGCTGTGGACGCTGAAGACGCTGCAGCCGGAAATCGACATCTAGCCTCGCAGGCACTTCGGTGCCGCGTGCTGCCTCAGGCGCGCGGCACCACAAAGTCGGTGATCCGCGCGTCTCGACCGTCCAGCTCCGCCCAGGGCAGCGCGGTTTCCATCACGGTGAGGCCCGACGTCGGATAGCGGGTGGCCATCTCCATGACGGCCTCTTCATCCGAGTCGGCCGAGGCAAGGCGCATGGCCAGGTCCTGGACGCCGGGCAGGTGGGCGATTACCAGCAGGCTGGTCACCGTTTCCGGCACGTGGTTGATCAGGCTGAGGATCCGCCCGGGGCTGGCGTCATAGAGCCGGTCCTCGAGTTTTGCGGTGGGTGCCTTGTCCCCGAGTTCCTTGCACACCCAGGTGCAGGTCTGCCGTGCCCGCAGTGCGGAGGAGCAGAGAATGAAGTCCGGGATGCTGCCGTGCTCGCGCATCCACACGCCGGCCAGCGGTGCGTCCCGGTGCCCCCGGCCGGAGAGCGGACGCTCGTGGTCTGCGACGTCGCGGGGCCAGTCGGCCTTGGCGTGGCGCAGGAGCTGGAGTTTCTTGAGGTGGTGGCCGGTCATTAATTCAGCTTAGCCGCGGACGGAATGAACGCGTTCCGTCCGCGGCTGCGGTTGTCACTTCGGGGCTGCGGGCCCGCCGCTGGCTAGATGCTGTATTCCGGTGCGGCCCAGACAACAACCTCGGGGTGCTCGTAGAAGCGGTACCCCTGTCCGCGCACGGTGCGCACGGTGTTGGCCAGGCGGCCCAGTTTGGAGCGCAGGCGGCGGATATGGACATCGATGGTGCGCTCGTTGGGCACCTCTTCGGCGTTGCGCCACAGTCCGGCCAGCAGCTCTTCGCGACCCACGGTCCGGCTGGCGTTTTCCACCAGGTAGTTCAGCAGCTCGAATTCCTTGAACGTCAGGTTCAGGGTGTCGCCGTCCAGGTGCACCTCACGGCGGGACAGGTCGATCAGGACGCCGGAGGGCCGGGTCGCTGCCGGAACCGGCGGCGCCGGGGTGGGCTGCTGGACGGGCTGGCGGCGGGCGACCGTGGGGTCTCCCAGTGCCTGGCGGACAACCTCGATGTCCGTGCCGGTGGCACCGGCCGGTGCGAGGGCGACGGCGGCGTGGCTCTGTGCGCCGGGCACCAGGGTCTGGACGTGTGACCGGATTTCGGCGGCCAGCTTGCTCAGCGAGGTGCCGTTGGCTGCGGCGGTTTCCTCATCGAGGCCAACATAGATAACGAATCCGCGGGCCGTGGTGTCATTGCTGACCGCCTGGGGTCCGGGAATGCCGTTGGGAGTGACCACCGGGGTGGGGGCGGTGACGGGGTTGGCGTCCTGGCCGGTGACGGCGCGCAGCGGACGCGCTGCGGCACTGCTGGACGGCTGGACACCGTAGGACTGGTTCCCGAACGGCTGTGCACCGTAGGAGCGGGGGAAACCGCCGGAGGCGGGGCGCTGGGAACCTGATCCGGCGCGGTTCTGCGCGGCGCGCAGGGAGATGTGGACGTAACCGGATGCTACTGACATGTGGGACCTACTCATCGTGAATCGCCGTCATCACGGCTCGAAAGCGGGGGGTGTGCCCGGTCGAGATGGCGGCTATTATGCCCAATGCTTGGGCCTGAGTCTTACCTGAGGATGGGGGTGGTTCCAGAGGTATGCATTCGACAACAGCACGTCTCCTGCGTGGCGCGGGCGCCACCGGGGAAGACTGCGACTGGTGCTGCCGTGTTGGTGTTCACGCTTCGGATTATTGCATGTAACAAAGGGTAGCGCGCAAGTAACAATGCCACTCTTGTCTCACATAGTGGACAGATTGCGTAGTTTTGTGACGCACTTCACATAAAGACACAATGAATAGCTATGCATAAATATGCATAAGACCTAAGCGGATTCCGCACGTAGACGATAAGACCGATGACTAGTTTCAACATGGAGGAGCAAAAAAGCGCCCGCCCCCGAACCGTAGGTCAGGGAGCAGGCGCCATCAAACTGAAAGTGTTTGTCCACATAATGGACGGAGATTGCAGGGCCGGCCAGGAGCGGCCGTCCCGTCCCGGAGAACCCGGGACGGCAGGTTAGACGACGCCGTAGAGGCGGTCGCCGGCGTCGCCCAGGCCGGGAACAATGTAGGCCTTCTCATCGAGTCGCTCATCGATGGAGGCCAGCACCACGGTGACGTTGGCGTCCTGGAGTTCCTCCTGAAGCACGGAGAGGCCCTCCGGGGCGGCCAGCAGGCAGATGCAGATCACTTCTGCGGCACCGCGGTTGAACATGAACTTGATCGCCTCGCGCAGGGTGCCGCCGGTGGCCAGCATCGGATCCAGCACGTAGACCTGGCGGCCGGTGAGGTCATCCGGCAGCCGCTCGGCGTACGTGATGGCTTCGAGGGTCTCTTCGTTGCGGGCCATGCCGAGGAAACCAACCTCGGCGGTGGGCACCAGGCGGGTCATGCCTTCGAGCATGCCCAGTCCGGCACGCAGGATCGGCACCACCAGCGGGGTGGGCTTAACCAGTCCGGTGCCGATGGCGGAGGTGACAGGGGTCTCGATGGGGACCGGCTCCACGCGGACGGTCCGGGTGGCTTCATAGGCCAGCAGGGTGACCAGTTCTTCGGTCAGCTGACGGAAGATCGGTGACGGGGTGTCCTTGTCGCGGAGAACGGTGAGTTTGTGGGCAACGAGGGGGTGATCCACTACAAGTACGCGCATACTTCAAAACTACCATTCCGGCCCTGCCCTTACCGCGTTGCCCTTACCGCGTTCGCCCGCAGGTGCGCGGATGCGGGACGATGGGAGCATGGAGTCCCTTTCCCGCAGGCACGAGGCCTGGATGGATCTTGCCCTGGACCAGGCCCGGCTGGCACTGGACACTTCGGACGTGCCGATCGGCGCCGTCGTACTGGGGCCGGACGGCGAGGTGCTGGGCACCGGGCGCAACGAACGCGAGGCGACCGGGGACCCGACGGCGCACGCGGAGGTCCTGGCCATCCGCGACGCCGCGGCGAAGGTGGGCGAGTGGCGGCTGGCCGGCTGCACCCTGGTGGTGACCCTTGAGCCGTGTGCCATGTGCGCCGGGGCGATTGTCCTGGCCCGGGTGCCGAAGGTGGTCTTCGGGGCCTGGGATGAGAAGGCGGGGGCGTCCGGTTCCGTGTTCGACATCCTGCGCGAACGTCGCCTGAATCACTGGGTGGAGGTCTTCCCGGGCGTCCGCGAGGAGGAAGCGGCGCGGTTGCTGCGGGACTTCTTCGGCTCCAAGCGAAACGTCTGAGCCGCCGTTCCGTCTGCCTGCGTTTATACGTAGGCTTACTAAATCCGGAACGCGACAAGTAAAGGAGTTTCCGCAATGGCATCAGAGCAGGACGGACGAGACATTGTTGTCAGCATCCTCGAGAAGGCCAAGATCGCCACGGTGACCACCGTGGACCTGCAGGGAAACCTGGTCAGCCGGCCGCTGCAGCTGCAGGAGGCGGACAAGGACGGGAACCTGTGGTTCTTCACCCCGGACCCCTCCCCCAAGGCTGACGAAGTCCGGGCGAATCCGCATGTGAACGTGGCCATCCAGGATTCCAAGGGCTTCCTGTCCATCAGCGGAACCGCCACCATCACCAAGGACGTGGAGAAGATCGACGAACTCTGGAAGACCTCGGTGGAGGGCTGGTTCGAAAAGGGCCGCGAGGATCCGGCGGTGGCACTGCTGAAGGTGGATTCCCACACGGCCGAGTACTGGGCCTCTGACGAACCGAAGATCGCCAGCATGTTCAAGATCGGCAAGGCTGCGGTGACCGGCGGGACGCCCAACATCGGAAAGAACGACGTCGTCGACCTCTAGTTCCGGCGGCTTTCGGCGGCGGCGGCAGGGCCGCTTTTGGGTGTTGGGCCTCTAACCCGGTAAGGTTGACGCGTTGGTGACGTGTCCGAGCGGCCGAAGGTGCAACACTCGAAATGTTGTTTGGTGTAAAAGCCAACGTGGGTTCAAATCCCACCGTCACCGCCACATGAGAAGGCCGCGGTTCCCTTGTAAATCAAGGGAACCGCGGCCTTCTCGCTTTGCCAAAAATTGGCAGGAGAGAAGCCTCGCAGCAAGGAGCATCATCCGGTGGTGCCCCCCTCTTCCCACCCGGACCTGAGCGCATCGGCGCCCACCATCTGAACTGAACGGACCTCGCCCATCACAGGGTGTGGGCGGTTTCGTCGTATTAGTCGTTGTCCTATCTGGACGGGCATCTAGGTCACCTGATAGCAACCGCGGGAAATACTACAAGCGATCCGTCCCTGCTCCGTTCAATCTCGATTGCGACATCGGACTGCCCGGTTCCCGCATGCACCTCATCACCAAAAGCACGAAGCCGATAAGCGGTTTTGAGAAGGCTGTCGACCTGACCAGGAGTGAATAGGGGACTTCGAAGACCGCCTGTGCGCTTCAATTCAAGGGTAGAGAGGCGCAACAGGAGCGAATCAATTCCTGACTCCAACTCATCGACGCGACGCTCTGTATCACGCAGGGCAGTAAGGAATCCCTTGAACGGATTGCTGGTGTCCTGCTGGGCATGTTCGACTGCTTGCAGAACAAGTATCCGCCGCTTGAGCGCAATAGCCAGACGTGCCAACTCTAGGTGCGCGCGAAAGGTTCCGCCTTCTTCACCGATACCGGGAAAAGCTTTTGTTATCGCCCCTAGTTCAACGGGACCGTCTGGCAAGCCGACAACTGCTCCCTGCCATTTTCTCAGGCGCCTTTGTGCTGCCGAAATTGCCGTACTCGTTGCATGCGATGCTGAGTCCAAGCCTAAGGACGGACCAATTCGCCCCTGGTCCAGCAGAATCGAGGTGGCCTTATCGATCGCGTCACCGCAACCGTCTAACTCGTTTCTGTCTGCGTCGAGGTTATCCTCGTGCAGCTGCTCCAGGAGATCAGTAATCCGCTCAATCGCTTTCTGCCGTTGATCTTCCACGTGGGCGCTAACCCCAATTGCTACGGCCATCAGTACGAGAGGGGCAGCGACAGTTATTGCGCCGGCCCCGGCCACGGCCATGCCTGCCGTCGCGGCTGAACCGGTCGCCGCTCCGGCAGCAGCGGCTTTACCCGCAACGGGCACGAAGGTTGCCTGCGCCACAATGCCAGCCGAGTCACGCAGCCCGCTGTATACGCCGCCCGACGCCACCTTGGAAGCCATCGGCTTAACGAGGCCGCTTCCAACCTGCGTGGCCACTTTGGCTGGAACCACCATCCTGTAGAGCATCTCACTGGAAGATCCAACATTTAGTTTTGAGGGGGCAGACTTTGCTGTGTCGGCGACGAGACGCGACAACTGCTGAGCAAGAGGACTGGCCGCGTGAAGTGGAATTCCGCCCTTTCGATCGTATTTGGCAGGCATCGGATGCATTTCAAGCGTGGCAACAGGCGAGTCCGCAAGCGCAGCCAAGACTGTTCTCAATTCGACTAACCGCTCAGGAGTCATTCCCTCTTCGCCCAGCAGATTGGCAACGCTTGTTTCTTGGGTAGCGAGTGTCCAGACCGGTACGACCGCTTCGTGTTCGATTGTCATATGATGTCCTCTTTCAAAAACCGGTACCTATTAGGCAGTGGCCACTCCACCTGCGATACCAACCGTGCTGCACGCCTGTATTTGCAGAAAGTCCGCATCCGTATCGTCGCACAAGAAAGCAGACGAATTATCTGTGGCCAGTCACCCAGCGGCGACGCCGTCAGCACGGAGTTACCCTTCGCTCTCTCGCCCTCACGGAAACTGTAAGAGCTGGCAACCGAATCTACGGAGAACATGGTGGAGCCATGCGGACGCTAAGGATCCGATGCCCCGGGCTGACCGGCGCCGACGCAGAAAGGCCCGGACACCGGCGTGGATTCCACGCCCGGCATCCGGGCCTCTCTGTTGCGGGCAGTTACTCCCGGTTCACAGGCTTACTCGCGGTGGAGCTTGTCCTGGACCGTGCCGGCAACCTTCTCCACCACGTTGGGGATGTCAGTGGTGCCGTAGTAGCGCGCATCCGGGCGGGTGACGTCCGGCATGGGGGCCGTCGTCGTCGGGCCCTCGTGGTAGCTGAACTCGCCCTTGCCGTCCGGGGTGGGGCCGGAAGCCCAGGAGCCCTCGGAGGCGTGCTTGCCGTCGGAGAAGTTCAGGTACTGGTAGGACACTTCGCGCTCTTCCTTCTTGATCGGGAAGTTGCTCGGGACCGGCAGGAGCTCGTAGCCCTCTTCCTGCAGTTCCTTCGCAGCAGCGGTCCACATGTTCTGGTGCATGGTGTCGCGGGCCAGCAGGAAGGAGAGCAGGTCCCGAACGCCCTTGTCATCGGTCATGTGGTAGAGGCGGGCGACGGCGAGGCGTCCCTGCATCTCCGCATTGGCGTTGGAGGTGAAGTCGGCCAGCAGGTTGCCGGAAGCAGTTACGTAACCGGCTGTCCACGGGTTGCCGTTGCTGTCCACGGGACGGGCGCCGGCACCGGCCACAATGGCGTGCTGGACATCCATGCCGCCAACAACGGCTGCAATGGTGGGGTCCGACTGGACTGCGTCGTCGGTAATTCCCAGCGGAGCCTTTTCCAGCAGCTGGGCAATCATGATGGCCAGCATCTCGACGTGGCCCATTTCTTCGGCGGCAATGCCGTAAAGAAGATCCCGGTATTTGCCGGGAAGGTGCGAGTTCCATGACTGGAACCCATACTGCATGGCTACGGTAATTTCACCGTACTGGCCACCGAGCACTTCCTGGAGCTTGCGTGCGTAGACGGCATCCGGCTTATCCGGTGTTGCCTTGAACTGAAGTTCCTGTTTGTGAAAGAACACTATTCACCTCCGCATATCTGGCCCGCATCGAATGGTCGCCGCTTTGCCGACACCGCGGGCCGGTGAAAGAAACCTAACCCAAACACGAGGTAGTAAGCAAACTTAGTTTACCTAATCCGGCACCCCGGAATCAGGCGCAAACGGTGTCACAGCGATCCGCCGATCCTTGCGCCGGGAACGGCAAGGCGCGCTCACCTTTGTAGGATGAAGCATGGACAACAACGGATCACAGCCCACACTCACCCAGCTCCGCAACCGCCAGACCGAGCTGGTGCTGGCCCTGGCCAACGAAACCCGGTCCGACCGGCTGCAGCAGTACAGCGATGAACTCGAGTTCCTGGTTAAGCACATCCAGGAACGCGAGGAGGCCGAAGCCGCCGGGACCGCCACAGCACCCCAGCAGGCCGCTCCTGCCGAAGAGCGCGCAGCAGAAGCGCAGGGCGCAGGCGTCGGACAGCGGGAAGACGGCGTCGTGATCGAGCCCGGTTCGAATCTGGCGGACGACGTCGACCGCGACAACCGCTAAGCGGCTCGCCGTCCGGTACGCCGGCCGCTACCCCTCCCAGAACCGCCGGACGTCGTCGGCGATCTCCTTTGCCTGCCGCCGGCCGGCGGCAAGGGAGGGCTTGCGTGTCGAATCAAGAAGCATGTTGGTGCCGAAGGCCTGCAGGGCCTGCGCATCCGCTTCGATCAGGAACGACGCACCTTCCTTATTAATGGTTTTCAATGCCTGCGGCAGCGTCGGTCCGAACGGACTCTGCGGCGCCTCGAGCCCGCAGGAAATCACCAGGACCTTCCCATGCCCGGCCGCGACGTCGGCGTTGGTCCCCGAACGCATCCCGCCGTCCATGTACACGTGGCCGTTGATGTGCACCGGCGGCCACACAGTAGGCACCGTGCAGCTGGCCGTCACCGCCAGGCCCAGATCCACGCCCGAGCTGCCGTCAAAGACCTTGAACCGGCCGTCCTCGGCATCCACGGCGGTGACGCCCAGGGCCTTTTCCGGCCACACCGGATACGGAACCAGCATCCGGATGCTGCTCACCCAGGCTTCCTCGGTCAGCTGGGTATCGGCCTTCAGCGCCAGTTGCCCCAGCCGGGTTCGGGCCGCTTTTTCCCCGCCGCCGCCCTGCCCGGCCGCGCCCATGATGTTCATGAACCGTTCGCCGTCGAACGAGTCCGGCTCCTGGTAGTCCGGCGCACTGGCCCCGTCCTCCGCGGTTTCCTGCGCTGCCACGGCGGCCGGCACCTGACCGAACCGCAGCGCGGTGCCCACCACGGAACCGGCGGAGGTTCCCACCACCAGGTCCGCCTCATCCAGATCCACCCCCAGGTCCAGCAGCTCCGCCAGCAATCCGATTTCCCAGGCAATACCGGCCACTCCGCCGCCGCCCAGCACCACAGCACGCGTTGAACGCATGGTTGTTCCTCCTTGGCTTCCGCCGTTAAAGACAAGCCGGAGAGGTCCGGCCTCTCCTTGTTGGGCAGTGTAAGCCCGATCTTCCGTCGCCGGGACATACCGGCGGTAGGTTGTACCGGTTCGCTCCGGGGCAGGGTTCCGGGCTTGAATGGTTCCATGGCATTGAGAGTTTTGATGGTGGGCCGCAAGCACGAGGACTGGGTGGTTGACGGGATCCGCCGGTATGAAAAGCGGCTGAAGAAGCCCTTTGACCTGACCTGGGTGCCCATTCCGCATTCCGCCCGGGAAGGGGACGCCGCCCGCAAGGAAGAGTCCGAGCGGCTGCTGGGCAAGGTTGGTTCGGACTACGTGGTCCTGCTGGATGAACGCGGCAAGGCCATCACGTCCCCTGCCTTGGCAAAGACCCTGCAGAAACCGCTGGATTCCTCCCGCAACGTCACCCTGATCATCGGCGGGGCGTACGGCGTGGACCAGAGCGTGCATGACCGGGCCGACTTTGTGTGGTCCCTCTCCCCACTGGTCTTCCCGCACCAGCTGGTCCGGCTGATCCTGGCCGAACAGGTGTACCGGGCCCAGGAGATTGCCGGCGGCCGCCCCTATCACCACGAGTAGGCTCTCCCTCCCTGCACCGGATGGCCCAACCGGGCCGGTCAACCGCGCACGGTAAAGTGGGAGCAGTTTTTCAGCAGTCCGGCAGGCCCTGCGCCGCGGCCGGCGGGACCGGAAAGGGAGCCATGCCCCAGCGCGCTGACCCCTTTCGCATGCTGCGTGCCGCCGCTGCCACCGCGGCAATCCTGGCCCTGGCCGTCGGCGCGCACACGGCCGGCGGAGGGAGCCTCCCGGCGCCGGTCCTCCTACTGGCCCTCGGCGCCTTCACCCTGGCCGGCGTCACCGTCACCACGGGGCGGCGGTTCCGTCCGGGCCGCCTGTTCCTGGTGCTCGGTTCCGCCCAACTCGGCCTGCACCACGCCCTTGCCGTCCTGGCACCGGCCGCCCCGGTGTCCTGCGCGCCCGGCGCCGCCGCTGGCCACAGCGGCATGGCCAGCCACCACGCAACGGCGCTGGAGTGCCTGCCGGCCGCCCTTCCGGCCGCTGCTGAACACGGCCTGCACGACGCCGGCCCCGCACTGCTCCTGGCGCACCTCGCCGCCGTGGTCCTCAGCACGCTGGCGCTGGCCCGCGGCGAGGACGCACTGCACGCCGCGGCGGCCTGGCTGCGCCCCCTGTTCACGGCGCCGTCACCCGTTTCCTTCCCGACCGCCCGGCCCGCCGCCATTTCTTCTCCGGCTCCCGGCCGGGTCCGGTCCCGGCACTGCCCTTCACGGCCGGTGCGCGGACCGCCGTCGTACGCGTTGGCCTAATCCCTTTTTCTTCATCCGTGCCGCTCCGCGGCTGCCGGCGCCTTCGCGCCACTGAAAGGTTTTCCCATGCGTACCTCCACCTCTGCCCTCCTCGCTGCCGGCGGCACCGCCGCCCTGATGGCCCTTGGCCTGGGCCCGGCCGCCGCCCACGTCCACATCACCCCGGACACCACCGGTGCCGGCGAGACCGCGCTGCTGACCTTCGACCTCTCGCACGGCTGCGAGGGCTCCCCCACCACCGCACTGACCTTCACGCTGCCCGATGAGCTGACCGACGCCACCCCCACCGCCCACGCAGGCTGGGACGTCAAGAAGGTCACCGAGGAACTGTCCGAACCGCGCACCCTGCCCAACGGCTCGCAGGTCAGTTCCCGCACCAGCGCCATTGTCTACACCGCCCAGCAGCCGCTCGCCGACGGCGTCCGGGACACCTTCACGCTCAGCGTCACCCTGCCCGAGGAAGAGGGCGCCACACTGGCGTTCCCCGTGCTGCAGACCTGCGCAGACGGCCAAACCGACTGGGCGCAGGTGCCGGCAGAGGGCCAGACCGCCCACGACCTGGACTCCCCCGCCCCGGCCCTCACCGTCACCGAGGCCGATGACGACGGCGACGGCGACGGCGACGACCACGGCGACCACGGCGACGGGCACAACCCGGGCACACCGGCGTCGTCGACGGAACGGGACGATGATGACGATGACACCGACGCCGCCGCGATTGCCGGGTACACAGGCCTGGGTGCCGGCCTGCTCGGCCTGGCCGCCGGCGTCACCGCACTGGTCCGGACCCGGGGCCGCAGCAAGGCCTAGCGCACTGCGTTCCGGGGTTTGAGCGATGCCTGTCCCAGCCCTGAGCAGGGACGGGCATCGCTGTTATTCGGCTTTGTGCTCCAGACCTTCATCTATGCCGCGGAGGTCCAGCACGAAACGGTAGCGGACATCGTTCCGCGCCAGCCTCTCCAAGGCGAGGTCCGCCTCCTTCCACGGAAGAGTCTCAACGTCGGCAACAATGCCGTGCCGGGCACAGAAGTCCAATAACTCACGTGTGCGCCGGTGTCCCCCGCTCCCCGCCGAAGCCAACCGCTTCCGCCCAACCAGTAGATCTGTAGTGGCGAGAGTGAATGGGCCGAGATAGCCGAGGGAGTACAGGATGCCGTCGAGGTCCAGCGCCCTCAGGTACGGGGCCAGGTCATGCTCAACAGCTACCGTATCCAGGACAACGTCGAGGGTGCCCCGGCTCTCCTGCATGGCCCGCGCATCGGTTGAAACTATTACCTGCCCGGCACCCAGGGCCCGGGCATCTGCCGCCTTGGCCGGGGTGGTGGTAAAGACCGTGACCTCTGCTCCAAGCGCCCGGCCCAGCCGCACGGCGAGGTGCCCGAGACCGCCCAGTCCGACGACACCGAGTCTGGTACCGGGCCCAACACCGGCTGCCCGGAGCGGCTCCCACACGGTCACCCCGGCGCACATCAGCGGTGCGGCACCGGCTGGATCAAGTCCGTCGGGCAGCGCGTAAACGAAGTTTTCCCGGGCCACGTACCGCCCGGCGTACGCGCCCGCGGTTATGCTCCCGTCCACGCGGTCCTGCCCGCCGTACGTCAAAGTCGGAAATTCCTCGCAGAAGTTCTCCTGCCCGGCCCGGCACATCCTGCAGGCCCCGCAGGAGTCAACGATATTGCCTACTGCCACCGTGTCTCCCGGTGCGAACCGCGTCACGGCGGAACCGACCGCTGCTACTTCCCCGATGAACTCGTGTCCCGGCACCAGCGGAAAGGTGCTCCCGGCACCCCCGTGCAGGGCGTGAAGGTCTGAATGGCAGACCCCGCAGAAGGTAATCCGGATATCTACATCGTCGTCGCGCAAGGGACGGCGCCGGATAACAGCCATCTGCAAAGGACCGCCGGGAGTTAATGCCTGAAGGGCTATGGTTTCCATCCCAGCTACACTACCTACTAGTTGGTAGTAAAGATATACTTTTCCCATGCCAAACGCTGAGGAAACCCGCCGCCGCATCCTCCATGCAGCCACCGAGGAATTTGCGGACCGGGGCATCGCCGGAGCCAGGGTAGACCGGATCGCCGCCGCATCCGGGGCCAGCAAGCCCATGCTGTACGCCTATTTCGGCTCCAAGGAGCAACTGTTCGAGGCAGTATTCACCTCGCACGTGCTAGCCAACAAAAACCGGGTTCCGTTCACTGCGCATGACCTTGCCGGCTATGCCGTGCGCTTGTATGACGACTATGTCGCAGATCCGGCGCTTGTCCGGCTGATTGCCTGGAAGCGCCTCGAACGTGAATCCGCGGGCTATCTATACCCCGGACTGCAGGAGAATGACGCGGCACACCTGCGCGACATCGAGCAAGAGCAACGAACGGGGGGAATCCGTTCGGATATCGAGGTGGAGGATGTCTGGTCGCTCCTGATTTCAATGGCCTCCACGTGGGCCCAGGCTTCAATCACCGCTGTCGCCGGCGGAGGGGATCCCGCCCACGTCCATCAGAGGCGCCGGGCAGCGCTGGCCGCCGCGGTGAAATCCGGCCTGTGCCTTCCGTAATCGTCAGCGCGGGCCGCCCGACGGCCACGTATATCCGTAACGGTTATGCGTCTTTCCGCCCCGCCCAGCGGGGCGGATTGACGCGCCCCGGCCGCAGGGACAGGGTGAGAGCATGAACAACCGAAACGCCGCTTCCCGTCCCGCCTCCGCCTCCCGCCGGGCACTGTCCCTTCTGGCCCTGCTGGCCCTTTCCGGCTCCGCACTGGCCGGCTGCGGATCCCGGGATGACGACGGCGGCGGCGACGCGGCGGCGTCGTCGTCGGCCTCACCCTCTGCAAGCGCGACGCCGACCGTTGGCGCCACGCCCGCTCCGGCAACCTCTCCCGCCGGCACCGGCGGGGCGGCTGCGACGGGACCGGCGCTGTGCACCGCTGACATGCTCAGCGGAACGGTGGAAGACATCCCCGGCGGCGCGTCTGCCGGCGGAGTGGCCCGTGCCCTGGTGCTGACCAATGCGTCCGGCGGGGGCGCCTGCACCATGATGGGTTACCCCGGCGTCTCCTACCTGGATGCTGCGGGCCAGCAGGTCGGGGCTGCCGCCGGAAGGCTCGACGATGTTGCCGCAACCCCCGTAACGCTGGAGCCCGGCCAGTCCGCCGCTGCGGAACTGCGCGAAACCGTGGCACAGAAATACGGTGAATGCCAGGTACAGGACACAGCCTCCCTGCTGGTCTACCCGCCGGAGGACACCACGTCCCTGACCGTCGCCTACCCCTCCACGGGGTGCCTGAACGGTGACATTGAACTGCTGCAGGTAGGCGCACTGCAGGCCCGCTGATATTCGGCCTGCAGCCAAACCTGGCCGGCTGCGGGAAAACTGTCAGCGGTGTGGGGAAGAATAGTGGCATGACATCGGCGTCCTCGGTGCAAGCCCTTTCCCGGCAGGCCCGGTCCGTGCTCGGCAAATTCACCCCCGCCACCCGGGAATGGTTTGAGGGTGCCTTCGCTGCGCCCACCCCCGCCCAGCTGGGCGCCTGGGATGCGGTCAGCGAAGGCGCCAATGCCCTGGTAGTAGCCCCCACCGGCTCCGGAAAGACGCTGGCCGCTTTCCTGTGGGCGCTGGACAGCTTCATTGCCGCTGCCGCGCGGACCACGCCGGCGGATCCCACCCTGGACATTCCCCTGCCGGCGGCCGGAAAGGCGTCCGGCTCCCGGCGCGCCAAGGAACCAAAACGCAAGACAAAGGTCCTGTACATTTCCCCGTTGAAGGCCCTGGGCGTGGACGTGGAACGGAACCTGCGTTCCCCGCTGATCGGCATCACGCAGACCGCCAAGCGGCTGGGCCTGGCCGCTCCGTCCATCACTGTGGGCGTCCGCTCCGGCGACACCCCGCAGAATGAGCGCCGCGCACTGCTGACCCGGCCGCCGGACATCCTCATCACCACCCCTGAATCCCTCTTCCTGATGCTCACCTCCCAGGCCCGGGAAACCCTGGCCGAGGTGGAAACCGTCATTGTGGACGAGGTCCACGCCGTGGCCGGCACCAAGCGCGGCGCACACCTGGCCGTGACCCTGGCCCGGCTGGACGCCATGCTTCAGAAGCCGGTGCAGCGGATCGGGCTCTCCGCCACCGTGGAACCGCATGAGACCGTGGCCCGCTTCCTGGGCGGCAACGCGCCGGTGCGGATTGTGGCGCCCGAATCGAAAAAGAACTGGAACCTCACCGTCACCGTCCCGGTGGAGGACATGACGGACCTCGGCGGGGCTCCGGCCGCCGAAGACACCGCGGAGGGCGGCTACGCCCCGCAGGCGAGCATCTGGCCGCATGTGGAGGAGAAGATTGTCGACCTCATCGAGGCCAACCGCTCCACCATCGTCTTCGCCAACTCCCGGCGCCTCGCCGAACGGCTGACCGCCCGGCTTAATGAGATCCATGCCTTCCGGCTCGAAGCGGCATCCGCGGCCACCGGGACCGACGACGCCGCGCCGGTGCCGGCCGTCTCTGCCGAACCCGGGACATCCCGCCCGCCGGCCCAGATCATGGCGCAGGCCGGAGTGTCCGTGCTGCGCCGCGCAGACCTGGCGGTGGAGGACGACACTCCCCTGCTCGCCCGCGCCCACCACGGCTCGGTGTCCAAGGACCAGCGCGCCCTGATTGAAGATGACCTGAAATCCGGCCGGCTGCGCTGCGTGGTGGCCACCAGTTCGCTGGAACTGGGCATTGACATGGGTGCGGTGGACCTGGTGGTGCAGGTTGAGTCCCCGCCCTCGGTGGCCAGCGGGTTGCAGCGGGTGGGCCGCGCCGGGCACCAGGTCGGGGAAATTTCCCAGGGCGTGATGTTCCCCAAGCACCGCGGTGACCTGCTCAATTCCGCCGTGACCGCCGAGCGGATGCTGGCCGGGCAGATCGAACCGCTGTCCATTCCGGCCAATCCGCTGGACATCCTCGCCCAGCAGACCGTGGCCGCCGCCGCCCTGGGCTCCATCGACGTGGAGGAATGGTTCGACGTCGTCCGCAATTCGGCACCGTTTGCCGGCCTGCCGCGCTCTGCGTTCGATGCCACCCTGGACCTGCTCTCCGGCCGCTACCCGTCGGACGAATTCGCCGAACTGCGCCCGCGGATCGTCTGGGACCGCACCGAGGGGACCATCACCGGCCGGCCCGGAGCCCAGCGCCTGGCCGTGACCTCCGGCGGCACCATCCCGGACCGCGGACTCTTCGGCGTCTACCTGGTGGGCGATTCCGAGGGCAAGAACAGCCGCCGGGTCGGCGAACTCGACGAGGAAATGGTCTACGAATCCCGGGTGGGGGACATCTTCGCCCTGGGCGCCACCAGCTGGCGGATCGAAGACATCACCCATGACCGGGTCCTGGTCTCCCCCGCCTTCGGCCAGCCGGGCAAACTGCCGTTCTGGCGCGGGGACTCCCTGGGCCGGCCGGTGGAACTGGGCCGGGCGCTGGGCGCGTTTGTGCGCGAGATGGCCGGCTCCGACGACGACGCCGCCCGCGAACGGCTGGCCGCCGTCGGACTGGACGAGTGGGCCGCCGGGAACCTGATCACCTATCTGCGCGAGCAGCAGCAGGCCACCGATGTGGTCCCCAATGACAAGTCCCTGGTGGTGGAACGCTTCCACGATGAACTCGGCGACTGGCGGGTCGTCCTCCACAGCCCCTACGGCATGCCGGTCCACGCGCCCTGGGCGCTGGCCGTGGGCGCGCGGCTGCACGCCCGCTACGGACTGGACGGCTCCGCGATGGCCTCCGACGACGGCATTGTGCTGCGGGTGCCGCTGATGGAAGACGAACCGCCCGGCGCCGAACTGTTCCTGTTCGACCCAGAGGAACTGGACTCCATCGTTACCGCCGAGGTGGGCGGCTCCGCCCTGTTCGCCTCCCGCTTCCGCGAATGCGCGGCCCGCGCCCTGCTGCTGCCGCGGCAGAACCCCTCCAAGCGCACCCCGCTGTGGCAGCAGCGGCAGCGCTCGGCGCAGCTGCTGGATGTCGCCAAAAAGTACCCTACGTTCCCCATCGTGCTCGAAACGGTGCGCGAATGTCTGCAGGATGTCTACGATCTGCCGGCTTTGAAGGACATTGCGTCCGGCATTGAACGCCGCGAGATCCGCCTGGTGGAAACCACCACGCCCTCGCCGTCGCCGTTCGCCCGCTCGCTGCTGTTCGGCTACGTAGGGGCCTTCCTCTACGAGGGTGATTCCCCGCTGGCCGAACGGCGGGCCGCGGCCCTGTCGCTGGACCCCACGCTGCTCAATGAGCTGCTGGGCCGGGCCGAACTGCGCGAGCTGCTGGATGCACGGATCATCAGCCGGATCGAGCAGGAGCTGCAGCGCCTGGCACCGGACCGGAAGGTGCGCGGGCTCGAAGGCGTGGCCGATCTGCTGCGCCTGCTCGGCCCGCTCTCCGTCCCCGAGGTCGCCGCAAGGCTGCAGCCGGCCGAACCCGCACCGGAGGGCACCGCACCGGAACCGGCATCCCAGGGCTACGCGGAAGAGCTGCTGGACCAGCTGGTCCGCGCCAACCGCGCGCTGCGGATCGGTATGGCCGGCACTGCCCGCTACGCCGCCATCGAAGACGCCGCCCGGCTCCGCGACGCCCTGGGCGTCCCGCTGCCCATGGGTGTGCCGCTGGCCTTCATCGAGCCGGTGGCCGATCCGCTCGGTGACCTGGTGGGCCGCTACGCCCGCACGCACGGGCCCTTCACCGCGGCGGAGGCGGCGGCCCGGCTGGGACTGGGCGTCGCCGTCGTCACCGGCACCCTGCAGCGCCTGGCCGGTGAAGGCCGGGTGGCCGAGGGCGAGTTCCGCCCCGCGGAAACCCTGCTGCTGGACGCGAACGACGGCGTGGACTCCACTCCCCCGGTCACCGTCACAGTGCCCGGCGCGCCCGGCGGCACCGAATGGTGCGACGTGGAGGTGCTGCGGCGGCTGCGGCGCAGCTCGCTGGCGGCGCTGCGCTCCGAAGTGGAACCGGTGGACCCGGCCACCTACGGACGGTTCCTGCCGGCCTGGCAGAACGTGGGTTCCGGGCTGCGCGGGCTCGACGGCGTGGCCACCGTTATTGACCAGCTCTCCGGGGTGCCCATCCCGGCGTCGGCGTGGGAACCGCTGATCCTGGGCTCCCGGGTGCGGGACTATGCGCCGGCCATGCTGGATGAACTGACCGCCACCGGCGAAGTGATCTGGTCCGGCAGCGGCTCCCTGCCCGGCAACGACGGCTGGATTTCCCTGCACTTGGCCGAAAACGCTCCCCTGACTCTTGCTCCGTCCCCGGACTTCGAGCCGGGCGCCCTGCACCTGCGGCTGCTGGAGGTCCTGGGCAACGGCGGCGCGTATTTCTTCCGCCAGCTCAGCGACGGCCTGGCCGGAAACGGTCCCGCGGAAACCGATGCCAATGTGGTGTCCGCGCTGTGGGAACTGGTCTGGGCCGGACGGATTAGCAACGACACCTTCACCCCGGTGCGCTCCCTGCTCTCCGGAGGGAAAACAGCGCACAAGCAGCGGGCCGCCACCCCACGCGCCCGCACCGCCCGGATGGGGCGGCTGGGCCGGGCGCCGGGCGCTTCATTGACCGGCAACTCCCTGCGGCTGGCCGGCGGCGGCACCGCAGCCGCCACGCTGCGCAACGCCCCGCCCATGGTGGCGGGCCGGTGGAGCATGCTGCCGGCGGTGGAAACCGACACTACCCTGCACGCCCATGCCACGGCGGAGCTGATGCTGGACCGCTACGGTGTGGTCACCCGCGGCTCCGTTGCCAGCGAGGGTACGGCCGGCGGCTTCGCCCTGCTCTACCGGGTGCTGGCCCGGCTGGAGGAGATGGGCCGGTGCCGGCGCGGCTACTTCATTGAACAGCTCGGGGCCGCGCAGTTCGCGGTCCCGGCCACGGTGGACCGGCTGCGCTCCTTCTCCGAAGACGCGCAACTGAAGCAGCCGGAGCCCACCGCCGTCGCCCTGGCCGCCACCGACCCCGCCAACCCCTACGGCGCGGCCCTGCCCTGGCCGGCCCTGGACGGCGGGCACCGGCCCGGCCGGAAGGCCGGCGCGCTGGTGGTCCTGGTCGACGGGGACCTGGCGCTGTACGCCGAGCGCGGCGGCAAGACCCTGCTGACCTTCACGGAGGATCCGGCGGCGCTGGAACTGTCCGCCGCCGCCCTGGTTCGGATTATCCGGCGCGGCGCGGCGGAGAAAATGGCCATTGAGAAGGTCAACGGCGCCGACATCCTGGACACCGAGGCCGCCCGGGCGCTGACCGCCGCCGGTTTTTACACCACCCCCAAAGGCCTGCGGTACCGTGTCTGAGATGTGCGGAACAGTCCGCGGCGAACGGAGGGGACGTGCCTGAGGGCGATACCATCTGGCGGGCAGCCCGGGACCTCAACGCCGTTTTGGCCGGCCAGGAGCTGACCCGTTGCGATATCCGCGTGCCGAAATTCGCCACCACGGACTTCACCGGCGACACGGTGCAGGACGTGGTGTCCCGCGGTAAGCACCTGCTGATCCGCGGCGGTGATCCGGTGGATGGCTGGATCCTGCATTCGCACCTGAAAATGGAGGGGCTCTGGCACGTCTACGCCCGCGGCGAGAAGTGGCGGCGTCCGGCCTTCAAGGCGCGCGCCGTCCTGGAAACCGCCACGCACCAGGTGGTGGGGTTCGACCTCGGTTTCCTGCGGGTGCTGGCCCGCAAGGATGAGGAGGACGCCGTCGGCTACCTCGGTCCCGATCTGCTGGGTCCGGACTGGGACGCTCAGGAGGCGCTGCGCCGGCTGCGGGCCGAGCCGGATCGGCCCATCGGCCTGGCGCTGCTGGACCAGCGGATCATGGCCGGGATCGGCAACATTTACCGGTGCGAACTGTGTTTCCTGGCCGGCGTCCACCCGCTGACCCCGGTCTCCGACGTGCCGGACCTGCCGCGGCTGGTGGACCTGTCCAAGCGGCTTCTAGAGGTCAATAAAGCCCGCGCCCGCCGGATCACCACCGGCGCCATGGGGCGGGACCAGCTTTGGGTGTATAACCGGGAGAAACGCGGCTGCCTGCGCTGCGGCACCAAGGTGGCCCATGAGCTGCTGGGCGATAACGAGCTGGAGCTGCGGGACCTGTACTACTGCCCGCACTGCCAGCCGATGCGGGGTTAGGTCTTCTACCGGAGCCGGGCGGCGGCCTGCCGGATGGCGGCACTGATGCGGCGCAGGCGTTCCGAATCGAGCTTCCAGGCCTGCCAGTACAGCTGCACATCCTCGTAGGCGCTCCCGTCCAGCAGCACCAGGGTTCCGTCGTCGAGCTCCGTGCCCAGTTGCAGTTCCGGCAGCATGCCCCAGCCCAGCCCCGCGCGGACCGCGGCCAGGAACGCCTCCGAAGACGGGATGGTGTGCCGCGGCGGAAGGCCGGTGACGCCGCGGGCCGCCAGGAACCGCCCCTGCAGGTCATCCTTGGAGTTAAAGCGAACCACGGGCATGGTGTCCCAGCTGACCCCGTCCGCCCCGGTGTATTGCTGCCGCAGGGCCGGCGTGGCCACCGGGAGATACCGCATGGCGCCCAGCAGCTCGGCCCTGCATCCGTTGACCGGCACGGGATCGGCAGTGACGGCACCAATGACGTCGCCGCTGCGCAGGAGCCGGGCACTGTGGTCCTGGTCCTCTACCTGCAGTTCCAGCGTGCCGTCCGTCCACGCGGCAGCTTCGGAGAGGACCGGCCGGAACCAGGTGGCAAGTGAATCAGCGTTAACGGCCACCGGCGTCGACGTTCCGGCTCCGGTGCCTGTGGACAGTGCCGTCCGGGCCTCGGATTCCAGCAGCTGTATCTGCCGCGCCATCCGCAGCAGGACCGCCCCCGCCTCGGTCGGACTACACGGAATGCCGCGCCGGACCATGATTTGCCCCTCCGCATTCTCCAGGGCCTTGATCCGTTGGCTGACCGCTGACGGACTGACATGGAGGCGCTCGGCAGCCGCTTCGAAGGTTCCTTCGTCCACGACGGCGGTCAGGGCCCGTAGTTGCTCGAGGTTCATGAAGCAAAGCTAATGTATCCGAAGAATAATTCGTTGGCCTGAATTCAGCGTGCTGGTTACGGTGAACATATGTGGAGCATCGCGGCAACCGGCATGGTCACCGGCCTTGGACTCATCGTGGCTATCGGCGCGCAGAACGCCTTTGTGCTGCGGCAGGGCATCCGGCGGGAACACATTGGCACGGTGGTGCTGCTGTGCGCGCTCAGTGATGCCATCCTGATCCTGGGCGGCACAGCCGGTATCGGTGCACTGGTCTCCAGGTTCCCGCAGGCACTGGATTTGCTGCGCTGGGCCGGCGCCGCCTATCTGGCCTGGTTCGGCATCCGGTCCATCCGCTCGGCACTGAAGCCGTCCTCGCTCGGCGCACAGGAACCCCGTTCCCGCGGATCGGTGGTCAGCACCGCGCTGGCCCTGACCTACCTGAATCCGCACGTTTATCTGGACACGGTGGTGTTTCTGGGCAGCCTTGGCAACCAATACGGCACCAGCGGCCGCTGGATCTTCGCGGCCGGGGCAGTGGCCGGCAGCGTCCTGTGGTTTTCGGCCCTGGGCTACGGCGCCCGGTCGCTGGCGAAGTTCCTCAGCAGCCCCCGCACCTGGCAGATCCTTGACGTGTTGATCGGCATTGTGATGCTGGCGCTGGCCGTGCTCCTGCTCCTGCGCTGACATTATGTCGACGCCACCGGTGGACGCTTATCTGCGGCTGCGCACCGAGTCCGGTTTGACACCTAAGCGGCCGGACCAGGCAGCAGCGGCCCTTGCCGGCAGCTGGGCCGCGGCTCACATCGTGGAAGCCGGAACGGGACAGCCGGTGGCCATGGGACGGGTGGTCGGTGACGGCGGCTGGTATTTCCTTATCGCAGACATGGCCGTCCTGCCCGGGCACCAGCGGCAGGGCCTGGGCGACCGCGTACTCACGGCATTGCTGGAAACCATCCGCGCCGAGGCACCCGCCGGGGCATGGGTCACGCTCATGGCCGATCCTCCGGGGCGCCGCCTCTACGCCCGGCACGGATTCCGCGAAGTCGCCCCGGATTCACTGGGCATGGCCCTGACCCTGTAGCTGCGGCGAACCTGCTGCCGGCTCTCGTTTCTGCTGCCCATTCACGTTTCTGCTGCCGGTTCAAACCGGCAGCAGAAACGCAAAGCGGCAGGACAACCGAAATGTGTCGCAGCGATCCCTAGGCGGGCTACCTTCCAGCAGGGCTAGGATTATTTGAATGGACACCCCGCAGCAGGACCCCGAACGCAATGGGTACTGGTACTCCCCGGACCCGGAACACCCCCGGGCCCGGGACGTTTTGGATGCAGTGCGCAGCTACCGGGCAGCGGAAACCCGGGTCCGCCGGCACACCCAGGATTCCATGGGGATGAACGAGAATGACCTGCTGGCCATGCGCTACCTCATGCAGGCCCGGCAGGCCGGCGGGAGTCTTGGCCCGAAGGACCTGAGCCGGCTGCTGGGCATTTCCACCGCCTCCACCACGGCACTGATCGACCGGCTCGAGAAGGGCGGCTATGTGCGCCGGCGCGCCCGCCCCAATGACCGCCGGGCCTGGGAGATTGTCCCCACCGAGGTCTCCGACACAGAAGTCCGGCAGACCGTAGGCGACATGCACGGGCGGATGCTGCAGGCAGCTGCAGAACTATCCCCGGAGGAGGCCGATACCGTGATCCGGTTTATGACCCGGCTCCGGCAGGCTCTGGGCGGGACACCCGGCGAACCCGCTCCGGACGGTTCCGCCGGAACCGCCGGTACCACCAAGTAACTGCCCAGGTAGTCCGCACCACCTCATGCCGCGATACAGCTGGACAGCCCGCGTATGCCTATTTATGGTTAGTTGAGCTACTAGCTAGACAGGCTAACTAATGTATCGGGGGAAGCATGGCGAGAAGCGCGCCCGGACACCTGTCCCAGGCACCGTCCCTGCCGCGGACCGACAGCTCCGGTTTCAGCCCCCACATACTCATTGAGGGCCGCTTCTGCCTGGATGAGCCGATCGGCCGCGGTACGGCCGCCTATGTATGGCGGGCCACCGATCTGGCAACCCTGGACAAAGTTGCCGTGAAGATCTTTTCCGCTCCGCTGGGCCACTCGCCGTCGGGCCGTGAAGCCGCACGCGAGGCCGAAGCCCTCACAGCGGTGCGCAGTCCGCGGGTGGTCCAGGTGATTGCCACCGGAACCGTCGGGCATCCCGTGACCGGAGTGCAGACGCCGTTCCTGGTCCTCGAACTGGTGCCGGGCCCCAACCTCCGCCAGCACCTCGCCGGGAGCGGCGCCCTGCCGCCCGCAGCCGCCGCACAGCTTGGCGCCGACCTTACGGAGGGCCTGGCCGCTATCCACGCCGCGGATTATCTCCACCGCGACATCAAACCCTCGAACATCCTGCTGGCCCCCGGAACCGGCGCGAAAGTCGCCGACCTCGGCACCGCCGTCAGCACGCTCCTGCCTGCCCGCAGCGCTTCGTCCTACGGCAGCTTGCCGTACATGAGCCCGGAGCAGGTCACCGGTTCCCGGCTAACCCCCGCCACGGACATCTACTCGCTGGGCCTGGTACTGCTGGAAGCGCTGGCCGGGCGGCGGGCATTTGACCTGCCGCAGGTTGAATCCATGGTGGCCCGGACCGTCCGGGCACCGGAGATTCCGTCAACGCTGCCCGCCGGGTGGCGGTCACTCCTCACCGCTATGACCGCACTGTCCCCGCAGGAACGCCCGACGGCGGAGCAGTGCCGGCGCGCCCTGTCGGCTCTGTTTGAGGACGCCCCGGCAGGATTCCGGGACATGGACCTCAACGCCGCCTGAACCGCGGTCGCCGGCTGCGAACCGGTCATGCGGCTACCAGATCAGCCCAGGCGGCCTGCCATCCGGTCGCGCATTTTGCCCGAGGCCGCGTTCAGCCCCACTACTTCCACTTCAGTGCCGCGCCGCCGATACTTTTCCGCCACCGCATCCAGTGCCGCCACCGTGGAGGCATCCCATACATGGGAGCTGCTGAGGTCAATGACCACGCGCGCCGGATCCTGGGCGTACTCGAACTGCGAGTAGAGGTCATTCGAAGAAGCGAAGAACAACTCGCCGTTGACCGTATAGGTGGCGGCCGCGTTGCCGGCGTCGTCCTCCGCCACGCTGCGCTCCACCGTCACGAAGTGCGCCACCCGCCGAGCGAAGAGCACCATCGCCACCAGCACACCGACGCCGACGCCAGCGGCCAGGTTGTGGGTCCAGACGGTCACCACCACGGTGGACAGCATGACGGCTGTTTCGCTCTTGGGCATCATCTTGAGGGTGGACGGACGGACGCTGTGCCAGTCGAAGCTGGTCACGGCGACGAAGATCATGACGGCCACCAGGGCGGCCATCGGAATGAGCGCCACAACGTCCCCGAGGACCACCACGAGCAGCAGCAGGAAAACGCCGGCGAGGAAGGTGGAAATCCGGGTCCGGGCGCCGGAGCCCTTCACATTGATCATGGTCTGGCCGATCATCGCGCAGCCGCCCATGCCGCCAAAGAAGCCCGTCACGATGTTGGCAACCCCCTGACCCCACGCTTCCCGTGTCTTGTTGGACCGGGTATCTGTGACGTCATCCACCAGTTTCGCCGTCATCAGCGACTCCAGGAGTCCCACGAAGGCCACGGCCAGCGCGTACGGAAAAACCACTTGCAACGTATCCAGGCTGAGGGGAACATCCGGCAGCAGCAGCGACGGGAGGCTGTCCGGCAGGTCGCCTTTGTCACCCACGGTGGGGACAGCGATGGAAGCGGCCACCGTGATCGCCGTGATGACGACAATCGCCACCAGCGACGCGGGCACCGCCGTCGTCAGCCGCGGCAGCCCGAAGACGATGAGCACTCCAAGGGCCGTGAGCGGATACACCAGCCACGGCACCCCCAGCAGCTCGGGCACCTGGGCGATGAAGATGAGGATGGACAGCGCGTTGACGAAACCCACCATGACCTGGCGCGGGATGAAACGCATCAACTTAGCCACACCGAGCAGCGCGAGCAACACTTGGAAAACCCCTGCCAGCAGCACTGCGGCAATCATGTACTGCACACCGTGGGACGCCACGAGCGGGGCGATAACCAGGGCGACGGCGCCGGTCGCAGCGGAAATCATGGCCGGGCGGCCGCCCAGGAAGGAAATGGTGACAGCCATGGTGAAGGCTGAAAACAGCCCTATCCTCGGGTCCACGCCGGCGATGACGGAGAAGGCCAGCGCCTCGGGAATGAGCGCGAGGGCCACCACCAATCCGGCCAGCACCTCGGTCTTGAGCAGCTTGGGTGTTCGCAGCGTCCGCCGCACCGACTGGCGTTCCTCCGGTGTGAGTGCCGGTTCGGAAGAGGTTTGCGGGTTCTGTGCTGCACGAACTGGTTTAGCGGCCACCGGGCTCCGTTCCAAGGGGTCTGCGGGCGGAATCGCCCAACCCAATTTACGTCCGGGCACCGGATATCCTGAAATGGTGATGCAATCCCCGCTACCCGTGCGCAACGGAGTTAATGCCACCCGCCTGCGCCTGCCCGACGAGGGTCCCTGGGAAACTGCCATGGACTATGTCCTGGAGCGCTTCGGCCATGTGGATCCGGACGGGATTGTGGACCGCTTTGAGCGGGGCGAGGTGGTGGGCCTGGGCGGGATTCCGCTGACCCGGGCCACGCCCCTGAACGCGCACACGTTCATTTGGTACTACCGGGAACTGCCGCCCGAGGAGCGGATTCCGGTGGAGATCGGCATCCTGCACCAGGACGAGGACCTGCTGGTGGTGGACAAGCCGCATTTCCTGCCGACGACGCCGGGCGGTATGTACGTGGCCGAGTCGGCACTGGTGCGGCTGCGGGTCCAGCTCGGCATTCCGGACCTTATTCCCATGCACCGCCTGGACCGGATGACAGCCGGCGTGCTGCTTTTCTCCACCAACCCCGCCAGCCGGGGCAAATACCAGGTGCTGTTCGAGAAGCGGCGCATCGAGAAGGAGTACGAAGCCGTGGCCCCGGTGCGGGAGGACCTTGAGCTGCCGCGGATTGTGCGCAGCAGGATGATCAAGTCGCGGACGTATCTTCTGGCGCAGGAAATCGACGGCGAGCCGAACGCCGAGACCCGGATTGAGCTGATGGAACGTGCCGGCGGGCTGGGCCGCTACCGGCTGTTGCCGCACACCGGCAAGACCCACCAGCTTCGGGTGCACATGGCGTCGCAGGGGATCGGGATCCTGAACGATTCGTTTTATCCGGAGCTGCTTCCGCAGGCGGCGGACGACTATTCGAAGCCGCTGCAGCTGCTGGCGCGATCCGTGCGGTTTACCGATCCGCTGACCCGGGAGCCGGTGGAATACCGCAGCCGCCTCACCCTGGATGCGTTCCCGGGCTGAGGACGCTGTCGGGCTGTCGCTGGCATTTCCCGCCGAAGAGCCGGTTACAACACCGTCCAGCGCCCGCGCATCCGCCGCAGCACCCGCAGGTCCTGCCCGTTGGCGACTTCCTCCACGGCGGCACGCATGTTGATGGCTGCCCGGCGCGCCCGTGAATTCTCCACGGAGAACTCGTCATCCGGCACCGTAAACCGCAGCGTGATCCGCGGAACCCCGGACACAATGTCGAGCTGATTCGCTTCCACGTGGTGTGCTGTGCCCAGCGCCGCAATCGCGGTTTCCATGACGGCCTCGGGCTGGTTGCCCGGCTTTAGTCCCAGGATGTTCAGCTGGACGCGGAAGGAAGGCATAGCTCCAGCCTAGTGCCGCGGGGCCCGGTGCCGGTCCGTGGACCAAGGCTGCCGGACCCGGCAGGTTGATGCTGGCTAGACCTGCTCTTCGGGATTGAAGTCAGCAAGGGGATCGCCGCCGCGGTGGGAGGGATCATCGCTTGCGTCTTCCTCATCACCTACAGTCGGGTCACCGAAGTCGACGTCGTTGGCTGCCTCACCGATGGTGGGCTCCTCCGGCGGAACCTGGTCGGCACCGGTGAGGAAGCGTTCCTCGGCGGTCTCGTCCCGCAGGGTCTGATCGGAGAGCTCGCCCGGTTCGTTCAGGGGCTCCTCTCCGCGGATCAGGGGATCTTCCTGCCAGTTGTCCGGGTTGTCCTCTGCGGCGCCGGGGTACGTCAGGTCTTCGGCGTCCACCAGTTCGTCCTGCTCCAGCAGTTCGTCTTCGGAGACCACCGAAAGTTCGTCGGGGGTGGCAACCGCGGCTACGTCGTCGGCCAGGACCGGATCGTCGCCCAGCTCGGGGTCAGGAATGCTCTGCTCGCTCATAAACCATGCCTTTCGGTCCGGTAAACCGGGCCGCCGTTGCTGCGACCCATTTAGTAAGCCTACTGATCCTTTACGCACTCTGCCACCTGACCTCTTCCGGGCTGCCGGACAATCTGCTGCCAGTTTGGGAAATCCCGCCGGTTTGCAGTGGCAGGGATTTCCCAAACCGGTCGATTTTTCCCGGACCGGAGGGGAATCCCCCATACCCGAGCCGGCCAGCACAACCGCAGAGGCCTAACGCAGCGCGGAAACCCCGGTAACGTCCCGCCCGACAATCAGCGTGTTGATCTCGTACGTTCCCTCGTAGGTGTAGATGGCTTCGGCGTCGGCGAAGATCTTGGCCATCCGGTAGTCGGTGACAATCCCGTTCCCACCCAGGATGCTCCGGCCCAACGCCACGCTTTCCCGCATCCGGGCACTGGCGTAGGACTTGGCCAGCGCTGCCCGGGCCATGCCTCCGCTTACTTCGCCGCCCGCGTATCCCCCGTGCTCAAGCTCCGTAACCCGGGCCAGCATCCCGGTGCTGGCCACGGCGTTACCCAGGATCTGCACCAGCTGCTGCTGGATGAGCTGGAAGGAAGCCAGCGGGCGGCCGAACTGGAGGCGTTCGACGGCGTAGGCCCGGGCGACGTCGAACGCCGCCAGCTGTGCGCCCACGGCCTGCCAGCCGACCATGATCCGGGACCCGCGCAGCAGCTGCTTGGTGTCGTCGAAGCTTTCCACTCCGGCCAGCAGATCCGCCGCGGGCACCCGCACGTTGTCGAGGAAGATGTCGGCGTTCTGCACGGTGCGCAGCGCGGTCTTGTTTTCAATCCGGGTCCGGGTCACCCCGGGCAGGTTGGCGTTGAGCAGGAAACCGCGGGTGCGGCCCGTTTCCGGTTCCAGTGCCCACAGCACCATGTAGTCGCAGAACGTACCGTTGCCGATCCAGCGTTTGGCACCGTTGAGGACCCAGGTGTCGCCGTCGCTCACTGCCGTGGTGGCCATGCCGCCAGCCACGTCCGAGCCGTGCTCCGGCTCGGTGAGGGCAAACGCGCCTGTTATGCGCAGGGCGCGGGCGTCCTCCAGCAGCCGGGCCTTCTGCTCCTCGGACCCAAAGGCGTGCAGGGCCTCCACAAACAGGTCATGGTGGACCATAAAGAAGGTGGCCAGGGACGTGTCCGCACGGGTCATTTCCGCAATGACGAGACCCGCAAACAGCGGTGAGTGGCCCTGCTGCACGGGGGTGGACAGGTCCAGTTCAGCCAGCTTGGGCAGCAGCTCGGCGGGGAACCGGGCCTCATTCCACCAGGTGTCCGCGTGCGGAAGCACTTCCGCGGCAAGGAAGCGCCGCAGCTGCGCCAGCTTGTCCTTTTCGGGATCGGAGAGCAGGTCTTCAAAGGCGTAAAAGTCGGCGTCCGGCAGATCGGGCAGGGCCTCGGCCGGGAACGGGTTCGTTTCCGTCATCAGGCTCAGCGAGGTCCCATCCGGATGGCGCCGTCCAGGCGGATGGTTTCCCCGTTCAGCATCTGGTTTTCAATGATGTGCGCGGCCAATGAGGCGTATTCGGTGGCGCGGCCCAGACGGGAGGGGTGCGGCACCTGCGCGGCTAGGGAGTCCTGGGCAGCCTGCGGCAGGCTGGCCATCATGGGTGTCTCGAAGATGCCCGGGGCAATGGTGACCACCCGGATCAGGTGGCGGGCCAGCTCGCGGGCCAGCGGCAGGGTCATGGCAGCCACCCCGCCCTTGGACGCGGCGTAGGCCGGCTGGCCGATCTGCCCGTCGAAGGCCGCCACGGACGCGGTGTTGATGATGATGCCGCGCTCCTCGGTGCCGTTGGCCGTTACGGGTTCGGTTTCCGCCATGGCGGCCGCGGCCAGCCGGGTCACGTTGAAGGTGCCGATCAGGTTCACGCTGATCACGCGGGCGAAGTCCTCCAGCGGCAGCACGCCGTCACGGCCCAGCACCTTGCCGGGGGTCGCGATGCCGGCGCAGTTCACGGCCACCCGCAGTGGTCCGGCGGCCATGGCGGCTTCGACGGCGGCCTGCATCTGCTCGGGGTCGGTCACGTCGCCGGGCACGAAGCGGGCGTTGTCGCCCAGTTCCCCGGCATAGGCCAGGCCGTTGGACTGCGGCAGGTCAACCAGCACCACGGAGGCACCGGCGTCGTACAGTTTCCGCGCCGTTGCGCGCCCGAGTCCGGACGCTCCTCCAGTGACTATTGCTGATGCGCCTGCGATGTCCATGCGTTCCTCCTGCTTGCCAATTCCCCGTGCGGATCCGTCTGCCGCAGCAACTGTAGTGCAGCTCACACGGCAGGATCCGAGCCTACTGTGCGTCGGCTGGTGCCGCATCCTCCGCGGCTGGTCTAGGGTTGGCGCATGCTCTTCGAGGACCCTGCCCTGGACGCCGACGACCGCGCCGAGGCAGCCGCACGCACGGTTAGTGCGGCTTTCGGCCGGCAGCTGGCCGGATTGCCCGGCACCCATCTGGCCGCCACCCGGCACCCGTTGTCCCGGCTGGCGGAGCTGCGGCAGCCCTGGCATTACTGGTGGCAGGCACACTATCTGGACTCATTGGTGGATGCGGCTCTGCGGGAACGCCGTACCGGCACCCCGTTCCGCGGGCCGGAGCATCCGGCCGCCGCCGAACTGGCCCCCGCGCTGGTGCGGACCATCGGGCTGCGCAACCGGATGCGGTACACCAACCGGTTCTACGACGACATGGCCTGGCTGGCACTGTCCGTGGGACGCCTGAACTCCCTGTCCGGGTCCCGCGACCGGCAGCGTCCCTACCGCAAGGTCCTGCAGTCACTGGACGCGGCCCTGGTATCGGCCCACACGAATGATCTGGGCGGCGGCATCTATTGGAACCGTGACCGGAACTTCAAGAACACGCCGGCAACCGCCCCGGCTGCCCTGCATTTTGTTCGGACCGGGTCCCGGGACCGGGCTCAGGCGCTGGTGGACTGGCTTAACGCCACCTTGCTGGATCCGGAAACCGGCCTGTACATGGACGGCGTGAAGGTGGTCCGCGGCCGCCCGCAGCTCGAATCCCGGATCTTCACCTACAACCAGGGACCGGTGCTGGCTGCCCTGCTGGAACTGGGCGGCAGCGCCAACCTCGCCCGGGCACAGGAGCTGGTGGCTGCCGTTCGGCAGCATTTGACCGACGACGGCGGCCCCTCGCCGGTGCTGCGAACCCACGGTACCGGGGACGGCGGGTTGTTCACGGGAATCCTGGCCCGGTACCTTGCCCAGGCCGCAGTGTCACCCGCCCTGCCCGAACCATCCCGCCGCACAGCGTCGGAACTGGTGGACGCCACCGCGCAGGCCCTGTGGGAGGGGCGGGCCAAACGCGGGGAATGGGAGCTGTTCTCCACCCATCCCCTGCAACCGGCCGCCAACACCTATCCGGGCGGCTCCACAGTGGAGCTCTCCACCCAGCTGCAGGCGTGGATGGTGCTGGAAGCGTCGGCCCGGGTGCGGCGGGCCGACCTGGACGGGTAACCCGGCCCGGCACCGTACCGGTGGTACGCCGGGGTCAGCTGACTTTCAGCGGATGCTGCGACGCCGCGGCCTTGCCATCCAGGTCCGCCAGGGTGATCAGGTGTTCCGGGTGCTGCGGAAGCGGGAACAGGCGGTCCATGGTGAGGCTGCTGTCCACGTGCAGCACTTCGCCGGAATCCAGCAGCCGCCAGTTGGGGTCCTCGTCCATTTTTTCGGTGGCCACCATCACGGCCGGACGGTTTTCCTGCCGCATCTGGTCGCTGTGGACGCTGATGCGGTCAGTGCGTTTCTCACCGTGCTGGTTTCCGGAGGCCACCTGCAGCACATACAGCGGATGGGTGTCCGGGTAGCGGACCGCCCACAGATCGGTGGCGGTGGTGAGGACGAGGTTGACGGCGTACAGCCGGAGGTTTTCCGCCACCCAGGCCACGGCCGTGCCGATGGCTTCGGTGACGTTGCCGCCGTTGGCCCTTGCTTCGGCGGTGATGAGCGCGAAGACACGTTCGCTGTCCGTGTCCCCCTTCACCAGGCCATACACATCCAGTTGCCGCAGCCGGTCATCGAGCTTGTCCAGGTCCTCCACCACCCCGTTGTGGGCCAGCAGCCGTCCGTCCTGCTCAAAGGGGTGGGTGTTGACGGCGGTGTCAGCGCCTGTGCTGGCGTAACGCACGTGGGCAATGAACGTGGTGCTCTCCAGGTCCCGTGCGGCCTGGGCGTACTGAACGTCCTCGTAGGCCGCAATGGGTGCCTTGTCCGTGTGCGGCTTCCCGTCGGGGCCGAAGGTGCCGATGCCGAAACCGTCCGCTTCCTTCCGGCTTTGCCGGGCCAGGCTGTCCGGTGCCGTGAGGAGCCAGAAGGTGGCCGCGACCGGGGTTTTTCCTGCGTGCATACCGAAGAGCCGGCACATCTGGACCTCCTGGTGGAACCGGTTGGACGGCCGGCTGCTGCTTCTGTCCCGGCCCGGTGGGATGCCCCTATGCGTCCGACGGCGTGTCCGCCGGGGACGGGGGCGGGGGTGTGCGTTTCTGCGGATAGGGACTGCGGTGTTCCCGGAGCATCTGGACAAAGGCCTCAATGCGGCGTTCCCTGCCCTGCTGCGTTTTGAGGTTCTTGAGCCGGAAATACATGGCATAGCGGTTCTGCGCGGTCAGCACGTCGAACATCCGCTGGGCTTCGGGATCGGCGGCAATGGCTGCCTGCAGGTCCGCCGGGAGCTCCGCCGCCGCAGGTCCGGCGTAGGCGGCGTCCCAGCGTCCGTCGACCTTCGCGCTGAGGACCGCGTCGCGGCCGGCCGGGTGCATCCTGCCCTCTGCCTCCAGCCGGTTGATGTGCCCCACGTTCCGCAGCGACCAGACGCTGCGCGCTCCCCGCGGCTGGAACCGTTGAAAATAGCTCTGCTCGTCGCGTTTGTCCGCCTGGGCGTCAATCCAGCCGAAGCAGAGGGCCTCGTCCAAAGCCAGTTTGTAGGTCAGCCCCGTTACGGTGCCGCCCTTGCGGCCCAGCACCAGCCGTACGCCGGAAGATCGGGCATAGTTGTGCTCCAGCCACTCCCGCCAAGCCCCGGCATCCGGCAGGAGGAGCTCCGGGAGCTCCCGTGTCATGGATCAAGCGTAGGGCGGCCGCGGCGCGGCCGGAAAGGCCCCGGGACTGTATTGGAGCCGTTCAGCCGATGGCCGAAGCGCAGCGTGCCGAATGACTGGCAGGGCCTGTTTGGGGTAGAACACTGCTATGAACGTTCGTACTCCTGACCCTTATCCAGGCTGGCTTTCCGAGGAAGACCTCTACGAAGCCCGGCAGCGCCTGCCCATGGTTTACGTTGAAGCCGTCCCGGTCCGGTGCGACCCGCTGGGCTACGTCACGGAGGTGGGGCTGCTGCTGCAGGCCACACCCGAGGGCCGGATGGTGCGTTCCTTCGTCTCCGGGCGGGTGATGTACCGCGAAACCATCCGCGGCGCGCTGCTGCGCCACCTGGAAAAGGACCTTGGCCCCATGGCGCTGCCGCAGCTGCCGCCCACTCTGGTGCCGTTCGCCGTCGCCGAGTACTTCCCCTCCCCCTCCCAGAGCGGGCTCACTGACGAGCGCCAGCACGCCGTCGCGCTGGCCTACCTGATTCCCGTGACCGGTGAATGCGATCCGCGCCAGGATGCCCTGGAGCTGTCCTGGCTGACGCCGGAAGAGGCACTCAGCCCGGCCATCTACGCCGAGTTCTCCGGCGGGCGGGGCGACCTGCTCCGCCAGGCGCTGGCCTCGGCCGGCTGGGGCCGCTGACCGGGACGCTGACAAACCGGCGTTACCGGAGCTTTATATAATGGGAGGTCTGGGGAGCCGAGGTCCAACCACGAAGGAATCGCCATGTCTGAGAGTGCGCCGGAAACGTATACGTTCCGGGTCAATGCGGAACTGCTAGCCCCCGGCCAGAAACTGGTTCCCGGTGACGGGCCCGCGGCACCGCTGGCTCCGGTCGCCGGCACCAGCGTGGAGGAAGACGACTTCGGCACTCCCGCGCTGGTGATCGTGAAGCTTGAGGACGGCAGCTCGCTGCGGCTGGCGCACGGATCATCCGTCCGGGTACAAGCCCCGGCACCGGAGGGCGCGCCGTCGGACGCCGTGCGCCAGGTGCCCTCCGAAGAGGACAACGCTGCCGAAATCATCGCCGAAGCCGCCGCAGCGCATCCCGGCCATGCCGCCGTGCAGGAGATCGCCGGCCGGCTGGAACGCGGCCTGAACGTGAAGTCCGGCAGCAATCTCCAGGATGTCCGCGACCTGGCCTATCTGCTGTTCGTGGACCTGGGCGATTCCGGGAACGCCCTCAAGGTCTGCAACGTCATCACCGGGCTGCCCTTCGACGGGAACTTCGGGCGGTGGAACTGGATCCAGGGCGCGCTGAGCCTGGCCGCACACATCACCCACGAGGCCGGCGACGACGAGAGCGCTGCCGCGTACAGCCAAGCGGTGCGCGCGGCGGACGCAACCGAGACGGACCCCTTGAGGGCGAAAGTCGCAGCCGAACTGCTGCAGCGCCAGCTGAACGAACCCAACTTGTATGACCGGGAAATCCACCGTGCCGCTGAGGCCGGCAACGAGGACAGCGAAAAGGAATGGCGGGTCCTGCGCCTGAACGCCCTGCTGTACTTGCGGGCCCACGGCGGATCGCAGACCCTCACCGACGCGGAAATCGACCGCCGGATCCAGACCGAACTTATCGCGGTCCGGGGCTAAGGCGCTTCCGGCGCAGGTGCACAACAACCACCACGGCCATGCCGACGGCGGCACCAATTAGGGTCTCAATCCCCCGGTCCCGCAGCAGTTCCACGGGATTGCTGGGATGCGCCAGTTCCGTGCTGACCAGCGCCAGGGGCGTGACCACCGCCTGGGCCAGCGCGTACTGGCGGGCAATCAGCATTTCCGCGCCGAACTGGCAGGCAGCGATGACCAGCACCATCTGCCACGGTTCCAGGTTGGGAAACAGGATCAGGGCCGTTAGGACCAGGCCCGCGAACGTGCCCAGGATCCGCTGCAGACCGCGGTAGACCCCGTGGCGGGCGGTTTGGCCCACCAGCGGAACCGTGGCGGCCACCATCGCCCAGTAATTGTGGCCGATGCCCAGCATCGTGGCAATGGATCCGGCCAGAAGCGCGGCCACCGCGTACTGCAGCCCGTCTATATAGATGAGGCGGCGCTGCGCCGGGGAGAACCGGGGACGGACCGGACGGCTCCAGTCCGTGCGGTAGTGCCGGGCAAGCATTCCGGACTGGCCAACCAGGATGGAGAACGCCACCGTCAGGACGGCAACGAGCATGCCCTGCCAGACCGGCGGCTGGTTCGGCACCGAGGAGATAGCCGCAAACGCAAAGATGTGGAACAGCGAGCCGGCCGGGCGCAGCCGCCAGAATCCGGTAACGACGGTGCCCAGCCCCGCCACAAGGGTGGTGCCTATGACGGTTCCCCACTCATCCAGGTCCAGCCGTGCGCACAGGGCTGCGGCCAGGATGACGGCCAGCATCAGCGCTCCGGCGCGGACCTGGTGGCCAAGGCGCTGGCGGTGCGGTTCGTTGCGCCCGTAGATACCGGTGAAGGCACCGAAGGAGGCAAAGATCGCCAGGTCGATGCGTCCCAGGAACAACACCAGCAGAAGCGGCAGGCCAATACCGATGGCACAGCGGATGGCCACGTGGTGGTCATTGTTGGCCGGAGCAATCCGGAACATTTCTTTCAGGTGCGTCAAGGGGGCAGACACAGCCTTTCTTGCCGTGGACATCGCAGAAGGAGTGGGCCGGGGACCCGGATGTGCCTTCCGAACCCGCACCTTCCAACGTATCCCCGGAGAAGTTCGGGCTTAAATAAATGTGGGGAACGTCCCACACTGGTCCCCTCCGCCGCCTGCAGCACCCGCGGTGCCCCCAGCGGCCCGGCGTCGTCCCCGGAAACCGAGCCGCCCGGGGTAGGGCAAAATGGAAGGGTGTCTTCTTCAGCCTTCTCCTTCACCCTCGGTAAGCGCCTGCGCGAAACCGCCCCCGCAGCGGCCGAAGCCCGCGTAGAGGCGAACGGAGGCGGCTTCCAAGGCCGGACGGGCACCATCTCCACTCCGCACGGCGAGATCAAGACCCCGGCGTTTATCGCGGTGGGGACCAAGGCCACGGTCAAGGCCGTGCTGCCCGAGTCGGTTGCGGAGCTGGGCGCGCAGGCAGTGCTGGCCAACGCGTACCACCTGTACCTGCAGCCCGGCCCGGACATCCTGGACGAGGCCGGCGGGCTGGGAAAGTTCATGAACTGGTCCGGCCCCACCTTCACCGATTCCGGCGGTTTCCAGGTCATGAGCCTGGGTGCCGGGTTCAAGAAGGTCATCAACATGAATGCCGACGGCACCACCCATGCCACGGGAGCGGACGACGACGTCGCGCCCGGCAAGGAGCGCCTGGCCCACATTGACGACGACGGCGTCTGGTTCAAGTCGCACCTGAACGGGGACAAGCACCGGTTCAGCCCGGAAATTTCGATGCAGGTCCAGCACAAGATCGGCGCGGACATCATGTTCGCCTTCGACGAGCTGACCACCCTGATGAATTCGCGCGGCTACCAGGAAATGTCGCTGGAACGCACCCGCCTGTGGGCGCTGCGCTGCCTGGCCGAACACGAGCGGCTTACCAAGGAGCGGGCTGGAAAACCGTACCAGGCGCTGTTCGGGGTGCTGCAGGGCGCCCAGTACGAGGACCTGCGCCGCAAGGCTGCCCGGGACCTGGGCGCCATGGACTTTGACGGCTTCGGCCTGGGCGGCGCCTTCGAAAAGGAGAACTTGGGTACGATTGTCCGCTGGTGCACCGAGGAACTGCCGGAGAATAAGCCGCGGCACCTGCTGGGCATTTCCGAACCCGATGACATTTTCACCGCCATCGAGAACGGTGCCGACACCTTCGACTGCGTCTCCCCCACCCGGGTGGCCCGCAACTCAGCGTTCTACACGCCGTACGGGCGCAAGAACCTCTCAAACTCCAAGTTCAAGAAGGACTTCGGTCCGCTGGTGGACGGCTGCGACTGCTACACCTGCACCAACTACACCCGGGCGTACATCCAGCACCTGTTCAAGTCCAACGAGATGGTCAGCCATACGCTGATCTCCATCCACAACGAACGGTTCACGGTAAAGCTGGTGGATGACGCCCGGCTGGCCATCGAAGACGGGTCCTTCTTCGACTTCAAGGCCGAGGTGCTGGGGAAGTACTACAGCGCCTAGTTCCAGGTGCGCGGCAGCGGTTCGTTCGGTTAGGAATTGTCCGGCTTGGCCACGGTCTGCTCATCCTCTTCCAGGGCGGGCTGGGAATCACGTTCCTCGTCGGCGGGGCTCTTGTCCTCCTGCGCATCCTCGAGCAGCACCTTGGTGACTTCGTCGTTGAACTCGTCGCGGGTTCCCGCAAGGTTCTCGTCTACTGCCCGGGCTCCGGGGTTGGGGACCTGTTCGGAACTGCTCATGTTTATTCTCCTGCCGTAGTGGGGAAGTGAAACGCGTGCGTCTGTCCACCCTTGCACAAACCGGTGCAGATTTCGCCCCGCGGTTATCCGGCCGGCGCCGGTTCCAGCTCCGGTCCGGCATACGTCGGTTCGCGCCTCTTAATCACCCGGATGACCATGGCGGTCACCGGCACAAACAGGAACTCGACCAGTGTCTTGTACAGGAACCCGAACACCACATAGTTGAGGAACCCGCCGGCGTCGGTAATCCCGATCACCGGTGCGGCGATGGCGCAGAAGATGAGTGTGTCGGCGAATTCACCCACCCCGGTGGAGGCCATCAGCCGGCCCACCAGGGCTTTTTCGCGGAACCGTTCCTTCATCCGCACCAGCACCATGGAATTCAGCAGCTGCCCGGCCAGGAACCCGAGCAGGCTGGCGGCCACAATCTGCCAGACCGGGCCGAGGGCCACCTCCAGCGCCGCCTGCTTCTGGAGCCCGTACGCGTCAGTGAACCCGGGCAGCGCAATGATGATGGCAAAACTGACGACGGCGAGCAGCGCCATGGCGAACCCGGTGAAGATCGCGCGTCGGGCGGCCTTGAAGCCGTACACCTCGCTGACCACGTCGCCCAGGATGTAGGCCAGCGGGAAAAGGAAGAACCCGCCGTCGGTCACAATCTCCCAGCCGCCCGGGAGGGCAAACTGCACGCCTTTGGTGGCGCCGATGTTGGAGATAACGATGACCACGCACATGAGCGTCAGGATCAAGTCGTACTGGGAGCTCCCGCGGGAGGCGTAGGTTGCCGCGGTTTTCGCAGCTGCCCGTGGCTGTGCAGTCATGGCATTTTCCGTTTCGGTAGTGGTTCGCCTGGCTTCCGCCGGCTGTATTAGCACTGTGCCCGCTGCCCCGGGCGGCCCTTCAGGACCGCATCCATTCTGCCATGCCCCGGAGGCCGGTGCGGGCCGGCCCCGCTTCCCGCTGATTCCCCGGCATCCCGGCCCGCTGAATCCCTCTTTCCCCCTGCGGCTTTCACCCTGCGGCGCGCCTTTTCGAACGCGTTCAATTCTGTGGTCTACTAAACGCTGAAATTACTGCAAAAGGGAGCATCATTGGCCGTCACCGTCAAGAGCGAACAGACGCGCCGGCTCCTCATCGAAACGGCACTTCAACTGTTCTCCGTCCAGGGCTACGAGCAGACCACCATGCGTGCCATTGCGCAGGATGCCGGGGTCTCAGTGGGCAACGCGTACTACTATTTCCGCTCCAAGGATGACCTCATCCACGAGCTCTATTCATCGCTGCAGGACGAGCACCGGTCCCTGGCGCTGCCGCTGATCCGCGAGGGGCAAAACCTCGGTGAGAATTTGAAGGTGATCCTTTCCTCGGGTTTGGCCACCATGGCCCCCTACCATGCATTCGGCAGCCACTTCCTGCGCGATGCCATGGCCTCGAACCGCCGCGCCGACGCCGCCGTCGGCCGCGGGAAGTCCATCGCCTTGTTCCGCCAGGCCGTCACGAGCGCCCGGCCGCAGCCGCCGCTGGCCATCCGCGACGACCTGCCGGAACTGCTGTGGCTGATGTACATGGCCATCACCCTCTTTTGGGTTTACGACCGTTCCCCTGACCAGCGCAGGTCCCACAGCCTGGCAGCGGGCCTTGCCCCACTGGTGGCGAAGCTGGTGATCCTCTCCCGCCTGCCCGTGGTCCGGAACATCGTCGAAGACGTGGTGCACCTGCTGCGCGGCGTCCGCCGGGACGGCTAACCCCGGGACGGCTAACCCCGGGACGGACAACCAGCACGACGGCGGGTGGCGGCGGGCAGCTCCAAGGCGCCCGGTTACGGCGCGATTTATCAGGGTGGCCGGTTCCGCCGGTTTAGGTGGAAGATAGAGCCATGTCTGCAAACACACACTCTGCCGCGGCCGCAGCTCCGGCCGTCACGCTCACCATCGCCGGTTCCGAAGCCACCGGCGGCGCCGGCGCACAAGCTGATCTGAAGACCTTCCAGGAACTGGGCGTCTACGGCATCACCGCCCTGACCTGCATTGTGTCCTTCGATCCCAAGGACTCCTGGAACCACCGCTTCGTGCCGGTGGACCCGCAGGTGATCGCCGACCAGCTCGAAGCCATCACCACCGCCTATGACCTGGACACGGTGAAGATCGGGATGCTCGGCACCCCGGCCACTATCGACGTCGTCGCCAAGGCCCTGCAGGCCCAGGACTGGAAGAACCTGGTCCTGGATCCGGTGCTTATCTGCAAGGGCCAGGAACCCGGCGCTGCGCTGGACACCGACCAGGCGCTGAAGGCACAGATCCTCCCCCTGGCCACGTTCGTCACCCCCAACCACTTTGAATCCATGTCCCTTTCCGGCATGGACTCCATCGAAACGGTCGAGGACCTGAAGGAAGCAGCCCGCCGCATCCACGAGGCCAGCGGCGCGGTGGTCCTGGCCAAGGGCGGTGTCCGGTTGGAAGGCGAGGACGCGGTGGACGTTTTCTACGACGGCGAGACCATGGAGGTGCTCCGCGCTCCCAAGGTGGGCGACGTCGCCGTCAGCGGTGCCGGCTGCACGCTGGCCGCCGCCATCACTGCCGAACTGGGCAAGGGTGCCACCCCGCTGGAAGCGGCCAAGACCGCCAAGGCATTCGTCACCGAAGGCATCCGCAACCGCGTCTCCTCGAACGCGCCGTTTGACGCGCTGTGGCAGGGCAACGCGGGCCAGGGCCCGGCCCTCTAGCGCCACCCCGGCCCTCCGAACGGGCAAAAGTTACCGTTGGGAGCGTCGAAAGGGCACGATTTACCGTTTTCTGCTGCGAAAACGGTAAATCGTGCCCTTTCGTTTTGCCGGGAGACGGATCGAGATTACTCACGGCTGGATTTCTCCGGTTCCCGTGCGGCCTTTTCAGCCCGCGGGCGCACCGGATAGCCGCTGAGGATGGAAACCCGGTTGAAGGCATTGATGGCCACGGCGGCCCACTGCAGGCAGGAGTACTGGTCATCGGTCAGCGCTTTCCGCGCCGTCTCCAGTTCCTGGTGCAGCGCCGCGGTTCCTGACTGCAGGGTGGACGCTTCGGCAATGGCGAGGGCAGCGCACTCCACCTCGCTGAACACCGCAGCGTCCCGCCAGGCCGGAAGCACCGCCAGCTGCTGCCCGCTGACGCCGGCTTCGCGGGCCAGCCGGACGTGCAGGTCCAGGCAGTAGGCACATCCGTTGAGCTGGGAGGTACGGACATTCAGCAGCTCCATCACTGACCGGGGCAGCCCCGCGTGCTCCGCCGCCTCCGCGACCTTCAGGGCCAATCCGTTTAAGGCACGCCAACTGGCCGGGTCCGACTTATCAAGAAAAAACCCTGGCATCGTGCTCCTTGGCGTCAGTAAACCCGGCGGCCGGTTCCGGCACATTCAGGGTCTCATTGCTGTTGCCCCTAAGTCTGGCGTATGTCCGGTTATCGGTTGCATCCATGACAAACCATGGCCGGGGGCGTCCTGGGTTTTTGAATCTCTGCCTGCACCGCATACCCGCCGAACCGGCTTCGGACAGGGGCACGGAATAACGCCACACGGTGTGCTGTTCAATCACCGGGCAAGGGGCCGGATAGAGCCCGCTTACCTGCTTCCATCCGCCTATTGGAAACGAGGAATCATGAAATCCCGTAATTCGCTCCGCTCGCTCAAGGCCCTTCCCGGCAGCCAGGTGGTGCGCCGTCGGCGGAGGCTCTTTGTCATTAACAAGAAGAACCCGCGGATCAAGGCCCGCCAAGGCTAATCACAGGGGATGATCCGGCGCTGCGGCGCCCCTCGGGGTCCGCCGCAGCACCGGCATTAATCTTCCGGAGAATAGCGCGAAAGATAACTGCTCAACCGGCATAAAACAATAGGCCGGCAGGTAATTCGCATTGTGGGACACCAACCTTTGCAGGGCGGGATTGCTCGTCTATTGTGTGCCTACGGCTGCTTGGTTTGGGGGCCGTTACGTGCACGCTGACACTCCTGACGGGGGTTGGAGGCACAACGGAAACCTGCCGCAGTGTGTCAGCAGCCGGTGCAAAGTCTCTTGGACATGCCCGGTAGCGCTCGGCGGAATGTTCAAGGAGCACAATGAGATTGTCCATCCACCACAAACCCGGCGCGGTTCTCACTGCCGCATTCGCCGGGATCGCACTCACAGCGTCCCTGGGCCTGCCGGCCCAGGCCACCGCGGTACCAGAGGCACCTACCAACAACGACGGACTCGCCCAGGGCATATCGCTTGAGCAGTTCCAGGCGCAGAAGGTATCCCCGAGCCTGCGCGACGCCTCAGGCCAGGTCTCCGTCTACGTCCAGTTCACCGGTGAAGGCGCCTTTGAACAGACGCAGCCCCAAGAGGTCAAGGAAGGCAAAGCGGAGCCGGTGGTGAACAAGCCGCTGGTCGAAGAAATCCGCAGCAACATCGCTTCCCAGGCTGAATCCGTGGCTCAGGAAGCCGAGGCCAGCACCCTCTACACCACCACTAACACCCTTCCCGGCACGGCCATCGTGGGTGACGCTGAGGCTATCCGCGCGCTGGCAGGGCGTGACGATGTCCAGCGCATCACCAAGATTGTGTCGAAGTCTGTGGACAACAAGGGAACGGACATCGACACCCGTGCACTGAACACCTGGGTGGAGCGCCAGCAGACGGGCAAGGGCATCACCATCGCCGTCCTGGACACCGGCATTGACTACACCCACAGCGATTTCGGCGGTCCCGGCACGCTGGAGGCCTACGCAGCAGCGCAGGCATCGCCCATCATTCCCACCGCGGACAGCGGCCTGCTGGATGCGGCCAAGTTCATCGGCGGCTATGACCTGGTGGGCGACGACTACAACGCTGATCCAAGATCCCCCACGTACCAGCCTGTCCCCAAGCCTGACCTGAACCCGCTGGACTGCGGCGGTCACGGCAGCCACGTCTCCGGCACCGCAGCAGGCTACGGCACCAACAATGACGGCACCACCTTCCGCGGCGACTACTCCAAGCTGACGGCGGAACAGGTCAATTCGATGCGGATCGGACCCGGTTCCGCCCCCGAAGCGTCCCTGGTGGGCATCCGCGTCTTCGGCTGTGAGGGCTCCTCCGACGTGGTGGGCCAGGCCCTGGACTATGTACTCGATCCCAACGGTGACGGTGACTTCTCCGACCGCGCGCAGGTTGTGAACATGTCTCTGGGCTCTGACTACTCCCCCGTGGACGATCCCGAAAATGACATTGTCAACAAGCTCACCGAGCAGGGCATCCTCTCTGTTGTCGCATCGGGCAACGCCGGAGATGTATACGACGTCGGCGGTTCCCCGGGCAATGCCAAATCCGCGCTGACAGTGGCCAGCACCATCGGTTCCCAGGTCACCCTGGACCGCGCCGATGTCCTCGCCCCCGCCGAACTCGCAGGGACGGCTTCCGGCCAGTACTCGTCGAACTTCAACTATTCCAACCCGGACGTCACGGAAGCCCAGCTCACCGGAACCGTGGTCGCCGCCCCGGCGGACAACGCCTTTGGCTGCAACCCGTTCCCGGCCGGCTCACTGACCGGCAAATGGGTTTGGCTCCAGTGGGAAGCGGACGGTGCGTTCCCCTGCGGCTCCGGCGTCCGTTTCAACAACGCCCAGGCTGCCGGTGCCACCGGTGTCGTCTTGGATTCCCCGCGGGCGGTCTTTGACGCCGGAATCGGCGGCAACGCCACCATCCCCGGTATCCAGCTGAACGCTGCCTCCTCCGACCGGCTGCGTCCGGCCGCGGTGGCGGGCACCCTGACCCTGCGTTTGTCCCCCGCGTACAAGGCCACCACATCCGGTCCCTCCGGCGTCGGTGACACTGTCAGCTCCTTCTCGTCCCGCGGCGTGCACGGCTCCAACGGCGTGGTGAAGCCCGACGTCGCTGCTCCCGGCTCTGCCATCGGCTCCGTAGCCGTGGGCTCGGGCGACGGCGCCGCCGTCAACAGCGGCACGTCCATGGCCACTCCCCATGTGGCCGGCATTGCCGCCCTGGTCTACGCCGCCACGGACCTGAACCCGTATCAGGTGAAGACGGCCATCATGAACACCGCAACCCATGACGTGATCGCCGCCAACGGAGCCGTCCACGCTCCGAACCGCGTCGGTTCAGGCCGTGTGGATGCCTTGGATGCCGTCAGCACCAAGGTGCTGGCCTACGCCACTGAGGATCCCGCCCTGACCAGCGTGAACTTCGGTGTGTTGGAACTCGGCAAGGAAGCACTTGTCCTCACCAAGCAGATCACGGTGGAAAACAGGTCCGACCGGCCTATGTCCTACAACGTCAGCTACCTGCAGGCCTCGGCCATGCCCGGCGTCGTTATCAGCACCACCCCCTCGGTGAACGTGCCGGCCAACGGCAAGGCCTCCGTGGATGTCACGCTGAGCATTTCGGATCCGGCAGCCCTGGCCAAGACCATGGACCCGGCCGCTGACGCCACACAGCTGGGCATCACCCGGCAGTTCCTGGCCGATGTGTCCGGGCGGGTGCAGCTGACCGCCAACGGCACGCCTACCCTGCGTGTCCCGGTCTACTCTGCCCCGAAGCCGACCTCGGACATGAGCGCGGGCAAGGAAATTGCCTTCGCAGATTCCGAGGCGCTGAAGAGCACGGTCACCCTGCAGGGACGCGACCTCAACCAGGGCACGGGTGCTTCACGCTACCTGTCCCTGGTCTCGCCCCTGGTCCTGGGTGCCGAGAGCCCGCGGTTGGCATCTGTAAAGATGGATTCCATGTACGCCCTCGACGTGCAGGCAGTGGGCGCTTCGTCCACTGTCCCGACCGTAAAGGCCGCCGGCGGTGACCTGCAGCAGTCCCTGGTCAACTTCGGCGTAAGCACATGGGATAACTGGCCCATCCTGGGCGGCGCCACCGAGATTGATGTGGAGATTGACACCAACGGTGACTCGGTTCCCGACTTCGTGACGTTCACGAGCCGCGCCGACGACGTGGACATTGTCCTCATCTCGACCTACCGCCTGAACGCCGACGGAACTGCGGTGCAGGTGGACCAGACCGCAGCCAACGGGGTCCAGGGCAACACGGACACCAACACGTTCGACACCAACGCAGTGACCCTGCCGGTGCGGGCTGCAGCCCTGGGCCTGGACGTCAACGCCGCATCGGCGCCGCTCCAGTACCGGGTCACCACATGGAGCCCGTACAACGTGAATGACGCAGGTCAGAGTGTGGCCGTGGACAGCACCGGATACGTGGCGTTCGACGCCGCCAACCCGGCGTTGACCTTCAACGGTGCCACGCCGAGCGCCCTGTTTGCGGACGTGAACGGCGGCAAAATCGATGTAACCCGCCGTGCGGGAACCACCGATGCCAAGGCGCTGTTCCTGCACCTGCACAACGCTACCGGTGACCTCAGCGGCACCAACGGCGACGGCGGCCGTGCGGAAATCCTGCCCATCAAGGTTCCGGCCAAGGCAACGCCTACGCCCACGCCGACGCCTACCCAGACGGCCACGCCGAAGCCGACGGCTACACCCAAGCCGACTCCGACGTCCACGCCTAAGCCCACTGCCACGCCAAAGCCGACGGCTACACCCAAGCCGACGGCCACGCCCAAGCCCACGCCGGCCAACCCGGTCAGCGCGGTCAGCGCGGTCAGCAAGTGCTCCGGCTCCGGCGCGGAGATTGCAGTGACGGTCAAGAACACCGGCACCAAGCAGGCTGACATCACGGTGAAGTCGAGCTACGGCACCGTGACGGTCAAGAACCTGGGGGCCGGCAAGAGCAAGTCCGTGACCATCAAGACCAAGCAGTCCTCCATCAAGGGCGGCGAAGTCACGGCCAACTACACCTTCAACGGCAAGGGCAAGACCGAGAAGGCAAGCTACAAGGCCAAGTTCGAAGGCCAGAAGTGCAAGGGCGGACACGGTGGTGGCCACGGCCACGGCCGCAGCTAACCCGTAATCCCGGTGCGGAGGTAACTCCGCACCGGGATACAACCCCTGGTTAGACAGCAGCGGACTCCGGCACACGCCGGGGTCCGCTGCTGTCTTTCGCGAGGCCCTAAGCGCCGTACGTGGCGCCGTAGGGGCCTGGAGGAAGGCGGCTTTAATATTCCCGCGAGCTCTGCGAGCGAGGAATTTCGTTGCCGCCGATCCAGCCCCCGTAGGGGCCATCCCTACGGGCCCTACTTGTCCAGTTTGGACATCCGCCGGTCCGCGAGGATCTTGCCGCCGGTCTGGCAGGTGGGACAGTACTGCAGCGAGGAATCGGCGAAGGAGACTTCCCGGACGGTGTCCCCGCACACCGGGCACGGCTGGCCAGTGCGGGCATGGACCTGCATGGCCTGCCGCTTGGAGTCCTTGAGCTCCGACGCCGGGCGGCCGGAGGCTGCGGCAATGGCCGCCTCCAGCGTGGTCCGCATGGCAACGAACAGCCGGCCTGCCTCGTCTGCGTCCAGCTTGGAGGCGTTGGCGAACGGTGAGAGGCGGGCTGCATGCAGGATTTCGTCGCTGTAGGCATTGCCTATCCCGGCAATGGCCGACTGGTCCCGGAGCAAGCCCTTGATCTGGCCGCGGTGGGCGGAAAGCAGCGCAGCAAAGGCATCAAAGCCGACGTCGAGCGCTTCCGGCCCCAGCCGCTCCAACCCCGGCACTTCCTCCAGGTTCCGCACCAGGTACACGGCCAGTGACTTCTTGGTTCCAGCTTCGGTGAGGTCGAAGCCGGGCTCTTTGCCGTCGTCGCCGGCCGCGAACCGCACCCGCAGCGCCATGGCGCCTTTCCCTGGCCGCAGCCGCCCCGCCTTCAGCGCGTCGGACCAGCGCAGCCAGCCGGCCTTGGCCAGATGCATCACCAAATGCACGCCGCCCGCCGTGACCACCAGGAATTTGCCCCGCCGCTCCACCGCCTCCACCGCCTGGCCGTGGAGCGCGTCCAGCGGCACCCCGGCGGTCTTCAGCACAGCGAACGAAAGCACTTCCACGTCGGAAACGACGGCGGGCGGCGCCTCGGCCGGGAGGAGCTTGGTCCGCAGGAAATCGGCAAGTCCCTGCACTTCGGGCATCTCAGGCATGGCCCTACCCTATGCGGTGGTCACGGACGCGTCACTGCTCCGAATGGGACTGCAGGAAGGAGTACACCTCGGTCTCGTCCACACCGGGGAACGCACCCGGCGGCAGTGCGGCCAGCAGATGCGAATGTGCCCGGGCGCTGGGCCACGCGAAGCCGGACCACTCCGAAGAGAGCTCGCCCGGAGGCGTGCGGCAGCAGTCCGGATCCGGGCAGCGGGATTTGGACCGCTCCGAGGTGTCCCGACCGCGGAACCACTTCACATGCTGATACGGCAGCCCGATGCTCACGGAGAACTTGCCCGCCGAGCCCCGCTCCACCCGGGCGGTGCACCAGTAGGTCCCGGCCGGCGTGTCCGTGTACTGGTTGAACGCGCTGAACTGGTCCGGCACCGAAAACACTTCCCGCGACGTCCAGTACCGGCAAATCGGCTGGCCTTCAATGGCGCCGGTGTGGTCCGCAGGGAACGTCACGCCGTCGTTCTCATAGGCCTTGTACACAATCCCGCTCTCGTGCACCTTCTGGAAGTGCGTGGGGATGCCCAGGTGCTCGGTGGCAAGGTTGGTGAACCGGTGCGCCGCCGTTTCATAGGACACCGCAAACGCGTCGCGGATATCTTCCACCGCAATTTCCTTGGCTGCCTTGGCCCGCTGCAGGAAATCGACTGTGGCCTTCTCCGGCAACAGCAGCGCCGCGGCGAAGTAATTGGTAGCCACCCGCTGGCCGAGGAACTCCCCATAGCTGCTGGGCGTCTGATGCTGCAGGACAAAGTGTCCCAGCGCCTGCAGCAGCACGGACCGCGGATCGTGCTCCGAACGCTGCGACTGGGTCAGGTAGATGCGGCGGTTCTTCAGGTCGGTCACGGAGCGGGTGGAGTGCGGCAGGTCGTTCACGTGGTGCAGGCTGAAACCCAAGTGGGCGGCAATGTCAGCGATGACGTGCTGGGACAGCGGCCCGGAGGTGTGCCCCACGGACTTCAGCACCTTCTGCGCCTCGGCCTCGTACTCCGGGAAGTAGTTGTTCCGCTCCCGCATCATGGCCCGCAGTTCACCGTTGGCCCGGCGTGCCTCCTCGGGTGTGGCCACCTGCTCGTCCAGCCGGCGCTCCAGTTCGGCCTGCAGCCCCACGAGGGATTCGAGCACGTCCAGCGGCAACCGCGAGCCGATGCGCACCTTCGGCAAACCCAAAGAGGCGTAGAGGGGCCCGCGCTGCGCACGTTCCAGTTCGATTTCCAGCGCTGCCCGGCGGCTTGGCGGCTCCGAGCCCAGCAGCGAATCGATGCTGACATCCAGCGCAGCCGCCAGCGCCTGCATCATGCCGAGCTTGGGTTCGCGCTTGCCGTTTTCAATCAGGGACAACTGCGATGCCACGGTTCCGACGGCGGCGCCCAGGTCATCGAGGGTCATGCCCTTGGCCTTACGCAGATGCCGTACACGGCGCCCCAGGCTGATGACGTCCAGGGTGCTATCGGTGTCGCTTGCGGACTGCTTACCGGTGGCGGCGCCCGGCTTCCGGGGCGTGGGATTGGGCCGGTTCCATGTTGTACTCGTCACGTTTTTCACGATACGCGAAGAACTGCATTTCTTTCCATAGAAAAACCCTAGAAGAGGGGTTGTTGTTGGCACAGGCTGGGTTCACAGCAGGAAATTCCGGTTTGCAGCGGACCGGTTCGAAGGAAATGAATTCGAGGAGACTTAGCAATGAGCCAGGACCAGAACACAGCCCCCACGGCCGAGCAGCTCACCCAGGAATGGGCCAGCGACCCCCGCTGGGAAGGCATCGAGCGCGACTACACCGCCGAAGACGTTGTGAAGCTGCGCGGCCGCGTCCAGGAAGAGCACACGCTGGCACGCCGCGGCGCCGAGAAGCTCTGGGACCAACTGCGCAACGCCGGCGACGAGGGCTACACCAATGCCTTGGGCGCCCTCACCGGCAACCAGGCCGTGCAGCAGGTCAAGGCCGGCCTGAAGGCCATCTACCTTTCCGGCTGGCAGGTCGCGGCCGATGCCAACAACTCCGGCCACACTTACCCGGACCAGTCCCTGTACCCGGCCAACTCGGTGCCCACCGTTGTCCGCCGCATCAACAACGCCCTGCTGCGCGCCGACCAGATCGAGTTCGCCGAAGGCATCCAGAGCGTGGATGACTACATGGTGCCGATTGTGGCCGACGCCGAGGCAGGTTTCGGCGGCCCGCTGAACGCCTACGAGCTGATGAAGTCCATGATCTCCTCCGGCGCCTCCGGCGTGCACTGGGAAGACCAGCTCGCCTCGGAGAAGAAGTGCGGCCACCTCGGCGGCAAGGTCCTGATCCCCACCGGCCAGCACATCCGCACCCTGAACGCAGCCCGCCTCGCGGCCGACGTCGCCGGCACCCCCACCGTGGTTATTGCCCGCACCGATGCCGAGGCAGCCACCCTGATCACGTCCGACGTCGACGAGCGGGACGCCGAGTTCATCACGGGCGAGCGCACAGCCGAGGGCTTCTACAAGGTCCGCAACGGCATTGAGCCCTGCATCGCCCGCGCCAAGGCCTACGCGCCCTACTCGGACCTGATCTGGATGGAGACCGGCACCCCGGATCTGGAGCTGGCCCGCAAGTTCGCCGAGGCTGTCCGCTCCGAATTCCCGGACCAGATGCTGGCGTACAACTGCTCGCCGTCCTTCAACTGGAAGAAGCACCTGGATGATGACACCATCGCCAAGTTCCAGCGCGAACTCGGCGCCATGGGCTTCAAGTTCCAGTTCATCACCCTGGCCGGCTTCCACGCCCTGAACTACTCGATGTTCGATCTGGCCCACGGCTACGCCCGCAACGGTATGAGTGCCTACGTGGAACTGCAGGAAAAGGAGTTCGGCTCCGAGTCCCGCGGCTACACCGCCACCAAGCACCAGCGTGAGGTTGGCACCGGTTACTTCGACGCCATCGCCACCGCGCTGAACCCCGAGGGCAGCACCCTGGCCCTGGCCGGTTCCACGGAATCCAGCCAGTTCCACTAACCCCGGCTCTTCAGCCGGATTCTGCGGGGGCGCCGGCCGCACCGGCCCCGCCCCCGCAGAATCACCCCACTGCTTTGAATTACCCCAAGGAGAACGCCATGAATGACCCGATCACCCTGAACGGAATTTCCCTGACCGCCCCCGCCGTGCGGCGTCAGGAAGAGATCCTCACCCCGCAGGCGTTGGACTTCGTCAAGGCGCTGCACAAGGCCACGGCCAGCCGCCGGCAGGAACTCCTGCAGCAGCGCCAGGCCCGCCGGACGCAGATCTCCAACGGCGCGGACCCGACGTTCCTGGCCGAAACCCGCAGCATCCGCGAAGACGGGACCTGGCGGGTCGCTCCCACGGCCCCCGGGCTGGAGGACCGCCGGGTGGAAATCACCGGTCCGGTGGACCGCAAGATGACCATCAATGCACTGAACTCCGGTGCCAAGGTCTGGCTGGCTGACATGGAGGACTCCTCCACGCCGTCGTGGTCCAACGTGGTCAACGGACAGCTGAACCTGCGCGACGCCCTGGACCGGAAGATCGACTTCACCTCCCCGGAAGGCAAGGAATACAAGCTCAGCGGTTCCTCTTTGACGGACCTGCCCACCATTGTGGTCCGTCCCCGCGGCTGGCACCTGCCCGAAAAGCACATGCTGATCGACAACACCCCCATTGCCGGCGGCATCGTGGACTTCGGCCTGTACTTCTTCCACAACGCGCAGCGTCTGATCTCGCAGGGCCGCGGCCCCTACTTCTACCTGCCGAAGATTGAAAACCACCTCGAAGCCCGCCTGTGGAATGACATCTTTGTGCTGGCACAGGACCTCATGGGCATCCCGCAGGGCACCATCCGGGCCACCGTGCTGATCGAAACCATCACCGCGGCCTTCGAGATGGAGGAAATCCTCTACGAACTGAAAGACCACGCCGCCGGCCTGAACGCCGGGCGCTGGGACTACATCTTCTCGGTGATCAAGAACTTCCGCACCCGCGGCCCCCGGTTTGTCCTGCCGGACCGCAACATGGTGACCATGACGGCGCCGTTCATGCGCACCTACACCGAGCAGCTGGTGCGTGCCTGCCACCGGCGCGGGGCACACGCCATCGGCGGCATGGCCGCCTTCATCCCGAACCGCAAGGACGCCGCGGCCAACGACGTCGCCATGGAGAAGGTGCGCGCCGACAAGACCCGCGAGGCCGGGGACGGTTTCGACGGCTCCTGGGTGGCGCATCCGGACCTGGTGCCGGTGGCCATGGAGGTGTTCGACGGCGTACTCGGCGAGCGCCCGAACCAGCTGGAGCGGACCCGCGAGGACGTGGTGCCCGATGACAAGGCGCTGCTGGACATTGCTTCCACCCCGGGTGTTATCACCGAGGCCGGTATCCGCAGCAACATTGAGGTGGGCATCCGCTACATCGAGTCCTGGCTGCGCGGCAACGGTGCAGCGGCCATCAACAACCTGATGGAGGACGCCGCCACAGCGGAAATCTCCCGCTCGCAGATCTGGCAGTGGATCCACACATCGGCCGTGACTGACGACGGCGAGATCGTGACGCACCAGTGGGTGGAGGAACTGCTCGACGAGGAGTTCGGCAACCTGCAGCGTTTCGACGGTGACCGGTTCAAGGACGCCCGTGAACTCTTTGAGGAAGTGGCGTGCGGGGAGCATTTCCCGACCTTCCTCACCGTGCCTGCCTACGCCCGCTTCCTGCACGAATCGCAGGAGCTGGCGCCGGCCTAACCCCTTGGGGGTAGGGGTTAGTGCGGATACCGCTTCAGTATCCGCGCAGGCAGGGACCGGGAGCGTGTTCTGCACTGTTTCGACAGTGCGGGAATGCCTCCCGGTCCTTTCTGCGTTGGAGCCGGTATGAAGATTGATATCTGGTCCGACATTGCCTGCCCGTGGTGCTACATCGGCAAGCGCCGCTTCGAGGCCGCACTGGCCGCCTTCCCGCACCGGGACGAGGTGGAAGTGCAGTGGCGCAGCTTCCAGCTCGACCCCTCCCTGCCCGAACACTACGACGGCACCGAGGCCCAGTACCTGAGCGAGCGCAAGGGCATCGATCCCGGGCAGCTGGCCGGAATGCTGGAGCAGGTCACTGTCCAGGCCGCCGGTGAGGGCCTGTCCTATGACTATGACTCGCTGGTGGTTGCCAACAGCTTCTCCGCGCACCGGCTGATCCATCTGGCCCGCGCCGAGGGCGGCAACAGCGCCGCCGACGCCGCCAAGGAGGCGCTGCTCTCCGCCCACTTCGAGAAGGGGCAGGACATCGGAGCGGTGGACACCCTTGCCGAGATCGGCAGCCGGGTAGGCCTGGATCCGGAGCGGGTGCGGTCCATGCTGGCCGCCGAGGAGTTCGCCGAGGACGTCAACACCGACATTGCCCAGGCCCGGTCACTCGGCATCAGCGGCGTGCCGTTCTTTGTGCTGGATGACAAGTACGGCATTTCCGGTGCCCAGCCCACTGACCTCTTCGCGTCGGCACTGGACCAGGCCTGGCAGGAATCCCATCCGGCCTAGGCGGGGCGGGCGGCCGGCAGCGCCGGTTCGTACAGCCACGGAGTGAGCAGCCCGGCGGCCGAAACGCCGGCTGAACCGCAAATGCGCTCGGCCAGGTCCAGGAAGTTCCCGGTATCGGCACAACTGTGCCGGTACCGGGACGTCCACTCCTGCAGGAGATAAAAGAAGGCCCCGTCCCCGGCGGCACGGCGCAGCAGATGCAGGGCCAGGGCACCACGGCGGTACACCCGTTCGTCGAACATGGCTGCCGGGCCGGGATCGGCCAGCTTTAGGTCCTGCCGCTGGCCCCGCAGCCACGCCAGCTCGCGGTGGGCCCGCTCGTCGGTATCCTCGCCGTCGGCGGCTTCGGCCCACACCCATTCCGCGTAGGTGGCAAAACCCTCGTGCAGCCAGATGTCTTTCCAGCTGCGTGCAGTCACTGAATTCCCGAACCACTGGTGGGCCAGTTCATGGGCTACCAGCGGCTCCCCCGCGGTGTCCAAATGGTTGCGGCCGAAAACGGACACCGACTGGGCTTCCAGTGGGATCTCCAGCCGGTCATCGGCGACCACCACGGTGTAGGTTTCGAATGGATACGGTCCGAACCGGGCCGTGAACAGATCCATCATGGCTTCCTGCCGGCCTAGCGCGGTCCGGGCTGCGCCTGCCAGCGAGGGCGGTACGAGAACGGACTGCGGCACCCGCCCCGGCAGATCCATGTTCCGATACCGGCCGATCTGCACGGTGGCCAGATACGTTGCCATCGGCTCGGTCTGCTCAAATACCCAGGTTTCCCGCCCCTTCCCGGCGGTCCGCGACACCAGAGCGCCGTTGCCGGCCACCCGGTAGCCTTCCTCAACGGTCACACTGAGGCGGTACCGCGCCTTTTCAGAAGGCAGGTCATTGCAGGGAAACCACGACGGCGCCCCGGTTGGCTGCCCTGCCACCAGCACCCCGTCGGTCAGTTCCTCCCAGCCGATGTCCCCCCACTGCCCGGCGTCTGGCCGCGGTTTTCCGCGGTAGCGGATGGACAGCACGAAGTTTTCGCCGCCCGCCAGCGGACGTTCCGACAGTACCTCCAGCTTTGCCCGGCGCTGCCGGAAACTGCGGACGGCCACCGGATCCCCGGCCGTGGGGTCCGCCGGGGCGAAGCCGGCATCGGCGCCTTGCCGGCACACCAGCCGCACTTCTTCCACCCGCAACCGCCGGTCCAGATCCAGGACAATCCGGTCGGTGCGGTCCGTGCGGTCCGGATGATTTCGGACGGTTCCGGCCAGGTGGGCCACGGCCGCCAGCCGGTTGGACCTGACGCTGTAGTCCAGCCGCAGGTCATAGTGGTGAATGTTCACCTCATCGCTGCCGTGGGTGGGGGTGTAAGGATCAGGGGCGCTCCGCTGCTCTCCGGCCTGCTGCATGCCGGAGAGCATGCCACGGCGGCGGGGCGGCAGGTACGCGTAGTCGGGGTCAGGGCTGCCCCGACTGGTTTACCCGTCCGGAGTTTACCCGTCCGAAGTTTTCCCGTCCCGGGGGCAAACTAGTCGTCGGAGCCGGAAAGGCCCTCTGCCGGGAGTTCTGAGGCGTATCGGATCCAGCGCAACCGGTCTTCTTCCGGCAGGCTCTCCCATGCCGGGGCTTCGGGCATCCATAGCCCGGGCAGGAACGCCATGCGTTCCTCATACAGCCGCCGGCCTGCTTCCGCTGCGTCAGCGTCCATTCAGGTAGCCCGGGGCGGCGGAAATTCGGTTCACCCCAGCAGTTTATTCAATCCAGCAGCCCAATGCAGGCCCGGCTCACCGGCTGGTGCCGCGAACGGAAGAGCCCGTCCGGGATTCTTCCGCAGCAGACCCTTCCGCCGGCGGTCCCTCCGGCAGCGGTCGTTCCGTTGGTTTCTCGGTTGGTTTCTCGGTTGGTTTCTCCGTTGATGACTCCGTTGATGGCTCCGGCCGGGTGCCGCCCGCGCCGCCGTCGGGCCCGTGTTTGCGGCCGGCGCTCCGGAAGGCCAGCCGGATCACAAACGCCATCGCGGCAACCACCGCCAGGGTGGCTGCACCGGTGGTCATGGTCTCGGCCCGGTCCTGCGCGGCTTCTGCTTTTTCTTCCGCGCGGGCCGCCACGGAGGCCACGCCGTCGGCAGCTGCCGTGGAGGTAGTGAAAACGTCATCCACCGTGCCCATCACGATGCGATCCCCGGGGACCGCGGTTTTCAGCAACCGCACCACCGTGGACAAATCCGTGGATATGCACCCCCAGGTGGGCGCGTACCCGGCGTGGAAGAAGATGGCAAAAGAGGCACCCTGGCGGGTGGGCATGTCCGGCGGGCGGTTCCAATTGATGACGGCCGCCTGCTCGTATAGTCCCTGCTGCATGTACCCCCAAAGGTTTTCATCCGCCGGCCCGCCCGTGCCCTCGAAGTACTGGTTGTAGCTGGGACCGTGTTCCCCGCCCCACCGCGAGGCGGGGTTCAGCGTGTAATAGGCCAGCTGCGTTCCGGGATTGGAACGTCCCAGGGCCTCCGTAATCGTGAAGGACCCGGTCGGCGAATACAGCGTGTTCTCCCACATGCTTCCCGGCGGGGCGAACCCGTTGCGGCCGCTGAACCCCCACGACTTCCACTCCTGCACGTAGCTGTCCCCTTGGCGTACACAGCCGATCAGGCGGGTCTCCGTGGCGCCGTACGTTTCCGCCGTAGCGAAGGTGACGCGCTCGGCATCGGCCACGTCGTACCGCACCTCCCCCGCGGTGAGGCGGGCGCACGGGTCCGCGTCCTGCGGAGAGGCAGCAGCTGGCGCCGCGAGCAGCGCCGAGCCGAACACAGCGCCCAGCACAGCCCTCAGCATCCGCTGCCGGGAGGTTAAAGGCATCAGCTGCGCTGCCGGTTACGGTGCCTGCCCCGGGCCTCTGCTTCCAGTGCCTGCCGCCTCCCCATGGGCGGCGGCGGTGGTGCAGTCGAGGCGGAAGCGGCGGAAGGGGAAACTCTGTCCGGCTGGATGGACGGCGGAGTGGATGGCGGCGGTGGTGCCGCGCTGCGGATCGAAAACGGCTGCACTTCCGTCCCGGCCGGCGTCCCGGAGGGGAGGCGGGCCTCGCCGGGCTTCCGTTCCGCTCCGTATTCGGCAGTCCGTTGAGCGGCCGCTTTTCTGCCCGCCCGTTCCAGATATGTGCTGCGGACCCGTTTAGACGCTTCGGATACAACCCGTTCGAGCGGGCCCTGCGCGTTGAACCGTTGCCAGGCGTAGGCGAAGCCGGTCACGATCATGAGCTGCACAATCAGGGACAGGGGCGGCCGGTCCTCGAGCAGGCCGGTGGCCAGGAGCAACAGATGCAGTGAGTACAGGGTCAGGGTCATTTTCCCCAGGACGGCCAGTGGGGCAAGCACTGCGGAGGCTGCCTTGCCCAGCAGGAGGAGGATTCCGAGGAACGCCACCGCCGTGCCGATTGTATTGAGCAGGACCAGCGGCGTGCTGGAGTAGGGCGTCAAGGAAGCCAACCACCACCACGTGTCCGTTGGCAGCGTGGGATCCGGGCCCCACATCAGGGTGTCGTACACGGTCTCCTCGGGGGTGGAGGACCATACAGAGGCAGCGTCCACCAGCTGGTCCCGGCCGCCCAGCGGTCCCAGCAGAAATGCCGACAGGGCCGCTGTGGCTACGGCGAGGCCCACTCCGGCCACGACCAGCCGGAGCTGGACCTTGCGCTCGGCGAGGTCCAGCCGCCCAATGGCCAGTCCCGCGCATACATAGGCCATCCAGGGCAGGGCCGGATAAGTGCCGCTGAGCAGCACCTGGCCCAAGACATCCCCCGGCGCCTGCACCAGCGTGGAAAAATTCGGTTCCACCCCGCCCATGTCGGCCAGTGAGTCCCTGGTTGCCTGCATCAGCACCGGGGCGGTGAGGGCGATCAGCGCCGAAAGGATCAGGAGTGTCCGCGCACGCAGCCGAAGCAACGGCAGCGCCAGCAGGAACATCACCCCGTAATAGACCAGGATGACCTGTGCGTAGATCACCAGGAATCCCAGCAAAAGCCCGATGACGGTGATCAGGACCGCGCGCACGGCCAGCCCCAGCCGCGCCGCCGTCATGCGCTCGCCGCGCGGCGGATACTGCCCTCCGGACATAAAGGCCAGGGATACCCCGGCCAGGAGGGCAAACAGTGCAGCGCCCCGTCCTGCGAATACCAGCCAGGTGAAGGTAGGTTCAAAGTCTTCGTTCCAGCCGGGAAGGACGTGGATGGCCATCATTGCCACCAACGCCGCCCCCCTGGCTGCGTCGACGCCCCCTATGCGGCGTTTGGCCGCGCCTGTCCGGGTCGGTTCACTCACCGCCACCCCCCCTTCCTCCGCCACAGTCAATGCGTCGGAGCTAGAGCATCAGGGACCGCCGTGCCGCGCGCAAGCGTAGTGGGCAACCCAGCCGCGGAGAGGTCTGCGAGCAGCAGCGCGGTTTCATCCGCATCGAGGTCTGCAAGCGGACCGCGCACAGGACCGGCCGGAAGACCCAGTTTCCGCAGTGCGGCCTTGGCGGACGCAGCCCCCGGGCAGCGGAACATTCCGGTGTAGATCGGCAGCAGTTCGCGGTGGATCCGAAGCGCCTCGTCCACCCGGCCCCCGGCGAAGGCTGCGGCGAGCGCCCGCAGCCGGTCAGCGGCGACGTGCCCCACCACGGAGACCATGCCGACGGCGCCGATGGAGAGCAGGGGCAGGTTCAGGACGTCGTCTCCCGAGTAGTACACCAGGGAGCTGTGCTGCATGACCCATGAGGAGGAGGCCAGGTCTCCCTTGGCGTCCTTGACCGCCACGATGTTCGGGTGTTTCCCGGCAGCCACCAGGGTTTCCGGTGCAATGGCGACGCCGGTGCGGACAGGGATGTCATAGAGCATGACCGGGAGGTCGGTGCTGTCGGCTATGGCCTCGAAGTGGCGCAGCAGGCCCTTTTGCGACGGGCGTGAGTAGTACGGGGCCACTACCAGCAGCCCGTCCGCCTGCTGCTCGGCGGCGGCGCGCGCCAGCGCAATGCTGTGCCGGGTGTCGGTGGATCCCACGCCGGCGATGACCCGCCGCCCGGTTCCCTGCGTGACGCGTTTGGCCGAATGGACCATGGACGCCTTTTCCCAGTCCGAGGTTGCAAAGGACTCGCCGGTGGTTCCATTGACCACCACGGCATCGTTCCAGCCGTCCCGCAGGAGCCAGCGGGTGAGTTCCTCGGCGCCGTTCTGGTCCAGCTGGCCGTGCTCGTCCAGCGGCGTAACCATGGCGGTGAGGATCCGCCCGAACCGGCGGCAGACCATGTCCGCTGCGGTTTCCCCGGTGCTGCCCGTATAAGTGTTCATACCCTTGCTCCTGCGGATTTGTACTGGTTCATTTTGCGATGCCGTGCCCGCCGCTGGGCAGGACGGCTTTGGTCCCAGTGCGCCAGCGGGTTTCCGCACCAGGCGCTGTTGACCGGGACGCTCTCGCCCCGCATCAGCAGCGAGCAGCCACCCACGGTGCCGCCTTCTTCAATGGCGCTGCCCGGCAGGACGATGCTGTTCGGGCCAAGGGTGGCGCCGTCTTCCAGCCGCACCTCGTCCAGCCGCATGATGCGGTCGTGGAAGAGGTGGGTCTGCAGGACGGTTCCGCGGTTGATGCTGGCACCGTCGCCCACCTCTATCAGGTCGAACTCCGGAAGCCACCACGTTTCGCACCACACGCTGCGGCCGATCCGTGCGCCCATCCAGCGCAGCCAGGCGTTGAGCATGGGGGTGCCCAGGCTCATCCGGACCAGCCCCGGTACGGCCAGCGATTCGGAGAACACATCGGCCAGTTCATTGCGCCACACAAATGAGCTCCACAGCGGATGTTCGGTGGCCTCGAAGCGGCCCACCAGGAGCCATTTCGCCGCCACGGCAAGCAACGCCGCGGCGATGCCGCTGACCAGCAGCACCGGCCCGGACCATATAACGGCGGCCAGGAAACCGAAGGTGTCCCACAGGGCGGACAGCACCCACACGGTGACCAGCGCCAACCAGGCGGTGATCACCGCCGGCAGGATTCGGCAGGCTTCCACGGCGCTGCGGGCAACCAGTAAGCGGCGGGGAGGTTCGTAGGTACGTGAGGTGTCCCCCACCTGCACCGGACGGGGCAGTTCCACGGCCGGGCGGCCGAACCACGAGGTACCCGCAGGCATCTGCGCAGGCGCCGAGGACAGGACAGCGATGAGGGAATTCTCCGGCACCCAGGTGTCCGGCCCCACTATGGCGGAGTTACCCACAAAGGATTTTTCCCCCACACCCGCCGGCCCCAGGTGGAGCCAGCCTTTCCGCACCCGCCGCATGGAGACCATGGAGTGGTCCGCCAGGAAAGACCGGTCGCCCAGGTCCGTGAGGTGCGGAACGGTTTCCATGGTGGAGATTTCCACGTGCCGGCCCACTTTGGCTCCCAGCAGGCGCAGCCATGCGGGGGTAAGCACACTGGCGTACAGCGGGTACATGGTGATCAGGGAGCGGCTCAGCAGCAGGGTGCTCAGCCAGGAGGCCCACCCGGACACGCCGTTAGCCGGGTGCATGCCCGGAGGCATCAGCCGGGCCGTGGAGCGGACGACGGCGGCTATCAGCATCAGATAGGTCACCATGGCGCTGACCACAAAAACCGGTGACCAGAGGGCAAGGATCCACAGGGCTTCCGTCAAGGAACCAACCCCGTTCAGGAGCCACAGCATCAGGGCAGAGCCGGGGACCAGGGAGGCCAGGTTAAGCAGGGTCAGTCCGCCCAGCGCCGCAGAGTAGAGCAACCGCACACCGCGTGTCTGCGGTGCGGTTGCCGGGTCCGCGGGCCAGCCGCCGCCGGCCGTGCCCACCTTCTGCATCTGGGATCCCGCCCAAAGCTCGCCGGCGGGGACTTCCCCGGAGACCAGGGTTCCCGGCTCGGTTTCGGCTCCCCGGCCGACCTTCGCGCCGCCCATCAGCGTGGAGCGGGTGCCGATCCGGGCGTCGTCGGCCACGTGCACCGCACCAATGTGCAGCTGTCCGCCCTCCACCCAGTGCCCGGCCAGGTCCACCTCATACTCGATGGAGGACCGGTCGCCGAAGGAGGCGAAGCCGGTAACCGGCGGCATGGCGTCCAGGTGCACGTCCTCACCCACCCGGCAGCCCAGCGCGCGGGCATACCAAGTGCCCAGGGGTGTACCCATGATGGGTTCCAGCTTGCAGTACGTCACAATCCGTTCAGCAGCCCATAGCCGCAGGTGCGTGCTGCCGCCGCGGCGGTAGATCCCGGGACCCACGCCTACCAGCAGGAGCCGGCAGGAGACCACCGCGCCCAGCATCCGGGCCGGCAGGCTGTACAGGGCTAGCCAGGCGGCCAGGGTCGGAATCAGCGGCGGATCCGGTGTCCACGGGCTGCCCACCGTGTGGGTCATGACCATGCACACCACGGCGATGCCGGTGACGTACCGAAGGCCGGTGATCCCGTAGAGCGCAATAATCAGCGGGGTCTGGGCCAGGCCCAGCCACCACGGTGACTGCGGCGTGGGACGGACATCCAGCTCTGAATCGCGCAGGGACGCCAGATGCTCGGACATGGCGCTGAGGGTTGGATGCTCGTAGATGTCAGCCACGGAAACCTTCGGATACCGCTCGCGCAGGGCTGAAACCAGTTGGGCCGCGGCGAGGCTCGCACCGCCGAGGGCAAAGAAATCGCTCTCCTCGGTGAGCGGCAGCGGGCCGAGGAGGTCCGTCCAGCGCTGTCCCAGCCACCGGAGGTCGGCGTTGAGCTCCACCCGGACGTCGGCGGGTGTATCGACCATGGGCAACGGCCAGGGCAGCGATTTGCGGTCCACCTTGCCGGAGGCCTTCAACGGCAGCTCGTCCACAATACCGAGGGACGGAACCAGGGCAGCGGGCAGCTGCTTGGCCAGCTGCGCGCGAGCCGCGGCCAGGTCCAGTGCCGCTCCGGCAGCCGGAACCAGATATCCCGCCAAGACCTTGTTGCCGGATTTCGTCGCATGGACCGCAGCGGACGCGGCCGCCACCCCCGGCAGCCGGCTCAGCGCGTCGTCGAGCTCCCCCAGTTCGATCCGGCGGCCGCCAACCTTGATTTGCTCGTCCACTCGCCCCACGAAAACCAGGCCTTCGGGTTCAGCCCGGACATGGTCGCCGCTGAAATAGGCCCGTTCCCAGCCCAGCGCGGGAAGGGGCGTGAACTTCTCTGCATCCTTCTGCGGGTCGAGGTAGCGGGATACTCCTACTCCGGAGATCACCAGTTCGCCTACCTCGCCCCACTTCACCGGCTGCCGGTCTTCCCCGACCACGGCCAGATCCCAGCCGGCCAAGGGCAACCCGATGCGGACCGGAGGTTTCCCGTCCAGGCGCGCGCCGCAGGCGATGACCGTGGTTTCGGTCGGACCGTACGTGTTCCACACTTCCCGCCCGGGCCCGAGCAGGCGCCGGACCAGATCCTCGGGGCAGGCCTCGCCGCCGAAGATCAGCAGCCGCACCCGCTGGAGGGTCTCCGTGGACCAGTGCGCGGCGAGGCTGGGCACCGTGGAGACGGCGGTGATCCGGCGTTCCACCAGCCACGGCCCCAGGTCCGCGCCGGAACGGACCACCGACCGCGGTGCCGGGACCAAGCAGGCGCCGTGCGCCCAAGCCAGCCACATCTCCTCGCAGGAGGCATCAAAGCTGACCGACAGGCCGGCCAGCACTCGGTCCCCGGGGCTGAGCGGCGCATCCACGCAGTAGAGCGAAGACTCAGCATCCACCAGGGCTGCGGCGGAACGGTGCGTGACGGCCACGCCCTTGGGTTTCCCGGTGGAACCCGAGGTGAAAATGATCCACGCATCGTCTTCGGGGTGCGGGTGGGGGCTGTGTCCGCCCACGGGCACGCCCTGCAGCAGGTTCAGTTCCAGTCCTGCCTCGACGACGGCGCATACCCCGCCCTCGGCCCAGACCAGGTCTGCTCGGCCGGCCGGTTCGTCTGAATCGACCGGGACATAGGCGGCCCCGGCATAAAGCACACCGAGTATGGCCACGTAGAGGTCCACGGAGCCGGACGGCACATAGATTCCCACCCGGTCTCCGGCCCCGATGCCGCCGGCCCACAACCTGCGGGCCAGTGCCTGCACCTGGAACTCCAGCTCCGCGTAGCTCAGCGATACGGCGCCGTCGTCGATGGCGGGTGCGCCCGGATAGGCGGAAACGGTTTCGGTAAGGATGTCCATGAGCGTGCGCTGTTCCGGAGTGCGGTCTCCGTGGAACACCGCCAAGCCGTCGCGTGCGGGAGGCGGATTGGTGATCACCTGGGTGGCGGCTCCGCCTTTCCTGCTGCCGGCATTCGCCGCTTCCTGCGCCGTGGCGTGGAGGGAAGGGTCATTGCCGGGTCCTGCTGGGGTCCGGACGGTTTCGAATTCGGCCGCCGAGCCCTGGGGGATTTCGGGCATATTCATGTAGAGCGGTTCTCCCTGCTGGTGCTGCTCAAAACCGCGGCCGTTCGGGCCGCGCATCCGTCCCTGCAGAAGGCTGGGACCGAGCAGAAACATAGGCAACCAGCGGCCGCCTTACACGAGTACCGCAGCCGCGGGAAGCACTCGGGACCGGCGTTAATCACTCCCGTGGGGGCCGGGATTACTCGTATGGCTACCTGACCTCATAGCGGCCGGATGGGTAGGTGCCGTGAGCGGCTGGGCCGGGAGGCCGCAGGTATTTCGCCGCCCAGAAAGCTCACAGGCTGGACTCAGATTTCAAACAGGTTACGAACAGGTGGCATTGATTGCGTGTGTCTTCCCGGTGCCCCGCGTCTGACGGGCCCGGGACCGGAAACTTCGCCGGATGGGATGTTCCACATGTCACCTGCAGCATCGCCGCGGTTCGCCGGGGTGGACGCAGCCCGAGGGCTCGCTCTTTTCGGGATGATGGCCGTCCATGTCCTGCCCGAAGCAGGCAGTGATTTGGAGCCGACCCTGCCCTGGCTGTTGTTCGCGGGAAAGGCCGCAGCTCTTTTCGCGGTGCTTGCCGGGGTCTCCCTGTCCTTCATCACCAGGACGGCACGGGTTGAGCGGGGCGGCGCCCTCACGGCGGTCCGGTGGGCAGTGGCGGCCCGCGCCGGAATGATCTGCGCCCTGGGCCTGACCATTGCCTACGTGGACATGCCAGCGTTCATCATCCTCGCGTACTACGGGGCCATGTTTGCTTTGGCTATACCGTTCCTGGGTGTTTCCACTCGAACGCTGCTGGCGGCGGCCGGCGTGTTTGCCCTGCTCGGTCCGGTCCTTATGCAGGCCCTGCGTGATTCACTGCCGGAACCCGGTTACGACCCGACTTTCAGCACGGTGCTGACCGAGCCCGGCGTTTTCCTGAGCCAGCTGCTGCTCACCGGCACGTACCCGGCCATCCCTTGGATGGCGTACATCTGCACCGGGCTGGCCGTGGGCCGGCTCCGGCTGAATGAATCCGCGGTGCAGTTGAAGCTGCTGGCCGGGGGCACGGCGCTGGCTATCGGTGCCTGGCTCGCCTCGGTCCTGCTGTTGGACGGCCCGGGACAGGGTTTTGACCGGTTGGTGGAGATGGATCCGGACCTGGTGGCCGAGCAGATCCGCGACGCCGCCGTCTGGGGTCCCGAGGGTTACCTGCCGACGTCGTCCTGGTGGTGGCTGGCGCTTGTATCCCCGCACACCACCACTCCCCTGGACCTGCTGCACACCACCGGTGTTGCCGTGGCAGTGCTGGGCGCCTTGTTGTTCCTGGCCCGCCACGCGGGCAAGGCCCTGCTGGTGCTCTCCGCGCCCGGCCGGATGACGCTCACCCTGTACTGCGCCCACCTGCTGTTCCTGGGCACGGGCGCCCTGGCCGTCCTTCCGTATCTCTCACTCTGGCTGCAGATTGCGGTGTTCATCGTTTTTGCCGTGCTCTGGCAGCGGGCCGGGAAACAGGGGCCGCTGGAGAAGTGGATCTCGCGCGGCTCCGGAGCGGCCCGGCAGGCGGCGCTCCGACGCTATCCGGATCCCCAGCCCGAACACTAGGCCGGCTGGGCGCCCGCCGCCGGGGCCAGGACTTCCACCGTGTGCCGGAGCACCCCGACGGCGTAGGACAGCACAAATCCGGCCGGAAGACCCAACTGTTCCGGCCCGACGTCGTACGCCCGCATGGACGCCCGCAAAGACTCACCCGGAACGGCGGATGCGGCCGTCTCCACCGTGCGCGGGTCCACCCGCAGCCCGTGGCCGGCCGCCTTGAGCAGCGCTTCCTTGCGCACCCACAGCTGGGCGCGCAGCCGCGGGCGGTCCGGTTCGGCGAGCTCGGCGATGGCCGCCTTTTCCGCCGCAGTGGCCATTACATCTTCCAGACCGGCCCCCTGGAAAGCCTCCGCGCCCGCGTCCTCCAGGTCCACCCCGACGCCGGCCGGCGCCGCCGCCGCGGCCAGCCACCCGCCGCTGCGGCTGAAACTGAACTGCAGGGGCGCCGGCTGCCCGTCCACGAAATAGAGCGGCCGGCCGTGTGATCCGTCGTTGCCGTGCGTGCAGTCCGGGCAGTGCGCGGTGGCGGTGACAGCTGTTTCGGGTACCCCCAGCAGTCCGGCCACCAAGGCGCGGGCTGCCAGCCGTCCGGCCAGGAAGCGGTGCCGGTCTGCCTCGCGGTACATGGCGGATGCACGGGCGCGCACCGGCTCGGCAAGGCTGCCGGCAGCGCTGATATCCGCCGCATCCAGCCACCGCGTGGCAATCCGGACCGCCATGCTCCCGGCCCCGGCCCTTTCATCCCCGGCCCCGGTTTCCCCTGTCCCGGTTGCCGTGGCATCGTCCCCCACTGCCCCCACTGCCGGCTACTGCCCGTCCGCGGGCGTGGCGTTCCCGGGACAGCTCAGTGCTCCGGGGCCGGCTGCTGCCGCCTGCTCCGGCGGCTGCAGTTCCGTGAAGCCAGCCCCGATGACCATATCCACGGAAGCGTCGGTGCGGTCATCGCGGACGTACTCGGTGTCCGGAATGTGCTGCTGCAGCGTGTAGGCGGAGGCGAATCCCGAGGGCCCGGACAGGATCAGCGCGGTCATGCCGACGCGGTTGACGCTGCTGTTGCCCACCTGCGCTATCTGGAATCCCCGGGTGCCCAGCTCGGCCCCCACCGTATTGGCCAGCCCGGCAGACGCCGTCGAGTTGTAGATATTTATGGTCACCGTGGCCGGATCCAGATACGGAAAAGGCCCGGCCGGACATTCGTCCGCCGGACCTGCAGGTGCTTTGATCTCTGTTGCGGCGGGCAGCTTCACCCAGCCGGACACCAGTCCCTGCGCGAGGATCACCGCTGAAAGCAACAGCAGCGCCAAGACGCCGATCACCGAGTTGTGCAGCCGCCGCCGTCGTCGTGCCCGCCGGACCATCTCCGGTTCGTCGGTGGGCGCGAAAACCGCGCCCAGCTCGCCGCCGGTAACAATCCGGTGCCCGTGCCACTGCCTCGAATCGTCCCGATCGTCCATGGCGGCCAGGCCGCCCGGAGCTCCGTCGGGAGGTTCCTTAGTCATCGAGGACCAGCACGCGTGCGTGCAAAATGGTCCGCTGGTGCAATGCCGTCCTCACAGCCCGGTGCAGTCCGTCTTCGAGATACATGGTGCCCTTCCATTGGACGACGTGCGGGAACAGGTCTCCGAAAAAGGTGGAGTCCTCGGCCAGCAGCGCACCGAGGTCCAGCGTGGCCTTCGTGGTCACCAGTTCATCCAGGCGAACCTGCCGGGGAGGTACCGCTGCCCAGTCCTTAGGTGTGACATATCCATGGTCGGGGTAGGGGCGTACGTCGCCAACAGCTTTGAAGATCACTAGTACAGAGTAAAGAACATCTGGGGCCAAAGAAACAACGCCGCTCGGTGCGGGGCGGGGTTAAACGGCTGAATCGGTCCTTCCGGCGCCCGCAGGGCCGTCCGGGCGGTCCGCGGGCACTGGAATACTGGAGGGGTGAATACCCCTGCCCCGCGCTTTGGCCTGCTGCTCGACGTCGACGGACCCGTTGCCAGCCCCGTTTCCCGGACCGTTCGTCCGGCCATCATCCGCAGCCTGGTGGCACTGGCGGCCGCCGGCTGGCCCGTTGTCTTCAACACGGGGCGCTCCGATGCCTTCATCCGGGAGCAGGTGATGCAGCCAATGATGGCAGCAGGGCTTCCCGCCGGCGTCCGGGTGCACGCCGTGTGCGAAAAAGGCGCCGTGTGGTTCTCCTTCGACGGCACGGGGCCAGGGCAGCCGCAGGTGGATCCGGAGCTGAAGGTCCCGGGCGACTATGCCGAGACCATCCGCGGCCTGGTGGACGCCAAATACTCGCGGACCATGTTCTTCGACGAAACCAAGCTCGCCATGCTCTCCGTGGAGCAGCACGTGGCCGCGGACAACGCTGAGTACCTCACCGAGCAGCGCAGGTTCGACGCCGACGCCCTGGAGCAGCTGTCCCTCGCCGGCCTGGGCGGGCAGCGGCTGGACCATGCCATTCCGGACGCTGCCGGCACGGTGGCGTACCGGATCGATCCCACGATCATTTCCACCGACATTGAAGCTGTCGGGGTCGGCAAGGACCTCGGCGCCCGCCGCGCCCTGGCCATGCTGGAGGCCGACGGCACGCCGGTTCCGCGCGGGTGGCGGACCATGGGTGATTCGCGCACCGACTACGCCATGGCCGATGAGCTGTTCCGGCTCGGTTTCGACGTGGCGCACGTGGACGTGCGGCCGGCGGACGGCGTGCCCGCCACGCCGTATCCGGTGCTTCCGGCCGGCGCACTGACCCACGACGACGCCGGCGCGGCCTACTTTGAGCGCTGGGAGGCCATGGTTGCGGGGCGGGCCGCGGACGACGCCGTCGTCCTCTAGCGCGGCCGGCTCCCTGCTGCGGCCGCTACTCCAGGCGCAGGACCGCCTCGACGGACTCCTGGATTTCCGGCGAGCCCGGTGCGACGTCGGAGGCGAAGCGGCCAACCACCTCGCCGCTGTCGGTGACCAGGAATTTCTCGAAGTTCCAGCCAATGTCTTCGCCCAGTTCGCCGTCGCGGAACTGGGTCAGGGCGGCGTAGAGCGGGTGGCGGTCCGGTCCGTTGACGTCGGTCTTGGCCGCGAGCGGGAAGGTGACGCCGAAGTTGGTGCTGCAGAACTCGGCAATCTCCTCGGCGCTGCCCGGCTCCTGTCCGTTGAACTGGTTGCTGGGCACGCCCAGGACGGTGAAGTTCCGTTCCTGGTATGTCTCGTAGAGCGACTGCAGGCCTTCGTACTGCTTAGTGAACCCGCAGCGGGAGGCGACATTGACTACCAGCACGGCCTTGCCGCGGAACAGCTCTCCGAAGGTGGTTTCGGTGCCGTCCAGCAGGGTGAGCGGGATGTCGTACAGGTTGGCGGTTTCCACGGTGAACCTTTCGCTTGGCGTATCTCCATTGCATCCCATGGGCGTCCGGAACGCCCAATCCGGCGGCCGCCGTTTTTTAAGGGGACCTGTTCCACCGCACTTCGTAACAATTGGTTCATAGTTGACAAGGCCCGGTGGTAGCTTGCCGGAATGAGCGAGATTCCCGAGGCAATTCCCGTCCTGGACCTGAGTACCGCCCGCAATCCGGACGGCTCCTTCAGCCCCGAATTTATTGACCGGCTGCGTGACGCGACGCATCGGATCGGTTTCTTCCAGCTGGTGGGCTACGGCGCCGGTGAGGCGATGGTGGAGAAGCTGTTCGACGTCACCAAGCAGTTCTTCGACCTGCCGCTGGAGGACCGGCTGGCACTGGATAACCGCAAGTCCCCGCACTTCCGCGGCTACACCCGGCTGGGCACCGAAATCACCCGGGGGCGCCCGGATTCGCGTGAACAGATCGACTTCGGCCCCGAACGCGCACCTGCTGCCGGCTACCCCGCAGACCAGCCGTACTGGCTGGTGCAGGGGCCCAACCTGTTTCCGGACAACGTACTGCCGGAACTGCGCAGCACCTCCATGGCCTGGGCCGCGCAGATGGAACCGGTGGGCGCGGAACTGCTTTCCGCCATCGCCGTGTCCCTGGAGCTGCCGGAAGACCACTTCACGGAACCGTTTGTTGGCACCCCGGCGTGGATGGCCAAGCTCATCCACTATGTGGGCGGCGTCGTGCAGGAAGCCGGCACCCAGGGCGTCGGCGCGCATGCCGACTACGGTTTCATCACCCTGCTGCTGCAGGATTCAGTGGGCGGCCTGGAAGTAAAACCGCATGAATCCGACACCTGGCTGCCGGTGGAACCGATCCCCGGCGCACTGGTCGTCAACCTGGGCGAGATGCTGGAGGTGGCCACGCAGGGATACCTTTCGGCCACCATCCACCGTGTATCCGCACCGGCTCCGGGCGTGGACCGCTACGCCATCCCGTTCTTCTGGTCCCCGCGCCTGGACACCGTGATTGACCCGGTGCAGCTGCCGCCGGCCCTGGCCGCGCAGTCGCGCGGGATCTCCGATGATCCGGAGAACCCCATGCTCGCCTCCTACGGTGCCAACGTGCTGAAGGGTTGGCTGCGGGCGCACCCGCAGGTGGCCAAGCTGCACCACCCGGAGCTGCTTCCCGGGGCCTAAGCGGGAATTCCCGCGGTTTGGGTAATTCCCGCGCCGCGCGGCGCGGGAACCGGCACAAACTGCGGGAACCCGCCCGGTCCCCGGCAGCATCCTGCACCAGTCCTCCGGCCCGCCGGTCCAGCCCCGGCGGCACGGGTCCGCCGCAGCGGAGTGCGGTCGGGGCGGTCAGCTCAGCAAGGAGGCGGCGGCGTCGTCGGCCAGGACGGTGACGTGCCCGTGGGTCTGGAGGACCGAGGCGGGGCAGTCCGTGCCCACCGGTCCGGTCAGTGCCCGGGCCAGCGCCTCGGCCTTCCCTGCGCCGCGGACAATCAGCAGCAGGTGCCGGGCCTCCAGGATGGTGCCGAGCCCCTGGGTGAGGCAGTGCGTGGGCACGTCGTCGAGGGAGGCAAAGAACCGCTGGTTGGCCCGGCGGGTGTCCTCGGTCAGGGTTTCCAGCCGGGTGCGGGAGTCCAGCGGCGCCCCCGGCTCGTTGAAGGCCAGGTGACCGTTGCGGCCGAGGCCCAGGATCTGCAGGTCAATTCCGCCCGCGGCGGCAATCTGCCGTTCATAGCGGCGGGCGGCGTCCTTCAGGTCCACCCGGTGCGGGTCCGGCAGGTGGACACGCTGCGGGTCGAGTCCCAGCGGTTCCACGATTTCCCGGCGAAGCACTTCGGCATAGCTTTCCGGATGTCCCGGCGGCAGGCCCACATACTCATCCAGGGCGAACCAGGCGGCGGAGCTGAAGTCCGCCCCGCTGGCGGCCAGCGCCTTGTACAGGGGCGACGGCGAGGAACCGGTGGCAACGCCGATCACCGGCTCCGGTGCGGCGGCCAGGGCGGCCAGGACGACGTCGGCCGCGGCCTGCCCGAGCGCGGCAGGATCGGAGCAGCGGATTAGGTTCAAGGTGCGGGAGCTCATGAGGCCTCGTGCAGCTTGGCGAGTTCGGCGCGGATGCCGTCAAAGTGCCGGCGGAGCCGTTCGGAGGCGAGCTCTTTGTCCCCGTCTTTCACCGCTTCGAAAATGTCTCGGTGGACGGCCGCTGTTTCCCGCAGGTTGATCAGCGGATCCACCCCAAGTTCGGAATGGATCTTCCCGTAGACCTTCCAGAACACGGACATCAGGTTGGATAGCAGTTCGTTGCCCAGGGGTTCGAACAGCTGGTAGTGGAAGGTTTCGTCCACCTCGGTGAAGATTTCCCCGCGTTCGGCCAGCGCCTCCATCTGCCGGACGGTGGCTTCGATGTCGGCCAGGTGTTCGGGTGTGAAGAGGTCCATCGCCTCGCCCACCAAACCTGCTTCCAGCGCCTGCCGCACGTCCACCAGCTGCAGGGCTTCCTTGCCTTCGTGGCGGAGCGAAAGCCGCCCCCGGAAGGTCAGTCCGTCCGCCAGCGCGTCAAAATTGGCCGGAGCCACGAACATACCGAATCCGTGGCGGATTTCCACCACACCCAGCGCCTGCAGCACCTTCAGCGCCTCCCGCAGCGTGTTCCGGCCGATGCCGAGCGCCCCGGCCAGTTCCGCTTCCGTGGGCAGGGCGTCGCCGGCTTTTAAGTCGCGGTTGAGGATGAGCTCCATGATCTCCGCCTGCAGGGCACGGGAACGGTTTTGGGCACTGAACCGCGCCGGCGGCAGTGATGCGTCGGGCAGACTCATTGAGATCCTCCTGGGACAGAGTTGCAGGTGGTGCACAAGCGGAACCCGGTGGGGTTGCCGCCAACGATATAGGATGTCCTACCTATCCGGAAGGGGACCTGGTTTTTCCAAAGTGAAGGGTTGACGGAGCAATGTGACGAAGCTTACAGTTTCCGGGACAGCCATCGGACATCCTACGTCCGATAAGTGACTTCCGGATGTGAGGCAGTAGATGAGCACTTCGTTTGAATCCAGCGGGCTTTTGAAAGATTCCAGCCGGCGGAATTTCCTCAAGCTGGCCGGCGTATTGGGCACGGCGGCAGCATTTGCCGGCTCCCTTTCCGCCTGCAGCCCCGGCGGTAACCCTGCTCCCGCCGGCAGTGCCGCCGCAGAGGGCACCGGTTCCATCGAAGCCGGCATTTCCTATCAGCTGTCCACGGGCTTTGACCCGATGCTCTCCACCGGCGCCACTCCGCAGGCCGCCAACCTGCACATCTTCGAAGGCCTCACCGAGCTGCACCCGGCCACCCGGGAGTCCTACCTGGCCCTGGCCAAGGCGGACCCGGTCAAGGTGGATGACACCACGTACGAAGTGCAGCTCCGCGACGGCGCGAAGTTCCACAACGGCGAACCCGTCACCACCGCCGACGTTGTCTTCTCCTTCCAGCGCGTCATGGATCCGGCCAACAAATCACTGTTCGCGGGATTTATCCCCTTCATTGACTCGGTCTCCGCCAAGGACGACTCGACCGTGCAGTTCAAGCTCAAGTACCCGTTCCCGGGCTTCAGCTCCCGCATCTCGGTCATCAAGGTAGTGCCCGAAGCCGCGGTCAAGGCCGACCCGGCCGGTTTCGACCTCAAGCCCATCGGCTCCGGCCCCTACAGCCTGGTCTCGGCGGTCAAGGAAGACCGCATTGTGTTCAAGAAGTTCGACGACTACAACGGCAAGTACCCGGCCCGCGTGGCGGATATGACCTGGCTGCTGCTGGCCGACCCGGCCGCCCGCGTGGCGGCGGTCCCCTCCCGCACGCAGGCCATCGAGGACGTCCCGTACCTGGACATGGACCAGCTTGCGGCCAAGGTGGACGTGGAATCCGTCCAGTCCTTCGGCCTGCTGTTCCTGATGTTCAACTGTGCGTCTGAAAAGTTCGCAGACAAGCGCGTCCGCCAGGCGCTGCACTACGCCATCGATACCGACGCCGTGATCTCCAAGGCCCTGCTGGGCAACGCCACGGCGGCGTCGTCGTACTTCCAGGAGGGGCACCCGTCCTACACCAAGGCCTCCACCATCTACGGCTTCGACGCCGCCAAGGCCAAGTCGCTGCTGGCCGAGGCAGGCATGCAAGACATGACCATCACGCTGACCTCCACCGACACCGGCTGGGTCACCCGCGTGGTGCCGCTGATCAAGGAATACTGGGACGCCATCGGCGTGACCACCACCCTGGAAATCCTGCAGTCCGCTGCCGTGTACGCCCCGGAAAAGGTGGGCGGCAAGAACTTTGACGTCCTCTGCGCTCCCGGCGACCCCTCGGTCTTCGGCAACGACGGCGACATCCTGCTCAGCTGGTTCTACCGTGGCGCCACCTGGATGGAAGGCCGCGCCGGCTGGAACACCACCCCCGAATACGCCACCGTGCAGCAGAAGCTGGACCAGGCCGTGCAGGTGGATAAGGACGAGGCAAAGAAGATCCACGCCGAAGTGGTCGACATTGTCTCCGAGGAAGCCCCGTTGTACCCGCTGTTCCACCGCAAGCTGCCCACCGCCTGGGACAGCAATGCGCTGGACGGCTTCCAGCCGCTGCCCACCACCGGCGTGTCCTTCATCGGGGTAGGACGCAAGTAGCACCGCACACTTGGCGGGATGCCTGCCCCTGGGCGTCCCGCCAGCACCTCCCCCTGCATTGGAGCTATTGAGTGACAACGTTTTTCCGCCTGCTGGGCCGCCGGCTGGCCGCCCTGCCGATCATGCTGCTGGGCGTAACCATCATGGTCTTTGTGGTGCTCTCCGTGGTCCCCGCGGACCGCGCCACGGCCGTCCTGGGTGAGAACGCCAGCGAGGACGCCAAAGACGCCTGGCGTGAGGAACGGGGACTCAACGACTCCCTCGTGATCCAGTTCTTCCGCTACCTCGGCGGGGTTATCCGGCTGGACTTCGGCACCACCAACCCGCCGGAAGAGTCCGTCGCCGCCAAGATTGCCGCGGCTTTCCCGGTCACCCTGCAACTGACCTTCCTGGGCATCCTGCTGGCTGTTGTCCTCTCACTCACCCTCGGTGTGGCCGCTGCCCTCTACCGGGACCGCTGGCCGGACCAGGCCATCCGCATCTTCTCGATCGCCGCTATTGCCACCCCCTCCTTCTGGCTGGCGATCCTGCTGATCCAGTGGTTTGCCCTGCCGGAAGGCTCCATATTCCCCACCGGCGGCCTGGCCTGGGCGGACCAATACGGGTTTGTCGGCTGGCTCTACTCCATGGCGCTGCCGGCCCTGGCCCTGGGCATCCCCGTCTCGGCCTCCCTAATCCGCGTGGTCCGCACCTCCATGGTTGAGGAACTGGACCGCGACTACGTGCGCACTGCCATCGGCAACGGCGTTCCCTACCGCACCGTGGTGGCCCGCAACGTGCTGCGCAACGCGCTGGTCACCCCGGTGACCGTGCTGGGCCTGCGCGTGGGCTACTTGCTGGGCGGCGCCGTCGTCATAGAGAAAATCTTCAGCCTCAACGGCATGGGCGACCTCATTGTGGTGGGCCTGACGACGTCGGACACCAACCTCGTGCAGGGTGCCGTACTCACCATCGCCGTCGCGTTTGTGCTGGTCAACATTGTGGTTGACCTGCTGTACCTGCTCATCAACCCTCGAATCCGGACGGTGTAACCCATGCGCAACGGACTTACCGAACGGCTCAGCAACACCGGGGCCCGCTTCACCGCGCTGAGCATCAGCTCCAAGCTCGCCCTCGGATTCCTGGCCTTCATTGTGCTTGTGGCCGTCTTCGGGCCCTTCCTCGCCCCCTTCGGCGAAAACGAATCCAGCGTTCCCGTCCTCTCCCCCACCGGAGAGCATTTCTTCGGCACGGACGGTTCCAGCTATGACGTATTCTCCCGGATGCTCTACGGGGCACGGGTGTCCATTTCCATCGGCCTGGGCGCCGTCGCACTGGCCCTCATCCTGGGTGCCATCCTCGGCGCCATTGCCGCCACCTCACGCAAGGCCGTCAGCGAGACCGTGATGCGGATCCTGGACATCATGATGGCTTTCCCCGGCATCGCCCTGGCAGCAGCCCTGCTGTTCGCCCTCCGGGAGCACTCCCTGAACCTCTTCGGGTCCACCGTTCCGGTGCTGATCCTCGCGATCGCCATTGTCTACACCCCGCAGCTGGCCCGCGTGGTCCGTGCCAACGTCCTGGCCCAATACGGCGAGGACTATGTGCGCGCCGAACGCGTCATCGGTGCCGGCCGCACCTACATCCTGCTCAAGCACATTGCCCGCAACTGTGCTGCCCCGGTGCTGGTCTTCGCCACCGTGATGGTGGCGGACGCAATCATCCTCGAAGCGTCCCTGTCCTTCCTCGGTGCCGGCGTGCAGCAGCCCGCCGCGTCCTGGGGCAACGTGATGGCCGACGGCCGGAACGTGGTGTTCAGCGGCGCCTGGTGGCCCACCACCTTCGGCGGCATCACCATCCTGCTCACGGTCCTGGCGCTGAACGTCCTCGCCGAGGGGCTCACCGACGCCATGGTCAACCCCGGCACCCGGCGCTCCAAGAAGCGGGCCGCAGAAGCCGTGGCGACCACCGCCCAGCCCTCCGTGCTGGATCCTGCCGGCACCTCGCTGGCCGACTCCCCGCTCACCGCGTCTGCCGCCACCGGAACCGACGCCGACTTTGCTGCCGGTATCGCGGCGGCCGGTGCCGCGGCGGGGCAGGCGCGGTCCGACGCCGGAGCCAACGTCACCAAAGCCGGTTCCCTTGAGGCGCTGGCAGCGGAACTGGAACTGCTGGCAGCCGCTGAGGCCCGCCGGTCCGACCGGCTGCCTCCGGTCAGCGACGACGCTCCGGTGATCCTGGAAGTGATGGACCTCTCCATCCGGTTCCCGGAACGCTACAGCGACACCGCCATTGTGGACCGGGTCAGCTTCACCGTCCGCGAGGGCGAAACCATGGGCTTAGTGGGTGAATCCGGCTGCGGCAAGTCCATCACTTCCCTGGCGATCATGGGCCTGCTTCCGGCCACCGCCCGGCTGACCGGCTCCATTAAGTACCGCGGCAAGGAACTGCTCACCAACAACCCCAAGGACCGCGACAAGCTCTACCGGGGCCTGCGCGGCGAGCAGATTGCCATGGTGTACCAGGACGCGCTCAGCTCGCTGAACCCATCCATGCTGATCAAGGACCAGATGCTCCAGCTGACCCGGCGCGGTGGGCGGAAGAGCCCGCGCGAGCTGTTGGAGATGGTGAAGCTGGACCCGGACCGTACGCTCAAGAGCTACCCGCACGAGCTTTCCGGCGGACAGCGCCAGCGCGTGCTGATTGCCATGGCCCTCTCCCGGTCCCCGAAGATCGTGGTGGCGGACGAGCCCACCACTGCCCTGGACGTCACCGTGCAGAAGCAGGTGGTGGACCTGCTCAACGAGCTGCGCGAACAGCTTGGCTTCGCCATGGTCTTTGTCAGCCATGACCTGGCCCTGGTCGCCTCCCTGGCCCACCGGGTCACCGTGATGTACGCCGGGCAGGTGGTGGAATCCGCCGATGTCCCCGAACTGCTGGGCAACCCGCGGCACGAATACACCCGCGGCCTGCTGGGCGCGGTGCTCTCCATCGAGGCCGGCGCGGACCGGCTGCACCAGATCCGGGGCACCGTCCCCTCCCCCAAGGACTTCGCTCCCGGGGACCGGTTTGCCGAACGCTCGCTGCGCCCGGATGCCGATCCGAACCAGGTGCTGCAGTTTGTCCGCGTGGGCACCAAGGACCACTTCTGGGCCAGCCACGAAACCGGCACGGAAGCACCGGCTCCGGCCGCCCTGGCGAACTCCGGCACTACAGCAAGGCAGGACTCATGAGCAGCAACGCGATCCACGCCGACACCAGCCCGGTGCTGGAACTGAAGGACGTTAAGGTCCACCACCGGGCCCGCTCCGGTTCCCTGTTCCGCCCGAACATCGTCAAAGCGGTGGACGGCGTGGACTTCACCGTCCGCCGCGGCGAAACCGTGGGCATCGTGGGCGAATCCGGCTGCGGCAAGTCCACCCTCGCCTCCGTGCTCGTGGGGCTGCAGGAGCCGACGTCTGGCTCTGTCCTGTTCCATGGCCAGAAGGTGAGCACCCGGGCCTCCGTCTCGAAGAAAACCTTCGGCCGCGACGTCGGCGTGGTGTTCCAGGACCCGGCCACCGCCCTGAACCCGCGGATGACCATCCATGACATCCTCACCGACCCGCTGCAGGTGCACGGCATCGGCAACCAGCAGACCCGCGACGCGAAGGTGAAGGAGCTGCTCAGCCTGGTCGGCCTGCCGCAGTCCGCCGCCGAGGTCACCCCGCACCAGGTCTCCGGCGGCCAGCGCCAGCGCGTGGCGATTGCCCGGGCTCTGTGCCTGGACCCGTCGGTGATCGTGGCCGACGAGCCGACGTCGGCCCTGGACGTGTCGGTGCGGGCGCAGGTGCTGAACCTGCTCTCGGACCTGAAGAAGGACCTGAACCTGGGCATGGTCTTCATCTCGCATGACATCCAGACCGTCCGCTACGTCTCGGACCGGATCTGCGTCATGTACTTCGGCCGCATCGTCGAGGAAGGTCCCGCCCGGCAGGTCTTCGACTCACCCGCCAATGACTACACCAAGAGCCTGCTCGGCGCCGCGCCCAGCCTGCTGCACACCTGAGCGTCCAGACCGTTTTATCTATCCCCCGCACCAACACCAAGCACTGGAGAAGTTTTTGTCACACGCACCACAGCCCCGCTTCCACGGCGTTATCCCGCCGGTTGTCACGCCCCGCACCGCGGACGGCGCCATTGACACCGCCTCGCTGGAGAAGCTGACCAAGTACCTGCTCGACGGCGGCGTTTCCGGCCTGTTCGTGCTGGGCTCCTCCGGCGAGGTCCCCTACCTGACCAACAGCGAGCGCGACACGGTGATGCGCACCATCGCCGGGGTCAATGCCGGCGAAGTGCCGCTGATCGCCGGGGCCAGCGAGCAGACCACGCCCCGCGTCATCGAGGAGGGCCTGCGGCTGATCGGCCTGGGCGCCGACGCCATCGTGGCCACCTCGCAGTTCTACGCCATCTCCGACATGGCCGAGACCGAAACCCACTTCCGTGCCCTGCACGCCGCCTTCGACGTGCCGCTGTTCGCCTACGATGTGCCGGTCCGCACCCACTTCAAGCTGCCGCTGCCCATGCTGGTGACCCTGGCGCAGGACGGCGTCCTGGCCGGCGTGAAGGACTCCTCCGGCGACGACGTCTCCTTCCGCCAGCTTCTGCTGGCCACCCGGGACCTGCCGGACTTCGCCGTCTTCACCGGGCACGAGGTAGTGGTCGACGGCGCCCTGCTGGGCGGAGCGCACGGCGTGGTTCCCGGGCTGGGCAACGTTGACCCGGCCGGTTACGCGGCACTGTACGCCGCGGCGCAGGCCGGCAACTTCGCCGAAGCCGCCCGGATCCAGGACCGTCTGGCCAACCTGTTCAACATTGTGTACGCGCCCACCCCGGGCCGCGTTTCGCCCGGCGCCGCCGGCTTGGGTGCCTTCAAGACCGCGCTGATGCTGCTGGGCGTCATTGACACCAACGTGATGTCCGCGCCCATGACCGCACTGAACGAGGCCGAAACCGCGGCCATCCGCGTGGTCCTCGAGCACAACGGCCTGCTCTGATCGCCATGCGGCACGTCATCGGGATCGATCTGGGCGGCACCAAGACCGCGGGCGGGATTGTCGACGCTGAAGGAAACGTGGTCTTCTCCTTCTCCGTAGCCACCCCGTCGCAGTCCGGTGCGGAGGAGGTCGTGGAGACCGCAGCACGGCTGGTCCGGTCCCTGCAGGACGAAGCGGCCCGGCGCGGCCTGGCCGTGGACGCGTTGGGCATCGGCTCCGCCGGCGTGATCGACTCCGGCCAAGGCACCGTGGTGTCCGCGACCGACGCGATCCTCGGCTGGACCGGCACGCCGCTGAGCGCCGGACTCACTGCCCGGACGGGGCTGCCCGCCACTGCCCTGAATGATGTCCACGCCCATGCCCTCGGCGAGAGCTGGCTGGGCGCCGGGGCCGGTGTGGACAGCGTCCTGTTCATCGGGCTGGGCACGGGTGTGGGCGGCAGTTACGTGCTGAACGGCGAGCCGGTCGAGGGTGCCACTTTCACCGCCGGGCATGTGGGGCACTTCGCCTCCCCGTTCGCCTACGAGGCCGGTGTTCCGCTGGCCTGCAGCTGCGGCGGCGCCGGACATGTGGAAGCGATTGCCTCCGGGCCCGGCATCTTTGCGCTGTTTGCCCGGCTGGGCGGCAGCGCGGCCGGGGACACCCGCGAGGTCTACCGGCTGGCCGCCGCCGGCGATCCGGTTGCTGCCGAGGCCCTGCACCGCGGTGCGTCGGCCGCCGGGTCCGCCATCGGCGGGCTGGCCAACATCCTGGACCCCGCCGTCGTTGTGGTGGGCGGCGGACTGGCGTTCGCCGGCCCGCTCTGGTGGGAAACCATGGAGCGCACCGCGCGGCACGAACTGCTCCGCCCGCTCACCGAGCTGCCCATAGTCCCTGCGCAGCTGGGCGAAACCGCGGCCATCCGCGGTGCAGCCCGCCGGGCACTGTCCCTCACTACCGTTCCCGAAGGTTCCCATGTTTGACCTTGACTCCCTCCGCTCCCGTCTGATCGTCTCCTGCCAGGCCTACCCCGGCGAGCCCATGCGTGATCCGCGCACCACCGCGCAGGTGGCGCAGTCGGCAGTGATCGGCGGGGCAGCGGCCGTCCGGGTGCAGGGCATCGGCGACATCCAGGCGGTGCGTTCGGCCGTGGAGGTGCCGGTGATCGGTTTGTGGAAGGACGGGCACGACGGCGTCTTCATCACTCCAACGCTGCACCATGCGTTGGCCTGCGCGAGCGCCGGCGCGCACATAGTGGCGCTGGACGGCACCCGCCGGGAACGGCCGGACGGGTTGACGCTGGCCGAGACCGTCGCCGGGGTGCACCGGCAGTCCCCGGCACTGGTGATGGCCGACTGCGGTTCGGCGGCCGACGCCGTTGCTGCCGCCGAGGCCGGGGCGGACATCATCGGCACCACGCTGGCCGGCTACACCGGGGAACGGCCCAAAACAGACGGACCCGACCTGGAGTTGCTGCACGAGCTGGCCGGGCTGGACCTGGGCGGCCGTCCGGTCATTGCCGAAGGACGGATCCACAGCCCGGGACAGGGCCGTGCCGCCCTGGACGCCGGAGCCTTCGCGGTGGTGGTTGGTACGGCCATCACCCATCCGGCCACCATCACCGGCTGGTTCGCGGACGCGCTGGCCTCATGAAACCCTTCCTGGCACGGGTGGATCCGGAGCTGCTCCCCGGCTTGGAGTACTCGCTAATGCACCCCCCGCCCACCACACTGCCGGGACTGGCAGCCTTCCGGGCGAACGCCGCAGCTCCGGCCGGTACCGCCCTGCCGGAGGGTGTCACTGTCCGCGACTGCACCGTGGACGGGCTGGCCCTGCGGGTGTTCACGCCGCCGGGCGCGGGTCCGCATCCGGTTATCTACTGGCTCCACGGCGGCGGCCTGATTGCCGGCACCGTGGATCTGGACACCCCGTACTGCGCTGCCCTGTGCTTGCGGACAGCTGCCGTGGTGGTGGCCGTGGACTACCGGCTGGCACCGGAACATCCCTACCCTGCCCCGTTGGATGATGCGGCCGCGGGGCTCGCGTGGCTCTTCGCCTCGGCTGCGGAACTATCCGTGGATCCGTCGCGGGTGGCCGTGGCCGGCTCCAGCGCCGGCGGCGGCCTGGCCGCGGCCCTCACTCTGCAGAACCGCGACGCCGGCGGACCGGCTCTTGCCTTCGCCTACCTGATGTACCCGATGCTTGATGCCACGCACACCTCCCCCTCCGCCCGGGAGTTTCCTGCCATTCCCACCTGGAACCGGGCCCACAGCGAGTTCGCGTGGAAGTGCTATCTGGGCGCTGCTGCAGAACTTTCTCCGTATGCCGTCCCCGCACTGGCCAAGGATCTGTCCGGCCTCCCGCCCACCCTGATCCAGACCGGCGAACTGGACCTGTTCCGGGACGAGGACATTACCTACGCGTCCCGGCTGCTGCAGGCAGGCGTGCCCACCGAGCTGCACGTGTATCCCGGCGCGTATCACGGCTTCGAACTGAACTGTCCGGAGTCCGCCGTCGGGCGCCAGAGCCTGCGGGACCGTGACCGCTCCCTGATCCGGGAGCTGCATGGCCAGCCGGCGGATCCCGTTACATCTCCCGTTTCATCCATATCCACCCCCGCGGAAGGTTCCCTGTTATGAGGCTCGAAGGCTGGCAAATCCTAGTTGTTGTTGTTCTGGCGATTGTGCTGTTCGGCGCACCCAAACTCCCCGGCCTGGCCCGCAGCCTGGGCCAGTCCATGCGCATCTTCAAGTCCGAGGTGAAGCAGCTCAAGGATGAAAACAACGAGCCCGCAACCGGAGCGGATCCCCTGCCTGGCGCCCGTGACGCGGACGGCCCTGCGCTGCCGAAATAAGGCAGAAAACCCAGCCTTCTTTCCGCAGATGTTTACAGTGTAAACATCAGCTGTAAAGTACCACTGTGAGTACAAAAACCTTCCCCCATTTGATGTCCCCGGGCCGCATCGGCCCCATGGACACGCACAACCGGATTGTCCTGCCCGCCATGGACATGAACGTTTCCGAGCACGGTGAAATTGAACAGACGGAGATCGACCACTACGTCTCCCGCGCCGCCGGCGGCGCCGGTCTGATCATCACCGGTGCCTGTGCCATCGCCTTCCCGCACGGCGCCGCTTCCATGAAGGAGCCCGGACTCTCGGATGACAAGTACATCCCCGGACTGAAGGCCCTCGCAGACGCGGTCCACGCCGCCGGGAGCAAGCTGTGCATCCAGTCCACCCACCACGGCAAAGTCGCCCGCGTGGATGTGGCCAATGACCGCCCGGTGCTCGCCCCCAACCAGCCGGACTACACCTATGACATGTCCGCCCTGGCCGACAGCACCCGCGAAGAGCTCGGCAAGATGGGCGCGGCCACGGCCGGCAAGAAGACCGAATACCGCGACATGACCGGCGAGGACATCGCCTGGCTCGTCTCCACCTGGGCCGACGCCGCCGAGCGCATCGCCAAGGCCGACGCCGACGCCATCGAGATCCACGTCGCTCACGGCTACATCCTCGGCGTGTTCCTGAACCAGCGCGACAACAAGCGCACCGACGAATACGGCGGATCGCTGGAAAACCGCGCCCGGCTGGCCTGCGAGGTCATCAGCGCAGTCAAGGCGCGGGTGGGCGACCGCCTGGCCGTGCTGGTCCGTGTTGCCGGTGAGGAATACGGCCAGGAAGGCGGCCTCTCCCTCGAAGAAGCCGTGGAGGCCTCCAAGCTGTTCGAACAGGCCGGCGCAGACGCCATCCACGTCACCGGCTGGGGACGGAACCCGTTCGACAACTTCACCGACGGCCCCCTGCCCAACAAGGTGGGCGCCTACCTCGAGAACGCTGCCGAAATCAAGAAGCACGTCAGCGTTCCCGTCATTGCCGTCGGCCGGATGCTGCCGGAGGTTTCCGAAAAGGCGCTGGCCGCCGGACAGATCGACTTCGCGGCCATGGGACGCCAGCTGCTGGCCGACCCGGAACTGCCGAACAAGCTCCGCGACGGCAAGTTCGACCAGGTCCGCCCCTGCATCAACTGCTACCTCTGCGTTGCTGAGAACTTCTTCGACGACACCCCGTTCTGCGCGGTCAACCCGGCGCTGGGCAATGAAGCGCTGCTGCCGCTGAAGCCGGCCTCCGCCACCAAGCACGTGGTAGTTGTGGGCGCCGGTCCGGCCGGGCTGGAAAGCGCGCGCGTGCTCACCGAGCGCGGCCACCGGGTCACCGTTGTCGACAAGTCCGACCGCCTCGGCGGCACCATGTGGTTCTCGACCATGACCACCCCGGACAACGAGCGCCTGCTGAAGTGGTTCAAGTCCGAAATTAAGCGGCTGAACATCGCGGTGAAGCTGAATACCAAGGCCACGGTGGAATCCATCAAGGCCCTGCACCCGGACCACGTCATCATCGCCACCGGCGCCGTGCGCCCGAAGCCGGATTTCCCCGGCGGCGACCTGCCCAACGTGCAGACCGGCGACACCCTGCGGGCCATGATGCTCGGCACCGCCACCGCTGAAGAGGCCGGCGCCCTGCTGAGCACCCTCGGCAAGCTCGGCCGGCTCTCCGGCGTCACGAAGAGCCCGGAGTTCGTCCGCCAGTTCACCAAGTTCTGGCTGCCCATGGGCAAGAACATAGTGGTGATCGGCGGGTCCCTCGTGGGCCTGGAACTGTCCGAATTCGTGGCCGAACGCGGCCGCAATGTCACGCTGCTGCACGAAAAGCAGCAGCTCGGCCTGCCGCTGGCCATGCCGCGGCGCTGGACCGCGGTCAAGGACGCCGAAAAGCACGGTGTGAAGATCCACCGCAACGTCTCAGTCACGCGGATCACCCCCAAGAGCGTGGAGTGGACTGAGGACGGCGAAAGCTTCTCGGCTCCTGCGGACATGGTGGTCTACGCAGACGGCACGACGTCGGCCTCGCCGCTGGCGGATGAACTGCGGGCCGCGAACCTGGGCATCGACGTCGACGTGGTCGGTGACGCCGGCGCGGTCAACTACATCCACGGCGCCATCCACTCCTCGTGGAAGGTCACCACGGAGCTCTAGCACCGAAGGAGCGGCTGCGCCCCGCGTGGGTGCAGCCGCTCTGCCTTTTCGGCAGCGGAGCCTTTAGCCGTGGCACTATCGACCCATGACACCGGCTGAAGACGTTCCCGTTGCCCTCCGCGCCACGGCCTTTATTGTCCCGTCGCGGTGGCTGCACCGGCCCAGGCGCCGACTCCGCTACGACGCCTGGTGGAGCGACGGACGAGTGGAGTTCGACGTGGATCTCTTCGCCCTGCTGCGCGGACGGCACACCACAGACGCCGGGACCATCCGGGAAAACCTGCACAGGCATTGCCCCCGGGCGGGAACCGGACCCTGGATAAACGAGGCCGGAAGCGTCACCGACGGGCCCGCCGCGTAACCGCCCCTGGCTGATTCAGGACCCGGTTGCCGGAGCCAGCAGCCTGCAGGCGGCGTTGACGGCGGCCTCCCGGCGTCGTTCCCGGGAACTGTGGCTTGCTGCCGTTTCGCCGGTAAAGAGGACTTCCGGAGACTGCGCCCAGGCCGACGCGAGGGAAAACAGCAGCGTGACCAGGTCATGCGGATCCCAGGACGGATCGATGATTCCGTCTGCCTGGGCGCGGGCCACGTCCTCAACCGCGGGCCCCGGGCGGCCGCACGGTCGCTGCGGCAGCAGGTCCTGCGCTCCTTCCAGCCGCGCCCAGTCCAGCATGCGCAGGTGCTCTGGATAATCCGTCGCGTGGTCAAACATGGCCCCGACAAAACCGGGCAGGTCCAGGGCATCCCGGGGAATTCCGTCCGTGGTTTCCTGCAGGTTCATTTCCAGCACCGCGGTGAAAAGGCCGCTTTTGCTGCCGAAATAGGCGTAGATCCGCTCCTTGCTGGCCCGGGCTTCTGCCGCGATGCGGTCCACCCGGGCACCGGCCAGCCCGTACTGCGCAAATTCCTTACGTGCCGCTGCCATGACCCTGGCGCGGGTAGCTTCGCCGTCGCTTCTCATCCCTGTAGTCTAGCTAAGCCAACCAACCAGTTCGTTTGATGAGGAATTCCCCTTTATGGACCGCACCACCCCTGCCGGCGCCCCTGAAGCGCACGACCACTCCGCGCATCCGCACCGCTGGCTGTTGCTGGCCGTGCTGGCCCTGGCCCAGCTGATGGTGGTCCTGGACGGCACCATCGTGAACATTGCCCTGCCCGACGCGCAGCGTGAGCTCGGGATGTCCGACGGCGACCGCACCTGGGTGGTGACCATCTACGCGCTGGCCTTCGGTTCGCTGCTGCTGCTCGGCGGCCGGATTGCCGACTACTGGGGGCGCAAGCGCACCTTCATGGTGGGCATGGCCGGTTTCGCCGTCGCCTCCGCCATGGGCGGCTTTGCGGAAAGCACCGAAATGCTGCTGGCCGCCCGCGGACTGCAGGGCGCCTTCGCCGCCCTGCTCGCCCCGGCGTCGCTGGCCATCCTGACCATCACATTCCCCACCGGCAAGGACCGGATCAAGGCCTTCGCCGTGTACGGCGCCATCGGCGGCGGCGGCGCGGCCATCGGCCTGCTGCTCGGCGGCGTGCTGACCCAGTACGCCAGCTGGACCTGGTGCCTGCTGGTGAACGTGCCCATTGCCGTCGTCGCCATGGCTGCCGGCCTGCCGCTGATCCGCGAGAGCAAGGCGCACGGCAACACGCGGTACGACCTGCCCGGCGCCGTCCTGGTGGTGGCCGGCCTGGCGTCCCTGGTGTACGGCTTCTCGCAGGCCGAAAACGGCTGGGCCCGCGTGGAAACCATTGCCTTCCTGGCTGCCGGCGCCATAATCCTGGCGCTGTTTGTATGGGTGGAGAGCCGCGTCTCGAATCCGCTGCTGCCCCTGCGGGTGCTGGCCAATCGGGTCCGCGGCGGCGCGTTCCTGACCTCTGCGCTGACCGGTGCCGCACTGCTGGGCGGCATCCTGTTCCTCATCTTCTACTTCCAGATTGTGCTGGGCTACTCGCCGCTGAAGTCGGGTCTGGCCTCGCTGCCGATGACCCTGGCCATCATGGTGGGCGCCGGTGTGCTGTCCAACCTGCTGCCCCGCACCGGTGTCCGCCTGCCCATGACCGTGGGCCCGGTGGTGGGTGCGGCAGGGCTGGTGTGGCTGTCCTTCATCTCGGTGGAGGGCAACTACGCCCTGGAGGTCCTGCCCGGACTGATCCTGCTGGGCCTGGGCCTGGCGATGATCTTTGTGCCGCTGCAGAACGTGGCGCTGGCCGGGATTGATGAGCACGACGCCGGTGTGGCCAGTGCCGCTGTCTCTGCCACGCAGCAGATCGGCGGGTCCATCGGCACCGCCCTGTTCACCGCCGTCTACACCGCTGCCATCACCGCCTACCTGAGCGGCGCCGACGCGGCGCAGCCAGCAGCGCACCTGGAGGCGCTGGTCAGCGGCTACTCCACCGCGTTCATCTGGGCCGGCGTCGCACTGTTCCTGGCCGCGCCCATCGGGTTCTTTATGATCCGCCCGGCCAAGGAGGACCTGCTGAAGGTTCCCGACGTGGCGCACGTGGGCTAACGGAATTATTCGGCACCCTAACCAGTTGTAAGCACCATGACTACAATCGCGATCATTGGTGCAGGACGCGGCCTCGGAGCTGCCGTCGCTCGACGGTTCGGCGCGGAGGGATTCTCCGTTGCGCTGATTTCCCGGAACCAGGCCAAGCTGGATGCGCTAGCCGAAGACCTCGGCAAGGCCGGTGTCCAGGCCCGCGGCTTCGCTGCCGACGTCCGCAACCCGGAATCGATCGCTGCGGCCCTTGAGGCTGCGGCCGAAACCCTCGGCCCGGTAGAGGTGCTGCAGTACAGTCCGCTGCCGCAGAAGGACTTCATGCGGCCCGTCCTCGAGACCACCCCGGCGGACCTGGTGGGTCCCGTTGAGTTCTCCATCTACGGACCGGTGGCTGCAGTCCACCAGGTGCTGCCCGGCATGCGGTTCCTGGGCGGGAACCGCGGCACCATCCTCTTCGTCAACGGCGGATCGGCCGTTAAGCCCGGACGCGGCGTCACCGGAACCTCGGTGGCGTTCGCGGGCCAGGCGGCCTACGCGCAGCTCCTCAATGAGGTCCTCGGCGAGGAGGGCATTCACGTGTCCCAGCTCATCATCGGCGGACGCATCATCGAGGGCGATCCGGAAAAGGATCCCGACGTCCTCGCAGGCGTCCTGTGGGACCTCCACACCCGCCGGGACACGTTCCGCCACCAGATCAGCACGGACTGATCCGGGTGACTGAGATTTCAGGGCAGCCCTCCGTTCCCGCCAGCCTGAGCCTGCTCCAGGACGAGCTTGCTGCGGCGGCGGATGGCCTGCAGGAAGACCAGCTTGCCGGTCTGGTGAACGAGATCCGGCAGGCCCGGCGGGTCTTCGTCACCGGCGGCGGACGCAGCGGCCTTGCGCTGCGCATGCACGCCATGCGCCTCATGCACCTCGGACTTACCGTGCACGTCGTAGGCGAAACAACGACGCCGGCCATCGGCCCCGGTGACCTGCTGATTGTCGCCTCGGGATCCGGGACCACTGCCGGCGCAGTTGCCGCTGCGGAAACAGCCGCCTCCGTGGACGCCCGTGTGGCCGCGCTGACCACCGACGGCGAGTCGAAGCTGGCCGGGATAGCGCACCATGTGGTCCTCATCCCCGCAGCCCAAAAGACCGATCACCGCGGCACAGCCTCGCGCCAGTACTCCGGCAGCCTCTTCGAGCAGGCACTGCTCTTGGTGCTCGACGCCGTCTTCCACACCCTCTGGAAAATCGACGGCACCCCCGCCGAGGACCTCTGGCCCCGGCACGCGAACCTCGAATAACGCGTGCCCCCTCTACCTTCATCCCCAGTTAGCAAAGGAAATACCATGAAGCTTCAACTCGCCATGGACGTACTGACCGTCGAAGATGCCCTCGAGCTCTCCGGGAAGGTCGCCGAGTACGTCGACATCATTGAACTCGGCACACCGCTGGTCAAGAACGCCGGACTGTCCGCCGTCACGGCCATCAAGGAAGCCCACCCGGACAAGATTGTCTTCGCGGACCTCAAGACCATGGACGCCGGCGAACTCGAAGCCGACATCGCTTTCAAGGCTGGCGCAGACCTGGTGACTGTCCTCGGCGTCGCCGACGATTCCACCATCACCGGAGCCATCAAGGCCGGCAAGGCCCACGGCAAGGGCGTTGTGGTGGACCTCATCGGCGTCGATGACAAGGCGGCCCGCGCCAAGGAGGTCACCGATCTTGGTGCCGAGTTCGTAGAGTTCCACGCCGGTCTCGACGAGCAGGCCCAGGACGGCTATGACCTCAACACCCTGCTGACCGCCGGCAAGGAATCCGGTGTCGCGTTCTCCATCGCCGGCGGCGTCAAGCTGGCTACCCTCGCTGATGTCCAGGCCTCGGGTGCGAACGTGGCCGTCGTCGGCGGCGGCATCTACAGCGCCGATGACCCCGCTATGGCCGCCAAGGAATTGCGCGCCGCCATCAGCTAGCAGGACAAGCACCGCAGGAAAGAGGCCCGGGAAACCGGGCCTCTTTCCGTGTCCGGAGCCGCTATCCGTTCTCCGGCCCGCCGTTCTTCGCGCGGGCGCGGAAGATGCCGAACCCCACCAGCAGGGCCGCCAGCGCGGTGAGCGTGCAGGCGGCGAGCGTGGTTCCTTCCCGGAACTGCCCGGCCTGGGCGGCTGTCCACTCCCCCGCGGCAATGCTGCCGGTGAAGGCGGCAGCGATGAACGTGCCGGCAAGGGTGATGCCGACGCCGGTGGCCAACTCCCCGGCCGTGTCAACGAGGGCCGCGCCCACGGTGGTGCGGTCCGCCGGCAAGCCGCGCATCACGTTGTTGCCGGAGACCACGCCCACCACGCGCATTCCCGCCGCGACGAGTACCATGGCCACGGCAGTCCAGGGATAGCTGCGCTGGCCGAACACGGTGTAGACGGCAAGCCCGGCCACCACGGCGGCAGCGCTCAGCCGGGCGGCGTGCTCAAGACCGATCCGCTTGATAAGCGGGCCAATCAGCGCACCCCCGGCAATAAGGACCGCAACCTGCGGAAGCAGCCCCAGAGCTGCCTGGGCCGGGGTCCATCCCCACTCGAGCTGCAGCTGCAGGGTCACCATGTAGCCCAGGCCGGCAACGGCCAGTGCCGCCGCGGCTTTGAAGGCCAGGCCGCTGGACACCAGCGGTCGGGCCACCAGGGCGAAGTCCAGCAGCGGGTTGGCCGCATGCCGCTGGCGGAACGCGAAGCCCGCCCCCGCCAGGACGGCCAGCGCGGCCACGGCTTCCGGGCGCCCGGAAGCTGCGCCGTCTCCGACCAGCAGCGCGGGCACGGCCAGCACGGACACGATGGTGATGGTGCCGGTGAGGGCACCGATCAGGTCAAGGGGCTGGGCGTGGAGTTCGTCGGCGCGGTCCGCGGGGATTGCGGCGCGGATGCAGATGACGGCGACGACGGCGATTGGCACGTTGACCAGCAGCAGCGCCTGCCACGGGGCGGCGGCCAGCAGGAACCCTCCGGCTGCGGGGCCGATTGCCAGGCCAACCAGCCCCACGGTCGAGATGAGCGTCAGGGCCCGCACGCGCAGCCTCTCATCGTCAAAGAGGCGGAAGGCCAGGGCCATCGAACCCGGGGTGGTCATGGCGGCAGCAACGCCCATCACGGCGCGGACCGCAATCAGCTGCCCTACGGAGGTTACGGCCACGGTGGCCAAGCTCGCTGCGGCCAGGAGCACCAGCCCGGCCAGCATGACCTTGCGGCGGCCGGCCCGGTCGGCGAGCGCACTGAGCGCGATCATCAGCCCGCCGAAGACCACGGAATACGAGCTGGTCACCCACTGCAGGGCCGCCGTCGACGCACCCAGGTCGCGGCCGATCGTGGGCAGCGCGACGTTCAGGACCGAGTTATCCAGCATCTCGAAGAGGAACACCGCGGACAGCCCGGTCAGGGCGAGCCACGCCGCGCGCAGCGACTGCGGGGATTTCCCGGGCGGTCCGGCGGGTCCGGGTGCGGTCCCGGGGGCAGGTGCCTGGCCGGGTCCGGAAGCAGGTGGGCGGTTATCCATAGCGCACTCCTCTGATTAGGGAGAAGTGGCTGCCCGGCGGGCGGCGTATGCGTACGGGCAACAGGTCCGTATTTTTACTTCCGGTGAGAGGAGCGTACTGCCGTGCAGCGTTGGGGCGCAACGGCTCCAAAAACTACCCGGCGGGCGGTCGCGGAGCAAGCGGCGCGGAGCACACGGCCATTACTGTATGCGGGGAGCTTCGCTCCTGAGACTTTAACCGGCTGCGCCGTTCCGTTTCGGCTTTGGATGGTACTGCCCGCCCTTCTCTTGGCAAGCCGGCGCCGGGAGCTTTCGCGGCATATCCTCACTCGCTTCGCGCCCTCCGGTATTCCACAGTCCCCCGGCTCCGGCTGGCCAATTCACTTCGCGGGCAAGTCTTGACGGCGTTGCCGAAAGGAACGGTGGCAAAGAGAAAAGGAGCAAGTCCGTGAAGCAACTCATCACCCCGGAACAGGTATCCCGTAAATACGGTGTCAGTGTCCAGGAGCTGGCCGAATGGCGAGGCCGAAACATCGGCCCGGACTACTATCTGCTGGGTAAGCGGGTCATCCGCTACCTGCCCGAAAACGTCGACCAATGGTTCCGCGATCCCGCCAACGCACGCTGGCATGATTTCCCCGCAGTGGCATTCGCCAACACAAATAAAGGCCTGGAGGACAGCACCATGCCGTGGTTAAGTATCGACATACACCGCCCGCTCACCTGGTGGCGGGCAACACCGGATCAATTGGATCAATTGGCTCCGCGAGTGGCGGATCCGGATGTGTGAGCCCGCGTGCCCCGCTGGGAGTCATACGACCAGAACTGGAAAGCCATCGGGCAGGCCCTCGAGGATGTCGGAGACATTCTCGCCTGCGGCTCGTACGAGGACAGCCCCGCACCGGCGGAACTTTACCGCTGCCCCGCTGCTACACATAGGTTGGGGCGACGGCTGGTGACTTAGATCCTGAAGGTAGTCTGCAGCTGGCGTGCGCTCCGGGGGAACAGAGCCGGCATTGCCGACCCTGAAACGGAACCGGGGGCGATTCACACCGCGGCACGGGCAATCCCTACGCTAAAGGGGCACGTAGAACACGTCTCATGAATTCTAGTGCTGGGGACCTCCAGGAATCCGTATCTAACTTTTCAGCGAACTCTAGGTTTATATTTTGGCTTGTAACAAGTTTTCTATACAGCTATAGTCATAAGCGCAGACCCCCCCACACACGTGGATCAGGGGGTCTAGCTGTTTAACCGACTCATATTTCTTGCGGGCTGCGTCTGGGATCCCGTTCGCTGAGGTACTTCTCAAACCACTCCCAGGCAAACTCGTTCCTCGGATGCCGGTCTATCGAAGAGTTGGCGCACCAAGCCACGAGGTCCGCCATCTGCACGAGCTGTGAGCTTCGGGAGTCCAGGTGGATCGCGTCTTCGATCACGCGCCGCTGACTGAGCCGCAGGTTCCGGTGGGTGCTGCGGTATGAGGTGTCGCTTCCGTCACCGTCCATGAAAACAAGCGCCAATGAATCGGATCGTGCCAGTTCCGCTTCCAGACGATCAACTAGTGCCGCATAGGCCTGCTGGCGCGTGTGCGCGATGTCCTCGGGTTTCCCTTTTCGGTACACCGCTCCAAGACTCAGTCCCTCGGTGTTTCGTAGCGTTTCCAGACACTCCAAAGCAACCTCCCGTCCGAAGTCTTTCCAATACTCGACTCCGTTGTGGATATGCCGATCCGGGATTTGCGTGGAAATACGGCCGCGCCCGTTTACATACTCAGTGGTGTGCAGCTCCTGAGTGAGAGGGATCCTGTGCTCTCGCCAAAGGCGTTTACGCATCTGCAGCCAGTTACCTAGGGCGGAGGGCCAATGGTCGGGAGTGAACTCCACCCATCCATATACGACTAGTCCTGACCGAGGGTTGCCGGAGTCATCAACATAGATGAGCCGGTTGAGAAGCGAAGGCACCGTCATACTCTATTCGCATTTGGCCACCGGCTTACGGGCGTTCTCATGCAAACTCCAAGAACCATTTACTCATCAGGTCCGGCGTCGCCATCTCCAGTTGTGTCAGTTTTTGCTCATACACTGGGTTCAACGCAATCAGGGGGACCAGTATGGCAAACTTTCAAAGCTACGATCTGAAGCAGGTTAAGCGCGGATCCACGGTTGTGGTCACCCTAAAGGGCAGCGCCGCTAACGTGCGCCTACTTAATTCGTCCAATTTCTCCGCTTATAAAGCAGGAAGGCGGCACCGTCTACACGGCGGAGGGCTCGTCAAAAGGTCCCCCCACCGGATGACGGTGCCTCGTGATGGACATTGGTACGTGACAGTTGACCTCATCGGCATGGCCGCGAACGCTCGGGTGAAGTCATCAGTGTCTGTAGATCCGCCACCATTGCCTGTCGCACGTAGCGCGAAGCCATCTACGCTTTCTCAGGTACGGGCGGAGCTTCCGCCGGCTGTAACATCCAACGCCTCTCTCGAGGTGTGGGATGTTTTCATCTCCCACGCCAGTGAGGATAAAGTCGCCGTAGCCCGTCCCCTACGAGAGGCGCTTGAAGGATTCGGCGTACGAGTTTGGTTCGACGAGTTTCAGATGGGAATCGGTGACAGCCTGCGAAGGAAAATTGACCAAGGTCTAGCTCGGAGCGCTTTCGGAGTAGTCATTTTATCTGAGCACTTCTTCTCAAAAGGATGGCCTCAATACGAGCTGGACGGGATGGTAACTCGCTCGGTTTCAGGCGAGCAGAATCTTCTTCCGATCTGGCACAAAGTAACAAGAGACGAGGTCATGGCGGAAAGCCCCTCGCTAGCTGACAAGGTCGCCAGGTCCACTAGTCAGTACACTGTGGCCGCAATAGCTGAAGAGATTGCGCGTCGGGTACGGCCGGACCTGTTTGATGACTCTGAGCAGCTCCTCAAAGAGGACCTGTAGGCGTGTGACATTGAGTCCAAACCCGATCAGAGCATGTGACGAAACAACGGCCTTATTGTGCCCCGCCGATCTACCTGACAAGAGCCGGGGAAGGTGGCGAAACTGGCCAGTTGTCCCGCTTAGGGATCCTTGACAGCACACTTTTCAACGGACTCTCACTTGACCTTTAGACCGGCTTGCGGACACTTCGGCGGGAGGGACGTCATGTCGCCTCGAATGCAGGCGCAGCCACCCGTAGCATGAATTCATGACAGAGCTGCAGAAGATTGGCGTTACTGTCGGGACCGATTGGTTGCCGCCTGGCTGCTCAGCAGAAACATGGGTGGGAAGCAACTGTCCTGCCGCAGAGCCAGCAGTGGTCACGCGGCTGCTCATCATCCGACGGATCCTAGGCCAGGAGCCGGAATTCTTCTGTGTTCCAACTACCAGAGGACTAAATCTCCCGACCCGTTATTTGTACGACCGATCTAGCCGCGAGTCCCTATCTTTAGGTACTTCGCGACTGATATGGGAGATTTTCGAGAAAGCTGACGTCATGGTCCACTGCATTGGCTTTGTTCGAAATGTGGTCTCGACTCCCAACTCCAACTACATCTACCCTGTGCCCTGGGCTCACGTGCCCGTATTTCTAGTTGCCAGCTCCGAACAACCGATTGCTGTTGGAGAGTGGATTGGAGTTGACCGTGCCCGATTAGAGCTAGCCGACCGACACTGGTGGCCAATCGTCGAACATTACTTTGCCGGGGACGACGGCTGACGCTTGAGCAAAGCTCTCGCAAGCCGAGGACTCCCAGGCCGACCGTACAGGGATCCCTCTATGGCGTATGTGACGCACCGGCCTAGCTCAATGAGCAACAATGATCACAATTCCCACCAGGAGGCAGAGGTTGTGAAAAGGTTCTATGACGCGTCGAGCTTCAGCAATAGAGCTGGGAGCGAAGCTCCCTTCAAACTCGACGAGCAAAGCAACCAAGTCAAAGGCAGGATCCACCGTGGGGATGGGCTGATCCGTACCGGTTGGAGCTGCCTCTCGTCGAGAGAGGCGGATCCAACCTGACTCCTACTACCTGCTTCGCGACTGGACCGCTTAGCAAAACATACTGCAGGGGCTTCCGGGCACGGTCGGACTATGCCATTTCCCGATGTTGGAAAACGACCGTTCGCCGACGCACGACGCTTCAACCTCCGATACGGCCCACACGAGTCCTGCTCTTGGGAAGATTAATCACAGAGCGCAAGAGCGGCATCAATGACCGGGCTGATGTCTTTTTTTAGCCCGGAAACATCTGGATTCGACGCCCAAATCGGATCAATGTCGAGAAAGTTGCCGTGATCCTTGGCTGTTCCGTTTACTGCGTAGGTCTTGCCATTTGAATCATCTACGGTCGCCACTTGGAGGGATCGTCCTGACACTGTGATGTCCTCACAGTGTGCAACTACATAAGGAACGGTCAGCGGCCACTCATCTCCGAATGTGGTGCTGACCATCAGACCGGGATCTTTAGCCACCTCAGAGGGCACGTCGACAGGGGCCTGTACTTTTTCGTCTGTTGGTAGATAGCTTGCGCAAAGTCCGTCCTGAGGCTCTCCCAGGGTGACCATTGGGAACCTGACGACAACATAGCCAGCACTCCCACCAAGACCATCCAGGCCCCCTCCTGGCTCGTAGGTGCGGTCAACGCAGACCTCGGATTCATTGACGATGACCCCCTCAAAGCTCATACCTTTCCAAATGGGAGCATCGGGGAGTTCAGCCTGAACTGCGGCCTCTGCCGCGGCCACACGTTCCGTATCAGTCATCTTCACGGCCGGAGTCGCTGGTGCCGACGGTGTCGGAACCGCTGGGGCGGAAGTCTCCTCTGCGGTTGAGGGAGCCGGCGCGGCGCAGCCGGCGAGAAGCAGAGCGGAAAGAGCGACACCGGAAAGGGCCTTAAACCCAGAAGTAATCATGCGCTCACTGTACCGAGACCATTGGGATCACCCGCTCTGAACCATTCGTACGGTTTGGGGTATCTGGATGAATTTTCCGGAGATGTGATTAAAAGCCGATAACAGCGCATATGTCAGTCCTCTCCGGGGAAAGCTTTCCGAGCTTATCCGTAAGGGCGGAAGCGGGCCGGCCTGTTTAGGAGCTGGCTGCTTGATAGGCCTCGACGATGACTTTGCTGATCCGGCCCCGACTGCTGGGGCTGTAACCGTTCTTCTCCGCCTCACGGATACGGTGGGTTTCATCCCGAGAAGAAATCTTTGAGCGCTGCTGGGGCCCCGCCCTGCCACGAACTTTACGACCCTTTTCCAAGTAAACGCTCAACTCGTCGCACCAGAACACCTGATCGCCATCCCACAGGAACACAGATTTCCGTGTTTCCGTGTTAGTGCCTCTTGAGAGGGGCGGAAGACCACCATGGGGAAAACACCTGTTTCTATTCGCAAAGACAGGTACTGTCTCGCCGCAGACAAGCGCATAACGCCGGGTTTAGCGTGCACTCACCGGAGCAATCAGCCTCCGCGTCAGTCTCGATTTCTTCGGGGGTCATCATGTCCATAGCGTTATCCCGCCGTGCCCAAAAAGGACGGCGCCGGGAACCTCACCGCCGACCCCTCCGGGACGTACAGGTACAACGGGGCCGAACAGATGACGACGGCCACTGTTGGCGGGGAGGCCTACACCTACAAGTACGCAGGCCCAGCCCAGAACGAGCTGCTGTCCCAGACCACGCCTCAGGGCACCTATCAGCTCACCTACGGCCGCACGGACGCGCAGGGACTACCGGTGATTGAGCAGTTGAAGAAGGACAACCTCACCGCCTATGTGGAACATGATCCGGTCACCGGTGAGCCGCTGATGCTGCGTACCAGTTCCGGCATGCAGTCCCTGTATGTTTACGACGGCACCGGTAACCCTGCCGCCCTGATCACCAGCGGCAAGTATGTGGCCTTCGCCTATGCCTACGATCCCTACGGCAGGCCCGCCCTCACCGAAGACTCTGGGGGCCTGGGCGTGCCGCAGAACCCGTACACCTTCAAGATCGGGCTCCAAGACCGGGCCACGGGGTGGGTGAAATACGGCCAACGCTGGTACAACCCCGGCATCGGACGGTGGACTCAAATGGACACCCTGGACACCCCCCTTAACCCGGCTAATGCCAACCGCCATGCGTACGCAGCTAACGATCCCGTCAACAACTCTGACCCACTCGGTCTCTTCTCATTGGGAGACGCTGTTGGAGGACTAGCCGACGCCGTAGTGGGCGCTGTAGGCACTGCTATAGGTGTAGGTTTGAAAACTTCTATAGGTGGCTGGGTCGCCGGCGCTGCCGGCAGTTGTTTAGCCGGTGCCCTAGGTGAAGGAATCGGCAATGCCATCGATGGGGAGTCAACGTCTCTAGGAGACGTAGGTGCCGCCTGTGCTGTAGGAACAGGGGCATTCGTTGCTGGAGGACTCGTGGGGGCAGGTATTGGCAAGGTGACGGGAGCGGCACAGCCGTGATCTGGTGGTATCTAATACCCGCTGCCCTTTTGTGCCTCACAGCACTATCGCTCGCGGTTCTTCCCTCCCATATGGGAGGGACACCATCGCAACGACGAAAATATTATGCCGCTTCCGTGGTTTGCACTCTCATAGGAGCCGCCCTCCTCCTAGCGACGGTAAACTGGTGACGCTTCTTCACTAGCATTACCGGTGAGGGGCCGAGTCTTCCGCGGAAGGACTCGGCCCCTTTCTCGCGTCCTCATAAGTTCCCAAAATACCGGCGGTGTCCTTCTGGCTGGTAAAGGCCGCATTACCGTGTTGGCCAACGATCTTCTGACGGGGGCGCGTTGTCGGCGGCCCGGTGACCTTGGCTTGGGTGTGGTGGACGCGCAGCGTGTCCTTGCGGCGGCCGGGGAGCGCGCGGCGGAGGCCGCCGCACGCGCACCCAGGGAATTTCGGGGCACACGACGGAAGGGCCCGGAATCCCTTGATCTGCGATCCGGCCCCTCTCCCCCCGGCCTTTCTATCTACCCGGCTTCGGGCACGGCTGGTTTAGCGGCGTGAACAAGAGTGTCGGTGCGGACCTGCTGGCCGGCCTGTCCGATATCCGGCAAACCGCCCTCGCCAAGTTGAAGGAGGAGGCCTACGCACTCGGATGCAACGCCGTGATCGGCGTGGATTTCGATTACCTGACCATGGATCCCGAGACCGCAACCAGTTCCGGCGGCACCCTGTATCTCCCCTTCCTCTTTGCGGTTACCGCAAACGGCACCGCCGTGGTGCTCGAAAAGAACTAGCAGTCCGGGCAAAGCCGGCGGTTAGGCCCGGCCCAGCACCGCCACCAGGAAATCAGACTCCGGCGTAAACGGCCGCAGGTCCCACGTGCCGAAGCGCTGCTCCACCCGCAGTCCGGCCGCGGCGGCGTCGTCGAAGAACGTGTCGAACGCGTAGCCGCGGTTGCCGCCGAAGCCCACCACAATCCGGCCGTCGCGGGCCAGATGGTTCCGCATCCGCGTGAGCACGTCGACGGCGGTGCCCGGCGCCAGGAATGTCATGACGTTTCCGGCGCAGACAATCAGGTCAAAGGGTTCGGCCACGCCCGCGGCGGGCAGGTCCAGCTCGGCCAGGTCGCCTACGAACCACTGCACGTCGGGGAAGTCCTGCCGGGCGGCGTCGATCAGTTCCGGGTCCACATCCACGCCCACGACCGTGTGGCCGCGCCGGGCCAGTTCCCCGCCCACCCGTCCGGGACCTGCTCCGGCGTCGAGGATCCGGGCACCCCGCTGCAGCATTGCATCCACCAGCCGGGCCTCGCCGTGCAGATCAGCGCCATCGCGGCGCATCTGCTCAAACCGGGAGATGTACCAGGCCGAGTGTCCCGGATTCTGTCGCTTCTTGGCTTCCCACAGGGTTTCGTGTCGCATGCTTCCAGCCTACGTCCGCAGAACGGACGCGGCCGTCCGGGCAGCCGCGCAGGCTGACCGGACGGCCGCAGTCCACGCTCGGCCTAGGCCTGCGCCGCTGCCTTGCTCTTGCGGTGCTGCTTCCTGGCCTTGAAGTAGTCACTGGACGGCTTCAGGAACAACAGCACGGTTGCCGCCAGGGTCAGGACAACGGATACCAGCGTCACCCAGGCAACCTCGTAAACATCCACGAGGCTCCCGGAGAACTGCACCCGGGTGTTCAGCGCGGTCAGGACCACAACCACAATGAGCACAATCCTCGGCCAGCCGTGGCCCATCCGGGACAGCAGTGCCAACGCGATGAGGATGAGGGCGGTGATGATGCCCGCCGTGGTAAAACCTTCGATCTGGTTATTGGCCCAGATCTCAGCGTTTTCCGGCCCGAGGGAGCGCTCCATCTGGGACTTGTACCGGTCCTGGTTAGCGGTCACGATCGCCACCGGAATGCGGATCAGCACCGTAGCCGCTGCAGCCAGCAGGAGCCAGAAGGCGGTTTCCACCGTCTTCGCCCGTGCCGGAGCCATGGCCTTGGCTGGTGCCGGAGTTGCGGGCTGGAATCCTCCGGAATTGCTGTAACTGGTCTCTTGAGACACGTTCTCTTTCCCCCCATAGAACTGACGTATTCAACGGCGGATCCGCCGCATCGGTAGGTAGCATAACGGACAGTGTGCTGACTTTTTCATTCCGGGCGGGAATAGAAGAAGGACGCCGTGCCTTGTACCGCCAATGAAAGCAATCGTGTACTCCACCACAGGCCCCTCATCCGTCCTCACGCTCGAGGAGCGCGACGTCGCCTCGCCCGGTCCGGGGGAGGTGCGGGTCCGCGTCGCGGTCTCCGGCGTAAACCCCACCGATTGGAAGGCCCGCGCCGCGGGAAACCTTGCCTTCCCCGAGGTGGTGCCGAACCAGGACGGCGCCGGCACCGTTGACGCCGTCGGCGAAGGGGTTACTGACCTGCAGCCCGGTGACCGGGTGTGGATCTACCTCGCGGCGCACGGCCGCCCCACCGGCACCGCGCAGGAATTCACGATCCTGCCGGCCGACCGTGCGGTGAAGCTGCCCGAGGGCATCGGATTCGACGTCGCGGCCAGCCTCGGCGTCCCGGCCATGACTGCGCACCGCGCGCTGACCGTGCATGAAGACGGTCCCACCCGGCTCGCCCCGGGCGCCCTCGCCGGACGGACCGTCCTCGTCCAGGGCGGGGCCGGCGCTGTCGGGCACGCCGCCATCCAGCTTGCCGTGTGGGCCGGTGCCACCGTGATTGCCACGGTCAGCAGCGATGCGAAGGCCGAGCTGGCGCGCGCTGCCGGCGCCCAGCACATTGTCCGCTACCCGGACGACGCCGAGGCGGACCGGATCCGCGAGATCGCCCCGGACGGCGTCCACCAGATCGTGGAGGTCTCCCCCGCGCAGAACGCGGCACTCGACGTGGACGTAATCGCCAACCACGGCAGCATCGCCTACTACGCGAACAACAACGGCGAGGAATTCACCGCTCCGATCGTCGCCAGCTTCGCCAAGAACGTCCGCTGGCAGGGTGTGCTCATCTACACCGTCGGTGAAGCGGCCCAGCACGCCGCGGCAGAGGACATCACCGCAGCTCTGCGCGACGGCGTCCTGCCGGTGGGTGAATCCGCCGGGCTCCCGCTCACCTGGTTCCCGCTGGAGGAAACCGCTGCCGCGCACGACGCTGTCGAGAACGGCACCACCGGAAAGATCCTCATCCGCGTGGAAAACGCTTAGTCAAGGGAAGTAAGGTCCGGTGCCGGACCGTGCGGGGGTTACGCCCGGCCGCGGCCGGGTGCAGGATGGGTGATACCCACCGAGGCAGCTGGACCTGAGCCTCAACCCCCAGTGAGGAAAGGCAGAATCCCATGGCAGATTTGGGCGGCATGGCAGACAAGGCCAAGGACGCGGCCAAGGATCATCCCGAGCAGGTTGATCAGGCCAAAGACAAGGTCAAGGACAAGATGAGCGGCAACAAGGACGACGAGCAGAAGTAGCTGCAGGCAGGAGGCCGGGCCATCCCCAAGGGATGGCCCGGCCTCCTCGCTTTCGGCGTGTTGGATAGGCTTAGAACATGTCAGTCCATACCCCGGGAACCTCAGTCGCCGCGCAACTGCAGAAGCTTATTCTCGACCACCCGGTAGTGAGTCCGTTCCTGGAGGCCTTTGCCGTCCATGCGGCTGACCTGTTCAGTGACCCGACCAAGATTCTCTGCAGCATTACCCTCAAGCGGGACAAACACGCCCAGACCGTGGCCACCAGCGGGCCGGAGGCGATCGAACTGGACGAGCTGCAGTACGGGTACGGCGACGGGCCCTGCCTGCACGCGGCGGAGACTGATGAACGAAGCCTGGTGGACGACACCGGCACGGACCCCCGCTGGCGGGAGTATTTCGAAGAGATCCGCAGCCGGGGCTATCACTCGATGCTTGCTGTGCCCTTGCTCATTGGGAACGACGGCGGCGCCGCCCTGAATCTCTATGCCCGGGCCAAGGGGATCTTCTCGGAAGAGCTGACCGGCCGCGTTCAGGAGTATGCGGAGGAAGCTGCCATCACCCTTCAGGTTGCCGTGCAGATCGCCAACCACCAGGACATGGGTGAGAACCTGCGCAAGGCCATGGAATCCCGCACCGCCATTGACGTTGCGGTTGGCATTGTCGCCGGCCAGAACCGCTGCAGCCAGGAGGAGGCCTTCGCCATCCTCGGCCGCGCCTCCAGCAACCAGAACATCAAGCTGCGCGAACTGGCCGAGCGTTTGGTGGAATCTGTCACCGCCTCCAAGGTGGCAACCCACTTCGCCTAGGCGTCTTTCGGAGTGCAGCATCCGGTGATTCTGCTGGTCGCGGCAGCCGCGCCTGCGGCACACTGGTCGCGTGAGCGGAAACCATTGGGTGCTGCACGTTGACCTCGACCAGTTCATTGCGGCCGTTGAAGTGCTGCGGCGCCCGGAACTGGCGGGCAAACCGGTGATTGTGGGCGGCCGGGGCGACCCGACCGAACGCGCCGTGGTCTCCACCGCGTCCTACGAAGCGCGGGCGTTCGGCGTGGGCTCCGGGATGCCGCTGCGGGTCGCCGCCCGCAAGGTGCCCGACGCCGTCATCCTCCCCGTGGACACCGAAGCCTACCTGGCCGCGTCCGACGTCGTGATGGCCACCCTGCGTGCCCAACCCGGCGCCGTCGTACAGGTGCTGGGGTGGGACGAAGCCTTTGTCGGCACGCAGACGGAAGATCCGGAAGCCTACGCCCGGCACCTCCAGTCCGCCGTGCTGGAGCAGACGCAGCTGCACTGCAGCGTGGGCATCGGCGACACCCTGGTCCGGGCCAAAAACGCCACCGACCTGGGCAAACCCGCCGGCGTCTTCCGGCTCACCCGGGAGAACTGGCTGGAGGTGATGGGTGCCCGCCCCACCCGGGAGCTGTGGGGTGTCGGCGCCAAGATTTCCGGCCGGCTGGCCAAACTCGGCATCAGCACCGTTGCGGAGCTGGCCGCTGCCGATCCGCAGGCCCTGGTGCCGGAGTTCGGCCCGAAGATGGGGCCGTGGTACGCGGAGCTGGGCCGCGGCGACGGGTCCAGCACGGTGGATGACACGCCCTGGGTGGCGCGCGGGCACAGCCGGGAAACCACCTTCCAGCAGGACCTTACCGAGCCGGCACAGGTGGAAGCCGCCGTCCGGGAGCTGGCCGCGAATGTCCTGAAGGACGTCGCGGCCGAGGGCCGTCCGGTGATCGGCTTGACCCTGAAAGTCCGGTACGCACCGTTCACCACCAAAACGCACGCGCGGAAAATCCCGGAAACCTTTGACCGGGACGAGGTCCTGGCCCGATCGCTGGACCTGGCCGGCGCCATTGAGCCCGGTCGTCCCATCCGGCTGCTGGGCCTGCGTGCGGAAATGCCGATGCCCGATGACGCGCGGAAGGGACACACGCCCACCCGCGGCGGTTGGTGAGCGCGGCCGCGGCCGGCGCGGGGGCCTCCGCTCAACCGTCCAGCTGAAGTGCCGTCGCCGTGACAGCCGAGACGCGCAGGAAATCGAGTTTTCCTGCCGCCTCGGATCCGGCGGCAGCCGTGTAGGCGACAATGTGCAGGTCCGTGCCGGCCACGGTGAAAATGTCGCAGTCCAGCTCCACATCCCCGACGACGGCGTTCTGCACCACTTTCATTTCGGACTGGTGCTCGCTGACGGTTCCGCTGTCCCACAGTGTACGGAACCGTTCACTGGACGCAGCCAGATCAGTAACCAGCTCCTGCACCCTGCGGTCATGCGGGTACCGTCCGTAAGCGCGGCGCAGGTCCGACACCAGGGATGCTTCAAAAAGCTCCAAGCTGTCCTTCGGACAGATGATCCGAATTCCGCTGCTGCCCAGCGTTCGCCCGGCAAAGTGCGAGCGCAGGAGATTGGGACGCCCCTTGTCGGGCGGGATGGGCTCCCCGAGAAGGGCCGCCCACAGCGGACTGAAGGACAGCAGGTCCCAGGCGGCGGTGAACACGGCCACCGGTACTTCACCAAGCCTCGCCACCAGCCGCTGCACGCCGGGCGGGATATGCGTCGGAACTTCTCCGGGCCCGGGCGGAAGCAGCCCGGAAATCTCGAAGAGATGCGAGCGTTCGGTGTCGCTCAGCTGCAGCGCACGTGCCAGTGCCGCCGCCACCTGGGCGGAGGGCCGGCGGGCACGGCCCTGCTCAAGGCGCACCAGGTAATCAACACTGACACCTGCCAGCTGGGCCAGCTCCTCCCGCTTCAGCCCCGGCGCCCGCCGGAACCCGTAAACGGGCAGGCCCGCGTCCGCCGGCTGCAGCCGGTTCCGCCAGGAACGGAGAAGGGCACCCAAGTCAGAATCCTGCATGGCTAGAGTGTGACAGCCGCAAACCGGTTCTGGGTGGCATTGGCAGTCCCTATGCTGGCCCGTGCCACGACATCAGTCCGCAGCGGATCAAGACTAAGGCCATGACAACAACACTGATTACCGGCGCCAACAAGGGCCTGGGTTATGAAACAGCACGCCGTCTCCTCGAAGCGGGGCATACCGTCTGGATGGGGGCGCGCGATGAAGTCCGCGGGCGGGAAGCGGCCGAGGCACTCGGCGGCATGTTCGTCCAGCTCGACGTCACCAGTGATTCCTCCGTGGAGGCCGCCGCCAAGACGGTGGCAGCTGCCGGCGGCTTGGACATCCTGGTCAACAACGCGGGCATTCCCGGACCCTACGCCAAGGCGGAGGAACTGACGGCAGCCGATGCAGAGGCGGTGTACGGCACCAATGTGGTGGGCATTGTCCGCATGATGCACGCTTTCCTGCCGCTCCTGCGGAAGTCCGCCGCGGGAACGGTTGTGAACGTCACCAGCGGAGTGGGTTCCTTCGGCTTTGCGCACGACCCGGAGCGTGTCGAGTCCACCGTGGTGATGCCGCTGTACACCTCCTCCAAGTCCGCGGTGACCATGCTGACCGTGCAGTATGCCAAGGCGTTCCCGGAGCTGCGCATTAATGCGGCGGACCCGGGCTACACCGCCACTGATTTCAACCGGCAGCAGGGCACCCAGACGGTACGCCAGGGAACGGACGCCACCGTGGAGCTGGCCACCCGCGGCGGCTCCGGCCCCACCGGCACGTTCATCGACAGGTCCGGTGCCGCCCCCTTCTAGTATTACCGGCGCATCATCGTGCATGCGTGGCCGGGCGGGGTTTCCTTAACACCCGCTCGGCCAGCTGATTGCCTGCGGGGTCCGGGTCCATCTCCATCCGCAGGCCCATCAGGGTACTGACGAGCATGCCACGGGCAATGAAGCCGTCGGCCTCATCGGGGGCCAGCTCCGCTTCCTCCAGCAGGAATTTCAGCAACCGAACAAAACCCGCACGTGCTGCGGCCCCGATCACGGGATCCGAGCCCATCGCAAAGGCATGCATCAGGGGAAGATGGACGCCGCGCTGCTCAGCCAGCCGGATGTACGCGGCACCCAGGCGCTCCGACCTTGACGACTCATCCCCGGGCAGGGCCTTGCGGAATTCGTCCAGGATGAAATCCAGGGACTGGCCAATAACCGCGAGGAAAAGCTGTTCCTTGGTCCCGAACATCCGCACCACGTAGGCCTGGCTGATGCCCGCTTCACGGGCGATCCGGTCCGTCGTCGCACCGTGGTAGCCGTGTTGCGCGAAGACCTCGGCTGCCGCACCCAGGGTCTCCTGGCGCCGCTCTGCCGCGGACAAACGGGGAACAGTCTGGCGGGGGGCTTGCTTATCCATGCATTGAGGTTATCATTCGATTACTTGTTAAGTAATCAGTTGATTACAACCTAAAGGGGACATCATGAGCTTATCCAAGCCCGCCACGCCATCGCCGGGACCAACCGGAGGCCGCCTGGTGGCCATGCTGGGGAGCCAGATCATCGTCACGGCCCTAGTTGCCGCCGCCTTTGTCGGCCTATATGTGGGGCTTCAACGGGACCCGCAGCCGCATCATCTGCCCCTGGTGGTGGTGGGCACGGATCTGGCCGACGGCGCCTCCCGTGCCTTGGGCGCGAGCGCGGCCGTGGTTCCGGCCGCTGACGAGGCGGCGGCCCGGCGGCTGCTCCAAGAGCATCAGGCCGTGGCGGCGCTGATACCCCGTTCCGATGCGGCGGGTTTGGATCTGATCACGGCCGGGGCTAACGGGCGCAGTGCGGTGGGGGCGGCAAGCGCCATGGCCGCAGGGGTGGCTGAAGCGGCACATTTGCCGATCGTGTCCACCACGGACGCCGTACCGCTCGCCCGGCAGGACCTGCAGGGACTGTCCGGCTTCTATCTCGTCTTCGGTGTCACCCTCGCCTCATTCATCCTGGCGCAGATCATGTACTCGGTTGCCGCCCTCGTCCGGCTCCGCTGGCGGGTCCTAACCCTCGTGGCCGGCGCGGTGGCGATTGCCGCAGCAGCCGCCATCCTCGCCGGGCCGGTATACGGGGCCGTCCCCTCCCCTGCGGTGGCGGTGATCCCGATACTGACGCTGCTGGGCATCGGGGTCTCATTCTCCTCCCTGGCTTTCGCCAGCCTGCTGGGCCCCTTCGGCAACATCATCTCCACCCTCCTGTTCACCACGCTGGGCAACGCCGCCGGCGGCGCCACCGTCAGCGCCTTCCTGATGCCGGCCGCGATCGCCCGCATCGGCGCCGGCCTACCGCCGGGTGCCGCATTCCGTGCCATCACCGACACGAGCTACTTCGGCGGGCGCGGCACTCTGGCGCCGGTCCTCATTCTCCTGTGCTGGGTTCTTGCAGCGGGCAGCGCCCTGGGCCTGCATGCGGCACGCGGCCGGCGCAAGTCCGGTGCCGCGTCGACGGCGGAACGGGCCGACACCCTGCATCTGGGGGCAGCCACTGCGTCACCGGCCTGACCACGGCCCGGCAGCAACAGCTGCCGTTTGCTGAATGGTTAACCCGTTGTGCTTTGTAGCTAAGGATGTTAGCTTTGCCGTACACACCTAGCCGGAGGGCACATCATGACCGAGTACATGAGCATTGGATCACACCGCCTCGCTTACGACCTGCAGGGGGACGGCCCGCTTGTGGTCCTCGCCCACGGCATGGGCGACAGCCGCCGCTCCTACCGCTTCGTTATGCCGGCGCTGGTCGCCGCCGGCTACCGGGTTGCCAACCTGGATATCCGCGGCTGCGGCGAGTCCAGCACCGACTGGCCCGGCTACAGCCGAACGGACATCGCCGGGGACCTCGTGGCGCTGGTGAAACACCTCGGCGGGCCGGCGGTTCTCGTGGGACAGTCCATCAGCGGCGGCGCCGGCACCATCGCGGCCGCTGATGCCCCGGACCTGATTGCCGGCGTCGTTGAGCTTGCCCCGTTCACTCGGAAACAGTCCATGGACCTGGCCGGCATGCTCAGCGTCCAGCCCTACCGCGCCGCCTCGGTCCAGCTGATGCTCACCATGCTCCGCGGGAACGTGGCGAATTGGCTGAAGTACCTCGACACCGCAATCCCTGTGAAGCCCGCCGACTGGGCTTCCGAACGGTCACGGATCGCCGCAACCATGCAGGACCCGGGGCATATGAAGGTCCTGCAGGCCATGATGAAGACCACGCCCGTCGACGCCGGTGCCCGCCTCGCCGATGTTGCCTCCCCCGTCCTCATCATCCAGGGCTCCGCCGACCCGGACTGGGCGGACCCCCGCGCCGAGGGCGAACGCATCATCGCCGACCTCCCCGCCGGCCTCGGCCGGCTCGAGGTCATCGAGGGAGCGGGCCACTACCCCCATGCGCAAACGCCCAATGAGGTTCTGGACCTGATGCTGCCGTTCCTTGCCGGCATCTTCGGGGAACCCGATCATGCCTAGGGCCGGGCTCAGTACGGCCGCCGTCGTCGAACGCGCGGCACAGATGCTGGACGAGCCGCACAGCGAGGGCCTGAACCTCGCAGCGGTTGCGGAAAGCTTCGGCGTCCGGGTGCCCTCGCTGTACAAACACGTCGACGGCGTGGCCGGCCTCCAGCGCGGCGTTATCCTCCTGGCGAAGCGTTCACTGACACGCGCCATCACCCAGGCAGCCATCGGCCGGTCAAGGGACGAGGCGATCATCGGCATTGCGGTCGCGTACCGCGGATGGGCGCTGCAGCACCGCGGCCAGTACCCCCTGACAATGCTGCCCGTGGCCGGCGAGGACCCGGAGGAAGCTGAGGTCGCAGCCGCTTTCCTGGAGGTCATGAACAGTGTCCTGGCGGGCTACCAGCTGACTGGGGAGGATGCCGTTGACGGAATCCGGTTCCTGCGGGCGGCGCTCCACGGTTTCGTTTCCCTCGAAACCATGGGCAGTTTTGAGCTGCCCAACAGCCTCGAACGCAGCTTCAACCGCCTGGTGGAGAGCATCACCACCGCCCTGGACAGCTGGGGGCGCCCGTAAACGCCGCTGCGGCAAATAGTCACCATGCTTCCGTTTTGACGCTGGGCTGTGACCGGTGCCATAGTCTACGGGTGCATTTGTTAGTGCCCCGAACAACCAGAGGGCACAAGTAAGCGCATGCCAACGCCCTTCAACGCCTGCCGCTGCGGCTTTTAACTCCGGCGGCAACCCGGCCGGATCACATAGACAAAAGGACAACGACCGATGACACAGCAAGCGGCCAGCCCGGAGCAAAAGGCTCCCGACCGCACGGCCGAAACCAGCATCGAGCACGAGGATGCGGGGTACCAGAAGGGCCTCAAACCCCGCCAGGTGCAGATGATCGCCATTGGCGGCGCCATCGGCACCGGCCTGTTCATGGGTGCCGGCGGGCGCCTGGCCACGGCAGGGCCGTCACTGGTCATCAGCTACGCCGTCTGCGGTTTCTTCGCCTTCATGATCCTGCGGGCCCTGGGCGAACTGGTCATGCACCGGCCCACCACCGGCTCCTTCGTCTCCTACGCCCGCGAGTTCTTCGGCGAAAAGGCCGCCTTCGTGTCGGGCTGGCTGTACTGGTTGAACTGGGCAATGACCGCGATCGTGGACATCACCGCCGTCGCGCTGTACATGAACTTCTTCAAGAAATACTGGGCGCCCATCGCCGAGGTGCCGCAGTGGAGCTGGGCGCTGGCCGCCCTGCTGCTGGTACTCGGCCTGAACCTGATCAGCGTCAAGGTGTTCGGTGAACTGGAGTTCTGGTTCGCCCTGATCAAGGTGGTGGCCCTGGTTGCCTTCCTGATCGTGGGCATCTGCTTCGTGATCTTCGGTACTCCGGTGGACGGCCAGCAGGTTGGCTTCAGCCTCATCTCCGACAACGGCGGCCTGTTCCCCAACGGCCTGCTGCCCGCCGTCGTCGTTATGCAGGGTGTGGTGTTTGCCTACGCCTCGATCGAACTCATCGGCACCGCCGCCGGCGAGACGGAACACCCGGAAAAAATCATGCCCCGCGCCATCAACACGGTGGTTATCCGTATCGCCGTGTTCTACGTCGGAACGCTGGTCCTGCTCTCGCTGCTGCTGCCTTACAGCTCCTACCACGCCGGGGAAAGCCCGTTCGTCACCTTCTTCGGCTCCATCGGCGTCGGCGGCGTAGACGCGATCATGAACCTGGTGGTCCTGACCGCGGCGCTGTCCTCGCTCAACGCCGGCCTGTACTCCACCGGCCGCATCATGCGCTCCATGTCCGTGGCCGGTTCCGCCCCGAAGTTCGCGGCGCGGATGAACAAGGCAGGCGTCCCCTACGGCGGCATCGCCATGACCGCCGTGGTGGCCCTGCTCGGCGTCATCCTCAACGCCGTGGTCCCGGCCGATGCCTTCGAAATTGTGCTGAACGTGGCGTCGCTGGGCATCATCAGCACCTGGGCCATGATCGTCCTGTGCCAGATGGAGCTCACCAAGCGGGCTAAGAAGGGTGACCTGGAGCGCCCGGCATTCCGGATGCCCGGCGCCCCCGTCACCGGATGGATCACGCTGGCGTTCCTGCTCGCAGTGCTGATCCTGATGGCCTTCGATTCACCTGTGGGCACCTGGACCATAGCCTCCCTGGTGGTCATCATCCCTGCGCTGATGCTCGGCTGGCGGCTCTGCCGCGACCGCGTCCTGGAAATCGCCGCCTCCCGCGGGGGCGACGGCGAGTAAGCGCTAGCCCTGCGGCCGGCCGGACACCCCGGCATCATCCGGTGCCCGCTGAGGAGCCGGCCGCAGGGCGGGCAGTTGCACCTCCACGCGGAGGCCCCCTGCGGCGCGAGGGGTAATAGTCAGGGTTCCGTCGTGTGCGTGCGTGATGGTTTTGACAATTGCCAGGCCCAGGCCGACGCCGGCGAGATCGGTGTGAAGGCGTTCGGTACCGCGCTGGAAGGGCTCGGTCAGTGTCGAGACCAGCTCGCTGGAGAGTTCCTCCCCGCTGTTCTCGACACTGAGCACCACCGTCCAGGCCCGGGTCTCCGTCCTGATCCACACGGTGCCCTGTTCGGGCAGATTGTGCACGATGGCGTTGTGCAGCAGGTTTATGGTCAGTTGCAGCAGGAGTGCGCGGGAGCCGCCGGCCAGGGCAACATCACCCGAGCTGGAGAGGGCGATGCCGCGTTTTTCGGCAAGCGGAAGGAGCGTTTCGGCTGCTTCCTCCAGGAGGAGAGACAGGTCGACGGATTCGCCGGTGTTGGTCTTGCGTTCTGCTCGGCTGAGCAGGAGGAGCGCCTCCGTGAGGTCAATGGCGCGCGTATTGACCGCATAAAGCCGCTCCAAGAGCCGCTCATGGTTGTGGTCCGGATCATTCCGGGCCACTTCGAGCAGTGTCTGGGAAATTGCCAGCGGCGTGCGCAGTTCGTGCGAGGCGTTGGCGGCGAAACGCTGCTGGTCGGCAACATGCTGCTCAAGCTGTTCGAGCATGGCGTCAAAGCTGTCGGCGAGTTCGCGGAACTCGTCTTTGGGTCCCTCCAGCCGGATCCGGTGCGAAAGCGAGCCGTTCCTCGCAGTGTCGGTGGCCTTCGTCAGGTGCGTCAGCGGGGCGAGCATCCGCCCTGCCAGCACCCACCCGCCGCCCAGGCCAAACACCAGCAGGAACCCCAGCGCCATGGCAGCCTTGGGGGCGAAGGCACGCCACAGGTCGGAGCGGCCCGGCATAAAGGTGGCCGGACCCATGTTTTCCCAGTCCGTAATGAACTGCGCCTCTTCGGGTACGTAGCGCAGCAGGAAAACCCACACCACTGCCAGGAGCAGGCCCACGGCGGCGCCGGTGCTCCTCGCTCCCGGACAGGCACCGTGGCTGACGGTGCCGGACCTGATTGCCTACCTCCGGGGTGCGGAGAGTGAGCAAATTTATCCGCTTCATGACGGGCTGCTGAACGAGGCGGGCCTTCAGGTGCTGGATGCCGTCCTGGATGCCGAGGCCCGGCGCGCAGGGATCGAGATCCGGCGCTTGGGTCTGGGCGAAAGCGTCTACCTGTAGGGCTGCGGGCTGCCGGATACCCCCACGAAAAAGCAATATTTACCGTTTTCCGGCCGAAAAACGGTAAATCGTGCCTTTTCGAGCGCGACAACGGTAATTTTTGCCTTCTCGTTTCGCGACCCCCAGCCGCCCGCGCCGTCGTCGCTCGCGGGAAAGTTTGTCAATCCCTCTTGACACTGCCCGAACCGTCAATCACAGTTGACGGCATGGAAGACCATTCACAAACGGCCGCCGCGGCGGCCAGTCCCGATCCGGCAACCGGCCTGCGCGCCGTCGTCGCCCTCGGCAGGCTGCGTGACCGGCTCGAGGCCGTTCAGGTGGCCAACGCCCGCGCACAGGGCTGGTCCTGGCAGGCAATCGCGGACCAGCTGGGCATCAGCAAGCAGGCCGTCCACCAGAAATACAACCGGAAAGCGAAGTAGCGCCATGTTTGAACGGTTTACTGAACAGGCCCGGCAGGGCGTCATCAACGCCCAGGAGGAAGCCCGCTCCCTGGACGCAACCCAGATCCTTCCGGCGCATCTGCTGGTGGGCATAGTTGCGGCGGCGGAGAAGTCCGCACCGCCCATGGCTGCCCTGCTGGGCGGGTACGGGCTCGCTTCTACCCAGCTGCGCTCGGAACTGCAGGGGCAGGGTGAGGAGCACAACGACGCCGCAGCGCTCGGGTCACTGGGCATCGACCTGGAGGAGGTGCGCCGCGCCGTCGACGCACAGTTTGGCGAGGGCACCCTGGACGCTGCCGGACCCGCCAATGCTCCGCGGCGCCGCCGTTTCGGCTTGGGCGGCGGGCATATTCCGTTTACTGCCGCGGCAAAAGCGGTCCTGACGTCCAGCCTGCGTGAATCGACGGCGCGCCGGGACGGCTACATCGGCGTGGAGCACCTGCTTCTGGGGCTGCTGCGCGGCGCCGACCCGTCGGCCCTGGCCCTGGTCCGCCGGCATGTGGGGCCGGACGAACTCAGGGCGCGGATCCTGGATGCGATGGACGCGGCGGCCTGAGCAAACGGCCGGCGGGGCGGGGCGGGTGCTGGGAGCGAACACAAGGCCCGCGCCCGCCCACGCCGGCATGTTCGCCGCTAGACTGAAATGGAGCTTGGCAACAGTGCAGCCGCCCCACCGCCCGCAGAATCCGGGCGAGTGCCGGCAGCACCGCCGGCACTCATCTCACGAGAGGATCATGATGTCTCGTCTTACTCTGGGGAACATCTTCAAGGTCGCCGTCGCGCTCTTCTTCTTCCCGTTCCTGCCGCTGCTGGTGCTGATGATCGGCGTGCGCAGGAGGAACATCAAAGTGATTCTCGAGGGTGCCCTTTATGTCGGCCTGGTCCTGGCCGCCGTCGCCGCCGCGGACACCATGTCCTTCCTTCTCACCACCTTTGTGGTCCTTGGGATGATTGCCGTGTCGGGCACCCGGTCCTACAACCTTCGCGACCTCTGGCTGCATCGGCGGGCCCGCACTTGGCAGCGCGACGGCATGGCCCCGTTCCCCGCGGCCGAGCAGCCCGCCGACACCCCGGCTGGGGCAGCCTCTTCAACACTGGGACTGTCACCGGCCCTGAAATGGACATCCTCAGTAGCCAAACAGAACAGGAACCGGCTTCCGGCCGAGGCGTATGCCAGCATCCTGGAAATATGCCGGACGCTGGACTCGGTGATCGACGCCGAAACGCGGCAGCCTTCGGGCGATCCGCAGTTCGAGTACGAACTTTCGGCCACCGTGCGCGACTACCTGCCCAGTGTCCTGCGGAGCTATCTGGCCATCCCGGCCAACATGCTGGACAGCAAGCAGGCGAGCGGGCGGACCCCCAACCAGGAACTCGTTGAGCAGCTTGAGCTCCTGTCCGGGCAGGCCAGCACGCTGCACGCCAGCCGGCACCGCCGCTCTTCGGCGGACCTGACCACCAGCGGCAACTTCCTGCGGGACCGGTTTGGATACCGTCAGGGCGGCTACGACTTCGGCATCAAATAACCGCCGCGGGATCACCAGAAGCTGGAAAAGCGGACGATGAAGAAAAACGCCGCGCAAAAGACCGCTAGGCCAGATACCCACAGGGCACCCTTCTGGAGGGCCCGGCTCCCAACATGGCGCCTCAGCCGAACGATTGCCCAGATGAGCATCGCGACCGAGATCAACGGGAAGAGGAAGTACACCAAGCCGATAATGGAGCCCACGAGGAGCCAGATGTCGGGCCAGGAACTTGCGGGAGCAGACGGGGCGGCCGGTGCGGGCGTGGCGGCCGCGGCAATCTGCTCGACAGGACCGAAATCCGCGATGACGCGTTGGGCGGTCTCCTCCGATGCTCCGTACCGGTTGAGCATCTCCGCTGCATCCTCGCGCATTGCCTGGACCGTCTCTGCGTGCTCACGCGGGTCAGTGCCGATCAGCGCCCGGTCCAGATCGGCGAAGTAGGCCTCCAGCAGTGCCGGCATCGGTTCAGTGGTGGTCATGAGGTTTCCTTAATCATGGTCGTAACGTCTGCGGCGAACTGGTGCCAGGTCCGGGTAAAGACCTTCAGTGCGCTCTCGCCCGCATCGGTGAGGTGGTAGTAGCGGCGGGGCGGCCCAACCGGTGACGGCTCCAGCGTTGTGATTACCCAGCCTTGCTGCCGCAGACGCGAAAGCAACGGATAGAGGGTGCCCCCGCTGGCGAACAGCACTTCGCCCTCCCCGAGACGCTCCGCGATCTCCAGCCCGTACGCGGGCCCGGAGCGCAGGCAGGCGAGGACGCAGTAGTCCACTGTGCCTTTGCGAAGTTGAGTCAGAATGGACTCAGCGGTAGGTGTCATGCACTGCACGGTACCGGTATCTTGCAGTGCATGCAACCGGTGTGCAACCAGTCTTCTGCGGCGAACGGCCGGACGTGCCTCGACCTGCCGGATTTACAGCCGGACGGTTCCCTTGATGCAGCTCGTGACGTGGCCGCCTACCCAGATTTTCCCGTCGCGCTGGCTTATATGCACCCGGCCCCGGCGGCCGAGGACGGTTCCCTGCGACGCCGTGTAGGGCGGTGCCGCGTTAGCCGCGTCGGTGAGCCACTGCCCCAGGCCCGCGTTGAGGCTGCCCGTTACCGGGTCTTCCCATACGGGGTCTCCGCCCACAAAGGCACGCACCTCAAAGGCAGCCTCACCCGCGGCGTCGTAGGGTCCCACAACACCGATCTCCAGCTCGCCCGCTTTCCCCGGATCGGGCTGCAGGTCCAGGACCTCCCGGGCCGAGGCAAGCCGGACCCCAATCCACTGCGGACCGTTCACCAGCCACGACGCCGCAAGGATTTTCTCCCGCTGGATCCCCAGGATGTCCGCCAGCCGGTGGATCAGCGGCTCGTCAACCGGACCGTAGCGGGTCAGCGGCGGCGCCTGGAAAGCCAGTGAATCCCCGTCGGCCCGGACCGGGATCAGCCCCGCGGCGCATTCCTGCCAAACCGTTCCGTCCACCCCGGGGCGCCCGCCGGCGTCGAGCCAGGCCCGGGCCGTTCCCAGAGTGGGATGGCCAGCGAACGGCAGTTCTTCCTTGCCGGTGAAGATCCGCACCCGGTAGTCAGCCTCGGGGCTGCTCGGGGGTAGGAGGAACGTAGTCTCTGACAGGTTGGTCCACGCCGCGAAGCGCTGCATCTGCTCGGCACTGAGACCGTCGGCATCGTGGACCACCGCCAGTGCGTTGCCCCGGTAGGGCTCATCCGAGAAGACATCGACTTCGCTGCAGGGGCGCGTTCTCACCCCGCCACTGTAACAAGGTCCCCGGACACCGCGGCGCCCGGGGACCGTGCTTACAGCTCAGCCGTTGTAGGGGGCTTCGACGTCGATCACCCAGGTCACGCCGAAACGGTCCGTGAGCATTCCGAACCCCGGGCTCCACGCCGAAGCAGCGAGCGGCTCAATGATCTGCGCGCCGTCGGCCAGTGCGCCCCAGAGTTTCTCCACTTCCTCCATGCTCTGCCCGCGCAGTGACTGGAAGAAGGTGCGGTCGGTGACGGTGGTGCCGTTTTCCCGGCGGGTAGTTCCGGCGGTCCCGGCGGGATCTGTAGTGTCCTGGCCGGGGATGTCGTAGGCCATCAGACGGAAGCCGTCCGCGGTTTCAAGCTGGCCGAACACAATCTTGTCCGCCCCCGGCACGTCTTTCGGCATCCCGAAGTCGCCGTACGTGGCGGCAGTGACGTTGCCGCCGAAGACCGACTGGTAGAACTCAAGCGCAGGAGCGGCGGTGCCGCGGAAGTTCAGGTGGGTTGTGGTGGTGATGCTCATGGGATCTGTCCTTTTCAGTGACGGCGAGAGCCGCTGTTTGCGGCTCTGGGAACACACTGGACCCGGTAGCGGACAGGTTGTGTCCTCTACTTCGGGCATACTCGGACCATGCCCGGAACCTCGTCCCGAATGCTCGCCCTGCTCTCGCTGCTGCAGTCCCGCCGGGACTGGCCGGGGCAGGCCCTGGCCGAGCGCCTGGACGTAACCGCCCGGACCGTCCGCCGCGACGTTGGCCGGCTGCGCGAGCTCGGCTATTCCATCGCCGCCATCAAGGGGCCCGACGGCGGCTACCGGCTGGCGGCCGGCTCGGAACTGCCGCCGCTGCTCTTTGATGACGAGCAGGCGGTGGCCATTGCCGTTGCACTGCAGAGCGCACCCTCCAGCGGAGTGGAGCTCGACGACGCCGCGGCCAGGGCGCTGACCACGGTGAAGCAGGTGATGCCCTCCCGGCTGCGGCACCGCATTGAGGGAATCCGGTTCACCGACACCGGCTCTTCCGCGCGGGTGGACCCGAAGGTCCTCGAAGCGGTCAGCACCGCCGCCCGGGACCGGCGGATCCTCCGCTTCGACTACGGCGGGGACGAGTCCGGGCCGCCGCGGCGCGTGGAGCCGCACGCCGTCGTCGCCCGGCAGGGCCGCTGGTACCTGATCGGCTGGGACCCGGAGAAGGCCGACTGGCGGATCTTCCGGCTGGATCGCATAACGCCCAAGTTCCCGGGAGGGGCGGTGTTTGCGCCGCGGCCCATCCCCACCGGCAGTGCGGCCACGTTCCTCGCCGCCCGGATGAAGGGCTCCGACGACGGCGACGCCTGGCCTTGCTACGGGGAGCTGCTCATCGAACTTCCTGCCACCGGGATTGCGCCGTGGCTGGGTGACGGCGAATTAGAGCAGGTCTCCGACACTGCCTGCCGCGTGCGGGTAGGTTCGTGGTCATGGGCGGGGCTGATCTCCTGGGCACTGCGCTTCGACACTCCGTTCACCGTCCTTGGCCCGGACGCGTTTCGGAACTCGCTCGCCGGCTTCGCCGCCCGGATCACCGCCGCCGCCCACGCCGACCCGAGGAGCACCGCCGATGCCTGACACACCCGGACCGCTCGAGCTCCTGGTTGCCGACGCCGCCGCCTGGCGGGCCTGGCTGGATGAGCACGAATCCACCAGCAACGGGGTGTGGCTGATCCTCGCCAAGAAGGGCGTGCTGGTGCCGACCTCGCTGACGTACGCCCAGGCCCTGGATGAAGCGCTGTGCAGCGGCTGGATTGACGGCCGCAAGCAAAGCGTGGACGCCACCACGTACCGCCAGCACTTCACGCCCCGGCGGGCACGGTCGCTGTGGTCGCAGCGCAACATCGGTCACGTCGGCCGGCTCATCGACGCCGGGCGGATGCGCGAGCGCGGCTTCGCCGAAATCAGCCGCGCGCAGGCGGACGGGCGGTGGGACCGGGCCTACGCCGGGGCCGGAACCGTCGAGGTCCCGGCCGATTTGGCCGCAGCGCTCGACGCCGTACCAGCGGCTGCCGCTGCGTTCGCCGGCCTCAGCCGGGCCGCCCGCTATCCGATCCTGCTCCAGGTCCTCACGGCACCGAACGATGCCGTGCGTGCAGCGCGCATCGCCCGCGAGGTGGGCAGGCTGGCAGGTGATCGATCTGGCCTGCGGAACTGGACACCCGACGCTGGTGTTGGGGCGCTCCCGATCAGACCTCGAGATCATCGGCGTTGACAGCACGCCGGCCATGATCGCCCGAGCCCGGCAAAAGTCGGCCGAGGAGAGCGACCACGTCCGCTTCGAGGTGATGAGTCTTGAAGCCCGCAATCACAATGCCGCATTTTGATGCTGTCGCGCGCGGGCTGCAGCAGCCCGCCACCTATGGGCCGGGATCAACGCGGCTCCGCCCCTGGAAGATATAGGTCTAGTGGTGGGTTGGCGGGTGAAGGAGCGTATCGAAGTCCGGGGCGGTGTTGGCTGGTGCGGCAGGCCCCTCCGGGATGCTTTGAAGTGCTGCGATTAGTTCGGCGGAGGCTCGTTGAACACGGGTTTCAAGGGATTGTTCCGTAGCCGAGCCGGCACCCCAGTCTTCAGGCGACGCGTAGACCGCCGTGGGCATGACGGTGGCGCGCAGGTAGATGAACAGGGGCCGCATGGCATGCTCCAACATGAGTGCGTGGCGCGGGCTGCCTCCTGTTGCTGCGAGGAGGACGGGCTTGCGGGCAAGGGCTGCGGTATCCAGAAGGTCAAAAAAGGACTTGAAGAGCCCACTGTAGGATCCGGAGAACACAGGACTGACGACGATGAGGGCGTCAGCCCGGCTGATCCGATCGATGATCGCTGCGAGCTTGGGTGCGGGGTATCCGGTGATGAAATTGCCCGCGACGTCCAGGGCGTGATCACGCAGTTCCACGGTGTCCACTTCGAGTGAAGTGCCCGGTGGGCTTATCCGGACCACGGTCTCCGACAGTTGATCTGCCAGCATCCTGCTCGAGGAGGGATCTCCCAGGCCAGCGGTTACGACCATTAGTTGTGTCATTGCTAATCCTTCTACTTGCCATTTTATGTTGCCGGGCACATAGTTGAACGGTACCTCCGGTCCGTTCATTCCCAGCCCGAAGCATCCAGGTGGTGGGAATACATTTCATTTCCACCCAGTTACGTGGTTGGCAACATAAATTCATACTGCTCCACCCACCGTGACCATGGCCGCGAAAGGGATGAAGCTACTTCGAGGGGAGAGATCATGCAGATAGGCATTTTCAGCGTCGGCGACCGCAGTGCTGACCCGGCAACGGGCCGGGCACCTACTGAACAGGAACGGATCAAAGGAACCGTTGAACTGGCGCTTCGGGCCGAACAGGCAGGGCTTGACGTGTTTGCCACCGGCGAGCACCACATCCCTCCATACATCGCATCCTCACCCACGACCCTCCTCGGTTTCATCGCGGCCAGGACAAGCACCCTACGTCTGTCGACGTCGACGACCCTGATCACAACGAACGACCCCGTAAGAATTGCCGAAGACTATGCGATGCTCCAGCACCTGTCCGACGGCCGTCTTGACCTGATGCTCGGGCGCGGCAACAGCGCCCCCGTCTACGGCTGGTTCGGGAAGGAACCCCGCCACGGCATCGATCTAGCGGTTGAGAACTATGCACTGCTGCGCCGCCTGTGGGACGAGGAGCGTGTCACATGGGCGGGAAAGTTCCGCACACCGCTGCAGAACTTCCAATCCACACCTCGGCCCCTGGACGGCAAAGCCCCCTTTGTTTGGCACGGCTCGGTGCGCAGCCCGGAAATCGCCGAGCAGGCCGCCTACTACGGTGATGGGTACTTCGCGAACCATATTTTCGGCCCTCCCCAGCACACGGCACGCATGATTGACCTGTACCGCGGCCGGTTTGAACACTACGGACACGGCACGGCAGACCAGGCGATAGTCGGCATCGGTGCGCACGCGTTTATCCGCAAGAACTCCCAGGACGCAGTCCGTGAGTTCCAGCCGTACTTTGACAATGCGCCGATGTTCCCGGGCGGCTCGGCACTGTCCGACTACATGTCGCAGACCCCCACTATCGTTGGAAGCCCGCAGCAAGTCATTGAGAAGACCCTGTCTTTCCGGAGCTACACAGGTGACGTGCAGCGCATCCTGTTCGCCCTCGAAGTCGGAGGGGTTCCCTTGAAGACGACCCTGGAGCAGATCGACATGCTGGGGGAATACGTCGTTCCTGTCCTCCGGAAAGAGCTGGCCGTCGCGTCGGCCTGACTATTCCCCTCTGAACGAACGGCTGCGCTGAGTAATCGGAGGCGGCCGACGCCGGCGCTGAGCCGGCACCCCGGCGGCAGGGCATGCATTCGGAGTAACCAACCCAAATCGACCACTCAAAATGTGGTCGGCAACTTATAGGAGAAATCATGAACTCTAATCGAGTAGTAGTTATCACCGGCGCTGCCGGTGGAGTCGGATCCGTCCTCGTTGAACGGTTCCTCGCCAACGGCGATGCCGTCATCGCCGCTGACGCCAGTGAGGACGTCCTGGCGGCTTGGCGTGAGCGGTGGGATGCCGACGCAAGACTGTTCACTATTGCGGGCGACATTTCCACCGACGAGGACGTTGCCCGTCTGGCCGAGTTCACCCGCACGAGCACGGGACGCGTCGATGTACTGATCAATGCCGCCGGATTCTTCCCTTTCGCTCGGGTGGAGGACATGAGCGCCGCTCAATGGCGAAGAATCATCGACGTCAACCTCACCGGAACCTTCCTGGTCACTCAGGCGCTCCTTCCCCTGATGAAAGAGCAGGGTTCGGGGCGGATTATCAATTACGGCTCCGGATCGGTGTTTGACGGCACAGCGGGACAAGCCCACTATGTCGCTGCCAAGGCGGGGGTTGTCGGGTTTTCCCGGTCCCTGGCTCGGGAAATCGGCGGTTACGGCATCACCGTCAACGTCATTACCCCGGGGCTGACCGTCACGAAGGCCGTCCGCGACAGCTTCCCCGAATCGATCCTCCAGGCACAGCGCGATGCCCGTGCGCTCAAGCGCGACGAGACCCCCGAGGATCTCGTCGGGCCAACTTTCTTCCTCGCCTCGGAGGACTCGGCCTTCATTACCGGGCAGACCCTCAACGTGGACGGCGGTGCATACATGTACTGACCTCCAGTCCCCCTCGCCATCCCGGCGGCCCCCTGGGCAACCCCCGTGGCCACCGCGGCGACCAGCAGAAAAATGCAACACCCAAAACAAGAACAGGAAAAATCATGACCACTCTTTGGGACCCCATCACCGTAGGTAACGTCCACCTCAACCACCGTCTCGCCATGGCTCCAATGACCCGGAGCCGTGCTCAGGCCGATGGAACCCCCGGGGAGCTGACGGCCGAGTACTACGCCCAGCGTGCCTCGCTCGGCCTGATTATCACCGAAGGTGTGCAGCCCTCGGATGACGGGCAGGGGTACATCAATACCCCCGGCATCTACACCGACGCGCATGTAGCGGGCTGGCAGCCCGTGACCGACGCAGTTCACAGCGCAGGAGGGGCGGTCTTCATGCAGCTGATGCATGTGGGCCGCATGTCCCACCCGGACAACACTCCGCACCACCGCACCCCCGTGGCTCCCTCAGCGATCGCACCCGGCCTTGCGATGTTCACTGCCAAGGGAATGCAGGACGCCCCCACCCCTCGGGCACTCACCGTTGCCGAGATCCAGTCAACGGTGCAGGACTTCCGAACCGCCGCTGCAGCGGCAATCCGCGCGGGAGCCGACGGCGTCGAAATCCATGCCGCAAATGGTTACCTGCTCCACCAGTTCTTCGCGCCCAACGCCAACGAGCGGACCGATGAGTACGGGGGCTCTGTCGAGAACCGGGCCCGGTTCGCCCTTGAAGTGGCCACAGCAGTGGTGGAGGAAATCGGGGCGGAACGAACCGGCATCCGCATCTCTCCCGCTGCAAAGATCGGAGGGCTGAATGAAGGGCCGGGAAGCGCGGATCTTTACCGGCACCTCGTCAGGGAGCTTGCTCCGCTCAACCTCGCCTATGTTCACCTGATGCACTCCGGAGACGAAGAGCTGCTCCGGGACATCCGGAGGATCTGGCCCAACGCACTCCTAGTGCTGCGGCCCGGACGAGCACGTGCCGACCTGGCCAAGGACGTTGAAGCTGGTTTGGCCGACATTGCCCCGATTGGATCATGGGCGCTGGCGAACCCGGACGTTGTGGAACGTCTCCGAACCGGAGCGGACTTCAACGAAGGAGACCGGACGACCTTCTACGGCGGAGGCGCAGCGGGATACACGGACTACCCAACCTTGGACACTGCCACTGTCCGGTAACGACTATGGAGGTCCCGGACCGGGTCGGCCCGGTCCGGGATCTCCAAGCGTGCCACTGGTACAGTGGATGCGCTCGGGCCGCGCACGAGATGCGGCGTGAAGCTGTTTCTCTCGAGACCACCCACCAGAGAGTGAGACATGAAAGCTTCACAACGAACTGCGGAGACGGAGCTCTCGACGGCGATCGATTTCCCCGCGAGCTGGGCCATCTTCAGCGTCGCGCGGTCCCACCGCGCGCTGGCCGCTTCCAAGTTGGCTGCAGTCGGGCTCTTCCCCAGCCAGGAGCTAATTCTCATGCAGTTGTGGGATGAGGACGGTCAATCGCAGAAGGCCCTTGGCCAGACCCAGCGGTTCGACCATTCCACGATCGCCAAGTCGGTCCGGCGCCTGGAGAATGCCGGGCTGGTGCGGCGGGAGAAATCCCACGCGGACGGCAGGGTGACATTGGTTTTCCTCACTGACGCCGGACGGGCTCTTAAGGAACCCGTCCTGGAGATCTGGGCCGAGTTGGAGCGCCGGACGGTGGAGGGATTGTCGGCAGACGAGAAGAACCAGCTTGTGTCACTCGTTGCCAAGATCCTCCCCAATCTTGAGTAGGCATCCGGCTGCCACTAATTCGTGAGTAGCGGAGAAACCCGCGCCGCACGCACTAGACCACCGTGGTCAGCAGTCCCCCGTCCACGCGCACCGCGGCGCCGTTTGTTGCGGAGGCGACCGGGCTGGCCAGGAACGCCACCATCGCGGCAATCTCTTCGGGCTCGATAAAGCGCTCCAGCAGCGAGGTCGAGTTCGTCCCGATGATCGCCTGCTTCATGGCCTCCTCGGACTGCCCGGTCGAGGCGGCCAGGGCCTGAACGGTGCGGGCCACGCCGTCGGAATACGTGGGCCCGCCCAGGACCGAGTTCACAGTCACGCCGGTGCCTTTGGTGAGTTTCGCCAGCCCGTTGCCCAGGGCGAGCATGGCGGCTTTGGACGCGCCGTAGTGGATCATGTCGGCCGGCACGTTGACGCCGGATTCGCTGCTGATGAAGACCACCCGGCCCCAGCCGCGGGCCAGCATGGCCGGCATGAGCCGGCGGGCGAGCTGCGCCCCGCTCAGGGTGTTGACCTCGAAATACCGGCGCCATTCGTCGGCCGTGATCTCCGTAAACGATTTCAGTTCGAAGAGGCCGACATTGTTGATGAGGATGTCGACGTCGGACAGTTCCGTGCAGAGCCGCTCGACGTCGTCGCGCACGGCGAAGTCTGCGGCCACACCGTCCACCGCGGCTCCCGGCACCTCGCGGCGCAGGGTTTGAACCGCGGCGGTCAGCCGGTCGGCGTTGCGGCCGTTGAGCGTCACAGCCACACCTTCGCGGGCCAGCGTCCTGGCGGCGGCGTAGCCGATCCCTTCGGTGGAACCGCTGATGAACGCGGTTTTTCCGGTGAGCTGCAGGTCCATGGGTGGTGCTCCTTTGTGTGGTGCGTGGTGTCGGTGCGTGGCGTAGCGCGGGCGTTGCAACCACACTCCCCCGCCCCGATCAGCGCCCAATCAGCGCGGCCCTGCCGACTAGAATCAGCTGGTGAGTAAGCTGTGGATCCGCGTTCTTGGCCCCATCGGCGCCGAGCTCGCGGGCACCCCGTTGCGCCTGTCCAAGTCACGGCACCGCGAACTGCTCGGCATCCTGGCCGCCGCCCGCGGCCGCACCGTTTCCACCCAGCGGCTGGTCGATGAGTTGTGGGAGGACGCCCCGTCCGGCGCCGTGGGGGCCGTCCGCACCTTCATCGGCGAGCTGCGCCGGATCCTGGAGCCGGACCGCCTGCCCCGCACTCCCCCGACGGTCCTGCTGACCGTTGGCGGCGGGTATTCGCTGCGGCTGGGGGCGGACGACGTCGACCTCTGGCGGGTTGAACAGGATGCGGAGGCCGCGGCAGGACTGGAGCCGGCAGCACGCGAACGAGTGTTGGCCGCGGCGCTGGGGCAGTGGCGCGGCACCGCCTTCGAAGAGTTCGGCACCCGTCCGTGGGCAATGGCCGAGCGGGCGCGGATCGCGGAATTGCGGGCAACTACGGTGGAGCAGCTGGCGGACGCCCGGCTGCAGCTCGACCGGCCGCAGGAGGTCCTTGCCCTGCTGGATGCGCATATCGGCGAGCATCCGTGGCGCGAAGAGGGCTGGCGGCTGCTCGCGCTGGCGCTCTACCGCACGGCACGGCAGGGCGACGCCCTCGCCCTGCTGGCCCGGGCCCGCGCGACGCTGCGGCAGGATTTGGGCCTGGACCCCGGGCACCGGCTGGCCGAGCTGGAGCAGCGCATCCTGCGCCAGGATCCGGCACTGGATCCGGCATCCGGCGCGGTATCGGACGCGGGGCACGACGACGGCGGCTCGCTCCTGGCGCGGACCGCCGCCGCCGCTTCGGGAACCGGCACACGTGCACAGCTGGAGAGTGTGGCCGGCCTATTGCCGGTGCTGGCGGTGTCCGGATCTGTCCGGTTGGCGGCGGAGCAGCGGCTGGCGGCCATTGCCGCCGCCGAGCAGTTCGGCGATCCGGAGCTGGCGGCGCGCGTGATCGGCGGCTTTGAGGTGCCCGGGAGCTGGACCCGTTCTGACGATCCCGCACAGTCGGCCGCCGTCGTCGACGCCGCGTTGCGGACGCTGCGGATCCTGCCCTCCGGGGCCTCTGCCCGGGTGCGGGCGCGGCTGCTGGCCACCATTGCGATGGAATCCCGCGGCACGGCGGACCGGCTGGCGGAGGCCGTTGAAGCGGAACAGATCGCCCGGCAGCTGAACGATCCCGCCCTGCTGTGTTTCGCACTGAGCGCCCGGTACCAGCAGACGTTTTCCACCGCCGGGCTGGCCGCTGCCCGGGCCCGGATCGGCGCCGAAATTGCGGCGCTGGCGGTGGAGGCGGAGTTGCCAACGTTCGAGATCCAGGGACGGCTGATCCGGATGCAGGCGCTCTGCGCCCTCGATGACCTTGCGGCGGCTGAGCAGGAGGCTGACCTGATCGATGCGCTGGCCGTCCGTCTCGACCGGGGCCTTGCAACGGTGTTTACCGGCTGGTTCCGCTGGACTTTCCTGCAGGGGCCACGGCCGCCGGACGGAGACGAGATGCCGGGGTTCCGGACCGGCCTGCCAGCCCTGGCGGAACTTACTGCTGCCCTCCGCGCGGGAACCGAACTGCCGGACGGGGACTTCGGGCCGTATGAACCGTGGGTCCGTGCGCTGCTGCTGGCCCGCTCCGGCCGGGCAGCCGAGGCCCGCGCTGTCCTGGACGTCCTGCCCGGGCCTCCGCGGGACCTGCTCCTGGAAGTGTTCTGGTTCCTGACCGGGCTCGCCGCCGTGGAAACGGGTCACCGGGATGCGGTCCGCCGCGCCCATCGCGCCCTGCTGCCGGCGGCCGGGGAACGGGCTGCGGGCAGCGCGGCAATCGATCTGGGACCGATCCGTCTTCTGCTGGAGCGGCTCCGCTAGACAGGCGCCGCAGTTAGACCTCCTTGGCTGCCCGCGCCCGGGCCTTGATCGCCGAAATGACGTCGGTTTTAGCGTCGGCGTAGTCGTTCATGTCATCCCACCGCCTGTTGAGCAGTGTTCTTTTGGTCGCCTCGTAAAGGGCGCGGTCCTCCGCATCCGTCCGCAGATGGTCGCGCAGCAGGAGGTAGTCCTCCACGGCGGGATCACCCTGCTCATACAGGTGCACGTGCACGTCCAGGGCCGGCGTCCGGACCAGGCGATGCCCCGGTTCACGTACCCGCAGCTGGTATCCGGCGGCCAGCAGCGGATCGAGGTAGTCCTCTTCGGCGGTGATGTCCTTCACCGCAACCACAATGTCGATGATCGGTTTCGCCGCCAGTCCGGGCACCGACGTCGAGCCCATGTGTTCGATGCCGACGCGGGCTGGTGCGAGGGCGGCCTCGATCCGGTGACGGTGGGTCAGATACACCGCCGGCCACCCGTCGTCGTAGTCGTGCAGCTCAAGCTCGAGCCGCTCGGGGCCGCCGACCAGCTCCACTGTCGTCACGTCGGGCCGTCGCGGTTTTCGGTTGATGCTCACCGGTTCATCCTCTCAGGACGAAATACCTGATCTGTGCAGTCGTTAGAACCCTGCGGCGGCCTCGGGGACAGCGTCCATACGTACCGGCGGAAGTTCTTCAAAGGCCGGCTTCGCGAACCAGTAGCCCTGGAACAGCCGGATGCCCGCCGCCTTAAGCACCCGGAACTCGGCCTCGGTTTCGATCCCTTCCGCGAGCAGCGTGATGCCCAGATCCCGCGCGATGCCGACGATGCCGGCCAGGACAGCCCGGCGGGCCGGGCTGGTATCGATTCCCCGGACAAGTTTCATGTCAATTTTGATTAGGTCGGGCTGGAAGTCGACCAGCAGGCCCAGCCCCGCGTGTCCGGCACCGAAATCGTCCACGGCGGTGGTGAACCCGTGCTTGCGGTATTCGGTGATGATGTTCGTGAGGTGGGCGGTATCCGGCACTTCCTCGTTTTCGGTGAACTCGAACATGATCGAGGACATCGGGAAATTGCACCGCCGGGCCGTATTCAAGGTCGCGCGGAGGCAGGCGGACGGTTCGTAGACCGCCTTCGGCATGAAGTTGATGGAGAGCATCAGCTCCTCGCCGGCCGGGAAAAGGCGCGCGGCCAGCTCGATGGCCTTGACCCGGCAATCCTGGTCAAAACGGTACTTCTGCTCCGGTGACACCCTGGACAGGACTTCGTACGCACTTTCGCCCGCCAGTCCCCGCACCAGTGCCTCGTAACCCCAGACGCGGCCGGCGTCGGCGTCGTAAATCGGCTGGAAAGCCATACTGAAATTGAAATCGAGTTTCGAAGCTGTACTGCAGCCGGCGCAGGCCATGTAGTGTCCCCCTCAGTGAATATGTCCTCCGAATAGTACGGCGGTTTCGCCCCCCGGAGGCCGGAGGCCACCGGGGAGCCGGCATAGCGTCAATCGGCTCCCGGGCACCGGAGTCCTAGTGGCGGAACTTCACTTCCTCGCCGTAGGGGGTTGCCAGCCGTCGCTGAGTAGCGTTCGCCGGGTCTTCCTCCTCGGCCTCGTAGTCGTAGTACTCGCTGGTGACGCCGTAGTCGGGGTCGTACTTGGACCGCACCATTCCGTGGTCTTTTGCCTGCTTGCGGCAACCGGTCCGTACGTCAAAACCCACGTCGTGGTAGGGGGATCCGGTTGAGGGTTCTGCGTATTCGTATTGGGCGGAGAAACTCAGGTCACCCATCTCATACACAAAGGACTGGTAGTCAGCGGAGCTGTCCTCCATGACCAACGTCCACCCCTTCGACTTCACATAGTTCTCCATCGTGTTCATGGCTTCCCCGGCGGCGGCGCTATCGGGGAAACGCCCGCTGGCGAAGGTCCGCACTTCCGTCACACGGTTCATGTCGTGGTCATGGATCGGGTCGAGGCAGCTGCTTTCCCTCGCCTGGTCCACCCTGATAGGTGAGTGGTACCCCAGATCCTCCGCGAGCATCTCCTCGATAAACGGTTCTGTGTCCGCCATGGACTGGGCCGACGGGCGGACCGGTTCGTCATATCCGGCGTATGCGCAGGAAACTAGGCCGGCCGCCAGGACAATCGAGGCCACTGCCAGGGGAGCAGCGCGCTGAACCTTTAGCACTGGGGACGCCTACCGGAGGCTCTCGAAGACCATGGTCGCCTGGATGCGGTCACCACCGCCGAATCCCTTGCTGCCGCTGCTCGCAGTGGTGATGGTATGGAGGCGGTAGCCCTTCGCGGCCTGGTCATTGATGGCCTTCTCCAAAGAGGTTAGGTTCCCGGAGCCGGTTCCCAACAGTTTTTCCTTCAGGGTCTCTTGCAAGACGACATAGTGCGGCAATTTTTGTGTCCTTTTATTTTCGGGTAATTTGGGCACCACAATACTCGATGCAGCTAATGGTGATTCCCGGGAATGCGGGGTGTTTTTGCGGGCGTAGGGGAGTCACATTTCCCGCCCGTAGATACTGCATTCCCAGGCACAACTCTCACTGGCCGTGTCCGTGAATGCCACACCCGAAGGAGACACCATGGTCGATTCCGAAATGCGGTCAAAAACGCTCGAATACTCCCCTGCGGAACGGGACGTCGCGCGCATATTCTCGCGGACCGGGCTCGAGCACCTGCAGGCGCTGGCCGCCGGCGAAATTCCCGGACCGCCGATCAGCAGCCATGTCGGACTCCGTCTGGTCAGCGTGAGTGAGGGCGACGTCGTGATGACGGCGGAGCCGGACGAATCGCACTACAATCCGATTGGCTCCGTCCACGGAGGTTTTTTCGCCACCGTCCTGGACTCCGCCTGCGGCTGCGCCGTGCACTCCACGCTGCCGGCCGGCGTCGGCTACACCAGCCTCGAACTCAAGGTGTCCTTCCTGCGTGCCGCGACCGCGGACACGGGCACCGTCACAGCCCACGGATGGGTGACCAAGGCCGGGCGCAACGCAGCCTTTGTCGAAGCGGACCTGCGCGACGCCGCCGGCCGTGTCCTCGCGACGGCGTCAAGCACCTGCCTGGTGGTGGGTCCCGGGGCGTCGGGAAACTGAGCGGCCTGCGGACCCGGCTCGTCGCATGATCCCGATCAAGCACTACCCTAACGCCTCCCATCTCAGGCACCGGCCGGCCAGAGAATGAAATCGTCGCAGATTAGCCGTACCGGCTCCGGCCCTGCAACATCCAGGGCAGATCGCAGCATGTGCAGATGCTTGATTGTCATCTCAAGGGGCGGCTCGTCAGGCTGGTAGGTCGTGCGTACCGGATAGTCGACGCCCGCCGTGCTTGTCATTTCGATGTGACACCCCACGACGTAGGTCACGGGGTGCGAATAGCAGAACTTGATGAGGCGGTCAATGCTCTGGGAGAAGGCCGGCCAGTCATTGATGTACAGCCGGCCCCGGTACACCGAGTCACCGGTAAAGAGGATCCCGGTCCGCGGGTCGTAGAACGTGACGGCACTACTGTCGTGACCCGGCGTGGGAAGAACTGTGAGTATCCGTCCACCCAGGTCAATTTCGCCGGACTGATCCGGGGCGTCAGCGAACCCAAAGTATTGCCAGGCGGCCATCTGGTGTGCCGGCACGAGCGTTGTGCGGGGGCGGCCGGAGAACTGGGCGTCACCGGCGACGTGGTCTCCATGTGCATGTGTATGCAGGATCAGGAGTTCGTAGGAAGGGTCTACGCCGGATTGACGGTGAAGCCAGAACTCGATGAGTTCGTCGACGACGGCGCGCAGCGGGAAGTGTTGGTGGTCGGCCGTTGCTCCAGTGTCGAGCAGCACCACGCGCTCCTCTCCAAAAAGGAGGAACATGAAGGGAGCCTCGTAATGAACCGCCTTATTCTGCCGCAGGACAACCGTGTTGTCGTCGTACCAGTAGACCTGCACATCGGGGTCCGCATTGTGTTTCGAAGACTCCGACCCATGGATCCATCGCGTCGGTAAAGGACGCGCAACGGGTCCCCCTGCAGATCGAAACTTCATTACTATCGCCACAACAGCAAGTGAAGCCCGCTGTGTGCGACGGCGCTGGCGTCCGTTCGGCGTTCAACGTGCTCCCTGAAGAGCGCCGCCTCCGGCTCCTCGGGGCGGGCCAGCCTGGAACCGGCTGCAATTAATGCCGCCCCGAGGCGGATCAGGGCACGGGAGGTGAACCCCGCATGCACGTTGACGGTGGCGGGCGGGTAGTACCCGAGGCTGGCAGAACTCACGGCTGCTCCTGGAAATCTGTAAGGGGAAAGGCGTTGAAGTGCAGCTGCACTGGGCGGGCCCCGGCTGCTCCGGGTTCACTCCGGTAGGCCTCGAGCTTCTCGTGCAGGATCGCTTCCATGTCGCGGTTGAGCGCCTTGAGCTGGTCCGCTGTCAGGTAGGCGTTGAGCGTGCTGAGCATGGCGGCGTCGGCCCACTCTTCCGGCAGTGCAGACGGGTCGCTTGCCGCGAATGCCGCCAATGCCTCGGCACGGCCCTGGACGAAGTGCCGGTTAACCTGCCGGGACGCCTCCCGGAGGGCGGGGTCTTGTTCCGACGCGGAGGTACTGAGGATCAGGGAGCCGCGCGGACGTTCCCACCACCGCTCACGCGCGGACCCTCGATCCGCGACTTCGCGGACCAGGCCGTGCCGAGCCAGTTGGCGCAAGTGGTAGCTCGTGGCTCCGCTCGATTCCCCGACCCGTTTGCCCATGCTGCTCGCTGTCTGCGGCCCGTACTGGGCAAGGATGTCGAGCAACTGCACCCGAAGCGGGTGCGCGAGGGCCTTGAGGACGGGGCCGTCGAGGGTGCGGTCGCCGTCACGGGCTGGCTGGGGATCAGGCTGCGGGGTCATGCCCTCATCATTGCAGTGCAAAGGTTTATTTGCAAACGTTTCTTTGCACTGCCGATCCGGGGTACGACTCCGCCAGGATCGCAGCAACCCCCGGGACGACGTCGCTCCCCTGCGGGAGAAGCGGTGAGCCTTCCGGAAGGGGCTGGCGACGACGACGGCTCGGACCTGCCAGAACCACAATTGTCCTCACACGCGCCACGGACGGGCTCGGAAGAGCGCCGGCCACACCCGCCTGCCTGTGGGAGATCAGCGAGAACCTCTGCCCCGACGCTGCCACCCCGATGCAGGACCAGCCCCTCAAATAGTGCGGCAGATCGTCCCGGCTACACGCGGTGCGTGCTGGCCAGCGGGCAGGCCCACGTATCCACGCCTCCGCGGCCCACCTTGTTGATGTAGGCGGTGACATCCCGCAGGGATTGGCCCAACGCGGTTTCGGTATACCGCACGCCCAGCTGCTCACAGTGCTGGCGGACCAGCGGGGCAACTTTCCGCAAATTCGGGCGGGACATGGAGGGAAACAGGTGGTGCTCCACCTGGAAGTTCAGGCCTCCCATAAAGGTATCCACCCACCGGCCGCCGGTGATGTTTCGGCTCATCAACACCTGGCGGCGCAGGAAATCGATGCCCGCGTCCCGGGGCGCAATCGGCATGCCGATGTGGTTCGGCGCGAAGGAAATACCCATATACAGGCCGAAAACGGCGAGCTGGACGCCGATGAACGCTGCCCCCTTGCCAGGTGACAGCACTACGAAAACCAGCACCGCATAACTGGCCAGGCGGACACTGATGAAACCGAGTTCCACCCACCGGCGCTTGACCCGGCCGGGTCCGAGTACTCGCTTGAGGCCCTGGACATGCAGGTTGACGCCCTCAAGCAGGAGCAGCGGGAAGAAAAAGTAACCCTGTTTCATGGCAAGCCAGCGTGTGAAACGGTTTTTGCGCGCGTCGGCCGCCTCGGGGGTGAAGGCCAGGACGCCGGGAGCGATATCCGGATCCGTGCCGATCTTGTTCGGTGCAGCATGATGCTTGCTGTGTTTTGAATTCCACCAGCCCAGGCCCATACCGGCAAAAAGGTTAACCACGATCAGTGAGACCCATTCATTCCACTTCGGCGACACGAAGATCTGCCGGTGCGCGGCGTCGTGCCCCAGAAACGCGATCTGTGTCATCAACAGCGCCAGCACCACCGCGGTCACCATCTGCCACCAAGTGTTCCCCAGCAGGACGAAGGCCAGGGCCAGCACCAGGCCAATCAGCGTCAACCCGATCAGCTTGCTCCAGTAGTAGCCGTAGTTCCGGCGCATGTAGCCGGCTTCCTGGACCTGCCGGGTCAAAGCCGTAAAGTCACTGATGTGCCGCTGGCGGGCCGGGCCAGATGGTCGGTGTTTGCCTTCTCCACTCGAATCCACACTGGTACCCGTCATAAGGGCGTCTTCCATAATTCACTCTCATATCGGCGGACAAAGTCCGTGTCATATTAAGGAACAGCACCGAATCCGCTCCTTTGGCTGGGGCGCAGATCCGCTGCTGTGTGCATTTCCGGCTGATGGCCGGCCTAAACTAAGGGTGCTTAGTATATACGGAAGACGGCAACTCCGTTTACACATAGACACGGCGCGCCGCGCTTACTCGGCTGCCAAGCTACGGGCGGAGGAGCGACGAGGTGACCCCCTACGGGGCCGAAGTGGTGGTGGTCCACTTTGTCCTTTTTGAGGACTAGGGTTCGTCGCGGCGTTCTACGAGTCGGGAGGAATCAGAGAGCAAGACTTCCCGTCGGCGCGGAACCGAGATTCGCTTCTTGGATTGAGGTGGTGCTCCGGTGGCCGAGTGTCGTCATCAGGAGGATCACGCCGAGCACGGCACCCCATATGGTGAGGGTATCGAAGGCGAGGCGCTCGGTAATGCCGAGGCCCAGTGAAATCGATGGCCCACCGCTGATCGCATCAATGAAAAGAACAAAACCGGCAATCGAGAGTGTGAGACTCGCCAGGGTCAGGGCTGACGCCCATCGTGCGGCCGCGCTGCCTCTGAGTGCGAAGGCAAGGAAGACCATCCCGATCCACTGCATCAGGGCCTGGGCAAGGGCCACGGCGTCATGAGCCTCCGGGTGAACATCCCAGGCCAGGAAGCCGACCAGCATCACAAGTACACCGCCCGCGGCGAGGAATGACATCGCGGTTTTCCCTGCCCGCTGCCGGGGCCAGGCGGACCACAGCAGGATGGCTCCGACGGCCATGAGGGCTCCGTTGGCGATCGTGGAACCGTTGGCCAGCAGATGGCCGGGGGAACAAATGTATCGCTCAACGCGCGTGCCGGCGTCGAACGTCCTGCACGCAGTCACGCCCAGATCGCTGATGAAATTTGAGGACCAGGAGTACGGGTTTGACCACTGCGCGGCCGCAATTACCTGAGCCGGAAAGGCCAGCAGGCACAGAGTCCATAGCGCGGCGCCCAAACGAAGTCGTGTCATGCCCCGAGCATACAATACGAACGTATGGTTTTGTTCGGAGTAATCTCGAACCATGACCTCGGCGGGCGCGCAGCGCATTCTTACGGCTGTGCAGGACATTCTTGTTGAGCGGGGCCTTGAGGATGTGACGATCCGCAACGTCGCCGCAGCCGCCGGCCTCTCCATAGGTGCCGTCCAGCATCACCATAAGACGAAAGACGATTTGATCATGGCGGCCATGAACGAGGTCTCCAGGAACTTCATCGAGCGGGTGGCCTCCGCCGTGCACCCGGAGGCATCAGCGCGGCAGAATCTGGGCGCGGTGTGCAGGATTCTCGGAGGGGTGGACGACGAATCCCGCACCGCTTCGGTCATTTGGTTGTCCTACGCCTCGAAGGCGACAACCAGCAGCGCAGTTGCCAGCGCCCATCAGGAATCCTGGCGGCTTATGGAAGAAGGCCTGACAACTCTGCTCCGGCAATGGAACCCGGACCTCGCCGAGGATGACGCCGCCATGCTCATGGCGCTGCTCGATGGCCTAGCCATCGCCAGGGTAACCGAGACCGACCGAATGACGTCCGAGCGGGCTCAGCGCCTCCTCGACCAACACCTCAAAGGGCTCGAACCTCCGTCCCGCTAAGGCGATCCAGGAGCGGACACCCCTTACTATCGCACTGCGGCACTGAGTTGCCGCAGCCAAGACTGGAACTGTTCGGGGCTGTCGAAGTGGGCGCCGGCTATATTGCTTACTTCCGGAGCCATGTCAGCGCCGTCAATAACTAGCGCATGCCCGCCTGCTGCGGTTGCCGCTTCGAACGCTGGCATGTCTCCTCTATCATCACCTGCGTACGCGACAGTCTGGATATTCCCAGCATTGATGATCCTCTGAAGGGCAGTGCCTTTGTCCTGTTTGAGGGGCATTCGGAGTTCCTCGACGAACTTGCCGGGTTCATGGCGCAGCCCATGAGTGTCGATCACTTCTTGGACGAGCGGGGTGATTCGTTTCGTGGCGCTGTCACGATCTGGTGCGCGCCGCCAGTGGACAGCGACTGCGAGGGACTTTTCTTCGACGTAGATACCCTCAAGGTTGTCTAGTTCCCGGTGCAACACCTGAGTGGCTGCTCTCACCGCTGTCATCCACTGTTGAGCTTCGGGGACAACCTCGATGCCATTTTCAGTGAGGTGTTCAAGACCGTATGAACCATAAAGTTCTACTCCTGGAATGGATGCCCGCGCCGCCAGAAAGCCGGCAGGTCGCCCGGAGAGGAGCGCTACAACCGAGAGTCTGGTCGCCAAGCTTGAGAGGATCTCCTTCGTGCCTGGCAACAACTCGCTGGCATCGGGATCCTCGGTTATTCGAGAAAGAACGCCGTCAAAATCCATGACCAACCCAGCGTTCTCATTGGCTATCAGAGCTTGCATCACCGTGGTCGCTGCATCCATACATTCACCCTAGCCGAGAGCATTCAGCGCTATTCGGCGGAGACCCGATCCCCACCACAACAGTCCCGTGCCATTCCAGCGAGGACAGCAACAGAAAAGCTGTCCCGCTCACGGATCCCCTCATGGAGCGGAGTCCACCACGGAAGTCCGCACCGATCGCCAGGACGAAACGGTACCGGCGGGGGCGCCGTCGTAATCCTGCAGCGAAACAACCTGCTCACCGATCACCAGTCCCGTGGCAGGATCGATGACGAGATCACTGCGCCATATGCCATCGAGGCTGACCATGCCGAGGGCGACGCCCTCCCTGCCGTCGGCCATGACCACGCTGCCCACAGCGTCGACGCCGGGAATCAGCGCGGCGGCCCGGTACAGGGCTACACGGAGATCCGACGGGATCACGCCCGTGCGAAGGATTTCCTTGACCATCTCAAAGGCCTTGTCGTCCGGGGTCCCACGGTCCTTCGTGTACTCGTATATCCGGTCGAGGAGCTTGGCCGGATCCCGGGGCAGCCCGCTGGTATCGGCCGGCGGCACGCCAAGTATCGTGTAGCCGGCACCGTCGAAGTCACCGCCCGGCGCCCGGAAAACCCCCACCATGGCGGCTTCTGTTCGCGGATCATTAACCGCCCGGTTGCGGGCGAGTTCCTTGACCACCTCGGGTGCCGAGTCTGCCGGAACCTGAGCTTCCCGGTTCCACACCCACTCACCCTCCAGATCGGAGGGAACATAGAGCTGATCGCGGGAAAGCGCCTCCCAGGAAAGCACTACGCCGTCCGCCGCGAAAGTGTTGGAGAACAATTCCTCCCTTTCGATTTTCAGATACTGCCCCGGAAGGAGCACCGGATCCGCGGTACTCATCGCGGCCGCTTCCACGTCATCAAGCAGTTGGGTTGCCTCCGCTGTTGCCCGGCCGCGATCGGGCAGAACGACGTCGGCCGTCACCAGGACGCCGACGAGGAAGGCCGCCGCTGCCGCCAACAGAGTGATGCGGCGGCGCGCCTTGCCGCGGCCGGCTGCCCGAGGCGGTGCCACGACTGCGGTGTCCACGGAGGAAACAACCCCTATGCCTGCCAGAACTTTGTGGCGGTGGCGGGCCAGTGTTGCCGGCGGCGGGGAGGCAATGCCGCTGCGCATTCCGCGGAGCAGTGTCATTTCGTCCATGCTTGTTCTCCTTTGTCTGCAAGCTGCACGGCGTCAAGCGCGCTGCGCAGGGTCCGCCGTGCCCGGTTCAGACGGGACCGGACGGTACCGATCGGAACGTCCATAGCGGCGGCAATACCCTCGTAGGTCAGGTCTCCCCAGGCATAGAGAAGCAGCGTGTCCCTGTCGATGACGGGCATCGACTTCAACGCCACGGCGATCAGGCCTGTGGCCACCAGGGCATCCGTCTGGGCAGCGACCCTGTCGGATTCATCCGCCACGGAGTCCCGCAGACCTGCCTTCGCTGCGGCTTTCAGCATCCTGGCTTCTGTCCGGTGGTGTCGACGCAGCAGGTTGGTAGCGATGCCGAACAGCCAGGGCCGCGCGTCGTCGTGGTCGTAGTCGTAGCTCTCGAGCCGTTCCCATGCGACCAGGAAGGTTTCGGCAATAACATCGTCGGCAGCGAACTCCCCTGCCCGGCGCGCTGCATACCGGTAAAGGCCGGCAGCGTGCCTGTCATACAGTTCCCCGAAGACGGCCGGGTTGTCCCGGGCAAGGCGAATGATTTCGCCGTCAGTGTCTGTGCTCACACTATGTATTGCCCGAACATCGCTTTAGGGTTCACGGACCCAATACCCGCACGGCTCTCACTCAGGATGTCGGATTTCACCTGACCACTAATGGAACCAGCAGTTTTTTGAACACCAGTCATCACTGCATTCACAGTTTGGTTGCCTGCCCCAAAGCCGACCTCAGGCCACCCCTTGGCAGCACACGGCGAGCTATGACAAAAGCCCAACACCCGCCGCTCAGCAACGGTAAGAGCACCCAAAAAACAAAAGCCTGCCCGAGTGTCATGGAACCCACAACCGCCTGCCACAGGACAGGGACGGCTAACGCCGCTAGCGTAGCCGCGAGAAAACAGGTGCACAGAGCAATCCACGGCGGCCGACTAGATGCCGCATGCATCAGAAGAACAACCGGTCCCCCCACGAGGAGTGAAAAAATAAACCAGGGAACTGCAACCCATGCAGCGAAGATAAAACCCATGCCAGCAGGACCGAAATCATCCGTGGCACCGGGTGGACTCATCACAACCAACACCCAGACAAGCCCGCCAACAGAGACAGCATTGAGCCATGCACCACGAAAATAAAGACGCCAGCTGGATCCTGACACTCCTCGTTCTATGTGGGCTCCCGTCTCTTTTTCATTGGACACGTACCAGAACATACAGGAGCTCGGACGCCAATCCGTCTGATCGGACGCCTCCGAGTTCCCGTTGATGATCAGAAGAAACTCTGGCATCGGCGGTAGCTGATTGGTTGTTGCTCGACGCGCCCCATACTGTCAGTTTCTGAAACGGTGAGTTCTGCGCCAGTTGCATTCCAGTCCAGTGTGTAGGACCCTTCTTCGATTGGCCGGTATCCGTCGTCAGTGCTCTATGTCTGCGATTGGTGTTCAGCTTCCGCTTCTCCAATTGGATCTATCAAATAAGTGAAAGCTGAACGTGCCACGCGAAGAGACTCGTGACATGCGTGGATAAGTTCCTGAATGGACGGCTGAGGGCAGCACACTCGTCGAAGCCAGTGACACCGCTGGAGTATCACTGGATGATGTCATCGCGATACTGCGCAACATTGGGACTGCATCGTCTGAAACAAACAAGGGTGACGATGAAGTGCAGTCTCCTTTAGTCCCCAGGCGTTGGACGCCGCTAATTAGTAGCAGCTCGCAGTGATCCTTGTCTTGAATTGCACGCATTACCCCATTTCGCCCGCGAGAATGTTACCCATAAGGCGTTTGGTGATCCTCCTGCGCGCTGGCATTATGGCCCACCAAAATAAGGGCACCCGAACGCTCGTCACACCGGGAGTCATCGGGCTGAATAACCTGGACATGTCATGGATAAAGCAGCACTGAAGCGCGCTGGAGCCCAATGGCGTATTAGATCCTGTTGTACAGTCGGTCATAAATCACCGTGGGGTAAGTTCGCGAGGCGAGGTTATGATCACTAACGAATGGAGGGGATTCGATGCGGTCGACCAGGACTCTGAAGCACATCAGTGCAGGGAGCTTCATATCAGCTCTGACATTGTCAGTTTTCCTATTAAGCGGTTGTGGCAGTAGTAGTAACTCGGAAGCGCCGACAGCGACGCCCAGTCCGACGGCGAGTCAAAGTTCGACAGCAAGCCCGAGCCCAACGCAGAGGCCCTCTGCCACGCCGACGGCCTCTGAGCCGGTGTTTGAAACACCGGCGGCAGAAGCGCCGGCCGCTGAGGCTCCCGCTCCTGTTCCACCTCCAAACCCGGCGATTAACCCCCAGCCGGCTACTGTGGAGTTTGTTTCGGCGGAGGAAGCCGTAGAAATCATTGCGGAACACCTCCAGTACAGTCCCGACCTTAGGTATGACGTTACCGATAATGGGGACGGGACCTACAGTGTGCAGGTCACTGTTCTGTCTATCGTGGCGCAGGGAGGATCCGGGGACGCAGGGACATACCTGGTGAGGCAGGATCGAGCCTATTTCTTGAAGTAGATCGAGAGGCGGGCCTGAGGCTGTTGCGACAGGTCCTGGAGTCCGTTTCTCTGTTTAAAGAAGCGATCTTGCCACCACCCCTATGGTGATGCGTCCGTAAGCAGCCACGACATTTGCAGTAGTTCAGTCATCCTCAGAGTGTTTCAGAGGAAAGTTCGCCGGTTAGTCGATCCTTCCTCGATGACTCCGGATGGTTTGATGTGGTGCGGCAGAGGCTGGCTAGGGAACCCTGCTGGTCATTAGTCTCGGCCGACGGCGAGATCCTCGCCAAGGGCCGCTGTACGTTTGCGCCGGCCTAACTGCCGTTCGCTGCAGAGACCGTTGAGTAACACAGGTAAGACTTCCTTGTCCGGTAGGGTGGGGGCGTCGCGCCGGTGGGGCGCGAGGGAGAGGTTCGGGGGGGAACGTTTTGCTTCGGAGACCGTCAGTAGGAATGGTCGTTACTCTGTCGATGTTGGGTGGTTTCGCCCTCGGGATCGGCACGCTACCCGCCCATGGGCTCGATGAATCCGAGACGGAGTCCACGACAAGCTCATCGGCTGCTGATGAGCTTGTGCCCTCACCTGCTTCGGCTACAGGATTTCGTGGGCTCAAGGATGATCCAAAGACAGCTGTGTACGAACCGTTCATCGGTTGTTCTGCTGAGTATGTAAATGGCCCAGGCGCTACCCTGGACCGGAGCAGCATGATCGGTCCGGAGAATAGCGTGATGGTTTCTCCCGCTGAGATGAGTTCCATGGGTCGGCCCGGAGCTGAGGTTGAGGCACAAGCTCAGGCCTGGAATGAGCTAAGCCAGGAAGAACGCGGTGAACAGTTGTGCCGCGCGGCTCAACAGAACGCTGTTATCGACGAGGTGCGTTGAGTACCGAACGCAGGGCTACGAGCCTCCATGGACCCGCCCGGTCAATTAGGCCCGACCTTTTGGTAAGAATAGTGCTGATTGCCACCCTTCTTCCCATACTTCTCTTGGTCATGCTTTCAGCCGCCACCATTGTCTCCTTTGCCCGGGGAACGGGTGCCGTGTGGGCCCAAGTAACGATATATCTGCCGTTCCTCGCAGCGGTTCTCGCCGCGGTCGTGACCGGTGTCCTAATGAGACGAGCTGAGACGACCCGGAGGGCATGGGCGATGTCCCTTTGTACGGTCACGCTGCTCCTCGTCGCGGCGTTTCCGCCCATTTATAGCTTCAGTAAGGCAATGGCTGAGGAGTTATGCGAAAACGCGCCCGGCGGCAGGGGGTACTACGGGGCACCTCATGAAGCTCCCGGCACCTGCCACTGGGCCAGAAACTAATTGCGCTTGGGGCAACGTTGATGGGGGTGACTGTTCGCGGCTACGCTCACGAACTCGTCGAGATTAAGGCTCTAGCAGCGGTAGTTGACTAGCAGCTGCCCTCTCAGGCCGTCGCTGTAAACGATCCTCCGCCGGGCACCGCAAGGAACCGAAGTCGGATACGAGGCCAAATCCCACTAGTGCTGCGGCAGGACCGTTTTGGGATATGTCATCGAGAGATCTGCGCGGGCTCGATTCCCGAGTCTGCCGTTCCTTGTGTTTGATTGAGACAGCCCACAGTCTCAGTATTTCCGTCACAACCATCGCAAGTGCAAGAACGAGGAATAGAATCCCCAGAACCGCGTCGGCCTCCATGAATGTGCACACGGCAGGCGTTAGCGTTTGGGGCATGCCGAAAATTGAGAGGTTAAACTCAAAGCCTTCGAAACCCGCTCCTGTCGCCTTATTACTCCCAGGGGCCGGATACACGGTTCTGGGGCCGCTGCTCTACTGGCCCGTACTCGCTTTGACGCGAGCAGGTTGGGACGTGTGGTCAATTAACTGGCACGCGGACGCCCAGGGCCTTCTGCCAAGGGACGCCGGGCAATTTGTCGAAGACGCAGTCTCACAAGCTCTGCACGAGATGCCCAACGTCCCAACTGCAGTACTGGGCAAGTCCCTCGGGACCTACGCACTACCGCACTTCCTTGATTGGGAAATTCAAGCCGCGTGGATAACGCCCATCCTCTCAGAGGCCCGCATCGCCGAGGCGGCCCGCAGAGCGTCAGACAGGCACCTTTTCGTCGGAGGGACAGCAGACCCCACCTGGCGCCCGGTCGAAATCTCAAAATCCCACACTGAGACGATCATCGTCGAGGACGGAAACCACAGTCTAGAAGTGTCAGATACGGAGTGGCACCACTCAGCAACCGGTCAATTAGAAGTCCTGAGGAGGCTGATACATCACTTAAACCCGCCCCGGTGAAGGATCCTTGAGTGAGACAAAGTCCCGACTTGTAAAAAGGGATGGCGGTGGAGAAATAACAACACGCGACCCCCGTTCCGCTTTTTTAGGACGGTCGTAAAGGATCAAACGCGGTCGAGGGGGCGGTGAGGTCCAGCCGGAATCTCGACCTCGATTCCGTCACTGACTTTTACCTCGCCTCCTGTGAGTACGATGCCCATAATGCCTGCCTTGCGTACTACCCTGCCCTCCTTATCTCTGGGTCGCACTGCTTTCAGTAGCCCAGCTTGGAACTGATTGATTTGGAGGCAGGGATTGCGTAAGCCAGTCACTTGAACGACAGCTTCGGCTCCGATCCGCAGGAGTGTGCCCTCAGGCAGGCCTAAAAGGCCGAGGCCGCGGGTGGTGATGTTCTCCCCAAGATCGCCCGGTTGCACCGTGAAGCCGTCTTGCTCGAGCTCGTCGAACAGTTCTTCGTGGATGAGATGGACTTGCCGCAGATTTGGCTGTGTCGGGTCGGACCTAACTCTTGAAAGGTGCTGGATGGTCTTCCCGAAGTGAGCATCGCCTTTAACCCCTAGTCCCTCCACCAGCAGGATTGATGGAAGCGGCGGCTTAGTGAAGTTGTGCTGAGAACTCTGACTGACTGAAGCAACGTAACTGCTCATCTTCCCCCTCATACGTGGCGCTGACGCGCGTGCAGTAATCCCTAGTCTTCATACAGCCTCGCGATTCCCTCTAGTGAGGAATGTGAGACTCTCGGGTCGATCCTGCCATGAGCTAATCTGCGCCAGCGGATTCGACGGGTGCTTACGTTGTACGCAAGCCCATCCCTGAGCGCGGCATACGATCAAAGCTAGAGACTGGTGAGGTCCGATTTCCGCCGGATGAATGCTACTGGATTTGATGTACTTCGATGGTGGACACAACAAACAATCACAAAACAGCCCTCTTTCGCTCCCTTCATAAAGCGCAGCAACCGCTTAGATTGGCCAATGTATGGGACGTTGCCAGTGCGATGATCACGGAAGCCTCCGGTGCGCACGCCATCGCAACAACCAGTGCGGGGGTGGCATGGTCATTGGGTTTGCCCGATGGAAGCAAACTCGATCGAGGACAGGCCGTGGCTGCTGTGGCCCGGATCGTCGAGGCCGTAAATCTACCTGTCACCGCCGACATCGAGGATGGCTATGCAGATTCCTCGAAAGGCGTTTCACTGACAGTGACCGAGGTCCTCAATGCCGGTGCTGTTGGCATTAACATCGAGGACGGCAATACGGACCCGGAATCCTTCAGTGAAAAAATTGCTGCGGCAAGGCAAGCCGCCAGCCAAGCCGGTGTGGATCTGTTCATCAATGCCCGGACAGATGTGTTTCTGTCCGGGCGTGGCTCAGAAGAACAGAGAATTGAGGATGCGCTTAAGCGGTCAAACCGCTATGTAGACGCCGGAGCTGACGGAATCTTCGTGCCAGGTGCTATCAATAAGGCTGCCATCACCGCGCTCGTGGAAGGCGTCTCGGTTCCTGTCAACGTCATGGTCGGACCAGGATCGATCAGCGTCAGCGAACTCGCTAAGCTCGGGGTGGCACGTATCAGTCTGGGATCCGGCGTGGCGCAGGCTGCTTATGCCATAGCGCAGGCCGCGGCGGTGGAGTTATTCACTGTGGGAACCTATGACAGCGTCGCAGATGGTCTTGACTATGGAAGGCTGAATGGCCTGTTGGCGTCGTCTCCGGCATTAACCCAGTAATCGACGAGGACGAGACAGTGAAGACCGACCAGCGGCCTCCGCGTGGGACATATTCCGCGTGTACTTTGGGGCACCCCCTATTTAAGGAGCGCTACCGGGCGATCGACGCCCGCGACGTACGTTTCGACGGGCAGTTCTTCACGGCCGTTTCTTCCACCGGAATCTATTGCCGCCCATCGTGTCCGGCACGAACGCCTAAACCGGAGAACGTCACGTTCTATCCGACGTCAGCGGCGGCTCAAACTGCAGGGTTTCGGGCCTGCAAACGCTGTTTCCCGGAAGCGGCGGCGGGCACCCCGGAATGGAATCTTCGGCACGACCTCGCGGGCCGGGCAATGCGGCTCGTCCTCGACGGAACTGTAGACCGTGAAGGAGTGGAAGGACTTGCCTCCCGCCTTGGCTACAGTGTCCGCCATATCCATCGAGTGCTGGTTTCCGAACTCGGAGCCGGCCCGCTCTCGCTGGCCCGGGCACGTCGCGCCCAATCTGCCCGCGCGCTCCTGGTCGACAGCGATCTAGCGTTAGCGGACGTTGCTTTCGCGGCAGGCTTTGGCTCCGTGCGGCAGTTCAACACCACCATCCAGGAAGTATTCGCCACAAACCCCGGCGAGTTACGTGCCCGCTACCATGGGCCGCTGCCAGCAGAAGGATCGCGGAATGAGACCGACGGACATCCCTTAGGTGTGCGGCTAAGTGTTGACCTTCCACTTCGACAACCATTCGATGCAGTCGGCGTTTTCAAATTCCTCGCAGCCCGTGCGGTTGCAGGGGTAGAAGCTGCCGACCTCTCGGCACCTGCCTGCTTGCGCTACGCTCGCACCCTTTTGCTTCCCGGGGGGCCCGGCGCAGTCCAAGTCACAGCGACCCTCACCAAGACAACGTGGCAAGTTCGAGCCCATCTCGAGTTGGCCGCTCTTCCCGATGTCTCACCCGCCATTGCCCGGGTGCGCCGCCTGCTCGACCTGGACGCAGATCCCGTCGCCGTCGACGCCGGTCTGCGACAGGATCCTGCGCTGGCACCGCTGGTAGAGCGCACCCCTGGAATTCGAGTTCCCGGCGCGGTAGACCCGCATGAATTGGTCATCCGGGCACTCGTAGGGCAACAGATTTCCGTCACGGCAGCACGCACGCACCTGTGCCGGCTCTCCGCCCGTACCGGTTCGGGCTACGTTTCAACCTTCCCGGGCCTCACCCGGCTCTTCCCTACCGTTGACCAAATCATTGCCGGCATCCCCGAACCCGGTAACGATGAACCGCTGGACCCGGATCGTCCGCTCCGTCTGCCAGGCCAGGACATCCGTGCCCTCCTAACACTGTCGCGTGCATTAAAGAGCGGACAGCTGACGGTGGATGTAGGGGTGGATGCCGAGATACTTCGGGAACAATTGCTTAGCCGGCCCAGAATCGGACACTGGACGGCCGCATACATCGCCATGCGTGTCTTAGGAGATCCGGACGCATGGCTTTATGGCGATGTCGCTCTCGTCGCTGGGGCAAAGAGTGTCGGCCTTCTCAAGCACGACGTCGCCAAGACGGCGGGTCACAGGACACTAGCGGACAGGGCGACACAATGGGCCCCCTGGCGTTCCTACGCTGTCATGCACCTGTGGAGGATGTCAGAACGTGAGCCGGCCCGTCCCTGACGTGGCTACAGCCGCATGTTGAGGGCTGTCCCGACAAGGATCCTCCTACGCACTGAGCGCAGCTGAGTCAGATGGCTTGGGAGAAATAACCAAGATCGCCTCCGGAGACTAGACGGTGTCAGCTTCTGTTTGCGCGTGAGCCGCAAGTGCCGGCGGGCCCGATGGGTCGCGCGTTAGGGCACCGTTTTGCGCGCCGCCGTGTTCGACGACTTCCACCCTCACTGAGTCCCCCTGGTTCAGTTCGAAGCTCGCCCGCGGGTCTTGCCAGGTGATGTAGAACAAGCCCGGCCATGCGATGGCACCGATCGGTGGCCCATCGGGATCTGGGTTGGCAAGAGTGACGCCTGCTTCATCCGCGATGTCCCGGCCAACATGGAACAGTAGTCCGACCACGTCGGGAACGAGAACTCTCTTCAACATGCGCTCCACCATGGCGCTAACGGTACGCCCGGACCACCCCTGCAGCTAGGGATGCTAGCAAGGTCCCTAACCCGATCCGTCACCGGACGATACGCAGTGCCTGCCTCGCAAGCGGCCAGAGCGCGTCGAGGCGGGCGGACCAAGGGTCAGCCATGAGGCCCGCACACAGCCGGCGGTCGACTTCCTCGAGAGGCACCCACTCGGCGGCCATGACTTCGCTCTGCTGCAATCTCAATTCGGTGTTCGCCGGCGCGTGGGCAGTATAGAAATCAAGAAGAGCTGCTGCTTCAACAAATCGATCAATCGGCGTCAGCACGGACGGCGGAATCTCTACCCCCGTCTCCTCCCCCAGTTCCCGACTCGCCGCCTGACGACTTGTCTCACCACTGAGAGCGCTTCCACCGGGGAACTCCCATCCGAAGGGAAATTCCTTAGTTGCTGCACGTTGGGTAAGGAGGACAGCTCCATCCTCACGCTGGATACAAACTGCGACGATCAAATGAAAAAACCCGGACGGCCAGTTCGCTGCGCCCCTGCGATAGGTTCTGCCCGTCGGAGACCCTTCGGCATCCACGACGTCCCACCACTCGTCAGTACTGTTCGTTTCGAAACTCGTCCAGGACGTTGGCATGTCTTCACCTTAGTAGGCGGCAAGTACCCGCGACATGACCGAGACCGCCCGGACACCGATCCTCGAGCGCGACTTGCGCATAGGAGGTTACGGATTTCGAGCCGGTTCAACGTCACAACGTCTGGTTAGGATGAGGGGTGACCAGCCTAGCCACCTTGTGGCCACCCTTTGGATTAGTCCTCTCCAGTCCACGTTTGGTTCTGCGACCGCTTCAAGACGCGGACTTGCCCGCTGCCGTGGAAGCCGCGGAGACTGGTATACATCCCCCAGGGCAGATGCCTTTTTCCCATCCGTGGACCGAGGCACGCACTGAAGATCTTCCCGCAAACACTGCACGACGAATTTGGCGTGCACGCGCAGAATCGACACCTGAGAAGTGGGCACTCCACTTCGGAGTCTGGAGAGGCAACGACTTTATCGGGTGTCAGGACTTGAGTGCCGAAGGGTTTGGCACTCTCAAGACCGTGTCAACGGGCTCCTGGCTCCGCCAAGATGCTCAGGGCCAAGGCCTAGGCAAGGAAATGCGAACGGCAGTCATCCTCTACGCGTTCGATTGGTTGAAGGCGGACACCGCTGTTTCCGAGGCAGCAGTCTGGAACTCGTCTTCTCTGGGTGTGTCAAAATCTTTGGGTTACGAGCCCAACGGGATTTTCAGGGAATCTTGGAAACCTGCTGAATTAACAGAGGTTCAGTACCTGCGCCTAAGTTCGGAAAGGTTTATACGGCCCGCCTGGAACCTAGACGTGAGAGGACACGTACGTTCCGCAGACTATCTTGGGATTCCTCTTAACGACGGCTAGGTTCAATACCACTGGGATTTTTTTGAGAAACCGCCCTCACTCACAAGGCAACCCAAGTGCCCGCGAGCCGGTCCCTAGCCGCGACACATGCAACCGCACCTACTCGAACTGACACGCCCAGATACCTGTTTGACCTCGCGGTTCGCGTATACCCCGCCCGGGCACGTGCCCGGTGAAGGTAGCACAACCGCTACATTCGCAACCATGAGCGCCCACGTCGTCGGTTACGCCCGTGTATCCACCAGCGAGCAGGACCTCACAGTCCAGCAGAACCAACTTGCAGCCCTCGGCGTCCCCAAGGATCTGGTTTATACCGACCACGGACTAAGCGGCACCAACCGTGACCGGCCTGGGCTACGTCAGGCCTTGGCAGCGGTTCGTGACGGGGACACGTTGGTCATCACCAAACTCGACCGGCTCGCCCGCTCCCTTCCCGACGCCCGCGACATCAACGAAGAACTTACGAAGAAAAACGTGAAGCTGAGTATCGGCGGATCCGTCCATGATCCTTCGGACCCTGTCGGCCGGCTGCTGTTCAACGTCCTCGCCATGGTCGCCGAGTTTGAATCCGATCTCATACGCGCCCGCACACGAGAAGGCATGCAGGTTGCCAAAGCCAAGGGCAGGCTTCGCGGCAAGCAACCCAAACTCTCCAGATTGCAAGAAGCGCACGTGGTGTCCCTCTATAACGCGGGAGAACACACCACCGCCGAGATCGCCGAACTCTTCAAGGTCGCCCGCAGCACGGTGTACCGCATCATCCAGCGCACACACCCGTCAGGCGGTTGACGCACGGTGCCCACAGTCAGCGTCCAGCCCGCCCCCATGACTACGCTAAGGACATGGCAACACTCATCCTCGTGCGGCACGGCCGCACCACCGCGAATGCCTCCGGGCTGCTGGCCGGCCGGACCCCCGGCGTCGAACTCGATCAGGTCGGCCGCGACCAGGCCGCCGCCACCGCCGACCGGCTGGCGAAAGTCCCCGTCGTCGGCGTGGTGTCCAGCCCACTGGAGCGCTGCCGGCAGACCGCGCAGTTCATCCTCGACCGCCAGGCCGGCACCCCGCGCACCCCGGTCGAGGACGGACTCACCGAGTGCGACTACGGCTCCTGGCAGGGCCGCACCCTCGAGGAGCTCGCGAAGGAGGACCTGTGGAAGACGGTGCAGTCCCAGCCCTCCGCCGTCGTTTTCCCCGGCGGCGAGTCCATGGCCGCGATGCAGGCCCGCTCCGTGGCCGCCATTCGGCGCCACGACGCCGCGTTCGAGGCCGAACACGGACCGGGAGCGGTGTGGGTGGCGGTGAGCCACGGCGACATCATCAAGTCCGTCCTCGCCGACGCGCTTGGCATGCACCTGGACATGTTCCAGCGACTCCACGTGGGCCCGGCCTCCGTGTCGATAGTGCACTACGGCACCGGGCGCCCCACCGTCCTGGCCACCAACACCGACGCCGGGGACCTGTCCTGGCTGGCGGCCAGCCCGACGCCGGACGACGCCCCGGTGGGCGGTGGTGCCGGTCACGAGGCGCCGCCGGCCGGATGAGCCTAGAGTAGTTCCATGCCTACAACCGTTCACGATTTCGACTGGCCCGACCGCGTCGTCATCGGCACCGTCGGCGTCCCGGGCCAGCGCACGTTCTACCTGCAGGTGCGCGCCGGGAAGCAGATTGTCAGTATCGCCCTGGAAAAGCTCCAGTCCGCCCAGCTTGCCGAGAAGATCGACGAGATCCTCGACCAGCTTATGACCGTCGACGGCAACCCCTTCCACGTGCCCGCCAGTACCCCCATCGAGCTTGTCGACAATGACGATCTCGACGCTGTGGAGGAACAGTTCCGCGCCGGCGTCATGAGTCTGGGCTGGGATCCGACGACGGCGCAGCTCGTCATCGAGGCTTACCCCCTTGATGAGGTGGACGAGGATGACGACGGCGGCTTCCTCGACGAAGACGACGACGAGACTGACGCCTCCGACGCCGAAGAGGTGCTGCGCGTGCGGATGCCCGTGGGCACCGCCCGGGCCTTCGCCAAGCGCACCCGCGAAGTGGTGGGCGCCGGGCGGCCGATCTGCGTAATCTGCGGGCAGCCGATCGATCCCGACGGGCACACCTGCACCTTCCCCGAGTCCTGATGCCAGCGCCCGACCTCGTCACCGACGAACTCACGCTCACCGGACGCCTGACGACGGCGTCCAACGCCACCTTCCTGGGCAGCATCGGCGACGCCGTAGTGGTCTACAAACCGATTGCCGGCGAGAAACCGCTCTGGGATTTCCCCGACGGCTGCCTCGCGCACCGCGAGGTGGCCGCCTATCTGGTGTCGGAGGTGCTGGGGTGGAACATCGTGCCGCGCACCTGGCTGCGGGACGGCCCGCTCGGTGAAGGCATGGTCCAGCTCTGGCAGGAGACCGACCCGGAGCAGGCTCCGGTGGACCTGGTGCCGGAAGAGGACGTTCCGGAGACCGGGTGGAAAGAGGTCCTGCAGGGCCAGGACGACGTCGGGCGGATCGTTTCCCTCATCCACGAGGACACTCCGGTACTGCGGCGGATGGCGGTGTTCGACGTCCTCACCAACAACGCCGACCGCAAGGGCGACCACGTCCTGGCCATGGCCGGCGGGCACCGGTACGGCGTCGACCACGGTCTGACCTTCCACCAGGAGCACAAGCTGCGGACGGTGCTGTGGGGCTGGATCGGCGATGCGTTGAGTGCCGAGGAAGTTGAAGGCATCGACCGGGTTCTCGAAGGCCTGCAGGGCGAGCTGGGCTCGCAGCTGGCGAAGCTGCTCACCGCCGAGGAGATTGCGGCGTTCGCCGCGCGCTGCGTCCGGTTGCGATCGGCCGGGCAGTTTCCGGCTCCGAGTGGTGACATGCCGGCGGTGCCCTGGCCGCTGTTCTAGCGAGGGTCCCCGGGCTAGGCCTTCAACTGGTTCCGCGGATCGATCCCCAGCTTCGCTAGGCGCCGGTAAATAGTTGCCCGGCTGATGCCCAGTTCCAGCGCGGCCTCGGCTACGGAGGTCCCCGGCCGAGCCAGCACCCGGACAATCTCGTCACGTTCGAACGCTTCCATCCGGGTCAGCCGCCGGGCCGGGCTGCCCAACAGTTCCGGCGGAAGGTGCCGGGCATCGATGATTTCGGTGACGAGCGCCGCAGCGTGGACGGCGCGCATCAGCTCGTCGATATTCCCCGGCCACTCGTAACTGGTCAGGGTCCGCTCGGCAGCGGCGGTGAAGTCCAGGTCCCGCAGCCGCGTCTGCCGTGCGGCGTACCGGGCCAGCGGCATAATGTCGGCAGCCCGGTCCCGCAGCGCCGGAATGTGGGCGGCATGTGCGGCGAACCGGGTCAGTTCCGGCGGCACATTGTTCAGATCGACGGCGGTGAACGCCCAGAGCAGGGCAGGAGCCGTTGCGGTGGCAGCGGACGACGACGGCAGACGGGCGCGCAGGATGTTCCGCACCTGGCTTGCGAGTTCGTGCGCGGCCCACGCCGGAAGGAAATCGGCGTTCTCCAGGATGATGGCCGTATCCGGTTTAGACAGTTCCGGAGTCCAAAGCGCCAGCCATTCCTCCACCATCTCGGGCGCCGGCACCGACGCGCACAGGATCCGGCTGGCGGGGCGTGCCTGCCGCAGGGCCTGGCCCAGCAGCGTGGCCCGTCCACTGCCCCGCTCCCCCAGCGCCGCCACCACTTCCCCCCGGGCCACCGCCGCAGTGGCGTCCTCCAAAGCGCTCAGCCACGGGGCCGACATTGCCCGCATGGTTCCTGCCGCAGGTTCCAGCCGCGGGCGCTGCACCCGGAACACGCCGCCCTGCGGCTTGGTTGGTTGAACGTGGCGATGAGTGCGGCTGGACATCAGCGTGGAGGTATTGGCCGCCGCGGACTGGGCCAGCGCCAGCAGCAGCCCGGGTGAAGTCCTGGACCACGTGGTGATGTTGACGCTGCCCTCCAGCCGGCCGGTCACCGGATCCAGCACGGGAGCCGCCGCGCAGGTGTAGGTCCGCAGGCTCGCGCTGTAATGCTCTTCGGCGCGGACCAGAGTGGGCACCTTGTCGGCCAGGGCCAGGCCCAGCCCGTTGGTGCCCGCCTGGCGTTCGGAGAACGCGAAGCCGGGGGCCAGGTAGACACGGTCCAGTGCACGCAGCAGGGCAGGGTCACCGCTGAACCGGTTTAGTACCAGCCCGTCCGCGTCCGTCAGCATCAGGCCCAGCGGCTCGTTCATCAGCGACTGGTGCAGGCCTTCCAGGACTTCCTGGCCGCACTGGAAGAACAGCGAATCATTCGGGATCTCCCCGGCCCAGGCCGGGTCCACGGATTCGGGGGAGACCCCGTACTCCTGGCTCCGCTGCCAGGACGCCAGCAGCCGCCGCGACCCGGGCAGAACCTCGCTGCGGCCGGGTCGGTCCGGTAAAGAACTTATGCAGTCATTGTGGTCCGGCATCATTGCCGCCCTCCTTGAGCATCGTCCCTTGAGACTATCCCGGACGGTTTCCCAGCTGCAGGTGGTGCCGTCTCATATTGAGACGTCTGTCACACTGCGGGTGCCCGAAAAGCTCGTAGCGTCGTCGGCAACGCGGCTATGGCAGCCGCCTAGGAGATGGAGATCCTGACATGTACACCAAAGACGGCGAAAACTACTTCATCGTTGACGCGCATATCGCCCTCTGGGACGCCCGGCCCGAGAACCAGCTCAATATCCACGGCAAGCAGTTCATTGACTGCTTCTACGACTACCATCGCAACCTCTCCCCCGAGGACCAGCTTTGGAGCTACGAAGAGTACCTGTACCAGGGCGGCGAGCGCCTGATGAAGGACCTGTTCCAGGACGGCTACGTGGACCACGCCATCTTCCAGCCGGCTTATCTGGGCGAGTTTTACCGCACCGGGTTCGGCCAAACCAAAGAGGCGTACGGGCTCGCCGCCGCCAACCCGGACCGACTGACCTACAACCACTGCTTCGACCCGCGCAACGGCGAGGCCGGGCTGGACCAGCTGCGGGCTGACCACGAGCGCATGGGTTTCACCGGCGTGAAGCTCTACACGGCGGAGTGGCACGGCGACTCCCGTGGTTACAAACTCAGCGATCCGTGGACCTACCGGTACTTCGAGGAATGCCGGAAGCTGGGCGTCAAGAACGTCCACGTCCACAAGGGCCCCACCATCCGCCCGCTGGACCGGGACGCTTTCGACGTGTCGGATGTCGACCACGCCGCCACCGACTTCACGGACTTGAACTTCGTGGTGGAGCACGTCGGGTTGCCGCGGCTGGAGGATTTCTGCTGGATCGCCACGCAGGAGCCGAACGTCCATGGAGGCCTCGCCGTCGCCATGCCCTTTATGTATTCACGTCCGCGCTACTTCGCCCAGATCATCGGCGAGCTTATCTACTGGCTTGGTGAGGACCGCATCCAGTTCTCCAGCGACTATGCGCTTTGGACCCCGCGCTGGCTCATCGAGACCTTCGTGGACTTCCAGATCCCTGAAGACATGACCGAGTACGCGCCGCTGACCGTGGAGCAGAAGAAGAAGATCCTGGGCCTGAACGCGGCCAAGATGTATGACATCCCGGTGCCCGAGGAACTGCGCCTTCCTGACGCACCGGAGACCGCCACCGGGCCGCGGCAGCCCGAGCGCGCCGATCTGGCGGCCCAATCATGACCGCGGTCGTCACCCGGCCCGTGTTCCGCACCGCTCTGCCCGGTACGGAACAGATCCGGGCCGCACTGGGCACCGTGCAGGATCCGGAGCTCGACGAACCGATTACGGACCTGGGTTTTGTGCGTTCCCTCGAGGTCGCCCCCGGCCGCAGCGGAGTCGTGGTTACCGTGCACCTGCGCCTGCCGACGTCGTTCTGCTCCCCCAACTTCGCCTACCTCATGGCCTCGGACAGCAAGGACGCCATCGTGGGGCTGCCAGGGGTGGAAGCAGTGCTGGTGGAGCTGGATGACCATCACGATTCCGACCTGATCAACGCCGGGCTCGCCGCGGATGCCGGCTACCGCGGCACCTTCGGGCACGAGGCCGAGGACAGCCTTGACGAGCTGCGACGGACCTTCCGGGAGAAGGCGCACACGGCGGCCATGGAACGCTGCCTCACCGAGCTGCTGCGCGCCGATCCGGACCTGCTCGAAGCGAACGTGGGCCGGGTCCGCCTCGCCGACCTGCCGGCCGGGCGCACCAAAGCCGCACTGCTGCGCCGGCGCGGAGCCCTCGGCCTGGCCCTCGACCCGGACGCGACCGTACTCGTTAACGCCGCCGGGCAGCCCTACCCGCCCGAGGCAGTGCCGATGGCGCTGCGGCGGGCCCGCTCCACCCGCATTTCCATCGACGGCAACGCGCATTTCTGCCGCGGGCTGCTGCGCACCCGTTATGACGGCGCCGGCGCGGACCAGAGCACCCGTCCGGAAGGTGCGGCACCCTCTGACCAGCACACCCTGCTTCCCATCACAGTCAAGGAGAACCAGTGAACACCATGCGAGCGGTCCAGGTGGTCGGGTACCACCAGGGCCTGAAAATGGCCGAGGTTCCGATGCCGGAAATCAGCGGTCCGTGGGATGTGATTGTCCGGATCGGCGGGGCCGGGGTCTGCCGCACCGACCTGCATATCCTCGAGGGCCAGTGGGCGGAGAAGTCCCAGGTCTCCCTGCCGTACACCATCGGCCACGAGAACGCCGGCTGGGTGCATGCCGTCGGCAGCGCGGTGACCAACGTGGAGGTCGGGGACAAGGTTATCCTGCATCCGCTGGTGACCTGCGGGCTGTGCCGGGCCTGCCGGTCCGGCGATGACGTGCACTGTGAGATCAGCAAGTTCCCGGGCATCGACACCAACGGCGGCTACGCCGACTACCTGCTCACCTCGGCCCGCTCCGTGGTTAAGCTCGACGACTCCCTGGAACCGGCCGATGTCGCTGCCCTCGCTGATGCGGGCCTGACCGCCTACCACGCGGCCGCGAAGGCGGCCCGGCGCCTGACTCCGCGGGATACCTGCGTGGTCATCGGCGCCGGCGGCCTGGGACACATCGGCATCCAGGTGCTGAAGGCACTCACGCCGGCCCGGATCGTCGTCGTCGACCGCAATCCTGCGGCGCTGGAACTGGCCCGGAGCATCGGCGCTGATGAGGGCGTGCTGGCTGACGGCACCCAGGTCCGGCAGGTCCTGGACCTTACCGGCGGCAACGGCGCCGAGGCCGTGGTGGACTTTGTCGGCGAGGGCGGGGCAACCTCGGAAGGCATCGCCATGACCCGACAGGGCGGGGACTACTTTGTGGTCGGCTACGGCGAAAACGTGGACGTGCCCACCATCGACCTGGTCTCCAACGAGGTCAACATCATCGGCAACCTAGTGGGCAGCTACAACGACCTGCAGGACCTGATGGCCCTCACCGCCCAGGGCGCCGTCACCCTGCACACGCAGAAGTATCCGCTCGATAACTTCCAGCAGGCCATCAGCGACCTCGACGCCGGCAAGGTCCGCGGCCGCGCCATCCTGGTGCCCTGATCCGCCCGCAAACTCGCACACCCCACAAGAGGAGAACACCATGTCAGAGAACGAAACCCGTGTAGCCCTGATTACCGGCGCCGGCCGCGGCATCGGCCGTGCCATCGCCGAGCGTCTGGCCGAGGACGGCCTGGACATTATCGTGGCCGATATCGCCAGCGCCCGGGATAACATCAACGACGTCGTTGCCGCCGTCGAGGCCCGGGGCCGCCGCGCCGTGGGTGCCACCGGTGACGTATCGGATCCGGAGGACGTGGCCCGCATCGTCGCTGAAGGCACCGAGGCCCTGGGCAACCTCGGCGTCTTTATTGCCAATGCCGGCATTGCCCAGGTGGACGAAATCCTGGATGTGAAGCCTGAGGCCCTGGACCGGATCATCGACGTTAACATCAAGGGCGTCTACTACAGCTACCAGGCTGCTGCCCGGCAGTTCATCGCCCAGGGCACCGGCGGCAAGATCATCGGTGCCGCCTCCATTGTGGCCTTCCGCCCGTTCCCTGTACTCGCCTCCTACTCGGCCACAAAGTGGGCGGTGCGTGGCCTGACCCAGGCAGCGGCAATGGAGTTCGCAAAGTACAACATCACGGTCAACGCCTACGCTCCCGGCGTGGTGGGCACCGCGATGTGGGACCTGATCGACGAGCGGCTCACGGAGCGCGACGGCACTCCGCGAGGAAGTGCGCTGCAGGCCCAGGTGGATAACATCCTGGCCGGCCGCGTCTCGGAGCCTGCCGACGTGGCCAAGCTCGTCTCCTACCTCTCCGGCCCCGATTCGGACCACATGACCGGCCAGACCGTCCTGATTGACGGTGGCATCAACTTCTCCTGACCGGTTTCCTGCGCTCCCGGTAGTGCGGATACGACGACGGGGGGCACGTCCTTCGGGGCGTGCCCCCCGTTTTTTGGGCGGTTTCGTTTGTATTGCAGCTTCTTGTACGGCAGCACGGATGATGCGCCCTGTTTGTCACCGCGCTACCGGCTTTCGCATCTGCGCGGAGACGGTCTCGTAGCCCAGGGACTCGTACAGGTCACGGGCAACGGTGTTGTAGCCAAACACATTGAGGCCCAGCGTCGCAGCACCCTGTTCGGCGGCGGCAACCTCCGCCAGTTGCATCGCCGCACGGCCGTAGCCCTTGCCCCGGTGGTCCTCATGAATCTCGATATCCGAAACCCACCACGCGTCTGCTCTTTCCTCTACTTGCGAGATCCAGAGGTACCCGACGATCGTGGACTGGCCGTTGCTCTCGAGAGCGATGACGTCGTAAACAAGCTGACCTGGCGCGATCTTTCCATCGGGGAAAGACGCCGCCATGGACACCCGCGCTTTGTGCGCCGCTACTTCCGCAGATTCGCCGGACTCGATGCGTGATTGCTCGTAGTTCCGGCGGGTTTCCTCGAGCCAGGCGGGGAGTCTTTCGGCCGGCATCACTCGCAGTTCAGTGGTCATTCGATCACTCTAGGGGGTAGGCCGCCGCGACGAGAGTTGATCGACGACGTCGGGCTCAGCGCTGCTGCCGGACGGGGTAGTGCTCGCGGAGGTACTCGCGCACCGTCGTCGGCTTGCGGCCAAGGAGTTTCTCCAGGTCGCCGCTCGGGTTGTCCCATTCACCCGTGTTGATCCCGCGCACCCAAGCGAGAAGGAAGTCCGCCACGGATTCCGGCAGGCCGGCGGCGAGCTTCTGCTCGAGGTACTGCTCTTCCGTGACGGTCGAATAGGCGACCTCAGTCCCGCGCAGGTCTGACAGGATCCCGGCCATGTCGGTGAAAGAGACCGCGGGGGCGCCGTGAAGTGAATAGCTTCGATTCTCGTGCCCTGGCTCGGTGAGGAGAACCGCCTGGGCTTCAGTGAGGTCATCATAGGTCGCCGCCCATTTCGACTCTTCTGGCTGGTTGCTGCTGTTGATTCCACCGTGTTGATCCGGTCAGTGGTGATCCGGTCAGTCCCGCCCTGAACGCCATCATCGGCAGTTACCTCAACACCTTCCACCGCGACCATCCCGAAACCGGATGCGCATCCGCCGCCCTGGCCTTCGATGCCGCCCGGCACGGCACAAAGGCGCAAATGGAATATGGCCGCGGCTTGGACGGCTACCTCACCGCCATCACTGATCTGCTCCTGTCCGCCGCAGAACAGTCCGGGGACATGCTGGACCCCGCACACGCACGCGAAGCGGCCCTCGCACTGTTCAGCCAGATGGTGGGCGCCCTCGTCATCTCGCGCGCGGTGGCGGCAGCCAATCCCGAACTGTCCGATGAGGTCATCGCTTCGAACCGGCAGGTACTTCTGCGGCAGCAGGCGGACTGAACAGAGGAAACCGGCCCGGCTCGATCACCGCACTAGGAAGTCGATCGCCTTTCGCCGCCCTCAGCCGGAACCGGGAACAGCCCCTCCAGGAACACCGCCACCAGATGCTCATTAAAGGTGATGCCCTTGTCGGGGACGGGCTGGCACAGCAGGGCCACCGCGATGATGACGTCGCCGGCGTCAAGCCGCGGGCGGCTCAACCCTCCCTCCACTGCCGCGTCAAGTAGGAGTTGGAGCGCCGGTTCAAGCCGCTCCCGCACGTACGGGGCAAGACCCTGGAAGGCGTCGTCATCCGAATGCAGGGCGGCAGCGAGCCCCCTTTTCGTCGCCACGAGCTCGGTATAGCGCTGCATCCATTTCGTGAGCGCCCGGGCCGGCGGATTCTCTTCCGCGAGCGTCGCCGCCGCCGCGGCGCAGGCATCGATCTCACTGGTAAGGACGGCGGCCACAAGGTCGGACCTCCGGGGGAAATGGCGGTACATCGTGCCGATCCCCACTCCCGCCCGGTCGGCAATCTCCTGGCCGGGCGCTGCGATGCCGGACTCGGCGAAGACCTCTCTCGCTGCCTCGAGCAGAGCGTCGAGGTTGCGCCGTGCATCCGCACGGAGACGCCGGGGCGAGGATCCGTTGTTCGAGGGGTCATCGATGAATGTCACAAATACTCCTTGCTTAACCGGAGCAGCCCTCCGTATAGTTCCGGAGGGAGCCTCCGGTTACCACCTTAGAGCATCCGGAGCCGTCCTGATCGGAGAAAACCATGCAATACCGCACCCTCGGACGTACCGGCATCAAAGTGAGTCCATACGCTCTCGGCGCCCTCAACTTTGCCGCCCAGATGGGCAACCGCGAAGCCGACTCTGCCCGCATCATCCACAAGGCCCTCGACGCCGGAATCAACCTCCTCGACACGGCCGACTCCTACGGAGACTCCGAGGAGGTCGTCGGCAGGGCCCTGAAAGGCCGCCGTGACGACGTCGTCCTCAGCACGAAGTTCGGCCTGGGCCCCGACGAGCATCGCCGGGGCGGGTCGCGCCGGTGGATCGCCATGGCCATCGACAATTCGCTGCGCCGCCTCCAAACCGACCACATCGACCTGTACATCCTCCAGCGCCCGGATCCCGAAACCGACATCGAGGAGACCCTGTCCGCACTGACCGACCTCGTCCACGCCGGGAAGATCCGCGCGTTCGGAACGTCAATGCTGCCCGCCGCAGACATCGTGAGAGCGCAGTGGGTCTCGGAGCGCCGAGGCCTGGGGCGGCTTCGCGTCGAGCAGCTGGCGTACTCCATCCTGAACCGCGGCGTTGAACGCGAGATACTTCCCGCCGCCCAGGAGTTCGGCATGGGGATCCTCGTCTGGGGCGCGCTTGGACAGGGCATGCTGACCGGGCGCCTCCGCCGCGGGCAGACGAATGATCTCAACCGCGCCAAGTATTTCAATGTTTTCACCGACGAACGCCGCATCGACGCCGTCGAGGAACTCGCGGTCCTGGCAAAGGAAACCGGCATCAGCATGCCGCATCTGGCCATGGCATTCGCCATCTCGCACCCCGGAATTACCAGCGCACTTCTCGGCGCACGGACGGAGGAACAGCTCGATAACCTCCTCGCCGGCATCGACACCGAACTCTCCGACGACATCCTCGACAGGATCGACAAGATCGTCCCGCCGGGGACCGACGTCGGCACGCTGGACCAGGCCTACATCCCGGCATCCATCCAGAACATCGAGTACCGACGCCGGCCCCTCGGCCAGCGAAGCGCTGCCTGACGGACAAGCCGTCCACAATCCGCCCGCAGCGGCGCTATCTCGCCACGTCCGTGTCTTTGCGGCGGGCGGGGTCGGTCACGCGATGCATCATCGCAACGGTTCCGCGCCGGCTCATCATTCGGGCGGCCGCCGCACCGACCCGGTTTAGCCGGCCGTCGATCACGCTCGGGCCCGGGTTGCGCCGGGCCAGGTGAGTGAGGGCGGTGGCGACGACGTCGTCCGGCGTGCGCATCCGGGCTCCGGCGGTGGCATTCTCGGTGCCGACGACGGCGTTGAACTCCGTGCTGGTAGCGCCGGGTGACAGGGCGAACACGGTGACGCCCGTGCCGCGGGTCTCGGCCCACAGTGACTCGGTGAAGCTCAGGACGAAGGCTTTGGCCGCACCGTAGACGGCCATCCGCGGGGTGGGCGTGTACGCGGCCATGCTGGCGACGTTGATCAGAAAACCGGTGCCCGTCTTCACCATGCCGGGCAGGAACGCCGCACTGATCCGGACCGGCGCGCTGATGTCGACGGCGATTTCCTGGGCCAACCGGTCGGGATCCTCTTCGACGAAGTCCCCGAACGTGCCGAAGCCTGCATTGTTAATGACCCCTGTGACCTGCAGCCCTGCCGCCGCGACGGCTGCTGAGAGCTCGGCGCCCGCCGACGGTGAGCCCAGGTCCTGGGTAATCGCGGTGACGGTCACCCCGTGCGCCGCCCGAAGCTCGGCGGCGAGGGCGTCGAGGCGGTCCCGGCGTCGGGCGACCAGTACAAGGCCGGCCCCGCGGGCGGCTAATGCGCGGGCAAAAGCCGCACCGATGCCGGACGACGCCCCGGTGATGAGGATGGTTTGGTTGGGAAAGTCCAGTACCGGCATGAGGAGCTCCAATGTTCCGGGGGTTGATAGCACATTTGTGCGACCGTATGCCTTGCTGGCACTCAGTGTCAATGAGGCATCTGGGGTACGCTGAACCGGTGACCGAACAATCGACTCTGTGGCAGCGATCGCGCCAGGCGGCCTATGCCGAAATTACGGGCACGGCCATGCGGTTGTTCCTGGAGCAGGGCTTCGAGCAGACCACCATCGATCAGATCGCGACGACGGCGGGCATCTCGCGGCGCTCGTTCTTTCGGTATTTCGGCACCAAGGAAGACGTGGTGCTGGGCGGCCTGGCGCACCAGGGCGAGCTCATGCGGGATGCGCTGGAAAATGTTCCCCTGACGGTCGAGCCGTGGGAAGCACTGCGGCAGGCGCTGCACGCGGTGGATGCCCTCGCCGTCGAGCCGGGCGTTACGTTGAAGATCGCGAAGATGATGTACGGCACGCCGTCGCTCCGGGCGCGCAGCATCGAGAAGCACCTGCACTGGCAGTCGCTGCTGGTGCCCAACATCCGCAGGCGCCTCGGGCTCGCCGACGACGACGCTGCGGACCCGGCGCCCGCTGCCATTGTCGCGAGTGCGATTACCTGCCTGGACGTGGCCGGCGAACTGTGGGTTCACGGAGGAGGCACGGAAGATCTGGACGCGCTCTACGACCGCGCGGTTGCGGCGGTGCGTTCCGGCGCATGATCGCCGTCTAGCGAGAAGGCCTACGGTTGGAGATCGTCATGGCCATCACGACTCCATTGGGGGTTGGGGCCCTGGGATCGGTACCGGTACATTTTCCCAAATGACACCCGATCTATGGTGAGCGCTGTTGGCCACTACCGCCTCGTTCGGCGCCATCATAGCGCTTTACGTGCCGATCATTCGGGGGCGGAACGATCAAGAACGCTTCGCGCTTCTCCTTGGGTCACCGCATTCAGGAAATCGCCGGGAACGCCCCCGATCCGCTGCATCCCGTTAGCGGCAAGGTTGTGGCGGTGAGGGCGGGTGAGGCCAGAGGTGGCGGCACACTACGCCCTGCCCTCCACCCGGGCACGGAGTGGAGCCGAAGACTGACCTGGCTTGCAACGTAAGCGAGCGCCCCCACTATTCAACAGAGGGCGCTCGCTTGGATCTAACAGTTTGTTACTGGACGGCAATAAAAACCTTGTCACCGATTACGCTCGGCCTGACGGCAAGAACGCCCTGGCCAGCTGTTTGTGTCGGCACTTCAAAGACTACATTCCCTGTTGCAGTGCCGTCTGTGTAAAGCGGGCTCGTGCTATCAAAGGGCTCAGGCGGAGACGCGTAGTTGTCGTAACTGTCCACCGTCGTTCCATCTGCTGTGACGTATTCCATGCCTACGAATGCGGGCATCTGACCGTTTGCGTCATCACCTAAATAGGTTGTGGAGTAGTTTACGAGGATGTACTCCGATCCTTCAGCTGGCGGCTCATTGAACTCGTTGGCGGCAAGGACGGTATCCGTCGCCCCGAGCGAAACAGAGTTTACGACAATCCGCCACTCATCGTTTTCTATGACCGAGCCAACCGAGTATGGGTTTTCCCGTGTTCCAGCCCGCTCTGCTGCTTCTTTGTTTGGTTCCGTTGATCCTGCTTCGGACCCAGCACCGTCAACGACGGTGGTGTCCCCGCCCCCTACGGCTTCATCAAAAGAGTCCGTCACGACGGAGAAGAAAACCACAAATCCGACGATCGTTCCGATAATCGAGAGGATGAGAGCGGTGACTCCCATCCACTTCGATTTGTCCTTGAGGAACAAGGAGACGAGACCCAAGATAAAGCCGACAGGCAGCAAAACCCAGCCGATAATAAGGGCACCTGGAATACAGGCAAAGATGAAACCGATCACCGCAGCGATCAGCGCGATCAGTCCAAGGATGTTGGACTGTTTCTTCGGCATGTTCTTGCGAGGTTCGGGCGCCTGTAGCACCTGCTCTGGGACATAATTTGATGCTAATGGGTTCTGCGTTTGCGAGGGTGAAACGTGCTGAGAGCCGCCCCCCGGGAACTCTGGTGTTGTCATACCGCAATAATGGCAGATCCAAATTCATATAAAGTTTTTGACACGGTATTGCTTCTCATATTCTTTTGCCGCCCTGTGCGCCAGAAGCAAACCGACGATTCACCCCGTAGAGTCACGCCATGATCAATGTTGAAGCACCCCTGCCTGAAGACCTCTTCGCCGCTCTTCCCGGGGAGGACGCCGTCATGGGCCACGATATTGCGGTCAACTGTGACCGATGGCAGGACGCACTCAGCGCGCGCGGTTTGCCGCTGCTTCAAGGTGTACTGGCCGGCCAGGGCGTCACGAAAGTTTCCCGTGCCGATGTATTCGGGTTGGGCAGCCGTGAGATCACCCCGTCGAACGCCTTCCAGCTTCTCTACTATTCACTGGCCTGGGGTCTTGGGCGCAGGGCCCCACGCCTACATCAGCGCCTGAACGCCCTCGCCGCCCATCAGGACAGAGCCGAAGAACTGCTGGTCGATGCTTGGCAAGCGGTCAGGAACGGTGAGTCTGCACAGAACGTCTACGGCGTGCTCAACTCAATCAGGGGCGCCGGACGCATTCCATGGTTCGGGCCGGCTTTCTCCACCAAGTTCCTCTACTTCGCCCAAGGCCAGGAAACCCCACCCCGCTACCTCATCCTCGATCAAGTAGTTGCCCGCAACCTATCCGATGTCTGGCGCGACGCTCCGAAGACTGCATGGTTCCCGGACACCTACGCCCGCTACTGTGCCGTGGCCAGCTCTTGGGCAGAGCAGGCCACTGAACGCTTGGACGGTGCACGCAAAGTCCGTGCCGACGAAATCGAGTTCGTTCTCTTCAAGCGCAGGTGGGGTGCTGTGGGGCTGGATCGGGGATGAGGTCACCGGCGGGATACCGACGAATCCCAAGCCGCCATTCTATTTACCTGTCCTACCTAGTGGGTTCACCGAAGTAGAGAACTGTTCCATTGACCTCGTTACGTGTCGCGATTTGGCCTCCTGGAATAGCAGCACTTGGCACCTGGATAGCGAAGCGCCCGGTAGATTCAATCCCTTGCTTGGCAATGATGTCGGGCTGTCCGATCCAGTCGTCCTCCATTACGGCGGCTGAGTTGTCGTTCCATATGTCGTAAATCCGTCCGTCGCTGCCAATGAATACAGGCATAACAGATGCTGTTGGAGACATAGGTTCACCAGCATCCGCACTTGGAAGGTTTTCATTCACCACCGAGGTCATGCGGCCGAGAACGTAGTCCCAACCGTCCTTAACCTCGTTATACGGGTTCTCGGCGAGGATCAGCGCCGCACCCCCAGCCGTTACCGTCTCAGTCACAGTCACGTCCCATCTGCTCTTGGCGGAAGAGGTAGCTAGCGTTCCGAAATCGAATGGACGGGATGCTGTGCCGTCCTGCTTAGGGGCGGAGGCCGGTGTGCTGGACGCTGACGGCTCCACAACCGCTTTATCCTGTGACGCAGGACCCGTGTCACCACATCCAGTGAGTACCATGGCGCTGAGTGCGGCAACGACAACAATCTTCAAATACTTCAAGGGTCCTCCGGTAAACGTGCGATGCGAACAGTTTTACTATCGGCCGTTTACATGAGGATGTGAGGTGCCTGCTTCCCTGCCCTCGGTGGAGGCTAACCAGTCACCTCGCGGTGCGCACCAGATAATCCAGAGCTCGGCAGGCCCGCCCTCCAGTCCATATGGCAAAGATACCTGCGCCTACGCGGCGACGGCCGCGAAAACTGCCAGCAGCGACGGCTGGCAGCTTCAAATCGATTCCGCTTGGACCCGCAACCAAGGAGTTTCTCCAGATCACCGCTCGGGTTATCCCAGTCGCCGGCGTTGATCCCGTGCACCCAAGAGAGCAGGAAGTCTACTGCGGGTTCCGCAGGCCGACAGCAGGCCGGGTCCGGTGCTGAACCGATTCAGCACCAGCCCGTCCGCGTCCGTGACGCGGAGAAAGTCGGCAGCCCGGCCCTGATGCCTCAGCCAGGCAGACGGGTCGCCTTGACGGGTGCGTCCTCGAGGGCTTTCGATGCCGCAGCATGGACGGGGTCGCCCTCGAGGGCTTGCGCGACCGCCGCGTTGACCCGTTCATCCTCGCGTTCCTTCTCAGCGGCGATACGGTGCCTACGACGGCGGATGTACAGATACGTCGCGGCCGCCAGCAGCAGGATGATCGCCATCGCGGTCCACGGGATCGCCGCGCCGACAGCGGTTCCCGATACCTCGGCGAGCGGCGTGGTGGAACCGGATGCATCGGTCATCACCGGGGTCACGGTCGTGCTCGCCAGCAGGACGAACAATGGCAATATGCCGTCCACGGTCACCGTCCGTGTCCAGCTCTCCCCGGGTAGTAGCTCGGGCACCTCCTCGCCTTCGGCGGCGTCCACCGGGAACCAGCCGAACGGCCCACTCACCACGTCGGCGGGCTGTACGGACAGCGCCGCATTACCGGTGTTATGCAGCGTGTACGTCATGGCGGCGTCGCCGCCCGCGAAGGGGTTCCAGCCGCCGTTCCAGGACACGGACAGGTCCTCGACGGCGAGTGAGGGCGCCAAATCGCCGCCAACGCGCAGGTTGACGCGTATGCCCAGCCGTCGGTCGACGCTGACACCGGAAGGCGCGTCCGGGACGGTGAGCGAGGTCACCAGCCCTCCGACGTAGTCCCCCGGGGTGGCGTTGGCAGGGATGTCCACGGTGAACGGGATAGTGGTGGCCGCGTCAGGGCCGATGGTGACAGTCTTCGTTTCGGCAGTGATCCAGGACCCGACCGCCTGCGAAGTCTCGCCCGCGACGAGCAGCGAGAGCTCCCCGTCGTCGGAGGTGAAACCGTCGGCCGCGTACACGGAGAGAGCCACCGGTTCGTCGCCGCGATTGGTGATGACCATAGCGTCCGTCAGCGAACCGCCCGGATCGACTGTGTAGGTGAAAGTTGTGCGGTCGGCGCCGAGGTCGTTGGACGCAGTGCGGACGGTCCATGTCACGTCGTCGGGGCCCTCGGCATGGGCGGGGAAAGCGGGGAGAAGGATAGCAAGGGCCGCGAGGGCGGCGACCCGGAGCGCCCGGCGGCGCGGGCGCCGGTATACGAGGGAAGCGTTCACGTGAGATCTTTCGGGAGGGCGGAAACGGGGGCGATCCGTGGGAGTGGGGCAGCCCGCCCCCACGGATCTGAGGACGTGTTGTTGTCAGCCCGCGAGCGCGGTGACCGTCAGGGTTGCGCGGTAGCTTCCCTTTTCCGTGCCGGCTGGCAGCTTCAGGTCGAGATCGGCACCGAGGAGCGCCGAACCCTTCTCGTGGCCGTTCGCGGCGGAACCGAGCGCCCGGCTAACCGACAGGCCGCTACCGCCGAAGTATCCGGAAGCGACGGGGGCGCCCGCGACGGCACCGGCACCGGGGATGAGCACCTTCGGGGTCCAGCCCAGGTAGCTGCCGGAGAAGGTCTTGCCACCGTCGGAGAAGTCACTCACCACGGCCGTCAGCGACCAGGGCGCATGCGAAGAACGGCTGTCGGCGACGTTGATCGGGTTGATCTCCCCGTTGGCCACGAGGGAGCCTTTGGATTCCTGTGCGGTGCCGAGGTCCACAAGACCGTTCTGTCCATCGATCGTCCACCCGAATTCACCCGGCGCGGCCGTAGGAACAGTCACCTGAATCTCCTCGGAATTGCCGTGGAAGGGGTGGATGGTGACGCTGTCGATGACACTTCCGACACCATCCACGGCCGTCGAGGATCCGGCGGTACCGCACCAGGACGACTGCCCGCCTTCGACCGTCGCGTCGCAGGTTCCGCTGCGGATGCCTTCGACGACGAGCTCGTCCGCCTTCACCTGGACCTTCACATAGCCGCGCACATGCTCCTGGTTCTGCACCGAGTTGTACCAGTAGTTAGCCGGGTTCAGCGGGTCCCCTCCGTTGCCGGCACCGCTGGTGCCGGTTGCGTCAGGAGCCGAGATGTCGTAGTACTTCGACCCCGATGCCGAGTTCGCGGTCATATAGATCACGCCGCCCTCGCCAACGAAAACCTCGTTCTGGCCGGGCACCTCGTCCGCGTTCGCCTTCGCACCATCGTTGATCTCATAGCTGCGCGTGTACACGTGATCGTGACCCTGCAGCACGAGATCGACGCCCAGGTCCGAGAATACGGTGGGGAAATCGACACGGCGCACCTTGGCGTCCTTGTCCTTGGCGTGCGCCGCTGCCGAGTAGATCGAATGGTGGTAGGTGAGCACCTTGTACTTTGCGTCCGCACCGTGCGCGTTCACCACATCAGTGACGTACTGCACGTGAGCCTGGTCGCCGCCACCGGTAGCGGAGTCGTAGCTGTTGCTGTTCAGATCGATAAACAGCACATCCTTATAGATGTACCAGTAGTCACCGCCCGAGGTGGTCGACTTCTGGGCAGCCTTGGCGTAGTACGCATCCGAGTAATCGGTGTTGGGGGTGTGGAAGTGCTGCTCGTATGCCTTGCCACCCACGTCGTGGTTACCGATAGTTGCCGCCCACGGGTACTGCCGCAGCTGGTCGGGGGCAAGGAAAGCGTCCCACTGCGACTCGGTGTTCGCCGCTTCGACCTGGTCGCCGCCTGAGACGAGGAGCTCGGCGTTCGGGTTGGCATTGAGGGCGACGTTGAGGGTGTCAGCCCACCCCGCCCCGTCCTGTGCGGTGTTCCCGGAGGCGCCGATCTGCGGGTCCCCGAAGAACAGGAAATCGAAGTCCCCTTCAAATGACTGGGTCTTGAAGGAGTAGGCGGTCGACCAGTTTCCGGCAGAACCGACACGGTACGAGTACTGCGTGTTCTCCTGCAGGCCCGAGACGACCGCATGGCGGTTATACCCGCCGCTGGTGGCGATGTTGGCGGCGCCGGTTGCTGAGAACGTGGTCACGGACGGACCGAATTCTCCGTTCACCAGCGAGGCTGTCGGGGCAACCTGCACAACCTGCGCGCTGTCGGAGCTGGTGTACCAGGCGAGCGTGCGCTGGGTCTCATCGGAACCGACGCCGAGCACAATGCCGGTGTAGGACACAGGGTCAGCGGCATGGGCTGCAGACGGTGCGACGGCGATAACGCTACCGGCGGCCACTGCCGCCGTGAGGGCCACAGTCGACAGCCACCGTGCCGCGCGGCCCGCGGGCCGAGGGGGTGCTACCAGGAACATGTGTATTCCGTTTCTCTCATGGAAGTGCGGTGATGGGGGAACCGGACGCGCTCTCGCGGCCGCGTCCGCCCCAAGGATTTAGGCGGCACATTGACGGAAGGTGAACAATCGGCGGTCCCGCCGCATCGCAAACGGAAACATCTGGCGGCCAGCGGTTTCCATGCATGGCGTCACCAGCCCAGGCGAACATGAGGAGCCCATCCGGTGAACAGCCCGGTAACTTGTCCGTGGCGAGTCGGCTCCAGCGCATTTGCAGATGCACTCTGGAATCGCTCGCCGCTGTCCAACCGATGAGGATATTTCCGTGCATCACCGCCCCGCGATCGCGACCACCCTGAGCGTCGCTGTCCTGCTCCTGTCCGGCTGCGCTGCCAGCGACTGGGACGACGCCCGCCCCACGACCACTGCGACGGGTCTGCCCGCCGCGGGCTTCATCCCAACACCGCTACCGTCCCCGGAGGGGACCGTAACGCCGGCGTCCGGCTCTTGGGCGGGTGTCGACCCTGCGCCCGGTTACCGCGTAGTCCTCCTCACCAGTGGCGAGGAGGAGCGCACGGCAACACTTTCCGCAGCCGTAGTCGAGTGGGCCGACGCCGTGTCGGCGGATCTGCGTCGAGTGGATGCCGGCGAGGACGCGATCCGCAGCATCACCGAGGCGATGGATATGAAGCCCGAGCTGATTGTCGCCGCCGGTGACGACCTGATCGATCCGCTCGCCATCGTGACACCCAACCATCTGGATATACCGTTCCTCGTGCTCGGTGCTGAGCTGGCCGAGCCGACCGCCAACGTCACGGCTGTCGAATGGTCGGGAGCGGGGTTCCGCGGCACCGGCCTCGGGTCAACCACGCAGTTTGATGCGGCCTCGTTCACCCCGGAGCGTAGCGCTGAGGCGATCCGGGCCGGCGTCGCCGCCGTGCTCACCCGCATGACCGGCGTCGTACTCTGGCTCCATTGAGCGCTTGTTTGGGGTGGCCTCGCGGGTTCCGAACCACAGTGCGGCAACCACTGCCACGAGTCCGAGGTAGAAGGGTACGGGGAAGTGCGCCATGGCATCGAACAGGGGCTGGAGGACAGAATCCTGACCGGTGCTGATGCCAACGATCCAAGCGATCGCCGCGACCACTGCCAGGGAAGCGGTCACGAGGCGGAACCCGGCGTACGCATGAGAGTGTGACAACCAGATCAGCAGTGGCAGTACCAAAGCTGCTGCGATGATTTGTGCCAGCTCAATGCCTATGTTGAATCCGATGATGGCGACGAGTTTTTCGCTGAACCCGAGGTTCAGCTCGAGGATAGTCGTGGCGAAAGCGGTGCCGTGGACGAGGCCGAAGCCTCCGGCTATGAGGAGCTCACCGCGGGACAGAAGCGGCCGAGCGGCATGGACGGCGGCGACGATGATGGAAACCGCCACCAGGACCTCAACGGGCTTGGTCGGGAAGGAGATCAGTCCGAGCGACACCAACGCGAGAGTGACCAGGTGCCCGGCGGTAAACGCGGTGATGATGAGTGTTGCCCGCCCGATCGCCCGCTTTGTTGCGATTGGCTGGTTCCACCGAAGCCCCCGCGCGCCGCGTCCGGCAACCGATGGAGCCACCACCAGCAGCGTCGTGAGAAACAGCAGGTGATCGGTGCCCTCGGCAATGTGGAGCATCCCCAGCCGGATCACGGCGAAAAATCCGTTCGTGGGAGTGGAGGCATTCCGGTCGAGGACCATCTCAGTCACCCCGCCGCCGAGGACGCCCACCACGCTCGGCTCCCCCTCTGTAAGAACGCCGTTGTTCCAATCGCTTACCAGGGACACGTACACCTGGTGCGAGGGGACCACATCCAGGATGAAGCGGTAATCCAGCACGATGTTTCCCTCGATCGCACGGTTACCGTTCGCAAACCGGACTGTCGTGACAATGGCGTCCTCGCCGTTGATGCTCTTGAACTCGGGTTCGCTTACGACTGACGGCTCGAGAGCCGACACGCTGTCGGCGACGGCCACGCGATTGAGGATGAATGACAGGAGGTTGTCAGCGATGTCATCGAGCGCGGCTTGGTCGGACCCGATGTCGAAGCCGGTTGCGGCGGTGAAACCGGCGTTATGGATCTGCATCTCGAGGTCGACTGAATCTGCCCGCACGGTCACCTGCACGCCGGTGGTTCCCGTGGGGTGGGCGGATGCGGTTTGAGCGGGCATCACGATGAGAAGCAAAGCGAACACAGCGGTAAGGCAGACAAGTATCGGCCGGGAGAGGCGGGGGGAAATAGCAATCACGACGCGACAGTAACCGTCGTGTGCGAACGGGAAGCAAACCCCCGGTGACGGCGGCATGGAGAGCTCCTGCCGCTCCACTGCGACGGTGACGAGCGCGCAGCTGCCGCGTTGGCTCGGGCCAGACCTAGCGTCCGTCGGGTTTGCTTCAGCCGACGAAGATACGGAATGGATGGCCAGCCGGATCGGCGTAGACGTATAACGGCTCGTCCGGGTCTTCCGTGCGGTTGAGGAGGAGCTCATCAAGGGTCTCCTCACCAGTGTTCGCAAAGCCGGGGCAGTCCCGGGTGTGGGCGGTTGAGTCGGGTCATGAGCCCGCGGTTGGCGCCACCTGTTTGGTCGTTAGGCAGCCCCTGGACTATGTTGACGGCGACGGAAGCTACTTCGAGCGTGCGTTAGGACGATTAGTGAATACAAAAGCACAGGTCGATGAACGAAATGCCAGACAGCCCTTGATCATCGACCGCGTCTTTTCAATCGTTTTCTTAGTCGCGCAGCCGTTCGTCGCCGTCGCGCAGTTCTTGATTGTCGCCCTCGGCGCGTCCGACTGGATGGACGGAACCCGTTCAATACCGCAATGGGCGGCAACGACTGCCTACGTTCTGATCTTCCTCATTGCTCTCGCGGCGACAATCGCCACGATCGCGATGCTCGCCAAGCGCCGGATCGCGTTCTGGGTACCGCTCCTCGCGATGGTGGTTACGTCCGTGATGGTACTCGTCCTCAGTGCATATGATCAGAAACCTGACATCCAGTAAACCTCGGTCCTGAGCACACTACGAGATCGGGACCATTGGGACTGCAAACCGTAATGTCTCAATCGGACCTAGGAGCATCGTCTGCCACCAGCCGGTGTGCATCCACGGCTTCTTTGCCGGGGTTGCTATCGGCTGCGCCGCAGGAGCTGCAGGTACGACTATTTCAAGCGGGGCGGATGGAGGCGTGGATGGCACCGAGGTCGGCAAGGGTTGTCTATCGGGTGGAATTGCTGGTGGCGTGACTGGTGGCCTTGGAAATCTACTGAAAGGCGCATTTCCTAAATGACTATGACACCTGACCTCCGGCTCGGGCTGCTAGCTACTGTTTTCCTGATTGGGGCCGTTGTAGCGCTATACGTGCCGATCATTCGGGGTGGAACGATCAAAAACGCTTCACTGACCAGAAAGCAGTGGACGATCTTCATTGCACTCATGGCTGCTGCGGCTTTGCCGATATTCATCGCGCTGATCAATTAGTTAGGATTCATGAAGGGCCGGAGTGCACTCAAGATGCACCCCGGCCCTTCGCTGTATTCCGTAATCGGCTGTTCACACCGTCTGGCCGAATTTCCTGAACTATGCGGGCGCTATTTGGTGACGTTGGGATGGTGGGTGTGGACATTGGTCAGGACCACGGTGCGGTCACAGACGTAGAACCAGATCCGGGCTCCATTGCTCAGTGCGTATGCCGTATCCGCTGGATGGTTCCGGCGTCGGTGATGAATTCCATTCTGACGTACAAAATAAACAACCTGTGGTGGAAGCACGGCGCCGATGAGGCGTCCGCGCAGGGCGAATGACCTCGGGGGCGCACAAGCCTCAGAGCAGCTGGCGCGCGTTGGCCTTTGCCAGATCGATAAGCTCGCGGCCGTTCCCGGCGAGCACCGTGCGCATCGCGTAGACCGCAAAGCCCGTGGCCTGCTTCGCGTCGATCTTCGGCGGCATGGAGAGTTCCTGCCGCTCCACCGCGACGGAGACGAGCGCGGGGCCGTCGTACTCGAACGCCCGGCGCAGGGCTCCCTGAAGGTCCTCCGGGCGGGTCACGCTCTCGCCGTGCATCCCCACCGCCTGCGCCACCTTGCCGAAGTCCGGGTTCTGCAGTCCGGTGCCGAAGTTGACGATGCCCGCCGCCTTCATCTCCACCTCCACGAAGCTGAGCGCGGCGTTGTCGAACACCACGATCTTGATCGGCAGATTGTGCTGCACCGCCGTCAGCAGCTCGCCGAGCATCATCGCCAGGCCGCCGTCGCCGGCCAGGATTACTACCTGCCGGTTCCGGTCCACTGCCTGGGCGCCCAGGCCGAGCGGGGTGGCCGCTGCCATGGTGCCGTGCCAGAAGGAGCCGATCAGCCGCCGTCGTGCGCCGATGTGCAGGTGACGGCACGCCCAGATGACCGGGGTGCCGACGTCGGGCAGGAAGACCGCGTCGTCGTCGGCGAGTTCGTCGATCAGGTGGGCCAGGTGCTGCGGGTGGATGGCGCCCGGGCCCTGCTTCCCGCGGCCAGCTCACGCTGGAGGCTTGGTCCACACATAGAGGTCACGCCTGGACATCGAATGCCCGTTGGGACGCGTAGTTACCTCCCAAAGACAGGTATCCCTACGCTGGAGACATACCGTACGCCCCGGGCCTACCGTGCACTCACCGGAGCAATCAGCCTCCGCGTCAGTCTCGGATTTCTCGGGGGTCATCAACGGGGCCGAACAGATGACGACGGCCACTGTTGGCGGGAAGGCCTACACCTACAAGTACGCCGGCGCGGCCCAGAACGAGCTGCTGTCCCAGACCACGCCTCAGGGCACCTATCAGCTCACCTACGGCCGCACGGACGCCCAGGGCCAGCCGGTGATCGAACAATTGAAGAAGGACAACCTCACGGCCTATGTGGAACACGACCCCGTCACCGGTGAACCGCTGATGCTGCGCACCAGCTCCGGCATGCAGTCACTGTATGTTTACGACGGCACCGGCAACCCTGCCGCCCTGATCACCAGCGGCAAATACGTTGCCTTCGCCTACGCCTACGATCCCTACGGCAAGCCCACCCTCACCGAAGACTCCGGGGGCCTGGCGTGCCGCAGAACCCGTACACCTTCAAGATCGGGCTCCAAGACCGGGCCACCGGCTGGGTGAAATACGGCCAGCGCTGGTACAACCCTGGTGTTGGCCGCTGGACCCAAATGGACACCCTCGACGCACCCCTTGACCTGGCTAACGCCAACCGTTATGCCTATGTTGCTAACGACCCCATCAACAACTCCGACCCCCTAGGCATGCTTACAGATGATCAAAAAAATGATTTGGGCGCAAACATCACGTGTGGAGTTGGGTTCGGTATTCTAGGCCTACTTTCCCCACCCGTGGGTATAGCTGGCATAGCCATCTGTACGGGCGTCACCATATATACAACTATTGATACAGGTGAGGACTGATTGGCGTTATGGAGACCAAACAGCGGGCGATCATTATCCTTCCCACTATTTTAGCTATTTTGGCATTGGGCTGTATGGCTCTTCTCTACCCGGCAGTCTTCCGCCCTGCGACGATCGCTATGCCAATCGTTCTAGGCGCAGGAATGATTACCTTGCTGGTCCGAGAACGACACTCACACAAAAACGGCGGGCCGAAAGGCCGTAACGTGAAACTCATAATCGCTTTAGTTGGAGCGGTGTTCGTGATAGCGATGACTTTGGTTTCTTTGACCGTTGGGTATCAGCCACTAATACTCATCGTGACGATAGTCGGCACATCAATTGTTGTGATGATTGGCTTCTATTTAGATAGGCAGGCAAAGCGCTAACTCCAGAAATCTTCAAAACGGGATTGTCCGGGACAGCTCGGGATGGCTGCGCGTGGAGACAACCTGGAGACCAAAGGATGAAGACCTCTTAGGCCGATATCAACGATCAAGCCGGTCCTAAGAGGTCTTCACCTGCACCCGTTCCCCGATAGCGGCGGAACTTTCCATGACTCGGTACCATCTGACGCTGGTCAGCACAGTCCGCGATGCACATCTCGGACCCCGGACCACGCGTAGCACATGTCTTCACCCGATCCTTCTCCGAAGGCACCGGCAAGATCACCTACACCTATTAACGCCGGCGGCCGGACCATCAAACGCGTCGACGGCTCCGGCACTACCACCTACGCGTACGACCGGCTCGGCGGTACCTGCCCTCGATGAGACCCAAGCCGAAGCGTTCCCGCTAGAGCAACTGGCGCGCGTTGGCCTTTGCCAGGTCGATGAGTTCGCGCCCGTTGCCGGCGATCACCGTGCGCAGCGCGTAGACCGCAAAGCCGGTGGCCTGCTTCGCGTCGATCTTCGGCGGCATGGAGAGCTCCTGCCGCTCCACCGCCACGGAGACAAGCGCGGGGCCGTCGTACTCGAATGCCCGGCGCAGGGCGCCCTCGAGATCCTCCGGGCGCGTCACGCTCTCCCCGTGCATCCCCACTGCCTGTGCGACCTTACCGAAGTCCGGGTTCTGCAGCCCGGTGCCGAAGTTGACGATGCCGCGACGGCAAGCTTTATGACTGGCCGGCCTTCTCCCAGAGCATTGACCGCCTCATCGTGTGGGAAGAACTGCGAGTATCCGTCCACCCAGATCAATTTCGCCGAAGCGGGGGGGCGAGGGCCTTGAGCACGGAACCGTCGAGGACGCGGTCGCCGTCGCGGGTTGGCTGGGGGTCTGACTGCGGGGTCATACCCTCATCATGGCAGTGCAAAGGTTTATGTGCAAACGTTTCTTTGCACTGCCTGAGTGGAACTTCCCGATGAGCACCACTGCTAGCCTTTGCCCTCCACACGGGCATGAGCCGTTCCCGCACCACCCAGCCGAACCCGCACGGCATCCCAGTCATCGCGATCCAGACCTACTACCGCTTTCAGGTATGCGGCCGTCGTCTCACGCAGGAGTCTCACGACCGCCGGGTTCTCGTCCGTAGTTTCTTTGACGTCATAGCCCGGGATGCCGCCGAGGGAGTGTTCGGCATTGTGAAGGATAAGCAAGTGTTTTGGTCCGGGACTGTCCGTGTACGGGTCGGCTGACCAGTCCGGGCCACGCGTGGTCAGGGGTGAGTCATCCTGGTCACCCAGCACAACCAGGGCTGGTGCGGCCATCTGCTCAAAGACGGGGTTCATGAACGGAAAGTGCTCCGCAGCGTAGGGCGACAAATCGGCGCCGCGTCCTGCGGTTGCCATTAGTACACCGCCGCTCACACGGTCGTCCCGGTAGTAGACGGCGTTGCCGGTGTCGGGGTCGATGACGCCGGCACCGAGGAGGAGGGCAGTCGTTTGCCCCCCGAAGGAGTGCCCGGCGGCGACAATGCGGCTCGTATCGGTGCGCTGCCGGAGGCCCGGGATGGCTTCCAGGATCTCGTGAAGATTATCCAGGACCCGGACGGCGTCGTCGGCCCGCTGCCGCCATATCGATTGGCGGCGGGGGTCGTCGTCGGGCAGACCGACGCTGCGGGAATCGAGATAGGTGGGCTGGACGACGACGAAGCCGGCTGCCGCCCACCAGTCAGCGAGCGGACCGTAGCCGTCCATTGACTCGCCGAAACCATGCGAGAAGAGCAGGACCGGCAGTCCGGTTCCGGCGGCCGGTGCGCTGAGCCGCAACTGCAGGGGGACGGCGCGTCCCGGGCTGGGCAGCGTGACCGGCTTAAGTGAGAGCACTGGCTGGTCAGTATCTGTGAGGTGGGTTGTGCGTGAAGGCATTACGGGGCTTTCTGATCGATAGGGCAAATCCGTGGCGCAGTTGAAGACAAGCGGGCGTTGTCGGCGGGCCTGAGCTCGACGCCGATGCAACCCACAGGCCGACCGGCTGAACCCATCTCCTCGCATTGGCAGTTTCACTCGGGTCAGATCTGCTCACTGCCGCCGTCGACGAAGACTTCTCCGCCAGTCATGAAAGAGCTGTCCTCAGAGGCGAGGAACAACGCGACGGCGGCGATCTCTTCGGGACGGCCTACCCTGCCCATCGGCGCAGCTGCAGTCATCTCCTTCAACATGACGCCGACGTCGACGGGTCCTGACGCCAGACCCCTGAGCCCTGGCGTCTCCGTTGAACCCGGGATGAGGGTGTTGACCCGGATGCCGGCATCAGCGAGTTCCGCGGCCCAGGTGCGGCCAAAGGAGCGGATAGCCGCTTTTGACGCAGCGTAGGCACTGAACGCTGGTGTGCCATTGGTGGCGGAGGTAGAGCCGGACAAGATCACGGATGCACCGCGATTGAGCAAAGGCAATGCCTTTTGGACGGTGAACACGGTTCCGAAGACGTTGCGCCGGAATGTGTCCTCAAGATGACCACGGGTAAGGTCCGCGAGCCGGGCAAATTCGCCACCGCCGGCATTGGCAAAAAGCACATCCAAGCCGCGGCCGCCTGCTTCGACCGTGGCAAACAGATCGTCCAGGTCTGAGTCGCTGCTGATATCCCCAAGTACGCCGGTTGCACCGTGGCCTATCTGCCGGACGGCGTCATCCAGCAGGTGCTGGCGCCGGCCGGTTACGTAGACTTGCGCCCCCTCAGCTGCGAACCGCACCGCCGTAGCGAGACCGATCCCCTGTGTACCTCCGGTCACCAAGGCAACCTTATTCTCCAGTCTTCCCATGATCTGCTCCTACTCCTAGGCAGGCTGGCCGCCGGCGATAAGCCGGCTTACCCGGGTTTCTGACCGAATAGTCAAGAACTGTAAGTTATAATTGATCCATCAGTCAATAACGATGCGGTCACCGAGTGCCGCCGGAGGGAAGCGCAGCCATGCCGCGACCACGGATGTTCGACGAAGCGGAAGTCATAGCCTCGGCGAGCCGGGCGTTTGCCAAGACCGGGTACGCCGGCACGTCCATGGATGACCTCGTCTCTGCAACCGGGCTCGGCAGACAGAGCCTTTACAACGCATTCGGGGGCAAGAAGGAACTTTTCATGCGCGCCCTCCTCAGCGATACCGAGGACGCAGTCGCAGCAATTGAGGCGCTGCGCCACGGTGTTGACAGCCCTATCGTCCGGATCCGTGCACAGTTGCTAAAGGTCGCGGTCAGGTACGGCTCGGCTCGGGAGCAACCTTCTTTGTTCGCCAAGGCTGCGATGGAACTCTCAAGCCAGGACACAGTCGTTGCCGCCTCTGTCTGCAGGACCTTCAACAACATGCAGTCCCACTACCGGGGGTGCATTATCGACGCGCAGGAAGCGGGCGAGGTTGAAGCCGGCACTGACGCTGACGCCCTGGGTGCATTCTTCCTGACGCTTATCGAAGGGATGGCGATGCTTGGCGGCTCGGGCGTTTCAAGGACGAAGCTGACAACTGTCGGGTTAACCTCGCTTGCGGCAATCCCGCTCACCGACCGGGGGCGGGACGCCTTGGAAGGGCCTGCAGGCGACTGGAGCTGATACTTCGGACTGCGTCGGACGCATGATCGAAAGGAAGCACGCATAGACTCTCAAAGTCCTCTATGCGGACGCTGACCGACCGTATCCTAATCCCATGCCTTCGACTCACGATCTTCTTTCCATCGGGGAAGTCAGCGCACGCACCGGCCTGAGCGTCGACACCCTCCGGTTCTATGAACGCGAGGGTCTATTTCCGCCTCTCCAGCGGGATGCTGGCGGTCGTCGGGTTTTCTCGGCCGACGACCTCGGCTGGATTGGCATCTGTCAACGTCTGCGCGCCTCGGGAATGCCGCTGCCGGAGATTGCCCGATACGCCGAGATGGTCCGAGCGGGATCGGGCAATGAGGACGAGCGCCTGGAGTTGTTACAGCGCCACAAAGCACGGGTGCAGGAGCAGATGGCCGCCTTACAAGACGCTCTCGATCTCATCTCCACGAAGGTGGCGGCGTATACCGAGGCTGTGTCGTTGGGAACGGCGAACGGATTGTTCGTTAACGACGACGCCGATGACGCCTACTTCGCTGCAAAGAATGAGGCCTCGATGCGTCAACAGACTCTTGGTTCCTGAGCTGCCTGGCGGTTGTGTTTGACCTGAAGTGGACTCCAGCTTTTAGGGTTACGGCACTGGCCATCGAGTGGCCCATGCGTTGCTCGAGGGAAGCCATCGACAAGTGACCGTAAGGAAGAATATGTCTGCCTTTATCGACCCCAATGACACCCGTTATGACGATCGCTCCCGCGCACTGGTGCGGGTCGGCCGCGATGCCATCGCTCAGGAAAACCCTGCCCTCTTGCGGGAGTACTTCAGCGAGGACTTCACGTTCCATGGTCCGGGTGCCGAACTCGACTTCGCAGGACTTGAGGCCAACTTCGCGCGGATGCGTGCGGCATTCAGCGGGTTCTACTGCGAGCGCTACGAGATCGTATCGTCAGGTTCCCTGGTCGGATGCCGCACCGAAATGGGCGGCACTTTCGACGGCCCGTACGAACCGACGCCGTTCGGCACTATCCACCCGCTTGGCGGGAAGTTCACATTAACGCTGATCAACATGTTCCGCTACGACGAGGACGGCAAGCTCGCCGAGGAATGGGCGCAGCACGACAACCTCGAGATGATGCGCCAGCTCGGCGTCGAACTCACCGCGGTGGATACGCACAGCGTCTAAGTTGGTGCCCTTGCGCTGCATCGCTGGAGGGGCCAGTCCGCAAGTGCCACCCCTCTCCCACAGGGGAGGTACACCATCGCAACGACGTAAATATTATGCGGCTTCCTTGGTTTGCACGCTCATAGGAGCAGCCCTCCTTCTAGCGACGGTGAGCTGGTGATGCTTCTCCACTAGAACTACCGACGAAGGGCCGGGGTGCGCTCAAGGTGCACCCGGCCCTTCATTGATAACGCGACAGCGCCACGGGGCACATGCATTCCCCCTGCCACGCTAGCTGCGGGCGGACTACGGGCCGAACTCTGACCATTTGACCGGCCGCACCGTGCTGATCGTCGGGTGCTTCAGCTCCTTCTAACCGGCTCCTGCTAGCCCAGTAGCGTGGGCACACGGCGGCTGGGATTCTTACGCTCGTTACATGCCCGCAATGAGACCCAAGCCGAAGCGTTCACGTCAGAGCAACTGCCGTGCGTTCGCCTTAGCCAGGTCGATCAGTTCGCGGCCATTGCCGGCAATCACCGTACGCAGCGCGTAGACCGCAAAGCCGGTGGCCTGCTTCGCGTCGATCTTCGGCGGAATGGAGAGCTCCTGCCGCTCCACCGCCACGGAGACAAGCGCGGGGCCGTCGTACTCGAACGCCCGGCGCAGGGCGCCTTCGAGGTCCTCCGGACGCGTGACGCTTTCGCCGTGCATTCCGACCGCCTGCGCCACCTTGCCGAAGTCCGGGTTCTGCAGTCCGGTGCCGAAGTTGACGATGCCTGCCGCCTTCATCTCCACCTCCACGAAGCTGAGCGCGGCGTTGTCGAACACCACGATCTTGATCGGCAGACGATGCTGCACCGCGGTCAGCAGCTCGCCGAGCATCATCGCCAGGCCGCCGTCGCCGGCCAGGATTACTACCTGCCGGTTCCGGTCCACTGCCTGGGCGCCCAGGCCGAGCGGGGTGGCCGCTGCCATGGTGCCGTGCCAGAAGGAGCCGATCAGCCGCCGTCGTGCGCCGATGTGCAGGTG
>NZ_JAJFZS010000015.1:0-197613 GCF_020731535.1 Arthrobacter sp. zg-Y40
TGGTATCAATAAACTTGGCACACTATTGAGTTCTCAAACAACAGACGCAATCCGAAAATACTCGGGAAAACAATGTTTTCCTTTTCTTCTTCGCTGCAAGGTTTTCCATCTTATTCCATCCAGGCGTTTTCCGCAATTCCCGGTTTTCCTTATCGGAAGCCCCGGGAAAGCGTGTCAACCGCCGTTCCGGCCCAGCAAAAAGCCGGAGTCTTTCCTGCCGGCCCGTGAAGGGCGCACCAGAGAAACTCTGTTTTTTGGTGGGTTTGGCCGCCATGCTTCGGGCGCTTATTTCAGCGTCCCGGCCGCGGCGACTCGTCTATCTTTGCATACCCGGCCCGGTCCTTGCAAACCGTTCCGAGGTGACCTGCCGCACGCTCCCCCGGCAGCTGCCGGGGGACGCGAAGCGGAAGATCCTTGCCTCCCGAAGGAGGCAATAAAACTATACGGCGGTCACTTCAACCGTTGCAAGGTTCCGCTTGCCGCGCCGCAGCAGCAGGTACTTGCCGTGCAGCAGCTCAGCCGGGTCCACCACGGTGTCCGCATCGGCCACCTTGACGTTGTTGACATAGGCACCGCCTTCGGAAACGGTCCGGCGGGCTTCGGACTTGCTGCCCGAGAGGCCGGAGGCGACCAGCAGGTCGATGATCCCCAGCCCGTCCGCGGATACCGTCACGGCCGGCAGTTCAGCCGTGGCAGCCTTGAGGGTTGCCTCGTCCAGGTCTTTTACTTCGCCCTGGCCGAAGAGCGCGGCGGAAGCGGCAATAACCTTTTCGGTTGCCTCCGCTCCGTGGATCAGCGAAGTCACGTCGAACGCCAGGGCACGCTGCGCTTCGCGCTTATGCGGCGCTTCGGCGACCGAGCGTTCCAGCTCCTCGATCCGGGACCGGCTCATGAAGGTGAAGACCTTCAGACGGTCCACCACGTCCTTGTCCGAGGTATTGAGCCAGAACTGGTACATGGCGTACGGGCTGGTCATTTCCCCGTCGAGCCACACGGCATTGCCCTCGCTCTTGCCGAACTTGGTGCCGTCGCTGTTGGTGACCAGCGGGGTGCCCAGTGCGTGGACAGTCTTACCCTCAACCTTGCGGACCAGTTCGGTTCCGCTGGTGAGGTTGCCCCACTGATCCGAGCCGCCGGTTTCCAGCACACAGTTGTAGTTGCGGAACAGCTCCAGGTAGTCCATCCCCTGCAGCACCTGGTAGCTGAACTCGGCGTAGCTGATGCCTTCATCGGAGTTCAGGCGGGAGGAGACGATTTCCTTTTTGATCATGGTGCCCACCCGGAAGTGCTTTCCGATGTCACGCAGGAAGTCGATGGCGCTCATTGGCGCCGTCCAGTCCAAGTTGTTCACCATGCGGGCGGCATTGTCACCCTCGAAGCTCAGGAAGCGCTGGACCTGGCCCTGCAGGTAGCCCACCCACTCGCTGACCGTTTCCTTGGTGTTCATGGTGCGCTCGGCCGTCGGCCGGGGATCCCCCACCAGCCCGGTGGATCCGCCCACCAGCGCCAGCGGCCGGTGTCCGGCCAACTGCAGGCGGCGCATGGTCAGCAGTTGCACCAGATTGCCCAGGTGCAGGCTCGGCGCCGTCGGGTCAAACCCGCAGTAATACGTGACGGGTCCCCCGGCGAGGAGCTTTTCCAGCTCCGCCTCATCGGTGGAGACCTGGACCAGGCCCCGCCACTTGAGCTCCTGCCAGATGTTGGCAAAGGACGGATCGTTCTGCTGGGCTACAAGGCCCCGGGAGTTCACGTTTTCTGACACGCTTTCTAAATTATCAGGATTCTTCTTCGGGAATGCCTGCGGGGATACCGTTGGCGGCGATCAGGCGCAGCCGCTGGGTGGGCCGGGTCATGGCCACGTAGAGGTCTCCGACCTTGCCGGCGGCAGCCGTCAGCAGTTCGGACGGCTCGAGGATCACGACGCCGTCGAACTCCAGGCCCTTGGCCTCCCGGGGCGACGTCACCACGATGTCCTGCTCCAGGCCACCGGCACCGGAACCCACGCGCGGACCGTAGGCTTCAGTCACCGCACGCCGTACCTCCGCGAGCCGGTGATCCTCGGCAATGATTGCCAGCAATCCGCCGTCGAGCGCTTCGAGGTCTGATGGGAGGGTTTCGAGCAGGCGCTCAATGAGCCCTCCGTGGGGCACCTCATCAATGAACGGCGCCCAGCGTCCCTCACGGACGGCCTTGGGCGCGGACACCACCAGTCCGGCCGCGTTGGCCATGCGCACGGCAGCCTCGGCAATCTGCGCCGGGGTGCGGTAGTTGACCGTCAGCTCTTCCAGCGTCCACCGCTCCCCTACAAAGGGAGCCAGCGCTCCCTGCCAGGAGGTGGCGCCCGCAGCAGAGCTGGTCTGGGCGATGTCGCCCACGACGGTGAAGGACTTCAGCGGGCACCGGCGCATCAGCAGGCGCCACTGCATGGCGGACAGTTCCTGCGCCTCGTCCACCACTATGTGCCCGAAGGCCCAGGTGCGGTCGACGGCGGCACGGTCGGCGGCGGTGAGCCGCTGCTCCCCCACCGCGTTGTGGTCGGCGAGGTCCTCGGCGGACAGGATGCCATGGGCACCGGAGTCCTCGAGGAACCCCTCGGTATTGGCGATGGCGCTTTCGGCGTTGGCCAGGTCCCGCTTGCGCTGTTCTTCCCGCGCGGCGTTCTCCCGTCCGGCAGATGCGTCCAGCTCGCCCAGCAGTTCGGCGGCCTCATCCAGCAGCGGTACGTCGGACTCCGTCCACGGTGCATCCGCACTGCGGCGCAGCAGGTCCAGCTCAGCGTCGCTAAGGTCCGGTGCGGCTGCTTCGAGCTGGCCGGGCTTGCTGAACAGGTCCGAAATCAGCTTCTCCGGCGTCATGGGCATCCAGCACAGGTTCAGCGCCACGCGTACGTCGCGGGCGCTGCGCACGTCTTCGGCCAGGTACGCGCGGTCGGTGCTGTTGCCCGCTCCTGCGGACTCTTCGAGCTGTTCGGTCAGCTGCTCCGTGAGCTCACGCAGCAGGATCTTCACGAACGTTACGCGCGCTTCGTTGTGCGGCTTGCCGGTGGCACGGGCCTTGTCCCGGGCACGCTGGACCTGCCTGGGCGTCAGCGTAAGGATGGTGCCTTCGACATTGAGTTTCCGCGGACCCGCGGGCAGGCGCTGGCGGTTGGCCACCGCGCGGGCCACGACGTCGGCCATGTACAGCCGGCCCTTGACCTCCGCGGCAGCGGCGTCTTCCTCATGGGTGGCGCTGATGCCGGGCATCAGCTGGCCCAGGCTGGACATCACCACGCCGGTCTCGCCCAGCGAAGGCAGGACCCGCTCGATGTAGCGGATGAAGGCGTTGGAGGGGCCGACCAGCAGCACGCCGGCGGACTTCAACCGTTCGCGGTGCGTGTACAGCAGGTACGCCGCACGGTGCAGCGCGACGGCGGTCTTGCCGGTGCCTGGCCCGCCCTGCACCACCAGCGTCCCGGCCAGGGGTGCACGGATGATGCGGTCCTGCTCGGCCTGGATGGTGCCGACGATGTCGGACATTTGGCCGGTCCGCTTGGAGTTCAGTGCCGCCAGCAGCGCGCCTTCGCCCTGCAGCGCCTGCTCGTCTTCCAGCATGGAGTAATCCAGCACGTCGTCCTCGATGGCCTGCACATCCCGGCCCTTCAGGATCAGGTGCCGGCGCCGCCGGACGCCCTGGCGTTCAAATGCGGTGGCCTGGTAGAAGGTGCCTGCCTCGGGGGCACGCCAGTCCACCATCAGCCGCTGCAGGTCCTCCGTGGACAGACCGATGCGGCCGATGTAGCGCTTCTCGCCGTCGTCGAGGTCCAGGCGCCCGAACACCAGCCGTTCATCGACGGCGTTCAGCTGCGCCAGGCGGTCCTCGTACATAGTGGCGAAGGCGTCCCGCTCGGACCGGTTCTGGTGGGAACCCGCGGAGTGGCTGCGCCGGATCGCGGCGAGCTGCTCCATCTTTTCGGCGCGCAGTTCGTCCAGCCGGTGGTATAGACCGGCCACGTACTGACGCTCGTGTTCCAGCTCGTTTGAAGCTGAAGGTGTTTCAGGCATGTTCGCGTTCCCTCTCGCAAAGGCAGAGCGTCAATCTTACAGTGCATTTGGACTTTTGCAGGTCACTAATGTATGCGGTTTCTCTATCAGCTGCTGCCTGCCCTCACGCGTGTCGTGCCGGCGGCCGCGCCGGGGCGCGGTTAGTAGCGGACGAGCGCGGTGACGGGGGTGTCACCCAGTCGTTCGCGGCCGCCCAGCTCGCCCAGTTCCAGCACGACGCCGAACCCGGCCACCTGCGCGCCGGCCTTGCGGATCAGGCGTGCCGCGGCACCCAGGGTTCCGCCGGTGGCCAGCACGTCATCGAGGATGAGGACGCGGGAGCCGGCGGGCATGTCGTCGCGGTGCAGTTCCAGGCTGCTCTCGCCGTACTCCATCGAGTAGCTCTCAGAGAAGACCTCGCGGGGCAGCTTCCCGGGCTTGCGGACGGTGATGACGCCCTTGCCCGAGGCATAGGCGGCAGCTGCGGCCAGGAGGAAGCCGCGCGCTTCAACGCCTGCCACGAAATCGAACTGGCCCTCGAACGGGGCGATCAGTGCGTCGACCACGCCGCGCAGCGCCGGACCGTCGGCAAACACCGGGGTGAGGTCGCGGAACACGACGCCGGGCTTGGGGTAATCGGGAATGACAGCGCCCAGGCGTTCGATGGTTTGTGCAATGGACTCGTTGTTTACCGGTTCTGCCGGGGCATCTTTCACGCGTCCACCTTACCCGCTCAGGCCCGGCGTCCCCTGACCGGACCGGCACGCTGTGGCACTTCTCTCGCGGGCATATCCGGGCAGGGTGCCGGAATAAAGGGTGCCTAAAGACAGTTGCCGACAGATAAGGGGCCCCTCACCGGGCCCCGGATTTTCGATAAGAAGTCAAGGATTGGAACATATGTCTAACCTGCACGAAGTGCTCAAGAACAAGATCGGATTCGGCACAGCCCCGCTGGGAAACATGTTCCGGGACATTCCCCAGGACGAAGCGTTGGCCACGGTTGAGGCCGCTTGGAACGCAGGCATCCGTTACTTCGACACGGCCCCGTTCTACGGCGCCGGCCTCGCAGAATCCCGGCTGGGTGAGGTCATCTCGCAGCACAACCGCGATGAGTATGTGCTGAGCACCAAAGTGGGACGGCTGATCCTGGATGAAGAAGAGGAAAAGAGCGACGGCCTCTTCAACCACGGACGCTCGAACAAGATCGCCACGGACTACACCGCCGATGCCACGCTGCGCTCCATCGAGGAAAGCCTTGCACGGCTGAAGACCGACCGGCTGGACTTCGTGTTCATCCACGACACCTCCCGGGACTTCCTCGGTGATGAGTGGGTGGCCAAGTTCAACGAGGCTCGAACCGGCGCGTTCCGCGTCCTCGCCCGGCTGCAGGATGAGGGCGTCATCAACGGCTGGGGCCTGGGTGTAAACACCACCGAGCCCATCGAGCTGGCCATGGACATGGATGAGGCCGCACCGACGATGAGCCTTTCCGCCACCCAGTACACGCTGCTGCAGCACGACCGTGCCCTGCAGCGCATGATGCCCACGGCGCAGGAAAAGGGTGTGGGCATCGTCGTCGGCGGCCCCTTCAACTCCGGTGCCCTGCTGGGCGGCGACCACTTCGACTACGGAGACATCCCCCCGGTGATCAAGCAGAAGATCGCCGCGATGACTGAGATCGCCCGGCGGCACGACGTGAGCCTGAAGGCTGCTGCCCTGCAGTTCTCCACCGCCCACCCCGCCGTAACTGCGGTCATCCCGGGTTCCAGCCGGCCCGAACGGGTCTGGGAGGATATCGCCGCGATGAAGGCTGACATCCCGGGTGCGTTCTGGGACGAGCTGCTCGAGCAGAAGCTCATTTCCGCTCACGCTCCCCTGCCCCGCTCGTAGCGGGAAGCAGCTAACCCCCTAAGGGGCAGCACTGCCGAACGGCGTCCGGGATGATTCCATCCCGGACGCCGTTATGCGTTTTGCGGATTCCCGGCCGGCGCAGCTGCTGCCGGCCGGCGCCGGGGCACTGCCGGACGGTACTTCGAGACAGTTGGATCCCCGGTCAGCCAGTACCGCCAGGGATACTCGCCTGTCCCCCCGGGGCCGCTGACGCCGACCCGCGGACCGGTGGATACCAGCTCGTCGGGCACGGGTTCGTCGGGCAGCGTGAGCCGCAGCGGATCGGCGAAGACATCTGCACCGTCCAGTGGCCGTGCTATCCCCAGGGCCTGGGCCAGCCGGGCCGGGCCGCGCGCCAGATCCAGGTGCGTGCGCGGGTTCCCGCGCCGCAGCGCCGCCGTCTCGGCGCCCTCGACCACCTCACCGGCACGCAGCAGCAGCCCGGTCGCGGAGCCTTCGGTGCCGCAGACCACGTTGGCGCAGTAGTGCATGCCGTAGGTGAAGTAGACGTACAGGTGCCCGGCCGGCCCGAACATGGTGGCGTTCCGTGCGGTCTGTCCACGGAAGGCGTGCGAGCCGGGGTCCACGTCGCCCATGTAGGCCTCAACCTCGGTAATGCGCACGCTCACGCGCTCTCCCTCGACGTCGTGGGTCAGCACCGCCCCCAGCAGGTGGCGTGCCGCTTCGGTGGCCGGCACGGCCAGCCGTTCTCTATCACTCGCATAAGCCATACTCCGACGTTAGCAAGATCGGCACGGCAGCAAGATCAGCGGGCCAAGCGGTGCCGGATATGGTGCCGGTCGGCGCGGGCCTGCCAAAACTCGATTTCCCGCGGCTGCAGCGCGTACAGCTGCCAGTTCGGATTCGGGCTGCCGTCCGCCGCCGGCCGCGCCTGCCAGTCGGCAGCCGAGGCCTGCGCGGAGAGCAGCACTACGCCGCCGGCCACCCGCACCTGCCGGCCCAGTTCGGGCCAGTAGAAATTCATGGCGGCGTTCGGGTTCTCCGCCAGTTCCCCGCCCTTGCGCGAGGTGCGTGCCGTGGCGAACTGCCAGCCGTCGTCGATAATGTCCTTGAGGATCAGCATCCGTGCCGAGGGGTGCCCGGCAGCGTCGGCCGTGGCCAGCGAAAAGGCGTGCGGTTGCCGCACTCCGGCCGCCAGTGCATCGGCCAGCCAGCTCCGGAAAAGTTTCGCGGGATCCCCGGGCGCCGTCTGCGGATCGAAGGACGGCATATCGTCTGGAAAGTCCGGCAGGGCACGCAGCTGGGCGCGGAAGTCGCTGATCATGGGCCGAGCGTAGCCTGTCAGCGTCAGCCGGCGTAGCCGCGCACTGCCTCCAGCTGCCGGTGGAGCTCAGCAAGCTGCGCTTCGACGGCGGACCGCGCGGTGCCGCCCTGGGAGCTGCGGCTGTCGAGTGAGCCTTCGGTGCTGAGCACGGTGCGCACCTCCGGAGTCAGGTGCGGGGAGATCCCGGCGTAATCCTCGTCGGTCAGGTCCCACAATTCGACGCCGCGTCCCTCGGCCAGCTGCACGGCCGCACCGGATAGTTCATGTGCCTGGCGGAAGGGGACGCCCTGGCGGACCAGCCACTCGGCAATGTCCGTAGCCAGGGCAAAGCCCTGCGGGGCCAGCGACTGCATCCGGCCGGTGTTGAACTTGAGCGTGGCGATCATGCCGGAGACGGCGGGCAGCAGCAGTTCCAGGGTGTCCGCCGCGTCGAAGACCGGTTCCTTGTCTTCCTGCAGGTCGCGGTTGTAGGCCAGCGGCAGGCCCTTGAGGGTGGCCAGGAGCCCGGTCAGGTCGCCGATCAGGCGTCCGGCCTTGCCGCGGGCCAGTTCGGCCACGTCCGGGTTCTTCTTCTGCGGCATGATGGACGAGCCGGTGGAGTAGGCGTCATCCAGGGTGACGAAGGAGAATTCCTTCGTGGCCCAGAGAATGACTTCCTCGCTGATCCGGGACAGATCCACGCCGATCATGGCCGCCACCCAGGAAAATTCCGCGTACACGTCGCGCGAGGCGGTGCCGTCAATGGAGTTCCACACCGCGGAGTCGAACCCGAGGTCCGCGGCGACGGCGTTCGGATCCAGGCCCAGGGAGGAACCGGCCAGGGCGCCGGAACCGTAGGGAGATACCGCGGCACGCTTGTCCCAGTCCGCGAGCCGCTGCACATCACGCAGCAGGGCCCACGCGTGGGCCAGCAGGTGGTGGCTGAGCAGGATGGGCTGGGCATGCTGCAGATGCGTGCGGCCCGGCATGGCCACCCCGAGGTGCGCCTGCGCCTGGCCCACCAGGGCATCGATCACGGACAGCACCCCGGCGCCGATGATCCGTGCGTGGTCCCGCAGGTACATCCGGCCGAGCGTGGCGATCTGGTCATTGCGGGACCGTCCGGCCCGCAGTTTGCCGCCCAGCTGGGCACCGGCGCGCTCAATCAGGCCGCGCTCCAGGGATCCGTGCACATCCTCGTCGGACGCGGCCGGGACATACGCGCCGGACTTCACGTCGGCGTCGAGCTGGTCCAGGGCTGCGAGCATCCCCGCCAGCTCGCCGTCGTCGAGCAGGCCGGCTTTGTGCAGCACGCGGGCGTGGGCACGGGAACCGGCGATGTCATAGCCGGCAAGCCGCCAGTCGAAGTGGGTGGATTTGCTCAGCGCGGCAAGGGCGTCCGCCGGACCGCCGGCGAACCGGCCGCCCCACAGCGCGCCCTGGACGGTTGATCCGGCGGACCCGGAACCCGTTGCTTCTTCTGGCGACTTGCCGTCTGTCATCTTCTTACTTACCTTCTGCTAGGCGCTGGTCGCGGCCGGAGGCCACCTTGGAGGACATGCCGAACAGCTCAATGAAGCCGCGGGCCATGGACTGGTCGAAGCTGTCACCGGTGTCGTAGGTGGCCAGGTTGAAGTCATACAGCGAGGAATCCGAACGCCGGCCGGTCACTACCGGGCGGCCGGCATCCAGCGTCATGCGGATGTCGCCGGAAACGTACTTCTGGGTGTCGCCGATGAAGGCATCCAGGGACTGCTTCAGCGGGGAGAACCACTGGCCGTCGTAAACCAGTTCGGTCCAGCGCTGGCCAACCGTCTTCTTGAAGCGGGCCTGCTCGCGCTCCACCGTGACGTTTTCCAGTTCGCGGTGCGCGGCCATCAGTGCCATGGCGCCGGGCGCTTCGTAGATTTCGCGGCTCTTGATGCCCACCAGGCGGTCCTCGACGATGTCGATCCGGCCGATGCCCTGTGCGCCGGCACGGCGGTTCATTTCCTCGATGGCCTGCAACGGAGTGACGGGCTTGCCGTCGATGGCCACCGGCACACCTTCCTTGAACGTGATGACCACTTCGTCGGGCGCCGGAGCGGACGCCGGGTCCGAGGTGTACTCGTAGACGTCCGGCGTGGGGCCGTTCCAGATGTCTTCCAGGAAGCCGGTCTCCACGGCGCGCCCCCAGACGTTGGCATCGATGGAGAACGGGTTCTTCTTGGTGGTGACGATCGGCAGGTTCTTCTCCTCGGCGAAGGCAATGGCCTTGTCGCGGGTCAGCGCGAGGTCACGGACCGGGGCGATGCACTTCAGGTCCGGGCCCAGCGTCTGGATGCCAACTTCGAAGCGGACCTGGTCGTTGCCCTTGCCGGTGCAGCCGTGGGAAACGGTGGTGGCGCCGAACTGGCGGGCTGCAGCAACCAGGTGCTTGACGATCACCGGGCGGGACAGCGCGGAGACCAGCGGGTAGGCGTCCATGTACAGGGCGTTGGCCTTCAGTGCCGGCATGCAGTATTCGCTGGCGAACTCTTCGCGGGCGTCCGCCACGTAGGCTTCCACGGCACCGCAGTCCAGGGCGCGCTGGCGGATGGTTTCCAGGGACTCGCCGCCCTGTCCCACGTCCACCGCCACGGCGATGACTTCGGCGCCGGTTGCCTCGGCAATCCAGCCGATGGCCACTGACGTATCCAGGCCACCTGAGTAGGCCAGAACAATACGTTCGCTCACGAAATGCTCCTCTTGCATTGGTTCGCGGCCCGCGGGGCCGCTGGTTGGTTGAAGTATGGGGTTGCAGCTGCCGGGAAGCAGCTACAGGATCCGGCTCTCGGGTGCCGAGCCGTTGTTGCTGGCTTCGTCGGCTATCCGCAGGAAGCGGGCCGCCAGATCTGGTCCGCCGTCGGGGTCACGCGTCACCATCATGACGGTGTCGTCGCCGGCAATGGTGCCCAGGACCGACGGAAGCACGGAGTGGTCGATTGCCAGGGCCAGGAAGTTGGCCGCTCCCGGCGGGGTGCGCAGCACCACGATGTTCGCGGACGCTTCGGCGGTGACCAGCAGTTCCCCGCATAGCCGGGCCAACCGGGCGTCCAGCACCTCCTGGGTGACCCCGGACTTCGGGGCCCGCTCCCCGCCCTCGGACGGGACGGCGTACACCAGGGCGCCGTCCTTGCCGCGCATGCGCACGGCGCCCAGTTCCACGAGGTCGCGGGACAGCGTCGCCTGCGTGACCTGCACGCCGTCGTCGGCAAGCAGCGCGGCGAGTTCGGCCTGGGACCGGACCGAAAGCCCGGTCAGCAGCGTGCGGATGCGCGCCTGGCGCGCAGTCTTTGTGGCTGGCATGGTCATGCGCGTGCCTCCGGGGTTCCGGTCAGGCCCGAACGCGCCATCAACCAGACCATCAGGGCCTTCTGCGCGTGCAGGCGGTTTTCGGCCTCTTCCCACACCAGGGACTGCGGCCCGTCAATCACGTCGGCGGAGATCTCGTAACCGCGGTAGGCGGGCAGGCAGTGCAGGACGACGGCGTCGTCCGCGGCCTGTGCCATGGCCTCGCCGTCCACGGCGTAGCTGCGGAACAGTTCCTGCCGGGCAGCCTTTTCGGCTTCCTGGCCCATGGACACCCACGTGTCGGTGGCGACGACGTCAGCTCCCGCCAGCGCTTCGGCGGCGTCGGTGGAGATCATCACCGATCCGCCGGTCTCTTCGGCGCGGGCGGCTGCGGCGTCGACAATCTTGGGATCCGGCAGGTAGCCCAGCGGCCCGGCCACCCGCACGTGCATGCCGGCGGTGACACCGGCGAGCAGGTAGGAGTTGGCCATGTTGTTGGCGCAGTCGCCCAGGTAGGTCAGGGTCAGTCCGGCGAGGGTGCCCTTGTGCTCGCGGATGGTCAGCAGGTCCGCAAGCAGCTGGCAGGGGTGGTAGTCGTCGGAAAGCGCGTTGATGACGGGCACCGCGGAGTTCGCGGCCATTTCCTCCAGGCCGGACTGCGCGTAGGTGCGCCAGACGATGGTGGAGACCATGCGGTCGAGCACCTTGGTGGTGTCCGCCACGCTTTCCTTGTGCCCCAGCTGGGAATCCCCCGCGCCGATGATCAGGGGTACGCCGCCCAAGTCCGAAATGCCGGCGGCAAAGGAGACCCGGGTGCGGGTGGACGTTTTGTCGAAGATGACGGCCACGGTCTTCCGGCCGGTGGACTCGCCGGCGAACGGCTGGTACTTGTAACGGTCCTTTTTCAGGACGGCAGCCAGATCAAGGACCTCGGCCTGCTCCGCCTGGGTGAGGTCGGTGTCGACCAGGAAATGACGGGTCATGGTTTTCCTTCAGGGGTTGTGCCGGACGGGCCGGGGACGGTGGCGGCGCGGTGCAGGATGCCGGGCAGTGCGGCCAGGAAGGTCCCGGCCTGCTCGGCGGTGAGGATCAGCGGCGGTGCCAGGCGCAGCGTTGCCGGTCCGGTGCTGTTAATGATGAACCCGGCTTCCAGCGCCGCTGCAACTGCAGCCGGAGCAATCGGGGCATCCAGGTCGATGCCGATCAGGAACCCATCGCCGCGCACCTGAGCCACACCGTCCAGTGCGGCCAGTTCCCGGCGCAGGTACTTGCCGGTGGCCGCGGTGTTGGCCAGCAGTTCCTCCGACTCCAGGACCGAGAGCGTGGCCAGCGCAGCTGCGGCTGCTACGGGGTTTCCGCCGAACGTGGTCCCGTGCATGCCGGGGCTGAGCAGGCCGGAAACCTGTTCACCGAAGGTCAGCAGCGCCCCCACGGGGAATCCGCCGCCCAGCCCCTTGGCCAGGGTCATCGCGTCCGGCTGGACGCCCTCGGAGGCGAACCACTTGCCGGTCCGGCCAATACCGGTCTGCACCTCGTCGATGATCAGCAGCGCGCCGGCGGCGCGGGTGGCCTCACGTGCCGCCTGCAGGTAGCCGTCGGGGAGCATCCGTACGCCGGCCTCGCCCTGAATGGGTTCCAGGAACACCGCCGCGACGGTGGAATCCACCGCGTTGACCAGGGCGTCGGTGTCACCGAAGGGAAGGTGCTCCACTCCCCCGGGCAGCGGTTCGAACGGCTCGCGGTAGGCCGGCTTGGCGGTGAGTGCCAGTGCCCCCATGGTCCTGCCGTGGAATGCGCCTTCCAGGGCAAGGATGCGGGTCCGGCCTGCCGCGGGGTCCGCGTTGCGGCGGGCCAGCTTGAAGGCCGCCTCGTTGGCCTCGGTGCCGGAGTTCACGAAGAACGCCTTGGAGCCCTCCGGTGCGCCGGCCAGTTCCAGCAGGCGCTCGGCCAGGAGCACCTGGGCCGGGCTGGTGAAGAAGTTGGAGACGTGTCCGAGTGTTCCCAGCTGCCCGGAGACGGCCGACACCAGGGCCGGATGGGCGTGCCCGAGGGCGTTGACCGCTATCCCTGCAAGCAGGTCCAGGTACTGCTTTCCGTCGGCGTCCTCCACGTAGCAGCCGCTGCCGCGCACCAGGACGCGCTGCGGGGCACCGAAGACGCCCATCAGGGCCGTGTCGTAGCGGTGCAGCCAGTCTGCGGAGCTGCTCATTTCGCCTCCTCGGGGACAACCTGGGTGCCGATTCCGGCCTCGGTGAAGATTTCCAGCAGCATCGAGTGCGCCATCCGCCCGTCCACGACGGCGGCGCGCTCCACCCCGCCGTCCACGGCGGCCAGACAGGCCTGCATCTTGGGGATCATCCCGGATTCGAGCGACGGCAGCATGGCCCGCAGTTCCCCGGTGGTCAGCGAGGAGATGAGCGAGGATTTGTCCGGCCACTGCTCGTACAGCCCTTCCACATCGGTGAGCACCACCAGGCGGGAGGCCCGCAGGGCAACGGCCAGTGCCGAAGCGGCGGTATCGGCGTTGACGTTGAGCACCTGGCCGGTGGGTTCGCCGTCGGTGTTGACCTCGGGAGCCACGGTGCTGATGACCGGGATGCGTCCGGCGGCCAGGAGGTCCAGGATGGACCCCGGGTTGACGCCCACCACCTCCCCGACCAGGCCGAGGTCGACTTCTTCTCCGTCAATCACCACGCCGGTCCGTGTTGCCTGCAGCAGTGCGGCGTCTTCCCCGGACAGCCCAACGGCGTAGGGGCCGTGGGAATTGATCAGTCCCACCAGTTCCCGCCCCACCTGGCCGGTCAACACCATCCGGACAGCGTCCATCGCTTCAGGAGTGGTCACGCGCAGGCCGCCGCGGAACTCCGATTCGATTCCGAGCCGCTCCAGGAAGGCGTTGATCTGCGGACCGCCGCCGTGCACCACCACCGGGTGCACACCGGCATGGTGCAGGAAAACAATGTCCTCGGCGAAGGCGCGGCGCAGCTCCTCGTTGACCATGGCGTTGCCGCCGTATTTGATCACCATGGTGGTGCCGGCGAACCGCTGGATCCAAGGCAGTGCCTCGATCAGCGTTGCCGCCTTGTCCTGTGCCTGCAGCCGTTCCCCGGCTGCTGCTGGTGTGCTCATGGTTCTCCCCCGCTCAGCTGCTGTAGGCCGAATTCTCGTGGACGTAGTCCGTGGTCAGGTCATTCGTCCAGATGGTGGCGCTTTCCGTGCCGGCGTGCAGGTCGATCTGCACGCTCACGGCACGCGGCGCCAGGTCTACACCCTCGCGGGGTTCGCCGATCCCGCCGTCGCGGCAGACCTGTACCCCGTTGATGCTTACATCGATCCGGTCCGGTTCGAATGCAGCGTCGGTAGTTCCCACAGCGGAGAGCACACGTCCCCAGTTCGGGTCGTTGCCGAAGATGGCGGTCTTGAAGAGGTTGGAGCGGGCGACGGCGCGGGAGGCCGTTTCGGCATCGGCCACGGTGGCCGCGTTGACCGTGGTGATCGCGATGTCGTGGCTGGCGCCCTCGGCGTCGGTGATCAGCTGCTGCGCCAGGGAATGGCAGACCTCGGCCAGTCCGGCAATGAACGCGTCCCGGTCCGGCACGGCACCGGAAGCGCCGGAGCCCATCAGGACCACGGTGTCATTGGTGGACATGCAGCCGTCGGAGTCGGTGCGGTCGAACGTGACGGCGGTGGCGGCACGGAGCGCGGCATCAAGCTCTTCAGCGGCGAGTTCCGCGTCGGTGGTCAGCACCACCAGCATGGTGGCCAGCCCCGGGGCGAGCATGCCGGCGCCCTTGGCCATTCCGCCAATGCTGTAGCCGCGGCCGGAGCTGTCCGTGCCGGTGAAGACGGCCTGCTTGGCCACGGTGTCGGTGGTCATGATGGCGTGCGCGGCGTCCGCCCCGCCGTCGGCGTCCAGTTCCGTCACGGCGGCCTGGACACCGGGCAGGAGCCGGTCCATCGGCAGCTGCACGCCGATCAGCCCGGTGGAGCAGACCAGCACATCCGAGGCGCTGATCCCGAGCAGTTCAGCGGTTTTCTCGGCGGTGGCGTGGGTGTTCCGGAACCCCTCGGCGCCGGTGCAGGCGTTGGCCCCGCCGGAGTTCAGGATGACGGCGTCGGCCCGTCCGTCGGAGACGGCCTGCCGGGACCACAGCACGGGGGCCGCGGCTACCCGGTTGCGGGTGAACACTGCCGCGGCGGACTTCACCGGTCCGTCGTTGACCACCAGGGCGACGTCGCGTCCGCCGGAGTCCTTCAGGCCGGCGGTCACGCCGGCGGCACGGAACCCGGCCGGGGCGGTGACTCCGGTGGCCCGGCCGGTGCTGGTTGCTGTTGCTGCGGCACTCATTACGGAGCCACCCCCTGCTGCGTCAGTCCCGCGGCTTCATCCAGGCCGAGGGCTATGTTCATGGACTGCACGGCACCGCCGGCAGTTCCCTTGGTGAGGTTGTCGATGACGCAGCTAACCACCACGCGGTTGGCGTGCGGATCATAGGCCAGCTGCAGCGCGGCGTAGTTGGAGCCCACCACCATTTTGGTGGCCGGCCACTGCCCTTCCGGCAGCACGCGGACAAACTGCTCGCCGGCGTAGGCCGCTTCCCAGGCCGTGCGCAGCGCTGCCGGGTCGACGCCGGGGCGGACCTTGGCGGTGGCGGTGGTCAGGATGCCGCGGGCCATCGGTGCCAGGGTGGGCGTAAAGGACACTGCCACGGCAACACCTGCGGCTGCGGAAAGGCCCTGTTCAATTTCCGGGGTGTGCCGGTGCCCGCCGCCTACGCCGTACGGGCTCATGCCGCCCAGGACTTCGGAGCCGAGCAGGTGCGGTTTGGCGGCTTTGCCGGCGCCTGAGGTGCCGGACGCGGCAACGATCACGACGTCGTCGGGCTCCAGCAGCCCGGCGGCGAAACCAGGTGCCAGGGCCAGCAGTGAACTGGTCGGATAGCAGCCGGGAACGGCAATCCGGCGTGCACCCTTGAGCCGGTCGCGGTGCCCGGGCAGTTCCGGCAGGCCGTAGGGCCAGGTGCCGGCATGCGCGGAGCCGTAGAACTTTTCCCAGGCCTGCGGATCCTCCAGCCGGTGGTCAGCGCCGGCATCGATCACCAGGGTGTCCGGATCCAGCTGCGCGGCAATGGCGGCGCTGGCACCGTGCGGCAGGGCCAGGAACACGACGTCATGGCCGGCAAGGTTCTCCACGGTGGTTTCTGCCAGTACACGGTCGGCCAGCGAATGCAGGTGCGGCTGGAGCTCGCCCAGCCGGGTCCCGGCATTGCTGTGCGCGGTGATGGCGCCGATGCTTACCTCCGGGTGGCCGGCCAGCAGGCGCAGCACTTCCCCGCCGGCATAGCCGCTGGCGCCGGATACTGCTACGGAAATCGTCATGCCATCACCCTACAGCACATTTATGCATGACTCCCAATAATTATGCAAACCGTATGATAGGAAGCACATCAAGCCAGCCCGTACGAGCCAAGCAAAGAGGTTCTGCCATGCACAAAGCCATTGTTGTCCCGCGGGCCGGCGGGCCCGAAATCCTGCGCTATGAGGACGTTGACCTGCCCGAACCGGGGCCGCGCGAGGTCCTGGTGAAGGTGGCCGCCGCCGGTGTGAACTTCATCGACACCTATAAGCGCGGCGGCGTCTATCCGATGTCATATCCCTTCATACCGGGTGCCGAGGCGGCAGGAACGGTTGTTTCCGCAGGTCTGGAATCCGGGTTCCGGGAAGGTGACCGGGTGGCCACGGCCGAGGGCGGCGGGACCTACGCCCAGTACACCCTGATGGACGCCGCCGCCGCGCTGCCCGTCCCCGCCGGCGTGGATGACGAGACGGCGGCCGCCCTGATGATGCAGGGCATGACGGCGCATTACCTGTGCAACTCCACCTTTCCCGTGCAGGAAGGGCAAACGGTACTGGTGCATGCCGGCGCCGGCGGGGTGGGCCTGCTGCTGATCCAGCTGCTCAAGGCCAAGGGTGCCACCGTGATCACCACGGTCTCCACCGAGGAGAAGGAAGCCCTGGCGCGCGGCGCCGGGGCGGACCATGTGCTGCGCTATGACGGATTCCCCGGCCAGGTCCGTGCGCTGACCGGCGGCACCGGCGTGGATGTGGTGTTCGACGGCGTCGGCGCGGCAACGTTCGACGGCTCCCTGGCCAGCCTGCGCCCCCGCGGCATGCTGGTGCTCTTCGGCGGTGCGTCCGGGCAGGTGCCCCCGTTCGACATCCAGCGGCTGAATTCCTCCGGCTCCGTGTTCCTGACCCGTCCCACGCTGGCGCACTATCTCCTGACCACGGAAGAACGGCAGTGGCGGGCGCGGGAACTTTTCGAGGCGGTGCTGGCCGGAACGCTGAAGGTGCGGATCGGCCAAACGTACCCGCTGGCCGAAGCGGCACGCGCCCAGGCTGATCTGGAGGGCCGGAAGACCACCGGAAAGGTGATCCTGGTGCCCTAGCCCACATGCCAAGGGCCCCGCCGGAGTTCTCCGGCGGGGCCGTTCTAGGCGGTGCGGGTGCGGCTAGCGCTGGACGGCGCCGAAGCGTTCGGCTGCCAGGGCGACGGCCGCAGCACGTGCCTCCGAGGCCTCATCGGCGGTCAGCGTCCGGTCAGCAGCGCGGAAGCGCAGTGCGAACGCCAGCGACTTATGCCCGGGCTCGATGCCGGAGCCGGCGTAAACGTCGAACAGCGCCACGTCTTCGAGCAGCTCGCCGGCACCTTCACGCAGGGCCTCGCGGACGTGCTCGGCGGGAACATCCTCAGCCACCACCAGCGCCACGTCCTGCGTGGAGATGGGGAAGCTGGAGATCGGCCGCGCCACAATGACGTCCGGCGCGGCATCAAAGAGAGCGTCGACATCCAGCTCAGCAGCAACCGTCCGGGCCGGCATGTCCCGCTCTGCGAGCAGCTTCGGGTGCAGCTCGCCGGCGTAGCCCACGGTTCCACCGCTGCGCAGCGCTATGCGAGCGGTGCGGCCGGGGTGGAAGGCCTGGTGGCTGCCCTGCTCCACCACCAGCTCCACACCCAGGACATCGCCCATCAGCCGGGCGAAGTCGACGGCGTCGACCCAGTCCCAGGTGCGCGGCGTGTTGCCGGCGCCCGGGGCGGACTCGTGTCCGGCGAGCAGGACACCCACGTGCAGCGGCTGGTCGGGGATGCCGGCGTACAGCTCGTCCAGGACCTCTTCGGACGGCTTGGCCCCCAGCGGCGGGATGCTCTTGGTGCCCAGGTGTTCGCCCGGCAGGAAGACCGTGCCGGATTCAAACAGGGCCAAGTCGCGGAAGCCGCGCGACATGTTGCGCTTGGCCACCTCGAACAGGCCCGGCAGCACCGAGGTGCGCAGGTAGCCGTATTCGGCGCTGAGCGGGTTGGCCAGCTTCAGTGCCTGCACACCGCCCTCCGGCGTACCGAAGGTGTTGTTGTCCGCTTCGGTGACGAACGGGTAGGACAGCACTTCGGTGAGCCCGGCGGCCGCCAGGGACTGCATCAACCTGCGGCGCTGCTGCTGCAGCCGGGTCAGTCCCCGCCCGGGAGGGGCCACGGGCAGGGTGGAAGGAATCTTGTCGTAACCGACCAGCCGGATGATTTCCTCGGTCAGGTCCTCGCGGGTCTCCAGGTCGGGGCGCCAGCTCGGCGGTGTGACCAGGTAACCGGCGTCGGTCTTCTCCACGGAGGCGCCCAGGTCTTCCAGCGTGCCGGTGATCTGGGATTCGGTGAAGTCCAGTCCGATCAAGCGGGACGGGAAGTCCGCCGGCAGCTCGATGCGGCGCGGCGCCGGAGCGGCGCCGACGTCGGTAATGGACTCATCGGCGGTGCCCCCTGCCAGTTCCACCAGCAGGTCCACCGCGCGCTGGGCGGCGACGTCGGCCACGTTCCAGTCCACGCCGCGTTCGAAGCGCTTGGACGCTTCGGAGGGCAGCCGATGACGGCGGCGGGAGCGGGCAATGCTCACTTCCTCGAAGTGCGCAGCCTCGATCAGGACGTTCTGGGTGCTGCCGGACACCTCCGTGGCCGCTCCGCCCATCACACCTGCAATGCCGATGGCACCGGAGCCGTCGGTGATGAGCAGGTCCTCCGGAGATAGCCGGCGCTCCTTCTCATCCAGGGTCTTCAGGGTTTCACCGTCGGCGGCGCGGCGGACCACGATTTCGCCGGTGAGCTTATCCAGGTCGTAGAAGTGCAGCGGCTGGCCGAGCTCGAGCATCACGTAGTTGGAAATGTCCACCACCAGGGAGATGGAGCGCATGCCGGCCAGGCGCAGGCGGGAGGACATCCACGGCGGGGTGGGCCGGGACGGATCCACACCGCGCACAGTACGGGCCACGAACCGGTCGCAGCCAGGCTTGCCATATATGGGCGCCTCATCCTGCAGGCGGACGGGGTAGCCGCCGCCGTCGGCGATGGGCACGGCGACGGCGGCGGCCGGGTCGGTGAACTTGGTGCCGGTGGCGTGCGCGTATTCGCGTGCGGCGCCGCGGATGGAGAAGACGTAGCCGCGGTCCGGGGTGACGTTGATTTCCGCGGCCTGGTCATACAGGCCCAGCAGCTCCATGGCGTCGGTGCCCACCTCGGGATCAAGCCCCAGGGTGGAAAGAACCAGGATGCCGTCGTGGTCATCACCAATACCCAGTTCACGCACGGAGGCGATCATGCCGGCGGAAACGTGGCCGTAGGTCTTGCGCGGGCTGATCCTGAAGTCTCCGGGCAGCACGGCGCCGGGCAGGGTGACTACAACCTTGTCCCCCACCTTGAAGTTGTGCGCGCCGCAAACGATGCCCTGTACACCGGTAGGCTCAATGCCCTTGCCGGTCAGGCTCTGTTCGGCGCCTTCGGGGACCACGCGGACCGAGCACCAGTTAATGGTCTTGCCGTTGCTCTGGGGCTCGGGCTCCATACTGAGCACCTGGCCCACCACAATGGGACCCTGCAGCTCGTCGGCGGGACGGTGGACGTCCTCTTCCTCCAGGCCAACCTTCACCAGGTCTTCCATGATGTCTTCGGCGGTTGCGTCCGCCGGAACCTGGGCATACTCGCGCAGCCAGGAAAGTGGGATTCTCACTTAGATCTCCATCCCGAAGTGTTCGCTGAAACGTACGTCGCCTTCGATCATTTCGTGCATGTCCGAAACTTCGTTGCGGAACATGAGGGCACGGTCAATGCCCATGCCGAAGGCAAAACCTGAGTAGACCTCGGGATCGATCCCGGCGGCGCGGAGCACGTTGGGGTTGACCATGCCGCAGCCGCCCCACTCGATCCAGCGCGGGCCGCCCTTGGCACCGGGGTGCCAGATGTCCAGCTCGGCGCTGGGCTCGGTGAAGGGGAAGTAGTTCGGCCGCAACCGAACCTTCGCCTCGTCGCCGAACAGCACACGGGTGAAGTGCTCCAGGGTGCCCACCAGATCCGCCATGGTCAGCCCCTTGTCGATGGCCAGGCCCTCGAACTGGTGGAAGACCGGGGTGTGCGTGGCATCGAGCTCGTCGGTGCGGAACACCTTGCCCGGGCACAGCACGTAGATCGGCAGGTCGCGTTCCAGCATGGACCGGACCTGGACCGGCGAGGTGTGCGTGCGCATCACCAGGTGGGCTTCCGGCGGCTCAACGAAGAAGGTGTCCTGCATTTCGCGTGCGGGGTGGTCCGGCTTGAAGTTCAGGGCATCGAAGTTGAACCACTCGGATTCCACCTCGGGGCCTTCGGCGATCTCCCAGCCCATCCCCACAAACACATCCGCGACACGGTCCTGCAGCGTGGAGATGGGGTGGCGGCCGCCGATGCGGCGGCGGCGCGGGGCGGCCGTGACGTCAACGGCCTCTTCCACGAGGATCCGCGCATCACGCTCGGCTTCGAGTTCAACGGTCCGGGCGGCGAGCGCCGCATTGATCCGGCCGCGTGCCGGGCCTACCAGCTTTCCGGCTGCCGCCTTCTGGTCCTTGGGCAGCTTGCCGATGGTCCGGTTGGCGAGGCTGAGCGGAGACTTTTCGCCGGTGACGGCAATACGGACTTCCTTCAGGCCGTCGAGGTCCGCGGCAGCGGCAATGGCGGCGAGCGCCTGCTCGACGGCAGCAGCAATTGCGGCTTCATCCAGCGGATTCGGCGGCTCGGGCAGGGCGCCCTCAGGGGAGGTGTCTGGGGAACCAGTCCCCGGTGTGGAGTTAGACATGTACGGTTCTTACCTGTTTCCGGCCCTAGTTGGGTTCTGGCTTATCATGGCAAGTCTAGTAGACGCCCCCTGCGGGGGCGTCATGCAACCGGTCCGGGTGCCATTGAGGAGGTCCCGTGTCTGAATCTATGCCGCGTTTTCGACTGCATTCGGCTCGTCCCCGCCGCACCGGACCGCGGAGCAGTGCGCTGCGGGTTCGCCGCTGGGCCAATATCGTGAACCTCTCCACGCCTGCCGGTCTGGCCCTGGCCCGGTTCACCGGCTGCCGGGTACGGCCCGGACCCAATGGAGTACTGCTCGCCGAAGGATATCCGCTTGCCCTTCCCCGGGCCGCCGCCTTCACGGTTGGCAACGTGATCCTCTACCCCGGGTCCACGGCCCGGCGCATCACCGCGGACAACAGCCCCCTGCTCCGCCACGAGATGCGGCACAGCACGCAGTACGCCCTGCTGGGCCCGTTTTTCCTGCCCCTGTATGCCGCCGCGTCGGTCCTGTCGCGCGCGGCAGCCGGCGATCCGGCGTCGGCGAATCCCTTTGAACGGTTGGCAGGCCTTCATGACGGCGGCTACCGCCCGGAAGGTATCCGGGGCCACAAAGGGTAGCCCGGCATTAGAACGTATGTTCTAATGAGGGAATGAGGTGGCAAGGCCAGGAACTGAACGCTCCAACTACAGCACCGGCGGAGGAACCCGCCCCGCAGCTCCTACCGGCGCCTGCCGATGCGCTGATCCCGCTGCAGGGACTCGTCCGCACGGTCCGCACTCCCGACTTCGCCGGCGTGACCTTCCATGAGGTGGCCGCCAAATCGGTGCTGAACAAGGTGGGCGGCGGCTCCAACATGCCGTTTGAGTGGACGGTGAACCCGTACCGGGGCTGCAGCCACGGGTGCGTATATTGTTTCGCCCGCAAGACCCACACGTACCTGGACCTGGACAGCGGTGCCGATTTCGACAGCCAGCTGGTGGTCAAGGTCAATGCGGCAGAGGTTCTGCGCCGGGAACTTGCCCGCCCGTCCTGGCAGCACCACCACGTGGCAATGGGCACCAACACCGACCCCTATCAGCGGGCCGAGGGCCGCTACAAGCTGATGCCCGGAATTATCCGCGCCCTGGCGGACAGCGGCACCCCCTTCTCCATCCTGACCAAGGGGACCCTGCTGGCGCGCGACATCCCGCTGCTCAAGGAAGCCTCTGCGTCCACGGAAATCGGCATGGGCATCTCGCTGGCACTGGTTGACCCCGCGCTGGCCAAGGTGGCCGAACCCGGAACACCCACGCCCCGTGCCCGGTTGGACCTGATTCGGCGCCTCCGCGACGCCGGACTGCCCTGCTCGGTCATGGCCATGCCCATCCTGCCGTGGCTGACGGACGGCGATGAGTCCCTGGACGCACTGTTCTCGGCCCTCGCCGAGGCGGGAGCCACCGGCGTCACCGCCGGAGCCCTGCACCTGCGCCCCGGCGCGCGGGAGTGGTACATGGAGTTCCTGGCACGCCACTACCCGGACCTCACCGCCCGGTACCAACGCCTGTACGGGAAGGGAACCTATGCGTCCCAGGAATACCGGGACTGGCTGGCCGGACGCATCCGCTTCTTTAAGGCCAAGTACGGCTTTACCGGCGGAGCCCGGTTCCTGCGGCCCGCGGCAGCGAAAGCCTCGCCGGCTGCCCCGGCAGGTGTAGCGGCCGCCGACCAGGCCGCCCTGTTCTAGGAACCTAGTCCTGCCGGGCGGCAACTGCATCCAGCAGCGCACCCACGATCGGCAGGTCGGCGGGTATCCACTCCAGTCGGCTCAACGCGCCGCGCTCCAGCTCCACCCACCGCAGCTCATCGTGGTCCTCCAACGGCTCCGGGGACCCGTGCGTAACTTCGGCCAGCCACACCCGCATGGCAGCGTTCCGGTTGAGCTGCCAGCCCTGGACCAGCGGCCCCTCGACTTCCGCACCCAGCCGAACCCGGATACCCAGCTCCTCCGCCAGCTCGCGGTGCAGGGCTTCAGTGCATCCTTCACCGGGTTCGACCTTGCCGCCGGGGAATTCCCACAGTCCGGCAAGGGCGACAGGAGCGCTGCGGCGTGCTGCCAGCAGCAGGGAGGGCGATTCGAGGCGGTCCACCACGGCCGCCCCCACCACCTGCTTGAGGCCCACCGGGTGTTGATCCGGGTGTTCCTGTACTGCGGGGATAACCGTCTGCTGGTCCTGCGCTGGTTTGTTGGCCACGGGAAAAGTCTATGTGCACTCCGGGTCGTTTCCTCCGGGCCCCGCGCGGTTCGGCCCTGCACTAGGCTGGAGGGGACAATGCCGTCCCGGCCTTCGGCCCGTGCGGATCATTTCCCCGGGCCGGCTGCTCCGCAACGCCGCATCCGCAGCTGTACCACGTCGCTGCAGCTGCACTCCACAGCCGCACCCCACTTGAAAGCGAAGCCTTGACCCGCAGCACCTCCGCGCCCATGCCACTGTCCAACCAGCGTTTCTCCGGTTCCCGCCGCACCACTGTTGCCAAGGCCATTACTGCCCTGGCCGTGGGCGGGTTTGCCATCGGCACCACGGAATTCAGCATCATGGGCCTGCTCCAGGAAATGGTCGACGACCTCGGTATTTCCGTACCCTCCGGTGGCCACGTGATTTCCGCCTACGCGCTTGGCGTCGTTGTCGGAGCCCCCGTGCTCGCCGCCCTGGGCGCGCGCATGCCCCGGAAGCTGCTGGTGATGGGGCTGATGGCGTTCTTCGCCCTGAGCAACCTCTCGTCCTTCCTCGCCCCGGACTATTCCTGGCTGCTGTTCACGCGCTTCCTTTCCGGGCTGCCGCACGGCGCCTTCTTTGGTGTGGCCGCGGTCATTGCCGCCTCCTTGGTGGCACCTACCCGCAGGGCGTGGGCCATCTCCATGGTGATGCTGGGGCTGAGCATCGCCAATGTGGTGGGTGTTCCTTTTGCCACCTGGCTGGGCCAGCAGGCCGGTTGGCGCTGGATGTTCGTCCTCGTGGGGGCGCTTGCACTGCTGACAGTGGCACTCGTGGCACGGTTTGTTCCCTACCAGCCCGCCCTGGCGGAAGCCAGCATCAAATCGGAGCTGAGCGCGCTGGGACGGGTTCAGGTCTGGCTGGCACTGCTGGTGGGAACAGTAGGGTTCGGCGGGTTCTTCGCCGTTTACACCTACATTGCACCCACTATGACCGAAGTAGCAGGCATATCGGAGAACGTCCTGCCCGTCGTCGTCGGCCTCTACGGTGTGGGACAGGTGATCGGCAACGTTGCCGGCGGACGGATTGCGGACATCAACGTCATGGGCAGCATTTACGCGGTCCTGGGCGGGACGGTAGTGGTCCTGCTCGCCTACGCGTGGGCGGTGCAGTACGCCGCGACCGCCATGGTGCTGGTGTTCCTGGTCGGCCTGATCGGTTCCATGCTCACCCCGCCGCTGCAGACCCGGCTGCTGGACGTGTCGCCCGGCGCGCAGTCGCTGGCTTCGTCGCTGAACCATGCCGCGTTGAACCTTGCCAACGCGCTGGGCGCCCTGCTGGGCGGCGTCGTCATTGCCTGGGGCTGGGGGTACCGCTCCCCCGCTGTGGTGGGAGCGGTACTCGCCCTGCTTGGTTTGGCAGTTGCCCTGATCAGCGGGGTGCTGGATCGCCGGCCTTCTTCGCCGAAAACACATCCGGCTCCAGGTAAATAGAGCGCGCGATCGGGACCGCTGCACGGATCCGTTCCTCCGCAGCGTTGATGCCGTCGGCAATCTCCTGTCCGGTCTCGCACTTGGGGATGGCGATCTTCGCCGCTACCAGCAGCTCCTCCGGACCCAGGTGCATGGTCTTCAGGTGGATGATGCGGGTGTCGGGGTCGGCCTGGATGGCCTCTTCGATCCGGCGCACATCAGCCTGCGTTGCGGATTCGCCGAGCAGCAGCGACTTGGTCTCCACCGCCAGGACAGCGGCAATGGCCACCAGCAGGATGCCGATCATGGCGGTGCCGAAGGCGTCCCAAACGCCGTTTCCGGTCACGAGGGTCATGCTGACGCCGAACAGGGCGAAGAGCAGGCCGAGCAGGGCCCCGAAATCCTCGAGCAGGACAACGGGCAGTTCAGGGGCCTTGGCGGTCCGAACGAACTGCACCCACCCCTGCTTGCCGCGGGTGTGGTTGGACTCGCGGACTGCGGTACGGAGGGAGGAGCCCTCCGCGATCATGGCGCCCACAAGCACGGCAAGGGGCACCCACCACCACTGGCCCTCGATCGGGTGCGGGTCCTGGTACTTGTGGTAGGCCTCGTACAGGGCGAAGAGTCCGCCGACGCTGAACAGGACAATGGAAACAATGAAAGCGTAAATATAGCGCTCACGGCCATAGCCGAAGGGGTGCTCCGGGCTGGCCTGGCGCCTGGACCGTTTGCCGCCCAAAAGCAGCAGCACCTGGTTGCCTGAGTCGGCAACGGAGTGGATGGCCTCAGCGAGCATCGAGGAGGAGCGCGTTAAGGCGAAAGCAATGAACTTCAAGGCCGCGATGGCCAGATTGGCGCTCAGTGCCGCGACAACCGCCTTATTACCGCCGCTGGCAGACATGTAAAACCCGTTTCTCTTTGGTGTAGTGGACCGGCTCGCCGAAAGCGGCCGTTACCAATACGCTACATCCGCCGCAGGGGCCGTACGTGCCGCAGGCCGGCAGTCAGCCGTTCATCCGGCGGTAGGCCGCCCGCAGGGTGTCATCAAAAAAGGACCTTTGTGCCGCGACCACATTGCGGAAGTGGCCAAACAGCTCAAAGTTGACCAGCCCGAAGAGCTGGCTCCAGACGGCTACTCCGGCAGGCAGCTGCCGGGGGTCGGCCCCGATGCCCTCGGCCAGGGCAACGAGTCCCGGATCCAGCAGGTCGAGCCCGTTGGCTCCGGCTTGGCCGCTTGCCGGCGGCAGCAGCCGCAGGAGCGCCGCCGGCACCCGGGCGGCCTGTTCCACCGTGGATTCGGGCGCGTGGTAATCCGGAACCGGTGAGCCGTAGATCAGCGCATATCGGTGGGGTTGGGCCAGGGCCCAGTCCCGCACTGCGTGGCAGACGGCCATAAACCCCTTCTCGCCTGGCGCCGCATTCGCTGCAGCGCGTTCGGCGGCGTCGCCCAGGTCCGAATAGGCGCGAAGGATAAGCGCGGTGAGCAGTTCGTCTGCGCTGGCGAAGTAACGGTAGATGGCAGACGAAGCCATCCCCTGGCCGCGGGCGATGGCCCGGAGGGAAAGATTTGCCGGACCGCCCTCGGCCAGCTGTTGTTCAGCGGCGTCGAGGATACGGGCGGTGTGCAGCCGCCGGGCCATTGCCCGGGGCCCCTCCCCCGGTTGGGGCGAAGTGGAACTCGTCATCCACTCATCCTGCCTTAAGTAATCAGTGCACACAATTGTGAGCGGTGCTCTTGTTTTTCACTGCATGGCGGTCTAGCGTCGAGCCGGTAAGCAAAACGCACTGACCAACAGACTGGAAAAGGACGAAACATGGCGGTATCACTCATCATTGGCGCAGGCGCCGTCGGCCGGGCCCTGGCCGCCCATCTCACCGAACGGGACCAGCGCGTCCTTTTGGGTACCCGTTCCGGAACCGAGGTGCCAGGCACCGAGGCCGTGCGCCTGCAGGCGTCGGACGCCGAAGCCCTCACGCGGGCAGCGCGCGGCGTAGAAGCGCTGTACGTTTGCAGCAATCCGCCTTACCCAGCCTGGGAGCGCGAGTGGCCACCCATCACTGCGGCCGTCATTTCCGCGGCGGAGGCCACCGGCGCCCGGGTCGTCCTGATGGGCAACCTCTACGCTTACGGCCGCGCGCACATGCCCATGCGGGAAGACAGTCTGCTGAATCCGGCCGACCGGAAGGGTGAAGTGCGCCGGCGCATGTGGGAGGAACTGCTGGCGGCGCATACGGCAGGACGCATCCAGGCAACGGAGGTGCGGGCCAGCGACTACTTCGGGCCGGGCGCCGGTGCCAACGCCCATCTGGGTCCGCGTTTCCTCAAGCCGCTGGCGGCTTCGAAAACTGCCTGGGTAGTGGGGAATCCGTCGCTGGCGCATAGCTGGGCTTATCTGCCGGACATCGCGGCAACACTGGCCGCTGCGTCAGCTGACGGCGCGTCCGGGACCGCCTGGCATGTTCCGCATTCCTCGCACCTGGACCGGCTCACCATTGCGCGCCGGGTCAACGAACTGCTGGGTTCCGCGGGCAGGGTACGCTCCTATCCCGCCGCGCTGTTCCGAATCGGTGGGAAGTTCCTGCCCGAAGTACGGGAGATCGGCGCTTCGTCCTATCAGTTCACGTCGTCGTTCACTGCAGATTCCGCCCGGACCGAAACAGCCCTGGGCGTTCGGGCTACGCCCTTTGACGTTGCGTTGGAGTCGACGCTGCGCAATTCGGCGGGGTTGAAGATCCGCTAACTGCGGGGTGTGCGCTGCGGCAGCGACGGCGGCAGCGACGGCGGCAGCCGGTCCTACCGGTTCTGGGCGCGGGCGGAGGCGTACAGGCAAACAGTCGCCGCTGTGCCCACGTTCAGGCTCTCGGCGCTGCCGTACAGAGGGACCGCCACACGGTGGTCGGCGGCGGCAAGTTCGGCGTCGGAAAGCCCCTGGGCCTCGTTGCCGAACAGCCAGGCGGTAGGAGCCTCCAGCTGCGGCAGGCCGGCGTCGTCGTTGTGGCGGTCAGCGGCAGGAGCAAGCCTGCGCACCGCACTGAGGTCCTGCAGGCGGTCGAGGTTCACGCTGCCGTAGCCGTCGGCCGCGAGGACCGTCACTCCGGCTGTGCCCAGGGCCTCGATGACGGCGCCGAAGTCGGCTCCGGTGACCACCGGCAGGTGGAACAAGGACCCTGCCGTGGAGCGCACGGCTTTGGGGTTGTAGATGTCCACGCTGGAAGCGGTCAGCACCACCGCGTCGGCGCCGGCGGAATCAGCGGCGCGCAGCACGGTCCCGGCGTTGCCGGGGTCCCGGACCTCGCACAGGACGGCCACCAGTTTTGCTCCGCCGGCCAGGACATCCTGGAGGCGCGCTGTGGACATGTTGCAGACGGCGACGACGCCCTGCGGGGACACGGTGTCTGCCATAGCGGCCAGGACTTCGTCCGTGGCCAGGCGCAACGTCAGGCCGCGGGCCAGATCAGCTAGCTCGGGCAGCCGGTCCAGGCACGCCTGGGTGGCATAAACCTCGTGCACGACGGCGGAGCCGCCGTTGGCCGCGGCCGCTCGGTGTGCGCTCAGCGCCTCCCGGACGGCCTGCGGCCCCTCGGCCAGGAAACGGCCGGATTTTAAGCGCGAAGAGCGCCCGGCAAGTCTCGCAACATCACGGACCCGATCAGCTCGGGGGTTGGACATCAGCGGTGCCTGCGGGCGCCCTTCAAGGTTCATCGTCTTTTAGAGACCGATTCCCTTAGCCCTGGAACTTCTGGCGGGATTCTCCGCCAGCGGGTTCCAGACCGGCAGCCTTGGCTGCCTCAACGGAATCGAACCAGTACTCAGCAACAGTCTGCTCGTACCAGGTGGAACCGGGGACGTGGTACTTGCCCGAGCCCAGGTTGCCCTTGATAACGAAACCTTCGGGGGCGTCGCCCTCGGAAGCCTTGAAGCCACCCTTGGCGGTGGCAACGGCAGCAGCCGGCTTGGTATCAGCAACGGGAGCAGCCTTGGCGACCGGAGCAGCCTGGACAGCCGGAGCGGAGGTGTCGGACGGCAGGGCATCCTTGGCGATCTGGACCAGTGCGGCGAACGCAGCGGCGTCGTTGACGGCCAGTTCGGCCAGCATGCGGCGGTCAACCTGGATCTCGGCCAGCTTGAGGCCCTGGATCAGGCGGTTGTAGGTCAGGCCGTTGGCGCGGGAAGCAGCGTTGATGCGCTGGATCCAGAGGCGGCGGAAATCGCCCTTGCGCTTGCGGCGGTCACCGTAGCTGTACACAAACGAGTGCAGCAGCTGCTCTTTGGCCTTACGGACCAGGCGCGAACGCTGTCCGCGGTAACCCTTGGCGCGCTCGAGAATAACCCGACGCTTCTTGTGGGCGTTAAGCGCCCGCTTCACACGTGCCACGTGCGTACTCCTTTTGGTAAATCTCCCCGACTTGGTAAGTCACTGCGCCTGGAAGGCCCAGGAGCGGGGAAAGCTTTGATGGGTGAGACCGGCCCGGACGGGACGGCCATCAGGGAATTAGTTAGATGCCCAGCATCTTCTTGATGACCTTGGCGTCTGCCGGTGCCACGAGCTTGTCGTTGGCCAGGCGGCGCGTCAGCGTGGAGGGCTTGTGCTCCAGGTAGTGGCGGCGGTTAGCCTGCTGGCGCTTGAGCTTGCCGGTACCGGTCAGCTTGAAGCGCTTCTTGGCGCCACTGTGGGTCTTCATCTTCGGCATGTCTACCGATCTCCTTTAGGTTTCCGCGGGCAGGCCCGCGGGGCTTCAGGCACCCGTTGGGTGCCAGGGCATTGTTACTGGACGCCGGGGCGTCGCAGTGCAGTGGAACTACTCTGCGGTTCCGGGCTTGGGCTGGCCGGACGTTCCCCGAGGGGTGGACGGCTTGCCGGCAGGCTTCGGTGCCGCGGCCGGCTTGGGCCGGGCAGCGGGCTTGGGTGCAGCAGTCGGCTTCGGAACCGCGGCCGGCTTGGGTGCAGACACCGGCTTCGGTGCTGCGGCCGGTGCGGCTGCCTCGGCAGGCTTGGCAGGCTGAGCCGGTGCGGCAGGCGCAGCGGCCGGCTTGCTGGCTGCAGCCACACGGCGTGCCTCGGTTGCGGCCTTTTCAGCAGCCGCAGCCTTGGCCCGCTTTGCGGCCTGTTCCTTCTCTGCCTGTTCCTGCTCTGCACGGGCCTTATCGGCTTCGGCAGCGGAGGAACCCAAACGCAGGCCGTCGGGCAGCAGATCCGCCAGGCTCTGCGTCATGGGAGCCTTGTCCGCCGAGGTATCCACCCGAGCAGGTGCCTCGCCGTTCTTGATCGCCTCGTTAGCAGCCTTGGCATCTGCCCGCTGCGTTGCGCGACGGGCTTCGGCCTTGGCCTCAGCCTTGTTCTTCAGCGGACCGATGACCATCACCATGTTGCGGCCGTCGATGCGCGGCGTGGACTCAACCACACCCACCTCGGCTACATCCTCAGCGAACTTGTTCAGCAGCCGCATACCCATTTCAGGACGCTGCTGCTCACGGCCGCGGAACTGGATCATGGCCTTGACCTTGTCCCCGGCGGCGAGGAAGCGCATGGCGTGCCCGCGCTTGGTCTCGTAGTCGTGGGTGTCGATCTTCAGGCGGAAGCGGATTTCCTTCAGAACGGTGTTCGTCTGGTTCTTCCGTGCTTCACGTGCCTTGACGGCGGCTTCGTACTTGTACTTGCCGAAGTCCATTAGTTTGCACACCGGCGGCTTCGCCTGCGGTGCTACCTCAACAAGATCCAGGTCCGACTCAGCAGCCAGTCGAAGCGCGTCCTCAATACGGACAACTCCTACCTGCTCACCTGCCGGACCTACCAGCCGCACCTCAGGGACGCGGATTCGATCATTGATTCTTGGCTCGCTAATGTTGCAGCTCCTGTGTTCTTCAAAACGGCTACCGCCTGCAAATGAAGAAGGCCTCCAATTGCAAGCGCAATCGAAGGCCCGTGAGGGGTCGGCATCAACTGCCCGTAAGGCAGTTAGCTCCCGGCAGTGCTGGCAGGCGCGGAATATCCGTGCTGCTGGCCCGCCGGGGCCGACCTGAACCCGGCAACTCTGCCGCCACAATGGCAGTCAGGCTGACGCGGGTGGGAGGGGTCTCCGCTTGCATACCGGTGACGTCGCTTTCAGGAGGAAAGTGTGATTTTCATCCTGCCCGCAAGGGGCATTGAAAGTAACGACAACCAGTCGGTCTGTGACAAGCTTACCAGTATGAGTACCCCACAGAGCAATCCGGCAGGCGAGGCAACCCGCCACTCCTTCCCGGGAACACCCGCAGAGACCGAATCCGCCGCTGCAGCGCAGCAGGAAGTCGCCGAGCAGATGCGCGACATTGCCGAGGTGCCGGCCATCGAGGTCATCACCACCGCTGCCGTCCACCTGATGAGCGCCGCCGCCGTTAAGTGCGGCCTGGCTGAAGGCGACGACGCCGAAGAGCTGAAGGACCTGGACGAAGCACGCAAGCTGATCACCGCCCTGGCCGGCTTCGTTACCGCCGCAGCCCCCGAGATCGGCAGCCAGCACGCCGGGCCGTTGCGCGACGGCCTGCGTTCGCTGCAGCTGGCTTTCCGGGAAGCATCCGTCATTCAGGACGCCCCCGGCAAGGGTCCGGGCGAGAAGTTCACCGGCCCCGTCAGCTAGAGGCCCGGCTACCGCTACAGACCCGGAGCGCCTGCCCCTGCGGCAGGCGCTCCGGGTCTTTTTGTCTTCGCTAGAGGGCGGCCGGCCGGCGAACGAGCCGGCGAACCGAGAGCGTCACCAGGACAAGCACCCCGGCCGCGCCGCCCGCCATCAGGAAACCGGCCCACGGACCGATCACGTCGATGGCCAGTCCGGCCACCGGGGCGCCCAGTGCGGTTCCGGCGGTCATCGCCGAACCGTACCAGCCCATGGCTTCCCCTCGACGGTCCTCGGACACCAGGTCCGCGACCCGTTCGGATGCCGAGGACAGCACGGGCGCGCAGAGCAACCCGGCCGGAATGGAGAGCAATGCGAGGCTGAGGGTGCCGGTCGCCAACCCCATCGGCATGGTCAGCACCGCCATGGCCAGCAGGAGCACCATGGGTGAAATCCGCTTGTTCATGGCGCCGTACACGACGCCGCCCACGGCCGAGGCAGCGCACCAGGCCACAAACACAATGCCGACCTCGGACGGGTTGCCGCCGGCTTCCACGAGGGCCACAATCCCGACGTCGGTGCTGGAGAGCAGCAGCCCGGCACCCACGGCGACGGCGAACACCACGGCCACACTGGCGGTTAGCCAGCCGAAGTTGCCGGCCAGTCCCCTGCCCAGCCGGGTAAGGAGGTTCTGCGGACCGCCGGGGAGGCCGGCTCCGGTGAGCTCCATGGGAGCGTCCTGCACATTTGCGGGTGCGACGTTGATGACGGCGGAGGCCGCGGCCTCCTGCTCGTCGACGGCGGTCACGGCGTCCTTCGGTTCGGCAGTCCGCGTTGGCGGGTTGAACCAGATGAGCAGCAGTCCGGACACCGCAGCGGACAGACCTACCGCGGTGAGGCCCACCACGGAGGAGATCTGTGTGGCGATGACGGCTCCGAGGGCAGGACCCACCATAAAGACGAGCTCGGTGGCAATTGAATCCAGGGCGAAGGCTGTGCGCCGCTGCTCGCCGGTGGCCAGCACGCCCAGGGACTGCCGCACCACGCTGAAGACCGGCAGGGTAAAGACGCCGCCGATCAGCGCGAGTACCAGCAGCCACTCGAAACTGGCGTGCGGCGCGATGCTCCAGATGGTTGCCTCGGCGATCACTGACGGGATCAGCGCCCGGCGCAGCCCCACGGTATCCACGCGTCGCCCGCGCCACGGCGCACCCACGGCAATGCCGATGGTCACCACCGCGGCCACCGCGCCGGCTGCCGCGTAGCCCTTGTCCATGGTGTTCACCACATGCAGCGTCAGCAGCACGCCTGCGGCGGAATGCGGGAACCTCGCCACCATTCCCACCAGCAAAAGTCGGCGGATGGGGGCAATCCGCAGCATCTCGCGGTACAGGCCAAAATTCACGGCGGTTCTCTTCTGGCGGGCTACGCCTGACGGGTCAGCGCGTGGTCAACAGATCCAGTGAATCCACACGCTCAACAAACTCGGGGTTAGCAGTCAGGCGCTCCTGCAGGACTGCCATCAGGGCAGAGACGTCCTGCGGACCAAGTCCGGGCGCAAGCTGAACGACCATTGTAAGCTCAGGACCGGCGCCTCCCCCGCCCACCGGCTCACCGGCGGCTGTACGTGACGCGGTGCCCTGGCCCTGCTGGAGGGTAATGCCCAGGATCCGCGGGTCCGCTTCCGCGGCGGCCCGGGCAAAGTCCACCAGTTCCGCGTCGGCGTAGGAGGGCACCCATTCCCGCTGCTGGGCCAGCGCCCACATGGCCGGCCGGCGCACCACAAAAGTGAAATCGGCGCCGGGATCGATGACCAGCAGCTGAGCGTCCTCGGAAACGGCGGACAGTGCGGCGCGTGGCGTGTAAACGGCCACGGGCCGTGCTTCCGGATGCCACTTTTCCAGGGCGTCCACCGAGGTGAACACCGGCAGCGCCTTCCGCCCGTCCGGCGCCGTCAGCGACACGAGCGCCATGTCCGCCTGTTTGTCGGCAGTCAGGCCGTGGTTGGATTCGGCTTCCTCCCCCAACACGGCGACGATGGGCACGAACACACGGGCGGTGGCCAGGGCGGCCACAACCTCCCGTTCGCTGCCGGTCCCGGCAACGAGGCGCGCGACGGCGGCGGCGTAGCCGGCGTCGGCCCGACCGTCGTCGCTGTCAAAGTTATGCAGCGGATTCCCGTCGCCGGTCAGGTCCCGTCCGGACCAGGACCGGCCGGCTGAGTCCGCGGGACCGCCGGCTCCTGCCAGGGCGGCGGCAATGTGGCCCGGGAGTTCGCGCGATGCCATGGTCAGCGGGCCGGGTGTCCGGCGACGTCGAAGGCCTGGGGCAGCGTGAAGGCGCCGGCATAGAGGGCCTTGCCCACAATGGTTCCTTCCAGCCCCAGCGGAACCAGCTCGCGCAGGGCGGCGAGGTCGTCCAGGCTGGAAATTCCGCCGGAAGCCACCACCGGACGGTCGGTGCGTTTGAGCACTTCCCGCAGCAGGTCCACGTTCGGTCCGCGCAGGGTGCCGTCCTTGGTGACATCGGTGACTACGTAGCGGGGGCAACCGGCCTCTTCGAGCCGGGCGAGCACCTCCCACAGGTCGCCGCCCTCCTTGGTCCAGCCGCGGGCCGCCAGGGTGGTTCCGCGCACGTCCAGGCCCACGGCGATTGCCTGCCCGTAGCGGGCAATCGCGCTGGCGGTCCATTCCGGGTTCTCCAGTGCCGCAGTGCCCAGGTTCACGCGTTCTGCGCCGAGCTCCAACGCCTTGTCCAGCGACTCGTCGTCACGGATGCCGCCGGAAAGCTCCACTTTGATATCGAGGGACTTCACCACGCGGCTGAGCAGGTCAAGGTTCGAGCCGCGGCCAAACGCGGCATCCAGGTCCACCAGGTGGACCCACTCGGCGCCGTCGTTCTGCCAGGCCAGGGCCGCCTCCAGCGGATCGCCGTAGCTGGTCTCGCTGCCGGCTTCACCCTGGACCAGGCGCACGGCCTGTCCGTCGGCCACATCCACGGCGGGCAGCAGTTCTAGGACGGGGGTTTCGCTGAAGGGCATCTCTTGTGCTTTCGGTGGTGGGGTCAGGAAAGGTCGAGGGTCAGCAGGTAGGCGCCCAGCAGGGCCATTCCGGCCAGGACCCAGAAGCTGATGACAATGATTTTGGACATGCCCTGGCTGCGGAAAGACACCGCGCCGCCAATGAGGAGACCGGCCAGGCCCATCAGAAGAATGCTCCACATAGCGCTCAGCCCAGCGTCTTAAGCCAGTTGTTCAGCAGTGCTGCGCCGGCGTCGCCGGACTTCTCCGGGTGGAACTGGGTAGCCGACAACGCACCGTTCTCCACCGCGGCAATAAACGGGCCGCCGTGGTCCGCCCAGGTGACCTGGGGCGGTCGCATGGCCGGCTGGGTGACGTCGAAGTCCCACTTCTGCACGCCGTAGCTGTGCACGAAGTAGAACCGCTCGTCCTCGATACCGTCGAAGAGGGCCGAACCGGCCGGGGGCTTTACGGTGTTCCAGCCCATGTGCGGCACGACGTCGGCCGCGAGCCGTTCAACCACGCCGGGCCACTCGCCCATCCCCTTGGTCCGGACCCCGTGCTCCACGCCCTCATCAAAGAGCACCTGCAGGCCTACACAGATACCCAGCACCGGGCGGCCGCCGGCCACGCGGCGGCCGATCATGCGGAGGGCATCCACGTCCTTGAGGCCCTGCATCACGGCGGCGAACGCGCCGACGCCGGGGACCACGAGCCCGTCGGCGTTCAGGACGTCATCCGGCTTGGCGCTAAGCGTGACGTTGGCGCCGGCGTGCTCAAGGGCGCGCACGGCGGAGCGGATGTTGCCGGAACCGTAGTCCAGGACGGTGACGTTGCGGGGACTCACAGTGCTCCCTTCGTGGAGGGGATGCCCTCAACGCGCGGATCGGATTCAACCGCCGCGCGCAGGGCGCGGGCGAAGGCCTTGAACTGGGCCTCGACAATGTGGTGCGGATCCCGTCCGGACAGCACCCGCATGTGCAGGCAGATCTGCGCGTGGAGCGTGATCGCTTCGAAGACATGCCGCGTCAGGGATCCGGTGAAATGCCCGCCGATCAGGTGGTATTCCTGCCCCGCGGGCTCCCCGGAGTGCACCAGGTAGGGGCGGCCGGAGATATCGACGACCGCCTGCGCCAGTGCTTCATCCAGCGGAACAGTGGCTTCGCCGAAACGGCGGATGCCGGCCTTGGTGCCGAGCGCGGTCTTCAGCGCCTCGCCGATGCTGATGGCGATGTCCTCCACCGTGTGGTGGACATCGATGTGGGTGTCCCCCGTGGCTCGCACGGTGAGATCCATCAGTGAGTGCTTGGCCAGCGCGGTCAGCATGTGGTCGTAGAACGGCACCGAGGTGCTGATATCCGCGCGGCCCGTGCCGTCCAGATCAAGTTCGACGACGACGGACGATTCGCTGGTGGTCCGCTCAAGGCGGGCGGTGCGTCCGGTGGCGGTCTCCACAGTCATGAGGTTCCTTCGCGAAGGTTGGAGCCGAAGCAATAGGCAAAGCCCCGGCAGGTGATCAGTTTAGTCCCGAAGCGGGCAACACCCGGAACTGGAACCGGGGGCCGGGAGGTGGATGCAGGGCCGGACGGGCGGCTCAGGCGGCGAGCAGTTCCTGCAGCCGGGTCAGGAACGCCGTGGTTTCCGCTTCAGTACCGGCGGTAACCCGCAAGTGCCCCTCAATGCCGATGTCACGGACCAGGACACCGGCTTCCAGCAGCCCTTCCCAGACGGCCCGCGGATTCTCCATCCCGCCGAACAGGACAAAGTTGGCATCCGACGGCGCCGGGGCCAGTCCCATAATGGTGAGTTCCCGGACGATCCTGTCGCGCTGGGCCTTGATGTCCTCAACGTTGGACAGGAGGGCATCGGCGTGCGTCAGGGCTGCGTTGGCCGTGGCCTGGGTAATGGCGGAGAGGTGGTACGGCAGCCGGACCAGGCGCAGGGCGTCGGCGATCTGCGGCGCCGCGGCCAGGTAGCCGATCCGGGCCCCGGCCAGGGCGAAAGCCTTGGACATGGTCCGGGAGACGATCAGCCGCTCGCGTCCGGGCAGCAGCTGCAGGGCGCTGGGGGTTTCCGTGTGGGAGAACTCCGCGTAGGCCTCGTCCACCACGACAACTGCGTTGGAGGCGGCGCCGGCATCGTAGGCCGCCTCGATGGCGTCCAGTCCCAGGGCGGTGCCGGTGGGGTTGTTCGGGGTGCAGAGAATGATGATGGTAGGTGCCTGTGCCCGGACCTGCTCCGCCACGGACTGCGGGTCCAGGGTGAAGTCGGCTTCCCTTGTGCCGGTGACATAGGCGGTTCCCGTGCCGCTGGCGAGCAGCGGGTACATGGAGTAGGTGGGCGGGAAGCTCATGGCCTTCCGGCCGGGGCCCCCGAAGGCCTGCATGATGTGCTGCAGGACTTCGTTGGAGCCGTTGCCAGCCCAGATGTTTTCGGCGGTGAGACCGTGGCCGAGATAGTTCGCCAGGTTTTCCCGCAGCTGGGTGAACTCGCGGTCCGGGTACCGGTTCAGTCCGGCAACTGCCGCCTGGACCTCGGTAACGATCGCTTCCCTTACATGCCGGGGCAGCCCGTGGGTGTTTTCATTGACGTTCAGCAGGATCGGCACATCCAGCTGCGGAGCTCCGTACGGGCTCAGGCCGCGGAGGTCTTCCCGCAGGGGAAGTCGGTTCAGGTTTTCCAGCTGTTCACTCACCCGTACAGCTTAAGGCGCTGCGGCACCCGGCGCGGAATCCGGTGTCCCGGCATGAAGTTCCGGGCTAGGAGGCGACGGGGATGTAGAGCTGCCGGCCGGCCGGGACCGTGGCGTTTTCCAGGTTGTTCAGTTCCACGATGTCCGCAACGACGTCCCGGGGATCCCGCTCCGGTGCGTATTCGGTGGCGAGGGACCACAGTGAGTCGCCGGTGGAAACGGATACCTGCAGGGTGCGTGTAGTTTCCGGTGAGTTCCCGGTGGCCATGGCAGGGGCGGTGAAGAAACCCGCAAAGACCAGAAGTGCAGCGGTGGAGAACATCAGGGGTGCGCCCACCAGGACGAGCCGTCCGCGGCGGGTGAGGCGCAGCGGTGCCTGGCTGCGCGCGGCAGCGGAGGCGCCGGCCGGGGCACTGGGACGCACCGAAGCGTTGGGAAGTACGTGTACTGACATGTCAATACCTTTCCGGTCCGATGAGCAGCTCCCGCGCCGTCCGGACAATCCCCGGCAGGACCGGGTATTGCGCGGGGCTTAGAAACTGCATTCGAACATCTGGTGGATCCTGCGAGGTGTCACAGGACCATACTCGAACATACGTTCTAAGTTGTACTCGAACATTTCTAGCACTTATCTACGAACATTGTCGAGACTCGCTCGAATATATGTTTGAAAAACTTGCCGCGCTCCCTTAACGTTGAACCTGTCGGGAAAGCGGTGATACCAACTAATCACCCGGCACTGACAAAACTGAGAAAACCGGGAAACCGGGAAAAGCGACAAAACGGTACGGCCAGCACCGCAGGCACGGCCGGCACATAAAGAAGAAGCCATCGGGTCCGCATCCGCGGGCCTACCGTGAAGGGAAGCCGACGTGGCCCGTGTTACCAATGGCAGCACCCCCGCCCCTGCCGCGCCCGCTCCGGCAGTGCGCACCAAGGGCCTCACCGCCCGGCAGACTAAGATCCTCGAGACCATCCAGCGCTCGGTCAGTACCAACGGCTACCCGCCCTCTATGCGGGAAATCGGAGACATCGTCGGTCTGGCCAGCCTCTCGAGCGTTACCCACCAGCTGAGCCAGCTGGAAAAGCTGGGGTACATCCGCCGGGATCCCAAACGGCCCCGGGCCATGGAAATCCTGGTCCCCCTGCTGCTTCGCGACGCGCCTTCAACCCGCCGCAGCGCATCCGGTTCGCCGGACGGTTCAGCGGCGGAAACCGGCTCAGGGTCCACTGCGGGGGCAGCATCCGGCGCCGGCAGCTCACATGTCTCCGACCTCACCACCGCGATCGACACGGCCATGGTTCCGCTCGTGGGACGCATTGCGGCCGGCGGGCCCATCCTGGCGGATCAGCAGGTGGAGGAAGTCATTCCCCTGCCGCGCCAGCTTGTTGGCCACGGCGACCTGTTTATGCTCCGCGTGTCCGGCGACTCGATGGTGGACGCTGCCATTTGCGACGGAGACTGGGTGGTGGTGCGGCGCCAGCCCACGGCAGAGAACGGCGATATTGTTGCCGCCCTGCTGGAGGACGAAGCGACGGTCAAGACCTTCCGCCAGCGCAACGGCCACACCTGGCTGCTGCCGCAGAACACCCGCTATGAGCCCATCCTCGGCGACGAAGCCACCATCATGGGCAAGGTCGTATCGGTCATGCGTTCTCTCTAGGGCTGCACGCAGCAAAACAGCACCAATAAACAGCACCACTAAATACAGCGCCGCCGGCTCCCTGCCGACGGCGCTGCTGCGTTCCTGCCTCGCGCTTCCCCCTGGACGGGGCCCGGCCTAGGTCCGGGTGCCTGCGGGCTGAGCTGAAAGGCGTTCAAGGGCCTGCAGCACCACGCCGCGGTCCGTGGTGGACCAGAACGGGGGCAGGGCAGCCCTCAGGAAGCTGCCGTACCGGGCGGTGGCGAGCCGGGAGTCCAGGACGGCCACCACCCCCTTATCGCCGGAGGCCCGGATCAGCCGGCCAGCGCCCTGCGCCAGCCGGACGGCGGCGTGGGTTGCCGAAACACTCATAAAGCCGTTGCCGCCTGCCTTGGCCACCGCACGGGTGCGGGCCGTCATCAGCGGATCATCGGGACGCGGGAACGGAATCCGGTCCATGATGACCAGCCGGCACGAGGCACCAGGGACATCCACGCCTTGCCACAGGGACATGGTTCCGAAGAGGCAGGTCGCGTCGTCATCGGCGAACTGCTGTACCAATGCGGACATGGTGGACTCGCCCTGGCACAGGATCGGGAAGTCCACCCGTGTGCGCAGGGCATCAGCCGCTTCCTCGGCTGCACGCCGGGAAGAGAACAGACCCAGTGCGCCGCCGCCGGAGGCCTTGATCAGCGCCTCAATCTCGTCCAGTTGCTCCGGGGATGTCCCCCGCCCCGGTTTAGGCAGGTCCTTGGCTACGTAGAGGACACCCTGCCGGGGGTAGTCAAAGGGACTGCCGACGTCGGTGCCGTTCCATTTCGGGGCACCGCTGCCCAGGAGTCCCAGGGCGCCGGCCACCGGACCGAATTCTGCTCCGATGGCCAGGGTGGCGGAGGTCAGGACCACGGTGTGACCGTCGAAGAGCCCTTCGCGCAGCCGGCCGGCAACCGACAGTGGGGCCACGTTGATGGTGGGCGGTGAGTCTTCTTCGGGCGCCGTGTATCCGGCGCCGGGAGAGAACGTGCTGGGGCGCGATGCCCAGACCACTTCACCGGAGTTGCCGGCATCAAGAATGCGGTCGCACATTTCCTGCACGGCCATGAGCCGGGAACGGGCCATCTGGCGCCCGCCGTCCACGTTCTCGCCGTCGGGCTTGGAATCTGACAGCGCTGTGCGGGCCGAGTCGCGTACGTGCCCCAGGACCATCTCCTGGTCCTCGGACAGTCCCGCGGCCAGCAGACCGGACGGGACCGGTGCGAAGACCTGGTCGAGCGCGCGGCCGGCAGCGGCCAGCGGCTCCAGGGCGGCGGAAGTGTGTTTGCGGGCTGCGGACACGGCTGCGGAGATAACGGTCCCGGACAGCTGTCCGGTGACGGCGCCGGTGACGCGGTCCTGCAGCTCGTGGGCCTCGTCAATGACCACCACGTCGTAATCGGGCAGCACGGCCAGACCCTCAAAGGCGGCGATGGCCAGCATGGCGTGGTTGGTGATGACAAGGTCCGCCACGGCCGCTTTGGCCCGGGCCTGCTCGCTGAAGCACAGTTCCGCCACGGGACACTTCTGCGCCCCGAGGCACTCCATGGAGGTCACGGAGACTTGGCGCCAGGCCCGGTCGCTGACACCTGGCAGCAGTTCGTCGCGGTCCCCGGTTTCTGTTTCCTGTGCCCACTCCTGCAGGCGGACGACGTCGCGCCCCAGTGCCGAGGTGGGTCCCCCGGCGGGCGCTGGGTGGGACACCGCCTGCTCGTGCATAAACAGCGTTCCCGCCTCGTCTTCCTCGGGGAACCCGCCGCCGGTCTTGTGGACGCAGACGTAGTTACTGCGGCCCTTGAGCAGGGCGACATCCACTTCCCGGGGCAGCTTGGGTGCCAGGGTCTTCAGCAGGCGCGGCAGGTCCCGGCCCACAATCTGGGACTGCAGGGCCAGGGTGGCGGTGGAGACCAGAGCAGGCTTGTCGCTGTCGAGGGCATGGGCAATCAGCGGAACCAGATACGCCAATGACTTGCCGGTGCCGGTGCCGGCCTGGACCAGCAGGTGCTCGCCGGACTCGATTGCCTCCGCCACCTGCCGGGCCATCTCGTGCTGGCCCGGCCGGTTCTGTCCGCCCATGGATTCGACCGCCGTGTCCAGCAGCTCCAGCACCTGCTCCGGCCCCTGCTGCGTCTTCCTACCCATGGGTTACGAACGGCTCCAGCTCTGCAGCGAGTCCTTCACGGACCTTCACGTGGAGCCGGGTACCGGTCTCCACATGGTCCGTCGACAGGATCTCTGCGTCCTGCTGGTGGAGCCGGGACACAATCTCGCCGCGCTCGTACGGCACCAGCAGTTCCAGCTCCACTCCCGGGCGCGGAATGCCTTCGGAGATCGCCTGGAGCAGTTCCGGGATGCCTTCTCCGGTGCGGGCCGAAACGACCACATGCCGGCTCTCGCGCTGGCGCAGCCGTTCCAGGACAAACGGGTCCGCGGCGTCGGCCTTGTTCAGCACAATGATCTCGGGCACCTTCCGGGCGTCCACCTCGGCAAGGACGGTGCGGACGGCCGCAATCTGGCCTTCCGGGTCCGGGTGCGAGGCATCAACTACGTGCAGGATCAGGTCTGCGTCCGCTACTTCTTCCAGTGTGGAGCGGAAGGCCTCCACCAGCTGCGTGGGCAGGGAGCGGACAAAGCCGACCGTGTCCGCCAGTGTGTAACCGATCCCGTCTTCGGTCTGTGCCTTGCGGATGGTGGGATCCAGGGTGGCGAACAGGGCGTTCTCCACCAGCACGCCGGCGTCGGTGAGCCGGTTCAGCAGTGAGGATTTGCCGGCATTGGTGTAGCCGGCAATGGCTACCGAGGGCACGGCGTTCCGCTGCCGGTTGGCACGCTTGGTCTCCCGCGCCGGCTTCATGCCCGCAATTTCGCGGCGCAGCTTGGCCATGCGGGTGCGGATCTTCCGGCGGTCCAGCTCGATCTTGGTTTCACCGGGACCGCGCGAGCCCATGCCGGCGCTGGCGCTGCCCACCTGGCCACCGGCCTGGCGGGACATGGATTCACCCCAGCCGCGCAGGCGCGGGAGGAGGTATTCCAGCTGGGCGAGCTCAACCTGGGCCTTGCCTTCACGGGACTTGGCGTGCTGGGCAAAGATGTCCAGGATCAGGGCCGTACGGTCAATGACCTTGACCTTGACAATGTCTTCAAGTCCGCGGCGCTGGGACGGTGCGAGCTCGCTGTCCACGATCACCGTGTCAGCGCCGGTCGCTGTGACAATGTCCTTCAGTTCCTGGGCCTTGCCCGAGCCGAGGAAGGTGCCGGGATCCGGCTTGAGGCGGCGCTGGATGATTCCGTCCAGGACTTCCGATCCGGCGGTCTCCGCCAGGGCGGCCAGTTCCTTCAGGGAGTTTTCGGCATCTTCCGCGGTGCCTTCGCTCCACAGTCCCGCGAGGACAACCCGTTCCAGGCGCAGCTGGCGGTACTCAACCTCGGTGACGTCTTCGAGTTCGGTGGACAGGCCGGCGACGCGGCGCAGCGCGCGCCGCTCCTCGAGGTCCTGCTGCTCGCCGTCGTGGACGGAATGCTCAGTGTTGTCGGACAGCGCCTGGGCGCGTCCGCTATTACCTCCGGTGCGGGTCAGCGGCTTGGTCTCCACCGTTTTGGCTTCAACTGCGCTGTCCTTCGCAAGGATCCGGTCGATGACCCCTTGGATGTCCGAAGCGCTGAGCTCCGAAGCGGAGCCGGCACCGTTGACGGAACCCATGGAACGGGAGTTGTTGATGGTCATAATCTCCTTATGAGAACGTACTTAACATGGTAGGCCAGTGAACTGACATTCTCCGGCGAGACCGACCGTCTGCGCAATGGATTCCTGTCCCGACTTCCACCTCTTCCAACCCCGTGGGCACCGCTTAAATTCCTGTCCTCGCCCGGGTTCCGGCTAATCTGGACTGTTATGGGTTCAGACCACTATTTCTCTTCCACACCGTCCGGACCCGAGGTCCGACGGCCGCTGCGCGTCACGCTCAACGGCTCCGAACGGACGCTCCAGACCGCGGGCGGCATCTTCAGCCCGGACGGTATCGACAAAGGCACCGCAGTACTGCTGGACGAAGTTCCCGCCCCGCCCGCAACCGGTAATCTCCTGGACATCGGCTGCGGTTGGGGCCCGGTGGCCCTCACCCTGGCGCTGAAGTCCCCCGCCGCACAGGTTTATGCCGTGGACGTCAACGAGCGCTCCCTTGCCCTGACCCGCGACAACGCGGCTTCGCTGGGATGCGCCAACGTCAGTGCTGCCCGGCCCGAGGACGTGGATCCGGAGCTGCGCTTTGACGCCATCTGGTCCAACCCGCCCATCCGCATCGGCAAGGATGAACTCCACGCCCTGCTGCTGCTCTGGCTTCCGCGCCTGGCTCCGGGCGGCACCGCGTGGCTGGTGGTCCAGAAGAACCTCGGATCGGATTCGCTGCAGCGCTGGCTGGCCGGAGAACTGCCCGCCGGCTTTGCGGTGTCCCGCCACAGCACCGCCAAGTCCTTCCGGATCCTGAAGGTCGAACGGGCGCACTCCTAGCCCGGACTTTCTCCTACAGCAGGATGCCGCGGGCCACCAGCACGGCCGGTCCGCTGAGTTCGACGTGTTCGCGGCCTTCGGGACCGGTCAGGAACCGGACGCCGACGACGCCGCCGGGCACCGTCACGGCCCACGCATCGGGTGCGCCGGCACCGGCCCAGAAACGCGTGGCGACGGCGGCGGCGCAGGCGCCGGTACCGCAGGACAGGGTCTCCCCCACGCCGCGCTCATGCACACGCATGGTCACCAGTCCCACCCCGTCCTCCACGAGCGGCTCGGCCGGGACAACGAACTCGACATTCGTTCCGTTGGAGGGTTCGGGCTGCACCGACGGCGCGGTGGTGAGATTAGTTGCGGCCAGTTCGTCAAGCTCGGCCAGGGCAACCACCGTGTGCGGGTTGCCCATGCTGACCGACAGCCCGGGACGGGGCACTTCCAGGCCCCCGGCGTTCACCACGGTGTCCATGGACTTGGCGGCAGCGTGGTCCGGGTAGATGAACTCCCACGGGCCCATGTCCACCGCATAGCCTCCGGGCGTGCGGGTGACGGTCTTCAGCCCGGCCCGGGTGCCGATAACCAGGCTTTCACCCTCTCCCAGTTCCACCAGGTGCTCTTCAAGCAGGAAATGCACAAAAACCCGCACACCGTTGCCGCACATTTCGGAAACGCTTCCGTCCCCGTTCCGGTAGTCCATGAACCATTCGGCTTCCGGTGCGTTCTGCAGCAGTGCGCGGCCTTCGGGGACGTACTCGGAGCGGACGGCGCGGATGAACCCGTCCGCACCTATTCCGCGGTGCCGGTCACATACAGCCGCCACGTCGGCGGCAGCCAGGTCACGGGATCCGTCTGTATCGGCCAGCAGCACAAAGTCATTGCCGGTGCCGTGGCCCTTGGCGAAGGGCAGGCCGGCAACGGCAGCGGGCAGGCCGGAGGCGGGCAGGGACGCGGCAGATGCCGTCGAAGCAGAAGTGTTGGTCACCCTTCAAGGATACTGGGCCGCACGGCGGCACGGACGGCGTCGGCCGCACGGGTAACCAGGGCGGGATCGTCAAAGCCCAGCCAAGTGATCCGCGGGTCGGCGCGGAACCAGGTCAGCTGGCGGCGGGCGAACTGCCGGGTGGCAACAACGGTGGCCTCCGCGGCCTCAGGCACCGAGGACTTCCCGTCCAGGACCGCAAGGAACTGGGCGTAGCCCAGCGCACGCGAGGCGGTACGGCCGGTCCGCAGTCCGGCCGGTTCCAGCCGCCGCACTTCCTCGAGCAGGCCCTGTTCCACCATGGCGTCAACACGGCCGGCCAGCCGCTGGTGCAGCACGGGACGGTCCACCTCCAGGCCGATCTGCACGGCGGGCTGGAAGTACTGGCGGACGGGCATAAAGGAGCTGAACGGCCGTCCCGTCAGTTCGAGGACTTCAAGGGCCCGCACCACGCGCCGGGCATCTGAAATCCGTTCTGCCGAGACCGGGTCCGCGGCCCGCAGGCGTGCCATCAGCGCGGGCAGCCCGGCGGTTTCCAGTTCGGCTTCAAGTGCCGCGCGGACAGCGGGGTCGGTGCCGGGGAATTCCAGTACATCCAGCGCCGCCCGCACGTACAGCCCCGAACCGCCCACGAGGATGGGGAACATGCCCCTGCCCCGGATGTCCTCGACCAGTGCCCTGGCCCGGGTCTGGAACGCCGAGACGCTGGCCTCTTCGGTAACGTCCATGATGTCCAGCATGTGGTGCGGAACGCCGCGGCGTTCGGCAACCGGGATCTTCGCCGTGCCGATGTCCATGCCGCGGTAGAACTGCATGGAATCCGCGTTGATGACTTCCCCGCCCAGTTCCAGGGCAAGGTCCACGCCGAGGTCCGACTTGCCGGACCCGGTAGGCCCGACGACGGCAACCACCGGACGCTCAAGTGCAGGGTTCATGCTGCAGCGCCCTTAGGAACGCGGGGGCAGCGCGGGCATGCCCAGCGAAACACCCGCGCGGGTGCCGGCCGGTGCCGCAGGCACGCCGCAGGATTCGGCCTGCGAACGGTCCCAGGCATCTCCGGCGCGGGACCGGCGCAGCGAATAGTCGGCGGCTGTGGCGGGATCGGAAATCAGGTGGAAGGCGGCGGCAGCGGTGACCGGGACGGTGACGAGGTCGCCCGGCCGTGGTGCGGGGGCGCCGTCGGGCACCGAGAAGTGCACCAGCCGCTGGTCCCGGGAACGTCCGGACAGCCGGCCTGTCTCTTCAGCCTTCCGGCCCGAACCGGCAGTGACCATGACCTCTACGGTGGTACCCACCTGCTTGGCGTTCTCCTCGGCGGCAATCCGGTCCTGGAGGGCAGTGAGCCGCTCATAGCGTTCCTGCACCACGGCCTTGGGCAGCTGGCCGGGCAGGTCGGCGGCGGGCGTGCCGGGGCGCTTGGAGTACTGGAAGGTGAAGGCGCTGGCGAAGCGGGCCTTTTCCACGACGTCGAGGGTGGCGGCGAAATCCTCCTCGGTCTCGCCCGGGAATCCGACAATGATGTCCGTGGAGATGGCGGCGTGCGGCATCCGTTCCCTCACCCGGTCCAGGATCCCCAGGAACTTCTTGGAGCGGTAGGAGCGGCGCATGTCCTTGAGGACCTTGTCCGAGCCCGACTGCAGCGGCATGTGCAGCTGCGGCATCACGTTGGGGGTTTCCGCCATGGCGTCAATGACGTCGTCAGTGAAGGCCGCCGGGTGCGGGCTGGTGAAGCGGACCCGTTCCAGGCCCTCGATGTCGCCGCACGCGCGCAGCAGCTTGGCGAAGGCACCGCGGTCGCCGAACTCCACGCCGTAGGAGTTCACATTCTGGCCCAGCAGCGTGACCTCGATGGCGCCGTCATCGACCAGTGCTTTGATTTCGGCCAGGATCTCCCCCGGGCGCCGGTCGCGTTCCTTGCCGCGCAGCGACGGGACGATGCAGAAGGTACAGGTGTTGTTGCAGCCGACGGAGATGGACACCCATCCCGAGTACACCGAGTCCCGTTTGGTGGGCAGCGTGGACGGGAACACGTCCAATGACTCCAGGATTTCCAACTCGGCCTTGGCATTGTGCCGCGCGCGTTCAAGCAGCGCGGGCAGGGACCCGATGTTGTGGGTGCCGAAGACGGCGTCCACCCAGGGTGCCTTGCGCAGGATGGTTTCCCGGTCCTTCTGTGCCAGGCAACCGCCCACGGCAATCTGCATCCCCGGGCGGCGCTCCTTGATGGGCGCGAGCAGGCCGAGGTTGCCGTACAGCTTGTTGTCCGCGTTCTCCCGGACCGCGCAGGTATTAAAGACAACGATGTCCGCCTGCTCGCCGTCGGCCTCCACATATCCGGCGTCCTGGAGCAGGCCCGAAATGCGTTCGGAGTCGTGGACGTTCATCTGGCAGCCGAACGTCCGGACCTGATAGGTACGCGGTGTTGCCTCGGAGGCCACGGGGGAAGGCACGGGGGAAGGAGAGGAAACAGTCATGCTCACCCTCCTAGGGTACGTCAGCCGCCGTCCCCCACTAGGCCTAATCCCTCACCGAGGCGCAATTCCGCTGCCGCCCTTAGTACCAGTTCTTGGCTAGTACCAGTTATTGGCGTGGTGGAAATTCAGCGCGTTGCAGGGGCTGCCGTAACGCGATGAGATGTGCTGAAGTCCCCAGTCGATCTGCGTGCGGTAGTTCACCGCCCAGTCAGCTCCGGTTGCCGCCATTTTTTCGGCGGGAAGGGACTGTGCAATCCCGTAGGCTCCGCTGCTGGAGTTGGTGGCGCTGGTCAGCCATTCCGATTCTTTGGTCCAAAGCCGGTCCAGGCACGTCAGCTGGGATGCTTCCCACCCCCGGGAGGCGAGCATGGAAGCAGCGTAGGCCTTGGCCGCCGCAGGGTCATCCACAGGCACGGCCGCACGCACGGCCTCGGCTGCTTCCTCTGCGGCCTGCATGGCCGCGGCCTCATCCGCCGCGCGGGCCGCAGCCTGCTCCGCGGCGGCTTGCTCTGCTGCAGCCTGCTCGTCGGATTCCCCGGCGGGCGGCTGTTCTGCGGGGTGCTGCTCTGCGGGGTGCTGCTCTGCGGGGTGCTGTTCAGCTGTTGAACCCTTGGTTTCCGTGACATTCCCGGTTGTGGCACCGTCCCGGACGGGTTCTTGCGTGGCGAGCAGCGGCACCGCCATATTGACCAGCTGCAGTCCGGCTGCGGCGCGCAGGTCCTCACCTGCGGCAGTGCCGACCGCGGCGCCGGACACACCCAGCATTGCCAGGGAGCCTAGTGCTGCCGAGGCCCCCATTCGCAGCCTTCGGCGGCGGCGCAGGGCGCGTCGGATGCGGGTCTGTTCGCGGCGTGATGAGTCAAGTGAAGTCACAAGCGCAGGACGCTACCGGAGTTTTCTGGGAAAAGTCTCAAAAAGGTAACGACGATGTTGACGCGCCCGACATCGCGTGCAGCCGCAAACCGTTGCCCCCAGGAAAGCTAATACCAGTTGACCTCTTCGGAATGCTGCCAGGCGCCGCAGGGTGTGCCGTAGCGCCAGGAGATGTATTCGAGCCCCCAGTTAATCTGGGTCCGGTAGTTTGTCTGCCAGTCGCTGCCGTGGCTGGCCATTTTGCTACCGGGCAGCGACTGCGGGATTCCGTAGGCGCCGCTGGACGGATTGGCCGCCGAAGTGCGCCAGTTGGACTCCCGGTTCCAGAGGCTGACCAGGCAGCGGAATTCGTTGCCGTCCCAGCCGTAGGCACCCATCATGCCGGCGGCATAGTTCTGGGCCCCGGCCGGATCGTCCACCGGTTGGGCGGGCGGCGGCGGAAGCGGAACGGGTGCCGGGCCAGGCGCCGGCGCAGGTGCGGGAGCAGGTGCCGGCACAGGTGCTATGGGGAGGGTCACGGCCGGAACCCCTGTTTCCGGCGCGCCGGGAGCAACGGGTGAGCCGACCGCAGGCCGCGTCACGGTACCGGCGTTCCGTGCCGCCCGTTCCGCTGCCGCCTGCTGTTCCTGGAAGGCCTGCTCAGCGGCAATTCCGCGCAGCCGTGCGTTTTCCACGTCGGCGGTGGTCCCGTGCAAATCGGCCAGTTGGGCCAGCAAAACGGTTTTCCGGGCTTCCTCCTCCCGGACCGCTTCATCCGCCGCGGTGGCAGAGGCGCCGGCTTCGTCAAGATACCGTTTGGCCTCGGCCAGCAGGTCTGCACGGGCATCTCGGGCCTGCTGTTCCTGATCGGCAAGGCCGGCCGCTACCCGTTCGGATGCCGTCGCTGCCGCATACAGGGTTCCGGCCCGCGAGGAAACGCGGTCCATCAGGTCCGCCCCGTGCAGGGCGTCGGCAGACGCTTCCGTATCCAAGAGCAAAAGTCCCAAGCCGTCCGCTGCGGCGCCTCCGGACTTGTACGTCTGCGCGGCCAATGCGGCCACACGCTGCAGCGTTTCATCCGCCTGCGCCTCGGCGGCCTCCCGCTGTGCGGATAGCGAGGCCAGGAGCTTCTCATTTTCTGCCAGGGCATCCCTCGCTGCGTTGTAGCGGCTGGTGGCTTTAACTGCAGCGTCGCCCAGTTGCCCGGCGTCGGTGCGCAGCTCCGTGAGCAGCCCTTCGAGCTTGTCAGCCTCAGAGGCTTTGGCGGCCTCGGAGGACTTGGCCTGCTGGATATCTTCCCAGGACGGGTACGGGTCCGCAGCCGAGACAGGTCCGGCGGTCAGCACGGCCGAGGCCAGGATTCCGGTAAACACCACGGCAAACAGCGGGGAACGCCTTAACTTGGGCCCCACCAAGCTCATCTTTAACATAGTTGGCACAGCATACGACACGGCGCGGCGAATTGACACCGGCCCTTCGAGGGTGTGCGCTTTTAGACGCTGTCGCCTCTGGCCTCGCGTGCTTCGCTGATAATTTCTCCGGCCACGCGGAAACCCAGCGACGGCGAGTAACCCTTGCGGGCCAGCATGCCCACGAGCCGCCGCGTTTGTTTGTCCCTTGCCGTGCGGTCTGCGAGATCCGCGGAGGACTGCAGCTTTTTCCGGGCCAGGGTCCTGGCGGCCTCAAGTTCGTCATCGGCGCTGACCTGTTCGAGGGCATCCTCGGCCAGATCCGGCGCAATCCCCTTTTCGGCTAGTTCGCGGCGCAGTGCGCCGCGGGCCAGTGATTTGCCCTGCGACCTGCTCTGGACCCACAACCGGGCGAACTCGGCGTCGTCCACGAGCTGCACTTCCTCGAAACGGTCCAGGACTGCTGCGGCCGCATCCGCCGGAATCTCGCGTTCGGCCAGCTTCGCTTCCAGCTGGTGCCGGCTTTTGGGTGATGCCGTGAGTTGGCGCAGCACAATGGCTTTCGCCTCTGAGTAGGCTTCCTCAGGCGTCAGCTCGGGCGCCGGCCCGGAAACGGAATCCGCCTCCCCCGCGCTGTTCCTCTGGCGCTTCTTTTTCTTGGTGCCGCCTCCGGCGCCTGGTTCTGCCCACGGTTCATCTGCCGGGGCTTCCTCGCCAAAACCGCCTTCTTGGAAGGTATCCCCTGCATCCTTCGGCTTCCGGCGGGAGCGCGCACGGGAGGCCGGCGGCACATCTGCCGGCGTCGTATCCGAAGGCACGGCAGTACCCGCCTGGATGTCGGCGAGCCGCTGCTTCAGTTGTTCGAGCGTTTCTTGGGATGCCATAGCTGTTCCGGTTGAATGAGTCAGTGTTGAATGAGCTACTGCTGAATGAGCTAGGGCTTGGATGGTCAAACCCCAAGGGCAGCACCTCCTGAGGAGGCGCTGCCCTTGTTGCCTGAGGGGGTAAGCCCTAGGAGTCCTTGGCTACAGCCTTGAGCTTGGGTGCGGCCGGTTCCTCTGCGGCCGGAACGCCGATGCCCAGCTTTTCGCGGATGCGGCGGTCCAGCTCGTCGGCCAGGTCGGGATTGTCCTTCAGGAAGTTGCGGGCGTTCTCCTTGCCCTGGCCCAGCTGGTCTCCGTCGTAGGTGAACCAGGCACCGGACTTCTTGACCAGCCCGTGCTCCACGCCCATGTCGATCAAGCCGCCTTCGCGGGAGATGCCGACGCCGTACATGATGTCGAATTCCGCCTGCTTGAAGGGCGGCGCCATCTTGTTCTTGACGATCTTGGCGCGGGTGCGGTTGCCAACCGGGTTGGTGCCTTCCTTGAGCGTTTCAATGCGGCGGACGTCGATGCGTACGGACGCGTAGAACTTCAAGGCCTTGCCGCCGGTGGTGGTTTCCGGGCTGCCGAAGAAGACGCCGATCTTTTCACGCAGCTGGTTGATGAAGATGGCGGTGGTGTTGGTGTGGCTCAGCCGGCCGGCGATCTTTCGCAGCGCCTGGCTCATGAGGCGGGCCTGCAGGCCGACGTGGCTGTCTCCCATGTCGCCTTCGATTTCGGCCCGCGGCACCAGTGCGGCAACGGAGTCAATGACGACGACGTCGACGGACCCGGAGCCGATCAGCATGTCCATGATTTCCAGGGCCTGCTCGCCGGTGTCCGGCTGGGACACCAGCAGCGAGTCCGTATCAACGCCGAGCTTGGCGGCGTAGATGGGGTCCAGGGCGTGCTCCGCGTCGATGAATGCGGCGATGCCGCCGTTCTTCTGCGCATTGGCCACAACATGGAGGGCCAGCGTGGTCTTACCGGAAGATTCCGGACCGTAGATCTCCACCACGCGTCCGCGCGGGAGCCCGCCGATGCCCAGGGCAACGTCCAGAGCGACGGAGCTGGTTGAGATGGTCTCTGCGGGGGCGCGCACCTCATCGCCCAGACGCATGATCGATCCCTTGCCATACTGCTTGTCAATCTGGGCCAGCGCTGCCTCAAGTGCTTTTGCGCGGTCGGCTGGAGCAGCCATTCTTCACCTCGTGTTGTGGTTGTGAGTGGCCCGTAGGCCTGTCGTCCATTGCTTAGTAACGACCCTATCCGGCGGCACTGACAAAACGGCTGACCGGACCTTGTTGCTCATTATCTTGTGGATATCCCGGGCCGCGCCTGCTGTGGCCGGCCCCTGTGTAGGAGCATATCTTTATCCGAACAAAGATTCGAATATTCACCCCGGCGTGTTCCGTTCCGGCTGTCCGGGCTCCCGGGCGTTCCCGCCGCTACGTTGCCTTCGGTTTGATGTCCCGGCCAAGCCTGCGGTCAGCCGGCACGTCCTGGATGTCGCACACGGCCAGCCATACCGCTTTTGGTTCCACGCCTTTCCGGAGCGCTTCCGCAGCGGTAACCCCGCCCAGCTGGCCGAGGACCAGATCCGCGGCCAAGACCCGGGAATAGGCCGATCCGAACTCGTCATCCATGAGCCGCCAGAAGTCACTGATACGCATCGCTTAATTCTCGCACGCACGCAGCGCCCCGCAGTAACCAACCTAGAATGGAGACATGACCGAGACCACCGGTCCCGCGGACCGGCCCGATGGCGGGGACCCGGACAACGATGCCGCCATTGAGGACCTGGAACAGGAACTGAGTGTCCTGTGGCGCCGCGCGCGCTCCGTCTCCCACCAGATAGCCCGCGAAGTCCACCCCGACATGGAACCGTCGGCCTACGGCCTCATGGTGCTGCTCCACCAGCAGGGTCCCATGCGCCTGACGGACCTGGCCGCGGCGGTGGGGGTGGGTAAGCCCTCGTTGAGCCGTCAGGTTGCGATGCTGCAAAGCCTGGGCCTGGTGGAGAAGCATACGGACCCGGTGGACGGGCGGGCCCAACCCATCAACCTCACCGACGTGGGGGCGGCACAGTTGGAAGGCACGGCAACGGCCCGAAAGGAGCACTTCCGCCGGACATGGACCGGATGGGAGGCCGAAGAGCTGCGCGCCCTGGTTCGGCTGCTGCACAAGCTGAATGCCTCCGTCCGTCCGGCCGGGGACAGTCTTTGAACCGGGGACAGTCTTTGAAATCAGCCCCGGACAGAACAAACCCCCGCAGGCACCGCACCTGCGGGGGTCACTAGCTGTTCAGCTGGTAAATCTTGGGGGCAACGCATCCGTCGCCTGAAGCGAAGGGGCGCTGCCGCGGTTCCTAGGATGTGCGGGCCAGGTCCCGGGCCAGGTCTTCGGGAAATTCACGTGCGAATTCCCGCGAAAACTCAGAGGGCACGGTATCTGGAATGGCAACGCCTTCAGCGCTGGCCACCCGGTCACTGACTTCACGGAGCATCAGGGACAGGGGCACATCGAGGGCAGTGCAGATTGAAGACAGGAGTTCCGATGATGCTTCCTTCTGTCCGCGTTCAACCTCGCTGAGGTAGCCGAGGGATACACGGGCACTGTGCGACACCTCGCGCAGGGTACGGCCCTGGCGCTGGCGCACGTCGCGGAGGACATCACCAATCTCGTGACGAAGAACTACCATCTTGCGCTCCTTAGGCTCCCGGTGTGCGTCTTCCGCCAACCCTACATCCCGCCAGCGGATCACGCCGTTCACGGATACGGGTTGTTTAACCATGTGTATCGTCCTGCTCCCTATGAGTACGGGCTGCGGCGAGTTGCCGCAGACTGTTCAAAGATCGTACTGAAAGAACCTTGGCGGTTCCTGATACTAACAACTGATGCCCTGACGGTTTTGTTCCCGCGGCGGATGGGGCGGTTACTGTCCGTCTCCAACGGGACCGGCGGTCTCCAGTTCTGCGGCCAGCATCGCGAGTGCCTCGCGGCAGGCAGCGGCACGGATGGCGGTGCGGTCTCCGGGGAACAGGAACTCCCGGAAGTAAGATCCTCCGGCAGAGGCGATCCCTACGAAGACTGTTCCCACCGGTTTGCCGTCGTGGGCCGCAGGCCCGGCCGCCCCGGTGGTTGATACTGCGACGTCGGCGTCCAGGGCCTTGCGCGCCCCGACCGCCATAAGCTCCGCCACCCTTCCATCCACGGACCCGGCTTCGGCCAGGAGCGCGGCCGGAACCCCGAGGACGGAATGCTTGATCCCATTTTGGTACGCGACCACGCCACCCTGCAAAACTGTGGACGCTCCCGGCACGGATCCAAGCTCCGCGCAGAGCATTCCCGCGGTCAGGGACTCGGCAGTGGCTACGGTTTTGCCGGCCCGGTTCGCGGCGCGCAGGACACGGGCGGCCGAGCTCTCCTCCACAGGGGCGCCCGCCCCGGTCTCCGGGCTCATACGCTCTTTGCGCTGCGGCGCAGGCGGACGGCCTGCAGGACGTAGTCGATGCCTGTCACCACGGTGATCACCAGTGCGGCGGCCATAAAGACGGCGCCGATCCACCAGGCCCAGCTGCCCAGCCAACTGCCCAGCGGCAGCAGGAACACGAAGATGGCGAAGGTCTGTACCACCGTCTTGAGCTTGCCCCCTCGGGAGGCTGCCATCACGCCGTAGCGGATCACCACGAAGCGCATCAGGGTAATACCCAGTTCGCGGACCAGGATCACAATGGTCACCCACCACCACAGTTCGCCCAGCAGCGACAGCATCACCAGTGCGGAACCGATCAGCAGCTTGTCCGCGATCGGATCGGCGATTTTGCCGAAGTCGGTGATCAGGCCGCGGCTGCGGGCTATGTCGCCGTCGAGCTTGTCCGTGTAGATGGCGACGGCGAATGTTGCCACCGCCAGCCATCGGTAGAGCCCGCCGCGGCCGTCGTCGACAGCGAGGAACCAGATGAAGAGCGGAACCATCAGGATCCGCACCACCGTCAGTGCATTGGCGATATTGAGGGTAGGTACCCTCTCGCTAGGAGAATTGCTCACAGCTTCAGCCTAGCGAACATTCACCGGCCGGTGAGGTTCCATGCGTCCTCGGACTCCGGGTCGTCGGCGCCGTCGTGGTACTCCGCAGCCTGCGGCCGGCCATCCAGGTCGGCGGCGACCAGGTCCACGGGACCGCCGGCCTCGAACCCGTGGTTCACGTTGGCGTTCTCGGCCAGCGCTGCGGCGTCCGCTCCCCCGGACGGGGCAGGCGCTTCGTCGCCGCTGATGGCTGCCAGGGTGGCCGCCAGGTCGTCGGGCTTCACCAGCACATCGCGTGCCTTGGAACCTTCGGAGGGCCCGACGACGCCGCGGGACTCGAGCAGGTCCATCAAGCGTCCTGCCTTGGCGAAGCCCACGCGCAGCTTGCGCTGGAGCATGGAGGTGGAGCCGAATTGAGTGGTCACCACCAGTTCGGTGGCCTGCAGCAGCACGTCGAGGTCGTCTCCGATGTCGTCGTCGATCTGCTTCTTGGGCGCCGTGACCGCAACGTCTTCGCGGTAGACGGCCTGCAGCTGGTTCTTGACGTGCTCCACCACGCGGTGGATTTCGGACTCGGTGACCCAGGCGCCCTGTACACGGATGGGCTTGTTGGAGCCCATCGGCAGGAACAGGGCGTCACCCTGGCCCAGGAGCTTTTCAGCGCCGGGCTGGTCCAGGACCACGCGGGAGTCGGTGACCGACGACGTCGCGAAGGCCATGCGGGAGGGCACGTTCGCCTTGATCAGGCCGGTCACCACGTCCACGGAAGGCCGCTGGGTGGCCAGCACCAGGTGGATGCCGGCGGCGCGGGCCAGCTGGGTGATGCGGACAATGGAGTCTTCCACGTCCCGCGGGGCGACCATCATCAGGTCGGCCAGCTCGTCCACGATCACCAGCAGGTACGGGTAGGCGCGGATGACCCGCTTGGATCCGGCCGGGGGCACTACCTTGCCGTTGCGGACGGCCTTGTTGAAGTCGTCAATGTGCTTGAACCCGAAGTTGGCGAGGTCGTCATAGCGGGTGTCCATTTCCCGCACCACCCACTGCAGCGCTTCGGCGGCCTTCTTGGGGTTGGTGATGATGGGGGTGATCAGGTGCGGAACGCCCTCGTAGGCGGTCAGTTCCACGCGCTTGGGGTCCACCATGACCATGCGCACCTCATCCGGCGTGGAGCGCATCAGGATGGAGGTGATCATGGAGTTCACGAACGAGGACTTACCGGCGCCGGTGGCACCGGCCACGAGCAGGTGCGGCATCTTGGCCAGGTTGGCCACCACGAACCCGCCCTCAACGTCCTTGCCCACGCCCATCACCATGGGGTGTTCGGTCTTGCGGGCGGAGTTGGAGCGCAGCACGTCGCCCAGGGCCACGACTTCCTTGTCCGCGTTCGGGATTTCGATGCCGATGGCGGACTTGCCGGGAATGGGCGAAAGGATGCGCACGTCGGAGCTGGCCACGGCGTAGGCGATGTTTTTGGAAAGGGCCGTGACCCGTTCCACCTTGGTACCCTCGCCGAGTTCGATCTCGTACCGGGTAACCGTGGGGCCGCGGGAGAAGCCGGTGACCTTGGCGTCCACGTTGAACTGCTCCAGCGTGTGCGTCAGGGCCGCGACGACGGCATCGTTCGCTTCGGAGCGTTCCTTGGCGGGCGGGCCCGGCGGCAGGAAGTCCGACGGCGGCAGCGTGTAGGTGATGTCGCCGGAAAGCTGCAGCTGCTCGGTCCGCTGCGGGATGGGGGTAGCCGGCGGGGTGTGCGCCACCGGGCGGGACGGGACCGGAGGAACGGCAGCGGCAGCCGCGGGAAGGTTCAGCACCTCGGTGGCGCCCGGGACCATGCTGATGGCTTCGGTGGGCGGTTCGGCGCTGTCCATGCCGCCGTCCAGGTCGCCGTCGACCGGCAGGCCCTGGTTGCGGCGGATCTTCTGCGTGGCCAGTTCGGCCTGGGTGGGACGGCGGACGCCGGGCGGGACGACGGGCGCTGCTGCTGCGGCAGCAGCCGCTTCTTCCTCTTCATCGGCCAACAGGGCGCGTTCAAAGGCTTCATCGCCGGCGAAACCGTCCTGCGCAGCGGCTGCGGCCGCCTCGGCTTCCTTCTCCCGGCGGGTCTTGCGCGGCTTTTTGACCTTCTCAGGCTTGGGGTTGCCGTAGAGGTAGCTCTGGTCGTGCGCCTCGGGATCATCCGGGGCCAGGTCCTGGCCCATGAGGTGCTCGTACAGGGCGCGCAGGCGTGCGGGAATGTGGCGGAAGGGTGTGGCCGTGATGATCAGGACGCTCACGAACACCAGGAAGGACAGAAGGATGAGCACCGGCCACTTGGTCAGCGCGGCGGAGAGCGGGCCGGATACAAGGAAGCCGACAATGCCGCCGGATACCCAGAGCCGTTCGAAGCCGTCCGTCAGGGAGGGCAGGCCGCCGACAATGTGGGTGATGCCCGACCCGGCGAGCAGCATGATCACCAGGCCGATGCTGATCCGGCTGTTGGCGCGGTGGCGTTCCGGGTACCGGAACAGTCGCACGGCACCGGTGAAGAGCATGAACGGCAGCACCAGCGCCATCCAGCCAAACGTGCCGGCGGCGCCGGCGTGGATGACGTCGGCTACGGGACCGCGCAGGGCCCACCACTCCACCGTGGCGACGGCAAGGCCGAGCAGGGTCAGGAAGAAACCGGTTCCGTCGCGGCGGATTTCGTAGTCCGGGGACACATCGGTGCCGAGCTTGCGCACTCCGCCGCCGGCAATACGGGAAATGCCCATCCAGGCGCTTTCAACGGCGCGCAGCGGCAGGGGCAGCTGTTCCGGCGGGGCCGGGCGTGCTGCAGCGCTCCCCCGGCCTGTTGTTCCGCCGCGCGGGCTGCCTTTGCCTGATGCCTTGCTTGTGCTGCCGCCGGCACTCCGGGCCGTGGTACGGCCGGAAGAACCGCTGCGTGCGGCAGGGGAAGTACGAGTCGCCATACCAGCCACGCTACCCGACGGGACCCCTGATCCCCCGGATTTACGCGGCCGGACCGGCATTTACCGGCCTGCTCGGGCCGCGCAGGTACCCGCAAGTACCCGCGCGGTCCCCTTCAGCGGGCTACGCCTCGACGACTACGGGGACAATCATGGGGCGGCGGCGCAGGCGCCGGTTGACCCAGGTGCCCACTACCCGCCGGACCACCTGCTGCAGCTGGTAGGTGGTGTGGTCCGTGTTGGAACGGACCGCTTCCTCCAGCGCTGCGCTGATCTTGGGAATGATCTCGTCAAAGACCGCATCACCTTCGGCGAATCCGCGGGCATGGATTTCCGGTCCGGAGACGATGGTCCCGGTGCTGCGGTTCACCACGGAGATGATCGAGATGAAGCCCTCTTCGCTGAGGATCCGCCGGTCCTTCAGATCGGTGTCGGTGATCGCTCCCACGCTGGAGCCGTCCACGTAGACAAACCCGCACTCAACCTCGCCGACCACCCGCGCCTTGCCGTCGCGCAGATCCACCACCGTGCCGTCGTCGGCCAGGACAATGTTCTGTTCCGGGACGCCGGTGGCCGCGGCCAGCCGGCCGTTGGCAATCAGGTGCCGGGTCTCGCCGTGGACCGGCATGGCGTTCTTGGGCTGCAGGATGTTGTAGCAGTAGAGCAGTTCACCGGCCGCGGCGTGCCCGGAGACGTGGATTTTGGCGTTGCCCTTGTGCACAACGTCCGCACCCATGCGCATCAAACCGTTGATGACGCGGAAGACGGCGTTCTCGTTGCCCGGGATCAGGGAGGAGGCCAGGATGACCGTGTCGCCCTTGCCGATGCTGATCCGGTGGTCTCCGTTGGCCATCCGGGACAGTGCTGCCATGGGTTCGCCCTGCGACCCGGTGGACATCAGCACCACCTTGTTGTCCGGCAGGTCGTCAACGTTTTTCAGGTCCACCAGGATGCCCTCGGGGACGTTCAAGTAGCCCAGCTTCTCCGCAATGGCCATGTTGCGAACCATGGAGCGGCCCACGAAGCAGACGTAGCGGCCGTGTGCCGCGGCGGCGTCCAGGACCTGCTGCACCCGGTGGATGTGGGAGGAGAAGGAAGCGACGATGATCCGTTTGTTGACCTTCCCGAACAGTTCCTGCAGCACCGGGCCGATCTCGCGTTCGGCAGTGGTGAAACCGGGCACGTCGGCGTTGGTGGAGTCGGCCATAAAGAGGTCCACGCCCTCTTCGCCCAGCCGTGCGAAGGCACGCAGGTCGGTGATCCGCCCGTCCAGGGGCAGCTGGTCCATCTTGAAATCACCGGTGTGCAGCACGGTGCCCGCCGCCGTGCGGATGAACACTGCCAGCGCGTCGGGGATGGAGTGGTTGACCGCTACGAACTCGCATTCAAACGGTCCGAAGCTTTCGGTCTGGCCTTCCTTCACGGTCAGGGTGAACGGCTTGATCCGGTGTTCCTGCAGCTTGGCTTCCACCAGGGCAAGGGTCAGCTGTGAACCGATCAGCGGAATGTCGTTCTTGAGCCGCAGCAGATACGGAACGGCGCCGATGTGGTCTTCATGGCCGTGCGTGAGCACCACGCCCACAACGTCCTCGAGCCGGTCCTGGATGTAGGAGAAGTCCGGCAGGATGAGGTCAACGCCGGGCTGGGTCTCTTCCGGGAAGAGGACCCCGCAGTCAACAATCAGCAGCTTGCCGTCGATCTCGAAGACGGCCATGTTCCGGCCGATCTCCCCCAGCCCGCCCAGCGCGACGATGCGCAGCGTTCCCGGTTCCAGTGCCGGCGGGGTCATCAGTCCGGTGCCCGTTGTTTCCGTCATGTCCGGTTACGCCTCGTTCCGGGAAAAGTCCATGCCGGCTTCGGCCAGGTCCGTCAGGACCGTTTCCATTTCGACGGCGTCCGGTGCCACCAGCGGCAGCCGGACGGCGGCGGTGGGGATGACCTTCTGCATCGCCAGGACCTGCTTGGCGGCGACGGCACCGGGAATGTGGGTCATCACCGCGCGGATCAGCGGGTCCAGTTCGAAGTGGATCCGGCGGGCGGTCTCGAAATCCCCGGCCGCGGCGGCGTCCACCATGGCACGGAACTGTTCGGTGGCGATGTGCGCGGTGACGCTGACCACGCCCACGGCGCCGGCGGCCATCCACGGGAGGGTGAGGCCGTCGTCGCCGGCGTAGATGTCAAGCGTGGTGTTGGCCAGCACCCGGGTGATGCCGGCGAAGTCGGCCTTGGCATCTTTCAGGGCAAGGATGCGCGGGTTCTCGGCGAGCTTGAAGATAGTGGAGGTGCTCAGCGCAATTCCGGCGCGGCCGGGAATGTCATAAACCATCACGGGCAGCTCGGTGGCGGCGGTGACGGCATCGAAGTGCGCCACCACTCCTGCCTGCGTGGGCTTGTTGTAGTAGGGGGTCACCACCAGCTGGCCGTCGGCGCCGGCCCGCTCGGCGCGGCGGGCCATTTCCACTGAATGGGAGGTGTGGTTGGTGCCCGTGCCGGCGATGACCTTCGCCCGCCCGCCGACCGTTTCGGCAACCACCCGGAACAGGTCTTCCTTTTCGCTGTCCTCCAGAGTGGAGGTTTCCCCCGTGGTGCCGGAGACCACCAGGCCGTCACAACCGTCTTCCACCAGCTTGTTCGCGAGGTAGGCAGTGGCGTCGAAGTCCACTGCTCCGTCCTCAGTGAACGGGGTCACCATGGCGGTGACGAGTGTACCGAAGGGAAGGGTGCGGTTTTGGAAATCCATGGGTAAAACGTTACCCGCTGCGCAGCGCAAAGGGGCAACGGTCCCGCGGCCGGCTGTTCCCAGCCGGATGAACCGGACGGGGCGGCATCAGGGGCAGCGGGCTGCCTGCAGCACCTTCAGTGCGGCGTTCGACGCCGACCCCGGTTCCGCCCGGTAGACCACCAGTTCCTGTCCTGGTGCAGCCCGGACGTCGAACGCCTGCAGGTGCAGTTCCAGGTCCCCTGCCTCCGGGTGGCGGAAGCGTTTGCTCCTCAGCCGTCCGCCGCGCACCTCGGCACCGGTCCACATTTCCGCGAAGCGGGCATCGGCGGCCAGCAGGCGTCCGCGGACCTCGGCGATCCGCGGCTCGCGGGGCTGGGCTGCCTCCAGCAGCCGGAAACTGGCCACCATGCTGGCGGCCACCGTCTCCCAGTCCCGGTACAGCACAGCCGCAGCCGGGTCCAGGAACATGGATTCCAGCAGGTTGCCGGTGGGGCCGAACCCCAGGAACAGGGCCTCGGCCAGCGGGTTGGCAGCAAGGACGTCGAAGGCCTGGCCAAGGACGAAGGCAGGGTGGTCCGGCCATTCGTTAAGGAAGGCCGCCAGCTGGGGGTCCACGGCGGCGGCGGTCGGAACGGTGCGCGGCGGCGTCAGCCCCGCCAGGCGGTACAGATGCGCCAGCGCATGTTCGTCGAGCAGCAGTGCGGTGCCGATGGCAGCCGCGACTTGGGGCGACGGCGAGGCTTCGCGGCCCTGCTCCAGGCGCATGTAGTAGTCCACGCTCACATCCGCCAGCCGCGCGACCTCCTCCCGGCGCAGGCCCGGCACGCGGCGCCGGCCGTTGCTGCGCAGCCCGACATCGGCGGGCTGGACACGGGAACGGCGGAGGATGAGGAATTCTCCCAGCGGCGAAGGCACATCAGCAGTGTAGCGAGGGTGGGTGCCGTGCACCCGGGAACGGCACGGCGTTCCGCGGCGGCCTTCTGCGCGCAAGCATTGACGCCATGGAAGACGCCATGGAAAACGAGCAGCAGAAAACAGTCCTGATTATCGGCGCGGGGCCCGGCATCGGCCTTTCCGTGGCCCGGCGCTTCGCGTCCGGCGGGGTTGCCCTGGTGGCACGCTCCGCGGAACGGTTGCAGCAGCTGGCCGCCACGCTGGCAGGCGAGGGGATCGCTGCCGAGTGGGAAGCGGCGGATGCTGCGGACCCGGCCGCCCTGCAGCAGGCCGTGAAGTTGCTCGTCGAGCGGGTAGGCCCCATCGACGTCCTCTGCTTTAGCCCGCTGCCCAGTCTCGACCTGATCGGTCCGGTCCTGGACACCGGCGCCGAAGAGTTCCTTGCCTCGCTTGCGCTCAGCGTAGGCGGGGCCGCTACCGCCGTGCGCGCGGTGGTGCCGGGCATGCTGGAGCGCGGACACGGCAGCCTGCTGTTCACCACTGGCAGCGGAGCCCTGCGGCCCTCCCCCGGCCGGGCGGCCAGCGCCGTTTCAACGGCAGCGGAAACGGCGTATGTGGACCTGCTGCACCGGCAGCTCAGCCCGGCCGGAATCCGGGTGGCGCACGTGCTGATAGTCGGACCGGTGGGTCCCGGGCTCAAGCACGAGCCCGAGGCCGTTGCTGCGGCGTTGTGGGAAGCCCACCGCACGGACGGCGGCGTCGTCACCGTTTTGGACTAGGGCCGTCCTGGACTAGGAGCCGTCCCCGGGTAGGCTCCGGAGCCTACCCGTGCGCGGGCAAGCGGGTACGGCGTGAGACGATGCTGTGCATGATCCAACGCCGCCTCACGGGCATCGATGCTGCCCGCGGGATCGCCCTGCTGGGTATGATCGCCACCCACACCATGCCCCTGTACAACCAGGAGACCGGGGATCCGTCGTTTACCGGCTTGGTCTTTTCGGGGCGGTCCTCGGCGCTGTTCGCGCTGCTGGCCGGCGTCGGGCTGGCCCTGCTGACCGGTGGCAGCCAGCCCCACGAGGCGAAGGCCGTGAACCGCGACCGCCGCGGCATTGCGGTCCGTGCAGTCATCATTGCCCTGGTGGGCCTGGCCCTGGGTGGATTGGAGACCAACATTGCGGTCATCCTGTTCCACTACGCGGTGTTGTTCCTGCTGGCCCTGCCGTTTGCCGGCATGCCGCTGCGCCGGCTGGCGGTCTGGGCTGCCGGGTGGTTGCTGCTCTCCCCCGGGCTGGCATACCTGCTGCGCGGCTGGCTGCGGGAAGTCCTTGCGCCGTCGGAGATCGGCGGCAACCTCACGTGGGACTCATTCCAGGAACCGGCCGCCCTGGCGGCAGACGTATTCGTCACCGGCTTCTACCCGGTGCTGCAGTGGCTGAGCTACATCTTGCTCGGGATGGTCATTGGACGGCTTGACCTGAAGAACCTGCCGGTGCAGGTGGGACTGCTTGCCGCCGGGGTGTTCGCCGCCGTCGCCGCCAAGTTCACCTCGTACTACCTGCTGGGCACACTGGGCGGCCTGCAGGTGCTGGAAGCTACCGAATCCGGGCAGCGGCTGCCGCTGGCCAGGATGCTTGAGGTTAACCTCAGTCCGGTGGAACAGACCGGGTCCTGGTGGTGGCTGGCGCTGGCGGGGCCGCACTCCAACACCAGCCTGGACATGCTGCATGCCTCCGGGACCGCCGCTGCGGTCCTGGGTGCGTGCCTGCTGCTGACCAGGGCCCGTCCCAACCTGCTCCTGCCGCTGTCCGCAGCCGGGGCCATGACCCTGACGCTGTACAGCCTGCATGTATGGGTCATGACCATTGTGGACCAGCAGGACCCGGCGCTGGAGCCGCTCCCGGTGTTCTGGATCCAGGCCGTCTTCTACGTGGTCCTGGCCGTCCTGTTCCAGCGCATCCAGGCGCGGGGACCGCTGGAGTTCGTGACGTCCGGGGCGTCCCGGCTGGCGCGCGGGAAAGCGGCCGGCCGTTCAGCAGCTCGCTAGCTGCCGGCCTTCGCGCGTTCGGCAAACAGCTTCCCGGCCTGCCGCATGGAACGCCGGGCACGGGTGCGATCCCCGGCGGCGTCGTAGGCGCAGGACAGCCGGAACCAGCTGCGCCAGTCCTCCGGTGCAGCTTCGGTCTCGGCCTTGTACTTGGGGAATTCCGCGTCCGCCGCTTCCCGGATGATGCGCCCGGCCGGTGTGCGGGGCAGATCATCAACGGGCAGGCGGCCTTCTTCGGCCAGGATGGCTGCCATCTTTTCGGTCCGCGCACCGAACATCAGTTCCCGGATCAGTGCCCAGGCGCCTACCACCGGCAACACCAGGTAAGCGGCGCCCATAAAGCGTGCGGTCAGCTCAGGCGAGGTCAGCAGCAGCCAACCCCGCTGCGCGGAGACCACCAGGTAGAACAGCAGCAGCAGCGTCACCAGGGCCACGCCCAGTTTGGCGCGGTTGGAAAACAGGCCGGTGAAGAAAGACAACGTGTTCCTTAGTCGTTCAGGTTGAGGTAGCCGTCAAGTCCGACGGTCAGTCCGGGGTGGGCGTCCACCTGGCGCAGCCCCAGCAGCACGCCGGGCATAAAGGAGGCACGGTCGAACGAATCGTGCCGGATGGTCAGCTGTTCGCCGGGGCCGCCCAGGAGCACTTCCTGGTGGGCTACCAGTCCGCGCAGCCGGACTGAGTGCACATGCACGCCGTCCACGTCGGCGCCGCGGGCGCCGTCGAGCTGTTTCACGGTGGCATCCGGCGACGCCGGCACACCTGCCTCGCTGCGGGCGGCGGCAATCAGCGCGGCCGTGCGGACGGCGGTGCCGGAGGGGGCATCCACCTTGTCCGGGTGGTGCAGTTCAATGATTTCCACCGACTCGAAGTACCGCGCCGCCTTGGCGGCGAAGGCCGAGGCCAGCACGGAGCCCAGCGCGAAGTTCGGAGCGATGAGCACACCCGTGCCCGGCGACGCGCGAAGCAATGTTTCCAGCCGGGCGAGCCGTTCGGCGTCCCAGCCCGTGGTGCCCACTACGGCGTGCATGCCGTGTTCGACGGCGAAGCGGACGTTGGCCTCGGTGCTGTCCGGCACGGTGAGGTCCACGACATACTGCGCTCCGGAGGAGACGAGGGTTTCGAGCGGGTCGGTGCGGCCCAGGGCGGCAACGAGCTCCATGTCCCCTGCTGCCCGCACGGCGGCCACAGCCTCGGATCCCATGCGGCCTGCGGCGCCGAGGACCGCTACGGCAAGTTTTTCGCTCATGTGCACCAGATTACCGGTGCTCAGGGGCGGTCGCTGACGCCCACCCACTCGGTTGTGCCGTCCGTGAAGCCCTGTTCCTTCCAGATCGGTACGTTCGCTTTGACGGTGTCCACCAGCTCGGAGCAGGCCGCGAAGGCCGTGCCGCGGTGGGCCGATGCCACGGCGGCCACCAGGGCTGCGTCGCCGATGTCCAGGTTCCCGGTGCGGTGCGCCACCCAGATCCGCACGCCGTCATACTTGGCGGCAACAGCTGCGGCCGTCTGGCCCAGCACTGATTCGGCGCTCGGATGCGCACTGTAGCCCAGGGAGGTCACGGACTTGCCGTCGTCGTGGTTGCGGACAATGCCGCTGAAGGTCACCACGGCCCCGCAGTCCGGTGACCAGGCGAGGCGTTCCGCCTCGGCGCTGCTCAGCGGTTCCCGGGAAACTTTGGCGTTCAGGACTTGGCTAGTGTTCACGTTTTCCTTCGAGCTGGCCGCAGATGTGGCCGATGATGGGTTCCAGCACGGCCAGTCCGTCGGCCACGGCCGCCGGCGAGCCAGGCAGGTTGACGATGAAGGTCCGGCCCGCTGTGCCGGCGAAACCGCGGCTGATGGACGCCATTGGTGTGGACGCCAGGCCCTTGGCCCGGATGGCTTCCATGACGCCGGGCACGTGGCGTTCGAGCAGCGGTTCGGTGGCGTCGGGGGTGACGTCATCCGGGCTGAGGCCGGTGCCGCCGCTGGTCAGCAGCACGGACGGTTCCAGGGCGAGGATGCGCTGCAGGGAAGCGGCCACTTCCTCTCCGTCGGGCACCACTTCGGCCAGGACAATGTCATACCCCAGCGCGTAGAGCCAATCCGCTATCAGCGGACCGCTTTCATCCTGGTAGGTTCCGGCGGCGGCGCGGGTGGAGGCGATCAGCACGCCGGCGGTGCGGCGCGGCGACGCGGCAGGCTGCGAGACGCTCACAGCGTCCAGTCCCCGCTTTTGCCGCCGGATTTGGCGAGCACCATGGTGTCCGTGATCCGGGCGTGCTTGTCCACGGCCTTGACCATGTCGTACAGCGTCAGGGCGGCAACGGAGGCTGCGGTTAATGCTTCCATTTCGACGCCGGTGAGGGCCTTGGTCTTCACCGTGGCCTCGACGACGACGTCGCCGCCCCGGGGCGTGAAATCCACTGTGACCTTGGTGATCGGCAGCGGATGGCACAGCGGAATGAGATTGGAGGTCTGCTTCGCAGCCATGATCCCGGCCACCCGGGCCACGGCCAGCGCGTCTCCCTTGGGCAGCCCGCCGTCGGCGATCAGCCGGACCACGTCTTCGGTGCTGCGCAGTACCGCCTGGGCGGTGGCCTGGCGCGTGGTCTCAGCCTTGGCTGACACGTCCACCATGTGAGCGGACCCGTCCTCGCGGACGTGGGTCAGTCCGGCGGGTGGTAAATCTTCGGGTTCGACGCTCACGCGGGGTCCTTTCAGTGCACGCTTGATGCGGTGGCTCGTTTAGTCCCACCGGCAATTAGTCCAACAGCAATACTGTCACTTCCGTGCCGGCCGGAACGTGTTCGATGCCCGCAGGGATGGAAACCAGGGCGTTCGAGGAGGCCAGGGCGTGGACCAGGTGCGAGCCGGGACCGCCCACGGGTTCCACCGTGCCGCCGGCATACCGTCCGCGCCGCACCTGGTGTTTGCCGGCCGGGCTGTCCAGTGCTTCGGTGAGGCGGGCCCGGATCTCCGGGCGCGGCCGCGGGGCGCCGGTGACAGTGCCCAGGGCCGGGCGCAGGAACATTTCGAAGGAGACCAGCGAGCTGACCGGGTTGCCCGGGAAGCCGAGGAACGGCACACCGTCCACGGTGCCGATCCCCTGCGGCCCGCCCGGCTGCATGGCCACGGACAGGAACCGGACATCGGCCGAGGCCAACGCCTGCCGCACCACCTCGTACGCACCCTTGCTGATGCCGCCCGAGCTGAGCACTAAATCCGGTGCGTCGGCAACCAGATCGGCGCGGAGCAGGGCGGAGAACTCCTCCGGGGAGTCGGCCAGGATCCGGGAGCGGAGCACTTGTGCCCCGGCCTGCTCCAAAGAGGTCCGCAGCAAGGTGGTGTTGGCATCGTGGATCTGGCCCGGGTCCAGTTGCTGGCCGGGTTCCCGGACCTCATCTCCGGTGGTCAGCAGCAGCACGCGCGGGCGGGCCCGGACGGGCACCTCGGCCAGGCCCAGGCCGGCCAGCAGCCCCAGTTGCAGCGGACCAAGGACCGTTCCGGCTGCCAGCGCGAGGCTGCCGGCGGCTATGTCGCTGCCTGCGGTCCGCACAAACTGCCCGGCCGGAACAGCAGCCGGCAGGTCCACGGTCCCCGCGGTCTCCGGCGGAAGGAAGCGGTCGGGGCGGCAGGCCTCAATCGGCACGACGGCGTCTGCCCCCGCGGGCAGCATCGCCCCGGTCATGACGGGTGCAGCGGTTCCGGGCTGCAGCGCAGCCGGGGCGGTCCCGGCGGGAATGGAGGCAGCCCGGGCCAGCCGGACCAGGCCAGCGGCCGGGGCGGTGGTGCCGGGGCCGCTATAGGGACCGGGAACGGCGTCGGGAACAAGGTCAGCCGACCGGACCGCGTAACCGTCCATTTGGGAATTCGTAAACGGCGGAAGGTTTCCCGGCGCATACATGTCCTCGGCCAGCACCCGGCCCGCGGCACTAGCCAGCCCCACCGTCTCCCGGGCCGGCGGGTGTGCTTCGAACCAGGTAGCGAGCAGCTCCCGGACGGCTTCGCGGTGCTCGGCAACACTGCGCGCACCGTGGGCGGTGTGTTGTTCGGAAACACGGTGCTGTCCGGAAGCACTGTGCTGTCCGCCGTGCGGGACCTGCTCTGGGGCGCGGGGGGCGCCTTGTGGAAGGGGCTGCGTGGACATCTTCCTCCTAGTGGAGACGGCGGGATGGAGCATCGGGCCCGGCGCCCTGGCCTCAGCGCACCGTCACCCGAATTGTATGCAGGCCGGTGGCGCCGTCGGGAAGCACCGACCGTTTCTCGTCGGTCTGCACAGTGCCGTTGGCATCCACGGCCCGCACGGAGATGTCGTGTCCGCCCGGCGACAGGTCAACAGGAATCCGGTACTGCCGCCAGGTGTCCGCCGAAATCCCGGCGGCCAGTTCCGCGTCCTGCCAGTCGCCGTCGTCAACGCGGACCTGGACGGCACTGATTCCAGTGTGCTGCGCCCAGGCCACGCCCGCCACCGTCACTGTGCCGGCCTGCACAGGCTTGCGGCCGGGAACGTCGATGCGGGAGGACAGCTTGACGGGCCCGCGCTCGCCCCAGCCGCGTTCGGTCCAGTAGGCGGTGTCATCGGCGAATCGGGTCACCCGCAGTTCGGTCACCCACTTGGTGGCGGAAACGTAGCCGTAGAGTCCGGGGACCACCAGGCGGACCGGGAAACCGTGTTCCAGCGGCAGCGGTTCCCCGTTCATGCCCACGGCCAGCAGCGCGTCGCGGCTGTCCGTGAGGGCCTCCAGCGGGGTGGACGCGCTCCACCCGTCGTTACTGGTGGAGAGCACCATGTCCGCGCCGGGCCGCACTCCGGCCGAGGCCAGCAGCTCGCGCACCGGCCACCCCAGCCAGCGGGCATTGCCGATCAGGTTTCCGCCCACCTCGTTGGATACACACGCAAGGGTCACGAAGCTTTCCTGCAGGGGTTTGGCCAGCAGGTCCGCGTAGCTGAGCTCCACTTCGCGGTCCACCATGCCGGTGACCCGCAGGCGCCAGTTCTCCGGATTGATGGCGGGCACGCTCAGCGCCGTGTCGATGCGGTAAAAGTCCGCAGCGTCAGTCACCAGCGGAGTCAGCCCGTCCACGGCCAGTTCAGCCCCCGCCGGAATCGGTGCCGCGGCGCGGGCGGGAGGGGGCAGCCGTACAGCGTCGCGCACGGCAGCTACTCCGGCCTGCCCGCCGCGGGCAATGCCGGCCAGCGCCGCACCGAGCAGGGCCACCAGCGCTCCCCCGCCGACCGAGACCAGGACCGCCCGGCGGCTCACGGCCGCGTCAGCGGGTGCGGGCGCCGCAGCCAGGGCGCGGACACGCACGGCGAGCCAGCGCAGGACCATGACGGCGACGACGGCGGCAGCCAGCGGCGGAACAATGGAGAGGACGGCTGACTGGGGACGGGTCAGGACAGCAGCCAGCCCCGCCGCTCCGAAGGCGCCAAGGAGCAGTGGCCCGGCGGGCGGGCGGCGCAATTCCAGTACCCCTGCTGCAATAGCAGCGAGGGCAATGATCAGTCCCATGCCTGCCAGCAGGGCGGCTTTGTCCGCAGTGCCGAACAGGGCAATGGCTGCGTCCTTGACGGGTCCGGGGACGGCATTGATGACCACTGAGCCGACGGCCGAGACCGGGGACAGCGACGGACTCAAGAATGCCGCGAACAGTTCCCCGGCTGCGACGCCCAGGCAGGCTGCCACCAGTCCCGCCCCTGCCGCCCAGCCGCGGATCCGCCGCTGAGCGGGAGCGGGCGTACCTGCTGGACGTTCGGCAGGAGTTCCGTCCGGCTTTCCGCCGGGGGCGGGCGGCTCCGGTGCCGCCTCCGGTCCGCTCATCGCGGCAGCAGCCGTCCGGCGCCGAGCCGGGCCAGCAGCAGGACCAGAAGGTACAGGGCAATGAGCATCAGGCAGATCCCCAGTGCCGCCTGCGGCTGGTTGGAGTTCAGGCTCAGCTCGATTTGCAGCGGCAGGGTGCGGGTGCGGCCTTCGATGCTTCCGGCGAAGGTGATGGTTGCCCCGTATTCACCCAGGGAGCGGGCAAAAGCCAGCAGCGCTCCGGCCACAATGCCGGGCAGCGCCAGGGGAAGGGTGATGTGGCGCAGGATGGCGGTTGGGCCGGCACCCGAGGTGGCGGCAGCCATTTCCAGGTCCCGGTCCACGGCCGAAAGGCTGTTCAACGAGGCGACCACAAAAAACGGCAGCGACACGAACACCTGGACAATCACTACGGCGGCCGGTGAGTAGCCGACGTCGAGCCCTGCTGCGCCCAACAGCCGGCCGGCAATCCCGTGCCTGCCCCAGAAATAGAGCAGGGCAATGCCGGAGACGACGGGTGAGAGTACCAGCGGGATCAGCAGGATCCCTCGCATGAGCTGTATAGCGGGCCCCTCGAGTTTGCTGAACAGGACAGCCAGCGGCAGCCCCAGCAGGACGCAGATCAGCGTGGAGATAACCGAGGTGGCCAGGGACAGCCCCAGCGCGGTCCGGGCCTGGTCCGAGTCCAGCAGGTCTGAAAGGGAGGTCCACGGGACGTTCAGCAGCAGGGCGGCAACGGGTCCGGCACACAGCAGCAGGGCGAGACCGGCCGGCAGCCAGAGCCAGCCGGGTGTGGTTGCGCGCGCTTCCCGGTCCCGCAGGGAAGTCCGAGCGCGGGCAGGGACGGAAGTATTAGGGGGCATCGGCGTGTCCTGTGCCGGCGGGGCCGAAGCCTGCCTCGGCGAGGATGGCTGCGGCATCGGAGCCGGTGAGCCATTCATAGAACGCTGCGGCACTGGCATTTCCGGCTCCTTCGGCGGTCAGGGCGGCCGGATAACGGTTTGGTGCCGGATCATCCAGCGGCAGGAATCCAACGCCCGTGCCCGCTGCTGCCATGGCGTCGGTCCGGTAGACAAAACCGGCGTCGGCCTGCCCGGTGGACACCTTGGCCAGCACTGATCGCACGCTGTCCTCGATGCTGGGGGCCTGCAAGGCCAGGCCGGCGGTTACCAGGATCCGCTCCGCAGCCCGGCCGCAGGGAACGGACGGAGCGCAGACGGCGGTGCGCACCGCGTCGTTCGCGGCGTCGCCCAGCGCTGCAATTCCGGCGGGATTGCCTGGCGCATAAGCCAGGACCAGCGTGTTGCTGGCCAGCACGTTTTCCTCCGCCAGCAGGCCGGATGCGCGCAGGGGGTCAAGCGATTCAAGATCAGCGGTGATCACGACGTCGGCCTGCGCCCCCGACTGCAGTTGTGCCACGAGCTGGCTGCTGGAACCAACGTTGATGCGCAGCTTCCCCCCGCCGTCGTACGCGGCGTTCAGCGTCTCCACCACGTCAGTGAGGGACGATGCGGCGAAAACGGTGACGCCGCCGTCGCCCTCTGCGCCGGAGCCGGTGGACGCACACGCGGCCGTGCACGTGGCCAGGAAAACCGCCGCGCACGCCGCCAAGGTCCTGCGGACCCGGAGAACAAAGCGCATTCATAGAGCCTAACTGTGAAAGAGCGTAACCTCGAGGGATGGGAATACAGCTGGGAATGCCTGCCGTTGGCCCTTCCCCACACGCACCGGGGACCGGATCATCACCAACTAGTACATCAGAGTCCAGTACAGCAGAGTTCAGCGTACCGATGGCCCCGGTTCCGGCGGCTGCTGAAGCGCCGGCCACGGCTGTGCTGTCCCCCGGCCCCGCCGCGGCGGACGGCCTGCTGGACAGGTATGGGCGCAGGGCCACCGATATGCGCCTCTCACTGACGGACAAATGCAACCTCCGCTGCACGTATTGCATGCCCGCCGAGGGGTTGGACTGGCTGGCCAAGGACAAAGTCCTGTCACGGGACGAAATTGTGCGGCTGGTCCGTATCGGTGTGGACCGGCTGGGGGTGCGGGAGCTGCGCCTGACCGGCGGCGAACCGCTGGTGCGTGCCGATCTGGTGGACATTATTGCCGGGATCCGGGCCAACCATCCCGATCTGCCGATCTCGCTAACCACCAACGGCCTGGGCCTGGACAAAAAGGCCCAGGCACTCAAGGAGGCGGGCCTGACCCGCATAAACGTTTCCCTCGATTCCCTGCATCCGGACACTTTTGCGCAGCTGACCCGGCGGCCTTTCCTGGACCGTGTGCTGCGCGGGTTGGAGGAAGCGGCGCGGGTGGGCCTGGGTCTTGTGAAGATCAATGCGGTGCTGATGCGCGGCATCAACGACGCCGAGGCCCCGGATCTGCTGGAATGGGCCGTCAGCAACGGTTTCGAGCTGCGTTTCATTGAGCAGATGCCGCTCGATGCCGACCATGGCTGGACCCGCGACGGCATGATCACCGCCGCCGAGATGCGGAGCCTGCTGGAGCGGGACTTCGTCCTGACTCCGGACCCCCGGGAACGCAACGGTGCTCCTGCCCAGCGGTGGGAGGTCCGTCGGCGGGCCACGCCGGAAACCGTGGCCGGCACGGTGGGGATCATTGCCTCCGTCACGGAGCCGTTCTGTGCCGAGTGTGTGCGGACCCGGGTCACGGCAGAGGGGAAAGTGCGCAGCTGCCTTTTCTCCCACGAGGAAACAGACCTGCTCGCCTTGATGCGCAGCGGAGTGGACGACGACGCGGTGGTCCGGCGGTGGCAGGAAGCAATGTGGGGCAAACCGAAGGCCCACGGGATGGCCCACGTTGGGCTGGGTGCGCCCGACTATGTACAGCCTGAACGAACCATGAGCGCGATAGGTGGCTAGGTGCTGATCCGATATTTCGGCGCTGCGAAAGCGGCAGCCGGCACAGAAGAAGAAACCCTGGATGAAGGACCCCTGACACTGGGCGAACTGGCGGAAAAGCTGGGTGCGAAGTATCCGGCTGCCGGGCCCGGGGTGCCGGTGCTTGCCACCGTGATTGCCCGCAGTACGTTCCTGGTGAATGAAACCGCAGCCCAGGATCGGGCCATGCTTCTGCAGGAGGGCGACGTTGTGGATATCCTGCCCCCGTTCGCCGGGGGTTAGGCGCCCGGCAAGGGTGGAGCCGTCGACCGGTACCGATGGCCGGTTGGCGTGCTGATCTCCACAGTGTGCCGACGGGTGGTTGGAGCCTTCGGGGAGGTTGGGGCAGCAGTGGCCTTCCGGACCCGCGGGCTCAGCTGGTAGGTGGTGCCGGGTGCCCCGATGACTGTTGCCTTCCAGCCTGGCGCTTCCTTGGCCTGGTTGCATGCCTCGCACAGCCCCTGGATATTGGCTGCCTGCGTGGGACCGTCGTCGCGGTGGGGCCGGATATGGTCTTGGTGCCGGATAGGCGCATCACACCACGGGGTCCGGCACGTCTGGTCCCGTACCGTGATCAATCGGGCCAGGGACACCGGTACGAACCGGGCCTTCGAGTCCATGGCCAGCAGCTCCCCGGAACTCGGGGCAGTGTAGAGGCGGCGCAGCCAGAATCCGGGAGAGGACTCCCCCGGCTCCCCTGTCTTCTGAGCCCTTCGACGGGCGCCCTTACCTACCAGATCCCGCGCCCACGGCGCCGGCACTATTCCGTAGCCGGTCAAGTGCGCAGGCTCTTTATCCCCGGCCAGCAAAGTGCGGTCCGTCATCACCAACTGCACCTCCACCGGCACCTGGACAGCCGTCGCCTGGCCCGTAATGCGTTCAACCATGGTGTCGGCCATGATCTGCCCCCGGCCACGGGCATCGCCCCGGGCCCGCAACGAATCAGCAGCACGGCACAAGGCCGCATACACCGCAACCCCCTGGGCCACCGGCAGCAGACCCGTCAGGTAGGTCATGGTGTCCGGAGCCGGACGGCAGGACACAAACCGGTCCGCCTCCGCCTTCGCCGCCCGCCGCACCAACGCGGCCTGGTCAATCCGGTAGGTGATCTTCCGGATCCTCGCAATCAGACGCTGATCCCCCAACCCGTCCAACCCGGCAGGATTCCCGGCAATCTCCCGGTCCACCAGCCGCCGGTCCGCCACGGACAGGCACGCGGTCTCCCGGACCAGCAGGGTCGCCCGCCACTCACTGATCCGGCCCTCCGACAACGCTTGGAGCGTGCACGGCATCTCCTGGGTCAACGCCTTGGCGAAGCCCAGGATCCGACCGCCGCGGGCCGGAGACTCCCGCCGGGCCAACGCCACCTGTGCTCCAACGCCCACGCCCTGCTTCTCCGCCGGCAGCCCGGCCCGGGCATGAGCCGCACGCACGGACACATCAAATGCTGCCGCGACCCGCGCCTGCGCTGCACACGCTGCAGCCTTCAGCTCCTCCAAAGCACGGAGCCGGTCAACAAGCTCTACATCGGAATCAGCAGCAATACCGGCCAGCGTGTCAGGCGAAGAAAGGTCCAGCGTCAGGGCAGCTACTGCGGCAGCTGACGCCGCTTGCGGGCGCATCTCAAACGCCGCGTGCGGGCCCGCATCTGCAAGTCTTAAGTACGGTCCGGCGCTGCCGTGAGTTCCTATTGATTCGAACATGTGTTCGATAGTAACGGCGGCAAAAGGCCGCACCAACGGGTGTTTTGGGGGCTGTGGATAAAGAACTTGGACATACAGGTACCCGATTCCGGCGCGTCGACACGCGTCGCCCCACACGCCCCCTCACACCCCTCCCACAGCCCCGGGAAACAGCAAAAGCCGGGAACGCCCAGCGTTCCCGGCTTTGAGGAAGTGCGGCTAGAAGCCCAATTCCGTCGCTGACTCGAAGGGTCCAACCACCGTGATGGTCCGCGGCGCTGCAGCCAGCTCAGCGGCCAGCTCCTGGACCTGCTCCGCCGTGACGGAGTGGATCCGCCGCAGGGACTCGTCAATGTCGATGAATTCGCCGCTGACCAGCTCAGCACGCCCCAGCCGGGACATCCGCGAACCGGAGTCCTCCAGGCCGAGAACCATGCCACCGGAAATCTGGCCCAGGGCCTTGGCAAGTTCCGCCGGCTCAACGCCGTCGGCCGCCAGGCGCTCAAGTTCGCTCCCGAGCAGGTCAATGACCTGCCGGGTCTTGGCAGGAGAGCAACCGGCGTACATGCCGAAGTAGCCGGCGTCGGCGTACGACGCCGAGAAGGAGTAGGTGGAGTACACCAGGCCGCGCTTCTCGCGGATCTCCTGGAACAGGCGCGAGGACATGCCGCCGCCGAGGATCGTGTTCAGTACGCTCATCGCAAAGCGCCGGTCATCCGTGGCAGTCAGCGACGGGCAGCCCATCACGATGTTCGCCTGCTCCACCGGCCGGTTGTATACGTGTACGCCGGCGGTGCCGGAGATCAGTGCGGGTTCGGTGTTGCGGCGGGGAGACGGTGTGGCTGCAGGATCAAGGTCCCAGCCGGCAGTGCGGAGGGCTTCAAAAACGAGGGTGCAGACCTGGTCATGGTCCAGTCCGCCGGCAGCAGTAACCACCAGTTCCGAGGGACGGTAGTACCGGTGGTAGTGCTCCAGCACTGCTTCCCGCGAGACGCTGCGGATGGCTTCCGGGGTGCCGCCGATGGGACGTCCCAGCGGGTGGTCCCCGAGAACGGCTTCGGAGAAGCGTTCGTGGCACAGGTCCGCGGGATCGTCATTGTCCATGGCAATTTCTTCCAGGATGACATCGCGTTCCTGCTCCAGCTCGTCCGGGTCCAGGACGGCGGAGGTGACCATGTCGGTGATGACGTCAATGGCCATGGGAAGGTCGGTGTCGAGCACCCGTGCGTAATAGCAGGTGCTCTCCTTGGCGGTGGCCGCATTGGACTCACCGCCCACCTCGTCAAAAGCCGAGGCGATGTCCAGCGCCGAACGGCGGCTGGTGCCCTTGAACAGCAGGTGCTCAAGGAAGTGGGTGGAGCCGTGCCGGCCCGCGGCTTCATCCCGCGAGCCGACCCCAACCCAGAATCCGATGGCCGTACTCCGCTGGCCGGGCATTTCCTCCGTCAGTACCCGGACGCCGCCGGGCAGCACCGAACGGCGCACGACAGCGCCTCCCGGAGTGCCGACCACGAGGGTCGGGTCGGAGGGCAAAGTGGTCAGTGGAAGCTTGACGACCGTCCCGTGTCCCTGCGAAGCGGACACGGGACGGGCACCATCGGAAAAGTCCGGCATTTACTCTGCAGACTCGGTTTCTGCTGCTTCGTCGCCTTCGGCGTCTTCAGCAACCACCGGGGAGAGCGAAAGCTTTCCGCGGTCATCGATCTTGGTGATTTCGACCTGGACCTTCTGGCCCACGGAGACGACGTCGTCGACGTTGTCCACGCGCTTGCCGCCGGCGAGCTTACGCAGCTCGGAGATGTGCAGCAGGCCGTCCTTGCCCGGGGTCAGGGAGACGAAGGCACCGAAGGTGGTGGTCTTGACGACCGTACCCAGGTAACGCTCGCCAATTTCCGGAACCATCGGATTGGCGATCGCGTTGATCGCCGCGCGGGCAGCCTCGGCGGAGCCGCCGTCGGTTGCGCCGATGAGGACGGTGCCGTCATCTTCGATGGAGATGTCAGCGCCGGTGTCCTCCTGGATCTGGTTGATCATCTTGCCCTTCGGGCCAATGACCTCGCCGATCTTATCCACGGGGATCTTCACCGAGATGATGCGCGGAGCGAACTCGGAGAGCTCGTCCGGTGCGTCAATGGCGGCCTGCATCACGTCGAGGATGTGCAGGCGAGCTTCGCGGGCCTGCTTCAGCGCTGCTGCCAGCACGGAGGCGGGGATACCGTCGAGCTTGGTGTCCAGCTGGATGGCCGTGACGAACTCGGAGGTACCGGCAACCTTGAAGTCCATGTCACCGAAGGCATCTTCGGCGCCGAGGATATCGGTCAGGGCTGCGTAGCGGGTTTCGCCGTCAACCTGGTCGGAGACCAGGCCCATGGCGATGCCGGCAACCGGTGCGCGCAGCGGTACGCCGGCGTTGAGCATGGACAGCGTGGAAGCGCAGACCGAGCCCATGGAGGTGGAGCCGTTGGAGCTGAGCGCCTCGGATACCTGGCGGATGGCGTACGGGAACTCTTCACGCGAGGGCAGCACCGGAACCAGTGCGCGCTCGGCGAGGGCGCCGTGGCCGATTTCGCGTCGCTTGGGCGAGCCCACGCGGCCGGTCTCACCGGTGGAGTACGGCGGGAAGTTGTAGTTGTGCATGTAGCGCTTGCGCGTTACCGGCGACAGCGAATCGATCTGCTGTTCCATCTTCAGCATGTTCAGCGTAGTGACGCCCAGGATCTGGGTTTCGCCGCGCTCGAAGATGGCCGAACCGTGCACGCGGGGCAGGACCTCGACCTCGGCGGTGAGCTGGCGGATGTCCGTCAGGCCGCGGCCGTCGATGCGGACCTGCTCCTTGAGGATGCGCTGGCGCACAACCTGCTTGGTGACGGAGCGGAAAGCTGCGGAGATTTCTCCTTCGCGGCCTTCGAACTTCTCGGCAAGGGAAGCCTTGATTTCGTTCTTCAGCTCGTCGGAAGCAGCGTCGCGCTCCTGCTTGTCGGCGATGGAGAAGACCTTGGCCAGCTTCTCGGCAGCTGCAGCTTCAACGGCCTCGTACACGTCGTCCTGGTAGTCCAGGAAGATCGGGAACTCGACGGTGGGCTTGGCAGCGCGTGCGGCCAGGTCCGACTGGGCGTCGCACAGAACCTTGATGAACGGCTTTGCAGCCTCAAGGCCTTCTGCAACAACCTCTTCGGTCGGGGCGGTAGCGCCCTCGTCCTTGATGAGGTTCCAGGCGTTGTCGGTGGCTTCGGCCTCGACCATCATGATGGCGACGTCGTCACCGGCAATGCGGCCGGCAACCACCATGGAGAACACGGCCCGCTCCAGCTCGGAGTGCTTCGGGAAGGCAACCCACTGGCCGTCGACCAGGGCAACGCGGACGCCGCCGATCGGGCCGGAGAACGGCAGGCCGCTCAGCTGGGTGGACATGGAGGAAGCGTTGATGGCAACCACGTCGTAGAGCACGTCGGGGTTGATCGCCAGCACGGTGACCACAATCTGGACCTCGTTGCGCAGGCCCTTCACAAAGGCGGGGCGCAGCGGGCGGTCCATCAGGCGGCAGGCCAGGATGGCTTCGGTGGACGGGCGGCCTTCGCGGCGGAAGAACGAGCCCGGGATGCGGCCGGCAGCGTACATACGCTCCTCGACGTCCACGGTCAGCGGGAAGAAATCGAAACCTTCACGCGGGGACTTGCCGGCGGACGTGGCCGAGAGCAGGGCGGTGTCTTCGTCGATGTAGACCATTGCGGCGCCGGCTGCCTGCTGGGCAAGGCGTCCGGTTTCGAACCGGATAACGCGCGTGCCGTATTTGCCGTTGTCAATGACGGCTTCTGAGAACTGAATTTCGGGACCCTCCATATGAGAGCCACCTCCGTTTCTTCTGTGGGCGGAGGCACCCAGCACCGTTTCAAACTTCCGTCCGTACGGCCGTGCCGTACGTTCAACACCCGGTCTTCGATCGAGGTCCACGGGCTGAAATCTCCCGGAGACCACTACCGAGGACCGCGAATGCTGCGATGCTGGCTGACTCCTGCTGTTTTCTTCTTTGCTGCGTGTTTCTTTTTGCTGCTTGCGGGTCCCCGGTTCAGGGGACCCGTTCGTCAATCAGACAGGTGCGCTTCCGGCTTTCCCGGTGTCCATGCCTGCCTGCGCAAAAGGCGGCTCCCCGTGCTGATGCACAGGTGCCGCCTTTCACAAAGACTATCGACGCAGGCCGAGGCGCTCGATGAGCGCACGGTAGCGGGCGATGTCGGTCTCGCGCAGGTAGGTAAGCATACGACGACGGCGACCAACCAGGGCCATCAGGCCGCGGCGGGTGTGGTGGTCGTGCTTGTGGGTCTTCAGGTGCTCGGTCAGGTCGAGGATGCGGCGCGAAAGCACAGCAACCTGAACCTCGGGGGAACCGGTGTCCCCTTCAGCCCGAGCGAATTCCCGGATGATCTCCTGCTTGACGGCGGGATCGAGTGCCAATGTAACTCCTAGAGTTGTGCCGTGAGGCCCGAGTCAGCACTTCGCTGCCGGGAATCTTTCCGCTCCTTGGGATGACCCCTGGGGCTCACACCCCGGAACACAAAGAAATTCAGCCGCCACGGACCGCAGCCGAATTTGAATCCAGTTTACCTGCCCGCGGCGGTTTCTGTCGAAAGCACATTTCTGGTGCGTTCGACGTCGAGGCACATCTGCTCCACCAGCGCTTCGGGCCCGGTGTAGGCGACCATGCCGCGCAGCCGCTCCACGAACTCCACCACCACGTGCTGGCCGTACAGGTTGAAATCGTGCACGTCCTCAGCCGGGCGGTCGATGACGTGCGCTTCAACCTGGCGGCTAACCCCCTCGAAGGTCGGATTGGACCCGACGGACACCGCGGCCGGCCAGCGGGCACCGGCCTCGTCCACGAGCCACCCGGCGTAAATACCGTCGGCTGGGATGAGACCGGAAGCTTCCGGTGCCAGGTTGGCAGTGGGGAACCCGAGTTCGCGGCCGCGGGCGGCACCGTGCACCACTTCCCCGCGCATCCGGTGGGTGCGGCCGAGAAGGCGGGCAGCTGTGCGGACATCGCCTTCCCGCAGCGCCTCACGAATCCAGGTAGAGGAACAGCGCCGGCCGGAGGCCGGACCGTCCGCCAGGGCACCGAAGTCGTCCACCGCTTCGACGTCGAACCCCAGTTCGGCACCGAGGGCGCGCATGGTCTCCAGGTCTCCGGCGTTGCCGCGGCCGAAGCGCACGTCGTGGCCGATGACCACGGTCTTGGCGTGCAGTGCGTCCACGAGGACGGTCCGGACAAATTCCTCGGCCGTCAGGGACGCGAGGTCCATGTCATAGTGCATCATCAGCAGCCCGTCCAGGCCGGTGTCAGCAAGCGCCTGGACCCGGTCCACGGTACCCATGATGAGTTCCGGGGCGCTTTCGGGACGGTGCACCTGGGCGGGGTGCGGGTCAAAGGAAATGGCTACCGCCGCCGCGTCCTGTTCCCGGGCCGCCTTGACCAGTCGGTTCAGCACATGCTGGTGGCCCAGATGCACGCCGTCGAAGTTGCCGATGGTGATTACTGTCGGACCAATGCCGGCCGGTATCTCCGCCAGGTCATTCCAGTAGTACACGCAGGCTCCTTAGCAGCATTTTTCCGTGCCGGACCTTTCGCTTTGTCCGGCGCACCGCCGTCGGCTTCCGCCGCACGGGGACCTATCCATTATGTCCGATCATCGCCGGTCACCGGGCACCGCCCGCAATACCGGGGTCCGCGGCGCCTCCGCCGGCCCCGCCCTGCTGGCTGTACTCCTGCCGCAGTTCACTGGTCTTGGCAATGAACCGGTGCCAGACCAGCAGCGCCGGCGGGAAGGCCAGCTCCACGATCATCAGCACAATAAAGGTGAAGTGCGGCGTGCCGGAAAAGGCCCAGGACACCACCCTGCCAATGCCGCCGAGGAAGACCATCAGGCAGACCAGCCACAGCATGTTCGCCCACTGGAACTTCACGGCTATGGCCACGAATGCGGCTCCAACGCCCACCATCATGGCGGAGAAGAAGCGGTACTGGCTCTCCAGGGTGGCGTTGACCTCTCCCCCGCTTCCGTCCGGCAGGCCGGCGGTGCCGGTGATGAGGTTGTACAGGCCGAAGCCGGCCACCAGGATGCCCACGCCAATCACCACGGCCCGGAAGACTGCCCAGTCATCGCTGGCCTTATACGCTTTGGGGGCCTTGCGCGGCTTCGGCGCCCCGGAGCCCTTTGACCCGCGGCGGGGCTTGGCACCGCTGCCCGGGACCGCCTGCTCCGGCACACGCCGCCCGTCGCCGGTTCCGGGGGCCTGCGCCCCTGCTGCCTGCGGCGGCCGGGTTCCGGGTATGTCGGATCCGGCGCGGCGGTTCCCCTCGCCCGGTGCTGGTGCGGTGTTGCTCATGGCTCCCCCTGATTGGGTTTGGAACAGTGTCTGTTCCTGCCATGGTCTCACGCACCTGACCGGATCAGGTAAGCATGCTGTCTTTCTACTTCCGTGCGTCTGCGCGGTGACGGTACAGCCACCACAGGCCCACCATGGGCAGCACCAGCGGAACGTAGCCGTAGCCGCTGCCGAAGCCGGACCACACAGTGTCATCGGGCAGCGCCGCGGGGTCCACGAGGCCGAAGATGCCCACGGCCAGCACGCCGACCATTTCCACGCCCACGGCCGCAACCGAGACCTTGTACGCGGTGGAACCGGACCGGGCCAGTCCCACGGTTGCCACTATGTAGACAACCGCAGCGAAGGCGGACAGCAGATACGCCAGTGGTGCGTGGTCGAACTTGGTGAGGATCTGGAACGCGGCACGCGCGGTCGCGGCCAGGGCGAAGATGGCGTACACGGCTACCAGCAGCCGCCCGGGGCCGGCATTGCGCGCAGCAGGGGCCGTATCTTTGGCCGCACCGTCGTTGCGGGGGCCCATGTTGCGTTTCATAGCAGGTTTACTCCATCCCAGATCTGTTCCATGCGGAACAGCATGACAAATACGGTGATGCCGACGGCGGAGAGCACAATGTTGCTCCAGCGGCTGCGGTCCATCAGCGACCACCAGACCGCTCCGATTGGAACAATCAGGGCGGTCAGCAGGTAGCCCCAGAATTCCCACGCTTCACCGGCAATGTGCTGCCCGGTGGCCAGGCGGACCAGTGACACCACGCCGTAGACCAGCAGGAAGAGTTCAACGGCGGCAGCGGAGAGGATCGTGAGGTCGTTCGGCCCGTGGCGCAGGGCGGCTGCGCCGATGCACAGCACCACCGACACCAGGCAGATCAGCGAGCCGACCAGGAAAAGAAGGTCCACGCCCATTTACGCTTTCTCGTTTCCGGGTGCGAAGACCAGCAGCGCTTTGGCGGCGGTGCCCTTGTCCTCGAGCAGGCCCACCACGTGGCCCTCGGGGTCCATGGCAGCCACCGGCCCCGGCTCCGGGTTACCAGTGGCGGTGATCCTGCGGCCGTGGGACAGGTCCTCCGCTTCGGCCGCGGAGAGGTTACGGACCGGGAAGAGCTGCGCGGCGGCGTCGTCCAGCTCCAGGACGCGCAGGTCACCGGCCAGCTCCTCCAGAGTGGACGCGTCGTCGATGCCGAAGGGCCCCACGCAGGTGCGGCGCAGGGACGTCAGGTGCCCGCCCACGCCCAGCGCGGTACCGAGGTCGCGGGCCAGGGCGCGGATGTAGGTGCCGGAGGAGCAGTCCACGGTGACGTCGACGTCGCGCAGCTTGCCGCCGTTCTCCCGCCGTATGTCGTGGATTTCGAAGCGGGACACCGTTACGGGGCGGGCCGGCAGGTTCACTTCGCCGCCCGCGCGGACCTTGGCATAGGAGCGTTCCCCGTTGACCTTGATGGCGCTGACGCTGCTGGGGACCTGCTGGATGTCTCCGGTGAGGGCCTGCACGGCGGCACGGATTTCTTCATCGGTCACTGCGGCGGCAATCGTTTCGGCAGTGACCTCACCCTCGGCGTCGTCCGTCAGGGTCGACTGGCCCAGACGGATGGTGGCCTCGTACGTCTTGGTGGTACCCACAATGTAGGTCAGCAGGCGGGTGGCCTTGTTGATGCCGACCACCAGCACGCCTGTAGCCATGGGATCCAGGGTGCCCGCGTGCCCCACCTTCCGGGTGCCAGCCAGCCGCCGGAGGCGGCCGACCACGTCGTGGCTCGTCCATCCCTGCGGTTTGTCCACAATAATCAGTCCTGAACGGACCTGCCCTGAATTCACGCCTTTCAGTATATGGTGCGGCGCGGTGCCCGGCGGGCGCGCCGCGGGCCGGCCCGACGGCGATACGATGCGGATATGGCACAGCTCTCACCCCACGTCCGCGCCGTTCCCGCAAACCAGATCCGCGAAATCACCCAGGCCGCGTGGGCGAAACCCGATTCCATTGTCCTGAGCATCGGCGAACCCGGCTTCCCCACTCCGGCGCATATCCTCGACGCGGCGCGGTCCACACTGGACCGTGACGAAACGGGGTACACGCCCAACGCCGGCATCGCTCCCCTGCGGCAGGCTTTTGCCCGGCACGCCGAAGCGCTCAGCGGCACGCAGGTTTCCGCGGAACGCGTGTTTGTCACCTCGGGCGCCCAGCAGGGACTGCACCTGGCGATGAGTATGCTCCTGGACGCGGGGGATGAGATCCTCGTGCCGAATCCCGGCTACCCAACCTTCGCGATGACCGCTGAACTGCTGCACGCGGTTCCCGTGCAGTACCCGCTGTATCCCGAGCACAGCTTCCAGCCGCGGATCGAGGACCTTGAGGCGCTGCTGGGACCGCGGACCCGGGTGCTGCTGCTGAACTCGCCGTCCAATCCGCTGGGCGCGGTGTTCAGTCCCGAGTTGACCAAGCAACTGGTGGATCTTGCCCGGCGGCACGATCTGTGGATCATCTCCGACGAATGCTATGAGGCCTTCACCTTCGACGTTCCGCATGTCAGTCCGCTGGCGTTCGACGGCGACGCCGGGGAACGGGTGATCACCTCCCTCACGCTGTCCAAGACCTACGGCCTGACCGGGCTGCGGATCGGTGCGCTGGTGCTCCCGTCCGGCCTGGAACCAGTGCTGAGCACAGTGATGGAGTCCATTGTTTCCTGCGTGGCTTCACCCTCACAGTACGCGGCGCTGGCCGCGTTGACCGGACCGCAGGATTACGTATCCACCGCTGCCGCCCACTACCGGGCGAACCGGGATGCAGCCTGCGCGGTGCTGGACCGGAAGGGCATCGGGTATCTGGAAGCCCAAGGCGCCTTCTACCTGTGGGCCGATGTGTCCTTCGCGGCCGGGGGCAGCGTGCGGGACTGGACCGTGCGGTTCCTGGCCGAACAGGGTGTGGCCGTGGCGCCGGGGACGGCTTTCGGTTCCATTGGCGAGGGCTGGATCCGCATCGCCCTGTGCGGGGACCGGGATGAGCTGCTCGAAGGGGTCGGCCGGCTGCCGGAGCCGCCGGCAGCAGGAACTACCTAGAACGCCGACGGCAGCTGGTTTTTATACTCGCACAGCGTCGAGCACGCACCGCGGTCAATACCCGCAATCTCGGTTTACGTGCGTAGTCCGGCCCCCTAGTCTTTGAGCGCTCCACCCGGGGAACGCTTGCGGGTGCGTGTTGGGGCAGTCTCTCATCGGACCGAACCCTGCCGAGGAGTACTTCGTGAAAAAGTCACCCGCACTAATGACCCATGCCCTGGCCGCGCGCTTGAGGCGGCGTTCCTCCAGCGGCCATCGCCGCCCCGCTCATACGCAGACCCTGAAAATCCTCGCTGTGGCCGTCTGCTCAGCTGCACTGGTGGTCCCTTCCGGAGCTGCCGGCGCCGCGAACGGACAGCAGGCCGCTGCAGGCAGCGGCCAGGACAACGGAAACTACTGGGACGAGGACCAGTCCGCGACGGACCGGGCCAACGCCCTGCTTTCCCAAATGTCGCTGGAAGAAAAAGTCGACATGCTGCACGGCGAGCTGAACAACGAATACGGGTTCTACAACGCGCCCATCGAACGGCTGGGCATTCCCGCCCTGACCATGACCGACGGCCGCACCGGCGTGCGGCAGGCCAACACCAACTTCAACAACGGCGAGTCCACCCTGCTGCCCTCCGCCATTTCCGTTGCGGCCTCATGGGACCGCAACGTCTCGGCGCGGCATTCTCAGGTCGCCACGGACGAGACCTTCCGGAACGGCCTGAACATCCTGCTCTCACCGTCCATCAACATTGCCCGGGTTCCCCAGAACGGCCGGAATTTCGAGTCCTACGGCGAAGACCCGCTGCTGCAGGGCATCATGGGTTCAGCCTATTCCGAAACCACGCAGAACTACGGCGGGGTGATGTCGAACCAGCAGGACTGGGCTGTGTACACACAGGAGACGAACCGGCTGGAGGGCCTGAACAACGTCCTCAGCGAACGGGCGTTGCAGGAAATCTACACCCGGCCCTTCGCCATTGCCGTTGAAGGATCCCATCCCGGGTCCGTTATGTGCGGCTTCAACAAGGTCAACGGCGAATACTCCTGTGACAGCGACTACCTGCTCAACCAGATCCTCAAGACCCAGCTGGAGTTCGAGGGGTGGGTACTGACGGACTACGCTGCCGAAACCACCACACTGGGCATCAACAACGGACTGGACCAGCAGCAGCCGGGCAACTTCGACCCGGTGGCGGGTGAGGCCGGCACGTGCCTGTTCTGCCAGCCGCTGATCGATGCCGTCAACAACGGTGAGGTATCCATTGACCGGATCAACGATGCGGTGCTGCGCATCCTCCGGTCCATGTTTGGACTCGGCCTCTTCGACCGCAGCTACGAAGGACAACCGCTGCCGGTCGAAGCGCACAACGCGGAATCGGCAGACATTGCCGAAGAAGGCATGGTCCTGCTGAAGAATGACGACGAGCTTCTGCCACTGGACGCGGGGGCCCTGGATTCGATTGCCGTGGTCGGCACCGATGCGGACGTGGTGGTCCAGGGCGGAGGCAGCTCCCATATCGCCAACCCCACCGAAGAGACCTCCGCACTGGAAGGCATCCAGGACCGCCTTGCAGATACCGGTGCGGACGTGAACTTTGTCCCCGGCACCGATCCGGTCACCTCCACGGCATACCTGCCCGGCGCCCAGCCCATCCCGTCATCGTTCCTCACCCCAACGGGCGGGGCGGCGGGAACCGGACTGACCGCGCAGTACTTCCTGAACCAGGACTTCTCCGGCACACCGTACCTGGACCGGGTGGAGCCCTATGCCGGGTTGAACGCAGGCTTCTTTGTCTACACCAACTTCAACGCCTCCTCACCGCACTTCCCTACCCAGCCGCAGGAACTGGACACCAATATGTCGGCCCGCTGGACCGGCACGCTGACAGCGCCGGTGACCGGGACCTACGAGCTGCAGGTAGTCACCAACGGACGGACCACCCTCACTGTTGACGGCAACCAGGTCATCAATGAAACCGACTTCTTCACCCCCTCCGCAGAAGCCGAGAACCAGACCATCTCCGTACCGCTGGACTTCACCGCCGGCTCCACCCACACCGTGGAGTTGTCCTACGCCTTTGACACCGGCTCCCAGTGGAACGGCAACGGACCGCAGGTCAAGCTCGGTTGGGTTCCGCCGGCCGGTGTAGTCCTGCCGCAGGTGGAAGCCGCCGCCGAGCAGGCCGCGGCTGCCGATGCCGCCGTCGTTATGGTCCGTGACTTCTCGTCCGAGGCCGGCGACCTGCCGGATCTGGCGCTGCCGAATTACCAGGCAGACCTCATCCGTGCGGTGGGAGCCGCCAACCCCAACACCGTGGTCGTCATGACCACCGGCGGTGCCATGGAGGTAGTGGACTGGCAGGACGCGGTGGATGGGCTGGTCCAGGCCTGGTACCCCGGGCAGAACCAGGGCACCGCCATCGCGAGCCTGCTGTTCGGTGATACCAATCCCTCCGGCCGGCTGCCGATCACCATTCCGGTCAGTGACGAGCTGACGCCAACCGCCACCACGGCGCAGTTCCCCGGCAATGGACTGGATGCCGAGTTCACAGAGGGCATTTTCGAGGGCTACCGCGGTTACCAGGAGTTCGGCCTGCCCACGGCCTACCCGTTCGGGTACGGCCTGAGCTACACCGACTTCGACTATTCGGACCTGCGGATCACGTGTGGCGCGTTCAAGCCCGGCAAGGCCAAGGGCCTGACGGACCAGCTCTTCGGGGACGACACCAGCGTCTCCGAGGATGCAGCCATGGCGCAGGACGGCATCGCGGTTGACCCCGAGGTGTCCGCCCCGGAGGATGCCAAGGCGGGTCCGACCGCCGGGTCCGCCTCGACGGCCAGCCCGTCGCCGTCGCCTACCGAGACGTCCACCCCAACGCCGAGCCCGACCAAGAGCCATGGCAGGGACCGGTGCAAGGGCAAGCCGCTGGAAGTTTCAGTGCGCCTGACCAATGTGGGCGAGCGGATCGGCAGCGAAGTGGTCCAGGCCTACGCGGGCCGACTGCCGGCACCGGTAGCCACCGCCCAACGGTCGCTGGCCGGATGGGAGAAGGTAACCCTCGCCCCGGGGCAGAGCCAGCGGGTACGGCTGCCCCTGGACATCCAGTCCTTCTCGTACTGGGACGAGAACACCGATCAGTGGGTGACGCCGGCCGGCAACGTGCCGGTGTACGTCGGATCGTCCGTTGAGGACACACCGCTGGCCACAGTCGTGCGGATCCACGAGCGCGACTGAGTCCGCACGGGCGGTACCCACCGCCCGCTGACCTTCCCGCAACCAGGGGGAAGGCTTGCTTGCGAACAGGCAGGCCTTCCCCCGTTGCCTCTTTTCCCAGCACCCTCGCCCCCAAAGGAGACACTCGTGAAATCGTCATCATCAGCTGCCGCTGTCCTGGCAGCTGCCGCGCTGCTGGCCCTGGGCGCCTCGCCGGCTGCGGCCGGCGGCTACGGGCCCCGCCCGCCGCAGCCACCCGATCCGCCCGCCGCGGGCGAGGTCACCACCGTGGCAGAAAACCTGCTCTCGCCGCTCAGCTTCGCCGTGAGCCGCGGCGGAGCCATAGACGTAGCCCAGTCTTTTGCCGGGGTGCTTACCCGGATAGCTCCGGATGGCAGCACGGAAACCCTGGACGCCGTCGGAGGCGGCTACGGTTCCGCAGGTGTATCCCGCATCCACGGCCGGACCTACTACACCATGGGCATCGGCGCCGACACCGAAGACCCGGCGCAGAACATCAGCCTGCTGAAGTCGGTGGACCGGGACGGCAATGTGGAGACCCTTGCCAACGTCGCCTCACACGAATACGCCGAAAACCCCGACGCCGTAAACACCTACGGCTTCGAAGGCCTGGATGCAGCCTGCGCGGCCCAGCTGCCCCCGGAGGTCCGCACAGCCCGCCCCGGCCGCACGGACTCGAACCCGTATGCCACGGTTCCCACCCGGGACGGCATAGTGGTTTCGGACTCCGGCATGAATGCCCTCGTGCTGGTGGACTGGGACGGGGACATCTCCACCCTGGCCGTGCTGCCGGCGATCCCCGTAACCATCACCGCACCCATGGCGGAGGCCAACGGGCTGCCGGAGTGCACTGTGGGACTCACCTACGACACGGAGCCGGTGCCCACCGATGTGGAGCGCGGCCCGGACGGGATGCTTTATGTCGCCTCCCTGCCCGGGGCGCCTGAGGGCTTCCCGACCGGGTCAGTGTTCCGGGTGGACCCCCGGTCCGGCGAAATGGAAGTGGTGGCCACCGGCTTCAGCGGAGCCACCGGTCTCGCGGTTGCTCCGGACGGGGACATTTACGTGGCCGAGCTGTTCGCCAACCGCATTTCGGTCATCCCGGCCGGGAGCGATACGCCCGAACCATTCTACGAAGTGAACCAGCCCGGCGCCCTGGAACTGCGCGGCTCAACGCTCTATGCCTCAGTGGACGTACTTCCCCCCGGAGGCCCGCAGGAACCGGGTGAGCCACCCGCCGAGCCGCCCGTACCCGAGGCGCCTCCGGCTGGCCGGATCATCGGCGTCGAGGTGGTGCATGCCGGCTGCGGCGGCGCAGACGGTCACGGCGGAAACAGCGGCAGCGGGCTCCCATACAGCACACAGGACGAGGAGGACTAACTTTCGGCAGGCGGCCAACTCCCCTGACCGGCAACAAAAAGGAAGCGGCTCCCGGAGGGGAACCGCTTCCTTTTTGCGTCAGCGTCAGCTGCCGTTTTTGCTAGCTACTTTGCGTCCGAGTCGACCGGCGCATCGGAGTCCTCGAGATCGTCCTCGAAGTCTTCGTCGTCCTCGTCCTTGCGGTACGGGTCGGCGTCGCCGGCGTACGTGGCGCCTTCCTTGAGCGCAGCCAGTTCGGCGTCGCGCTCCTTGGCGGCCCGGATGAGCTCCTCGAGGTGGTTGGCATTGACCGGAATCTCGTCAGCCACAAATTCGAGCGTGGGCGTCAGCCGGACGGTGATGTTCTTACCCACTTCGGCGCGGAGGATGCCCCGTGCCGATTCCAATGCGGCCTTCGTGTCTGCCTGCTGTTCCTCGTCACCGAAAACGGTGTAGTACAGCGTGGCGTGCTGAAGATCGTTAGTGACGCGGGCGTCGGTGATGGTGACGAAGCCCAGCCGCGGATCCTTGACCCGCCGTTCGAGCGCCTGGGCAACCACTACCTTGATGCGGTCAGCGAGTTTCGCAGCGCGTGCTGGATCTGCCATTACCTCTCCTTACCTAAGAACGTTGAAAAGCGCGGATCCGGAGCCGCCGGGAAACTTCCCGGCGGCTCCGGCCACGGACTGCTAGACGCGCGGCTTCTCGCGCATCTCGAAGGTCTCGATGATGTCGCCTTCACGCAGGTCGTTGAACGAGCCCAGGCCGATACCACATTCGAAGTCCGTGCGGACCTCGGTGGCGTCGTCCTTGAACCGCTTGAGCGAGTCAACGGTGAGGTTCTCACCGATGATCTTGCCGTCGCGGGTGACGCGGGCCTTGGCGTTGCGGCGGATGACGCCGGAGCGGACGATCGAGCCGGCGATGTTTCCGAACTTGGAGGAACGGAAGACTTCGCGTACCTCGGCAGTGCCGAGCTGGACTTCTTCGTACTCAGGCTTGAGCATGCCCTTGAGTGCAAGCTCAATGTCATCGATTGCTGCGTAGATGACGGAGTAGAAGCGCATGTCCACGCCTTCACGCTCTGCCAGGTCGGCAACGCGTTCAGCCGGCTTGACGTTGAAGCCGATGATGACGGCGTTGTCCACCGTCGCCAGGTTGACGTCGTTCTGCGTGATGGCACCAACGCCGCGGTGGATGACGCGCAGCTGCACGCCTTCGCCGACGTCGATCTTGAGCAGCGAGTCTTCCAGGGCTTCCACGGCACCGGAAACGTCACCCTTGAGGATGAGGTTAAGGGTGTCGACCTTACCGTCGGCAACAGCCTGGTCGAAGTCCTCGAGGCTGATCCGCTTGCGGCGCTTGGCCAGGGCCGCGTTGCGGTCCGCAGCTTCACGCTTTTCAGCGATCTGGCGGGCGGTACGCTCGTCGTCGGTGACGAAGAACGTGTCACCGGCGCGGGGAACGTTGGACAGGCCGAGCACCTGGACCGGACGCGACGGTCCGGCTTCGGTGACGTTGTCGCCGTTCTCGTCGAACATGGCACGGACGCGGCCGTGGGCCGTTCCGGCCACGATCGTGTCGCCGACCTTCAGCGTTCCGGACTGGACCAGCACAGTTGCAACTGCACCGCGGCCCTTGTCCAGGTTGGCTTCGATCGCGATGCCGCGGGCATCCTTGTTCGGGTTGGCGCGCATGTCCAGGGCAGCGTCTGCGGTGAGCAGCACGGCCTCGAGCAGGGCGTCGATGTTGAGGTTCTGACGGGCAGAGACCTCAATGAACATGGTGTCGCCACCGTACTCCTCGGGAACCAGACCGTATTCGGTCAGCTGGCCGCGGACCTTCTCCGGGTTGGCGCCTTCCTTATCGATCTTGTTCACCGCAACCACGATCGGCACGTTGGCTGCCTGTGCGTGGTTGAGCGCTTCCACCGTCTGCGGCATAACGCCGTCGTCGGCTGCAACAACCAGGACCGCAATATCGGTGACCTTGGCACCACGGGCACGCATGGCGGTGAACGCCTCGTGGCCCGGGGTATCGATGAAGGTGATGGCGCGCTCGGTGCCCTCGTGGTCGAAGTCGACCTGGTAGGCACCGATGTGCTGGGTGATGCCGCCGTGTTCGCCTTCAACAACGTTGGAGTTCCGGATGGCATCCAGCAGGCGGGTCTTACCGTGGTCAACGTGACCCATAACGGTGACTACCGGAGGACGTGCTTCCAGTTCGTCGTCGCCTTCGGCTTCCAGCTCGGCATCGAAGTCAATGTCGAACTGGCTGAGGAGCTCGCGCTCTTCATCCTCGGGGGACACAACCTCGATCCGGTAGCCCAGTTCCTCGCCCAGGATCCCGAAGGTTCCCTCATCGAGGGACTGCGTGGCCGTTGCCATTTCACCGAGGTGGAACAGCACGGTTACCAGTGCGGCCGGGTTTGCCTCAATCTTGTCGGCGAAGTCCGTGATGGACGCGCCGCGGCGCAGACGGACAACAGTGTTGCCGTCGCCGCGGGGTACCGAAACGCCGCCCAGCGACGGAGCTGACATCTGCTCCAGTTCCTGCCGCTTTGCCCGCTTCGACTTGCGCTGCTTGCCGCGGCCTGCGCCGCCCTTACCGAAGGCACCGGCAGTGCCGCCGCGTCCGCGGCCGCCCTTGCCGAAGCCGCCGCCAACAGGTGCGCCGCCGCCGGTTCCCGGGGCTCCGCCCGGTCCGCGGCGCGGTCCGCCTGCACCGGCACCGGGACGGCCCGGGGCTGCCGGACGCTCGGTGCGGTTGGGCATCATGCCCGGTGTGGGACGGGTTCCGCCGGCGCCTGCCGGACGGGGTGCACCCGGACGCGGGGCGCCCGGACGTGCTCCGCCTGCTGCGGGACGGGGTGCACCCGGACGCGGAGCGCCCGGACGCGGTCCGCCTGCACCGGCTGCGGGACGGGGGCCGCCGGCACCGGGGGCACTGGTCCGTTCGGCCTCGTCACGGCGTCCACCCGGACGCGGCATCCCCTGGGAGGTGGCAAACGGGTTGTTGCCCGGACGCGGTGCGCCCGTTCCCCGCTCGCCTTCACCCCGGCCACGCGGCCGGGGCATGCCCTGGGAGGTGGCGAAAGGATTATTGCCGGGGCGGGGGCCGCCGGCGCCGGGACGCGGAGCGCCCGGACGCGGTGCCGACGAAGCGGACGCGTTGTCGGCGTCTGCCTTGCCAGCCGCGGGGGTTTCGGCTGCCGGAGCGGCCGGAGCGGATTCGGCAGCTGCCGGGGCGGCCGGAGCTGCCTCAGCGGGGGCCGGAGCTGCGGGGGCGGCCGGGGCCGGAGCAGCAGGCTGTTCCGCTGCCGGGGCCGCAGGCGCGGCCGGAGCGGGCTTGCCGGGCTTGGGTGCTGCGGAGCGCGGGGCTGCAGGCTTTGAATCGGCGGCCGGTGCGGCTGCCTTGTTGTTGTCAGACGCCGGGAAGGCGCCTCGAAGCTTCTTTACTACCGGGGCCTCAATGGTCGAAGAGGCGGAACGGACGAATTCGCCCAGTTCCTGCAGTTTTGCAACTGCATCCTTTGAGGTAATGCCGAGCTCTTTTGCGAGCTCGTGTACGCGGACCTTGGCCACATTTCTCCTGTCTCGGTCCGCACCGAGCCAGGTACGAACCGTCTATTTGCTGCGGGCTTCCACTGCAGTTGCAGCAGGGCCCATCACAGAGCACAACAAAGCACTCATCGCTGGGTACTCATCGGGTTTCCATCAGATTTCTGACCCGCTTTCAGGTTGGACGGTTTTGAAGCCGTTCCCGGTCGGAACGTCCTCAAGGGCCTTGAACCAACGCTCCACGTCCGTTATTCCTACAGCGCCCCGGAAGGCCCGCGGGAATGCGGAACGTTTCACTGCCAATCTCAGGCATGCCGGCTCCGGGTGCAACCAAGCACCCCTGCCGGACATTCGGCGGTCCTGGTCCACACGGACGGCGTTGACGCCTTCCATGCTGACCCGTACCAGCCGAAGCAGCACAGCCTGGTCATCCTTCTTCCTGCACCCTATGCATGTCCGCTGCGGAACGTGCGTACGGTCCCCGGTTTCCCTGGCAGCGCCGGAAGCGGCTGCAGGTGAACGGGAGGCGGAGGGTGACCCGGCCTTATACATTCTAGCGCCTTTCTTAACCGGCGCTGCATCCGCTCCCGGCACGGACGGCCTAGGAGGCCTTCGCGTCGGAAACGATGTCGATCCGCCAGCCTGTCAGCTTGGCTGCAAGGCGGGCGTTCTGCCCTTCCTTGCCGATGGCCAGCGATAGCTGGTAGTCGGGTACGACCACACGTGCCGAGCGCATGTCTTCGTCCGTGATGGTCACGGAGTTGACGCGCGACGGCGACAGTGAGTTGGCGATGAACGTTGCCGGGTCCTCGCTGAAGTCGACAATGTCGATCTTCTCGTCGTGCAGCTCGTTCATGACCGCACGCACGCGCGAACCCATTTCACCGATGCAGGCACCCTTGGCGTTGATGCCCGGGACGTTGGCCTTGACCGCGATCTTGGTGCGGTGCCCGGCTTCGCGTGCCAGTGCCACGATTTCCACGCTGCCGTCCGCGATTTCCGGAACTTCCAGTTCGAAGAGCTTCCGGACCAGGCCCGGGTGCGAACGCGAGAGGGTGATGGACGGGCCCTTGAAGCCGCGGCGCACATCAACCACGAAGGCGCGCAGGCGTGAACCGTGCAGGTACTTCTCGCCGGGGACCTGCTCGGGCGGCGGCAGCAGTGCCTCCACCGATCCGAGGTTCACCTGGATCATGTGCGGGTTGTTGCCCTGCTGGATCTGGCCGGAGACCAGTTCACCTTCGCGGCCTTTGAATTCGCCGAGGATGTTGTCATCCTCGACGTCGCGCAGCCGCTGCAGGATGATCTGCCGGGCGGTGCTGGCGGCAATGCGGCCGAAGCCTGCAGGCGTGTCGTCGAACTCCCCCACCTCGGCGCCGTCGTCGTCCAGTTCCTTGGCCCAGATGGTGACGTGGCCGGTTTTCCGGTCCAGTTCCGCCCGGGCCGAATCCTGTGCACCGTTGGTCTTGTGGTAGGCAACCAGCAGAGCCTGCTCGATGGTCGGAACAAGCAGATCCAGGGGGATCTCCCGTTCGCGTTCCAGCAGCCTCAGCGCACTCATATCAATATCCATCTAGGCCTCCTCAGCTGTGGTTTCATCATCCGGGGCGTCCTCGCCGGCCGGGTCGTCTTCAAGGTGGGCGAATTCAACTTCAACGCGGCCCTTGCGGATGTTGGCGAAAGGCAGATGGAGCGGGTCCCCCTGCTTGGCTTTCATCCCTTTCTTGACCGGGAGTTCCGGTATCAACGTAATGCCGTCATCATCGACGGAAACAACGCGGCCCATGACATCGTCGCCGTTCATTACGGAAACCGACACCATCCGGGTCACGTTGCGGCGCCAGTGGCGCGGTTCAGTCAGGGGACGGGAGACACCCGGGGAGGAAACCTCCAGGTTGTAAGGCCTGCCGTCGTCGTGGGGATCATTGTCCATGGCCTCGGATATTGCCTGTGCGGCAGCCGAGATCCGGTCCAGGCTGACTCCGCCGACCTGGGTCTCGGGAAGGTCCACGACCACGTGGACCGTGCGGTGGGCGCCGGCCATTTTGATCTCGATGTCTTCGAGGAAGAGGTCCTGCATCTCTACCGTGGGGGCCAGGTATTGCTTGAGCCGCTGCGTCTCCGCGGCTACTTCTGCACGCATCGCGTTCTTGCGGTAATCCGATGACGTGTCTTTTTTGGGGTTGGGCCGAACCGCCATAGCTGCCTCCCACTAGATGTTGTTGTAGTACCTAGACTACCGACTTTCCGCGGGCCTTGAGGCATCGATGCAGATGGGAGCGCCTTCGTGACATGATCGACTGTTGTGGATACCCCTTTGCAGAAGGCCGGAACCGAGCTCCCGCGCGCCCGCACCCGCGGCCGCCGGAGGGCCGCAGCGCGGCGGGTTGTGTTGTTCCTCGCACTGGGTTCGGTGGTGCTCAGCTTCGGCCTGATAGCCGGAAAAGGCGACGCCGCCGATCACACCCGGTCCTTCTCGCAGATTGCCTCCGCCCAGGCCCGCAGCGAAGCACGCGCCCTCGCGGCCGAGGCACAGGCCCTGGCCGGCGGGGCGCCGGACGGTACCGCCGCCGAATTCCAGCTCCACGCCGAGGGACTGCGCACGCAGGCCGCATTGCTGGCGGGCACGGGACGGGAACCGGCAGCGGCGCCCACGCGGCACAGTTACGTGGAAACCCTCGCCACGTCCCGGCCGGAAGCCGGGCCGGGCGGGAAACCCGGGCCGGACGCCGAACGGCAGCAGCGGAACACTGAACGCTATCTAGAGGCGCTGTGGGAGTCAGCCGAGGCGAACCTGCATGCGGCTTGGCGGGCCGATGCAGGCACTGCCCGCCTCCTGGCCGCCACCGGCAGCGCGCAGCAGATCTGGGCCCTGCGGCTCGCTGACCTGTCCGGCGTCGAACTGCCCGCCGGGCCCGATGCAGCAGGCACGGACGCCGCCGGCACCGGCGGCTCCGCCAACTGCCCCGGCGGCAAGACCGGGGACCGCCCCGAAACGGCAGCGGCGACAGCCGCGCCCGGGGACCGCCCCGATGCGGCCGCTGCCCTCAAGACGGTCATTGATGCCGAACTGGGCACCGCCTATGCCTATGAGGTGGCCCTGGCCCAAGCCGAGCCGTCGCCGGAGGTGGCCGGGGCGTGGCGCAAGCAGGTGACCGACCACAAGGCAACCGGCACGGACGCGGTGGCGCATCTGTCCAACCTCTGCCTCCCGGCCGTGGCACCGGTGGCGGCATACCGGCTGGATCCGGATTTCCTCCGGGACCCCGCGGCGTCGCTGCCCGCTATGGAAGAGCAGTTCCCCGCCGTCTACGCTGACCTGGTGGCGCTGTCCGACGGCAACCTGCGGGGCTGGGCCATCGATCGCCTGACCGCCGTCTCCACGGAGCGCTACCGCACGGCGGACACTGTCCCGGCGGCTCCGGGGCTGGACGCCGTTCCGGACGACCTCCCGTGGAACTGAGTCCCCCTGTCCCCCACTGCATCGGAGGTCCCCATGGCACCCGCCGTCGTTGTTCCTGACGGGCTGCGCCGCCGCTACCTCGGCAGCCGGGACGGGCGCAGCTGGCTGGAAGGCCTGCCGGCCCTGGCAGAGCGCAGCATGGCCGGTTTCGGCGCAACAGCGGATTTAAGCGCCGCGGGCCAGCCGTGGCACGGCCACGGCGCCATGGTCCTCCCCGTACGCCTGGCGGACGGGACGCCGGCCGTGCTGAAGTTCCCTTTTCCGCATCCGGAAGCCGCCGCTGAGGCCGCTGCCCTGGAACTGTGGGACGGGCAGGGTGCGGTACGCCTGCTAAACCGTGACGCTGCCGGAACATGCCTGGTCCTTGAACGCCTGGATCCGGACAATTCCCTGCTGGACGTGCAGATGGCCGACGCCGTGCGGATCTGGGGCTCGCTGGTCCGCCGGCTGTCCCGGCCCGCGTCTGATGCTCCTCAGTGGGCGGCTGTCCCGGCCCTGGCCGAGCATGCCGAACAGCTGTCCGATGAGCTCCCCGCGGAGTGGGAGGCGCTGGGCCGGCCGTTTGAACGCTGGCTGCTTGAGGCGGCCCTGCAGGTATGCCAGACCCGTGGCGCAGTGGGCAGGCGTTCCTCCCGCGACGTTCTGGTGCACGGGGACCTGCACTACGCCAACGTGCTGGCCCGCCCGGGAAAGCCGGGCGAATACGCCGCCATTGATCCGCAGGCTGTTTTCGGCGAGCCGGAGTATGCCGTGGCGCCCATGCTGTGGAACAGGCTGCAGGACCTGGACGCGCAGGCGCCAGAAACGGCGCTGCTGGCCCGTCTGGACGCGCTCTGCAGTGCCGCCGGGCTGGACCGCAGTGCCGCCCTGGACTGGAGTGTCCTGCGCGAGGTCGCCAATGCCGTGGACTATGTGCGGCTGGGCCGGCACGGGGATGCACAGCGTTCCATGTGGGTGGCCTCCGCCCTGACCGGCCGGCGCCATCCGGGGGTCCCGCCCGTGAGCGAGCTGCCGGCAGCCTAGGCCGCCCCTAGCCGCGGATGTTCTCCACCCAGACGTCGTGGCCGAGTTTGACGATCAGTGCAGCCACCACCACCAGGAACACGATCCGGATGAACTTGCTGCCCTGCTTTACCGCCATGCGCGCGCCCAGGTATCCGCCCACCATGTTGGCGAAACCGAGCACCAGGCCCAGCCCCCAGAGCAGGGACCCGTGCGGCAGGAAGAAGGCCAGGGCGCCGAGGTTGGTGGCCATGTTCACGATCTTGGCCTTGGCGCTGGCGGCGAGGAAGTTGTAGCCGAGCATGGTCACCATGGCGATGATCAGGAACGAGCCGGTACCCGGACCGATCAGTCCGTCATAGAAGCCAATGACCAGGCCAATGCCTACGGCGGTGCCGTAATGCCGGCGTCCGGTGTGGCGGAGTTTCGTCAGCTCCCCCACCGTTGGCTTCGTCGCCGTGAAGACGGCTACGGCGACCAGCGCCGCCACAATCACGGGTTTGAAGACCGAGGACGGGAGGGACGCCGCCAGCACGGCCCCGCCGAAACTTCCGGCCAGCGCCACGCCGGCCATGGGCAGGGCTGTCCGCAGGTCCGGATGGGCCCGCCGGTAATACGTGACGGCACTGGTGGTGGTGCCGAAGATCGACCCCAACTTGTTGGTTGCCAGGGCCTGGACCGGTGAAATACCGGGCACGAGGAGCATCGCAGGAAGCTGGATCAGTCCACCGCCGCCCACAACGGCATCAACCCAGCCGGCGGCCAGGCCTGCCACCACCACTAGGGCGATGGTGGCAAACGTGACCTCCTCGAGACCGGAGACCACGCCGGCTAGAGGGCGGCTGCGCGGCGCACGTACTCCACCGCTTCGGCTACCGGAACGTTTTCTGCCGTACCGGTGGCGCGGTCCTTGATTTCCACTACGCCGTCGGCCAGGCCGCGGCCTACCACCAGGATGGTGGGGACACCGATCAGTTCGGCGTCACCGAACTTCACGCCCGGGGACACCTTGGGCCGGTCGTCGTAGATGACTTCCAGGCCGGCTGCTTCGAGTTCTTCGGAGAGCTTCGCAGCGGCGTCGAAGATTTCCTCGCCGCGGCCGGTGGCCACCACATGCACGTCGGCCGGGGCCACGGCCCGGGGCCAGATGATTCCCTTGTCGTCGTGGTGGGATTCAGCGAGGGCGGCGACCGCGCGGGTCACGCCTACTCCGTAGGAGCCCATGGTCACGGTGGCCAGCTTGCCGTTGCGGTCCAGGACCTTCAGGCCCAGGGCATCGGCGTATTTGCGGCCGAGCTGGAAGATGTGGCCCATTTCGATGCCGCGTGCGGCCTCCAGGGGGCCGGAACCGTCCGGCGCTTCGTCACCTTCGCGGACCTCGACGGCTTCGATGGTGCCGTCCCAGGTGAAGTCACGGCCGGCGATGAGGCCGAGGACGTGTTTGCCGGGCTCGTTGGCTCCGGTGATCCAGCTGGTGCCGGTGACCACGCGGGGATCCACGAGGTAGAGCAGGCCGGTGGCGGATTCCTCACCCAGCACGGGTTCTTCCACGGACAGTCCCGGGCCGATGTAGCCCTTGACCAGGCCGGGGTGCTTCTTGAGGTCCTCGTCCGTAGCGGCGTCGACGGCAAGTTCGCCGCCCATTCCCACGTGGGAGCTGATGTTGGCTTCGATGCGCTTGAGGTCGACGGCGCGGTCTCCCGGCACGCCGACGACGACGATGCGGCGTTCGCCGGTGGGCAGGGTGACGGCCAGGACCACGTTCTTCAGGGTGTCCGCAGCAGTCCATTCGCCCGTTTCACGCGGGAAGCGGGCGTTGACGTCAGCCACCAGGGTGTCGATGGTGGGCGTGTCAGGGGTGTCCACCACGCGGGCTGCGGGAGCTCCGGTGTAGTCGATCTCTGCCGGGACAACGGTGGTGACGGCTTCGACGTTGGCCGCGTAGCCGCCGGCGGAACGCACGTAGGTGTCTTCACCGACCGCCATCGGGTGCAGGAATTCTTCGCTCTTGGACCCACCCATGGCGCCGGATACTGCCGAAACGACGACGATTTCCAGGCCCAGGCGCTCGAAGATGCGCAGGTACGCGTCACGGTGCGCCTGGTAGCTGGCGTCCAGTCCTTCGTCGTCCATGTCGAAGGAGTAGGAGTCCTTCATGATGAATTCGCGGCCGCGGAGCAGGCCGGCGCGCGGCCGTGCCTCGTCGCGGTACTTGGTCTGGATCTGGAACAGGGACACGGGGAGGTCCTTGTAGGAGTTGTACAGATCCTTGACCAGGAGGGTGAACATTTCCTCGTGGGTGGGGGCCAGCAGGTAATCCGCCCCCTTGCGGTCCTGCAGCCGGAACAGGTTCTCGCCGTATTCGGTCCAGCGGTTGGAGGTCTCGTACGGCTCACGCGGCAGCAGCGCCGGGAAGTGGACTTCCTGGGCGCCGATGGCAGCCATTTCCTCGCGGATGATGGTCTCGACCTTGCCCAGCACCCGCAGTCCAAGCGGCAGCCAGGAGTAGATGCCCGGAGCGGCGCGGCGGATGTAGCCCGCGCGGACCAGGAGCCGGTGGCTGGCGACGTCGGCGTCGGCCGGGTCTTCGCGCAGGGTGCGCAGGAAAAGGGTGGAGAGTCGAAGGACCACGCTGGGAATCCGTTTCTGCAGCCGCAGGGCTGCATTCAAGCTGGGACAAAGGGAGTAATGCTCCCCTCTAATCTAGCGCGTACCGCCGGTTCGGCCCGACAAGCGCTGCGACGACGGCGGGGCCGGCCCTGACCTGCAGGACCGGCCCCGCCGGGGCGTACAGCTGGGGCTTACTGCTTTTCCAGCTCGGCGAGTACCGCGTTGATGAGTTCCTCGGCCTCGGCCACGGCTGCCTCGGGATCTTCCGGAGCCTGCACGCTCATGTTGACGCGGGTGGTTCCGGAGATGCCGGATACCTGAAGGGTGGTATCCATGGTGCCGGTGCTGGTCACCGTGGTGACGAAGGCCTGTGTTACGTCGGCATCCGTAGACGCGTCAAGACCCACATTGGTGGCCGTAGCCACGGCGCCAGCTGCGTCCATCTGGAACGTTGCGCACTCGTCCAGCAGTTTGCTGTCATTCTCCACCTGGGTTTCCAGCACCGCCGCATCGGGGTGGCTGACCACGGTGAGGGCCGACGTGGGGGAAAGCATCATCATGGCAATTTTTGCGTTGTCCAGCAGCTCGCCGATATCGGTCGAGGCGAAGGCGGCGCACTGCTCGGGGGTGATAACCACGCCCGCCAGCGCATCGCCGGCTCCGGTCATCTCCGGACGCAGCTGCTCGTCATTGATGACCTTGGCGCCGAGTGCCTGGTCCGAGTTCACGGCGAGCAGCGCGTCTTCGAGCTGATCCTCCATGTACTGCTCCTCGCCCACCGGACGGGTGGTGGGGGTGGCCGATTCCGACGGCGACGAGGAAGCCGACGGGGCGGAGTCCTTGCCTTCGGCGGAGCTTCCGCAGCCGGTCAGGGCTAGGACACCGGCTACTAGCAGCGCACCGGCGGTTGTGGTCTTCTTCATGGTTCCCCCAATTTTGTCCCGCTTGCGGATTGCGCAGCGGCAGTGTGATGGTTGCAGCTTTCCGTAAATGGAAAGTTCACTGAGCATCCTAACCGCGTGATCCACCTCACCCAAAAATCCCCGATTATGGCCGGTGCCGCGCTCCGGGCCTAGCCTTCCAACCGGTTCAGCACTTCCTCGAGGACCGGAGCTGTGTAGCGGATGGCTTCCCGCGGATCGCCTGCTTCATTGAGGGTGATCTGGACCGAGTTGGTACCGGACCAGGCGGTCAGGATCAGCGTGGTTTCCGTGACTCCGTTGGCCGTGGACCGGGTCTGGTAAGCCTGCGATGCCTCCCCAACCGGTGGCATGTCAGCCTCTTCGGTAACCGAGGAAATGGTCTGGCCGTTAACCGTCAGCGTGAACTGCGGGCAGGCAGAGAGCTGGCGTTTGCTGGTTTCGATTTCTGCGTCCACCGGTTCTTCCCCGGGCCAACTGATGACCGAGATGGAGTCGGGTTTCCCCGGGGCATTTCCGTCAATGGCCAGGGCCGCCATGCTGGCTTCCTCGCTGGCCTTTGCCAGGTCCGTATCCTCGGTCGGGTTGCAGGGGGAATACTCGGCGCCGCGCATGGCTTCGACGGCCTGCATATTGGCCCGCTTGAGATCGGATTCCTCCACCACGGTGCCGCCAATGTCCAGGTCCGTGTTCATCTCATCCAGAAGTGCGGCCAGGTTCGCCCCGCTGATACTGCCGCCGGTGCCGGGCCCTGCAGCGGATCGCGAAGGCTGGGCGGACTTGGCGGGCTTGGCGGACTTCTGCGACGCGGATGCTGCAGGCTTGGACCGTTCTTCCACGTCGTCCCCGCCGCCGCATCCGGTCAGCGCGAAGGCAAGCGTTAGCCCCAGTCCTGCGGCGGCGGCGCGGAAAGCTCCGGCACGGAAAGCTCCGGCACGCGTGAAACCGGCATAACGGGTCGTTGTCTTATCCATCTGGTTCCCCCATTTGTCGTAGGTGACGGGCGGCCAGGGCAGCCCGTGCGTGTGCCAGAGCCTACGGCATAGCCGGAATCAGGCCGTGAAAACGGGGGGCTAAAACAGGATGGTGGCGAAGGTGCCCACCTGCTCAAAGCCGACGGCCTCGTAGGTGGCGCGGGCGGGCGCGTTGTAGGAGTTCACGTACAGGCTGGTGATGGGGGCAATGTCCAGCGCGGCGGCGACGACGGCGGACATGTAGGAGCGGCTCAGTCCCCGTCCGCGGTACGCCGGGTTCATCCAGACGCCCTGGACCTGCACGGCCTGGCTGGACACTGTGCCCAGTTCAGCTTTGAAGACCACTTGCCCGGCGGCGTCGAGATCCATCAGGGAATGCCTGCGGTCAATGAGGTTCTTCACCCGCTGCCGGTAATGCCGGTCTCCGTTGGAGACGGGCGAATACCCCACCTCTTCCTCGAACATGGCCGTACACGCCGGCAGCAGCACATCCAGGTCACCGGGACGTGCGGCGCGCAGCCCGGGTGCCGGGGCGACGCCGCTTTCCGCCGTCATCTGCAGCAGCGGCTGGTCGGGGCGGACGTCAAAAGGTTCCGGGGAGGACTGCCGCAGCTGGGACCAGATGGAGAGCACGGCCTCCGACGGGCCGAAGACGGAGGAGAAGCGGTTCCGGGACCGGGCGAGGTAGCTGCCAACCTCCGGCCCGGTATCGGCGTCCAGGCCCACGGGGACCACGTTGACGCCCGCCCAGCAGGCACCGATGAGGGTGCCGCCGTCGAACACCCCCACAATGCGGCCACCTGCCGAGGTGGGCGCGGCGGTACGGGTGGTCTCCAAGTGCGAGAGCATAAAAATATTGGCCACCGGATCGGCGGCGGCCAAGTCCCACAGCGCTACGGTGTCTTCGTCGCGCAGGATCCGCAGCGCCGCACTCGTGGCGGCGCTGCGGACCGTGTTCGCCGGCTTAGCTGACGGTAACCATGGGGCCACCCGTCCCAGCATCCTCACCCTCGGGTTCCCCCATCTCTTCCGCGATCCTCATCGCTTCTTCGATAAGGGTTTCCACAATCTGGTCCTCGGGGACGGTCTTGATGACTTCGCCCTTGACAAAAATCTGTCCCTTGCCGTTACCGGAGGCTACACCCAGATCAGCCTCGCGTGCTTCACCGGGACCGTTTACTACGCAGCCCATTACGGCTACGCGCAGCGGAATGGTCATGCCTTCCAGTCCGGCGGTGACCTGCTCGGCCAGGGTGTAGACATCCACCTGGGCGCGGCCGCAGGACGGGCAGGACACGATTTCGAGCTTGCGCGGGCGCAGGTTCAGCGACTGCAGGATCTGGTTGCCCACCTTGACTTCCTCCACCGGCGGAGCGGAGAGGGAGACGCGGATGGTGTCACCGATGCCCTTGGACAGCAGCGCACCGAACGCGGTGGCGGACTTGATGGTGCCCTGGAACGCGGGACCGGCTTCGGTCACGCCCAGGTGCAGGGGCCAGTCGCCGCGTTCGGCCAGCAGTTCGTAGGCCCGCACCATGACCACAGGGTCATTGTGCTTCACGGAGATCTTGAAGTCGTGGAAGTCGTGTTCCTCGAACAGGGACGCTTCCCACACGGCGGATTCCACCAGGGCCTCCGGCGTGGCCTTGCCGTACTTGGCCAGCAGCCGGGGATCCAGCGAACCGGCGTTGACACCGATGCGGATGGAGACGCCGGCGTCCTTGGCGGCATTGGCGATCTGCTTGACCTGGTCGTCAAACTTGCGGATGTTGCCGGGGTTCACGCGAACCGCTGCACAGCCGGCGTCGATGGCCGCAAAGACGTACTTCGGCTGGAAGTGGATGTCCGCGATCACGGGGATCTGCGACTTCTTCGCGATGATCGGCAGGGCGGCTGCGTCGTCGGCGCTGGGGCAGGCGACGCGGACAATGTCGCAGCCCGACGCCGTCAGCTCGGCGATCTGCTGCAGGGTGCCGTTGATGTCCGTGGTGGGGGTGGTGGTCATGGACTGGACGCTGATGGGCGAGTCCGAGCCGACTCCGACGGAGCCCACTTTGATCTGACGGGTTTTGCGTCGCGGCGCAAGCGTGGGCGGCGGTGCAGCTGGCATTCCAAGGTTGACCGAGGTCAAAACGTCCTCCATGTGCCGAAACGGCAGGTATTAGGCTGTGAAACGCGCGTATGACAACGCGCCCTTCCTATTATCACCCCGGCCCGGACCTGTTCGGTGGCACCGGGGCGGATATCACTCAGGGCTTAGAGCGCCCGGATCAGGAAAGGTTCGTGAAAGCGCCGATGGCGGGCTTCCACGCGGTGGTCTTCATCCCCGAGATGGCGCCCGCAACGGCGAACGGATCCTGTTTCAGGAGGTTGAGCAGATCACTTTCCTCTTCGGCCACCATCAGCAGCAGGGCTCCGGCGCCGTCGGCAAACGCTCCGGCGGACAGTACCCTGCCCTCGTCCGCCAGCTGCTGCAGCCACCCGCGGTGCGCGGGGCGGTGCTCGTTGCGGAGTTCATCCGAACCGGCTTCGTAGACATACTCAACTGCAAAAATACTCATGGGCTCAAGCCTACGGGATGCCCCGATACCGAACCGCAGGAGTGACGCAGGCTACAGCAGGAACAACCGGATCGGCATGGCCACGGCTGCGGCCCAGAGCATGGAAGTCAGCGTCCCGATGATGAAGCGTTCGGCGGCTGCCGGGGTTTCCTTAAGTTCGGCGTAGCGGCCCAGGCCCTTGACCGCCACCACATAGGCAATCGCCACGGGTTCGTCCGCGAGGACGGCGGCGGCCACGGCCAGGCGTTCCAGCATCCCGATGGCCAGTCCGCCGCGAAGGACCGCAGGCGGCGGGGGCGGCGGGTTGCCGACGTCACGGGCAAGCCGGAGCACGCCGGCGGTCACCGGCCAGCCGAGCAGTGCTGCAGCCAGCAGTCCAAGCGCAACCCACAGGACAGCCACTACCGGTCCCCCTTCATATCTGTTCCATCCCTGCCGGATCTGTTCCGTCCCTGCCGGCCCCGCCCGCACCCGGAGGTACGGCGAGGTCATCCGCGCGCCGCAGCAGCACGGCGGCCGCCGGCCGGGCAGCCCATTCCTCCTGCCACCCCGCCCTCGCTACGGCCTTACTCACTGCCTGGGAGCTGATGCCGAGCATACGGGCGGCACCTGTCTGGGCTCCCCATTTGCCGGGTTCGACGTGTTGCAGGATCCGCCATTCGGCGTCGCTGCGCTCGGCAACCAGCCGCCCGAGGAGCACCAGCACCGCTTCCGCCTCGGGTGCACCCGGTGAGCCTTCAACGGCGACCGGCGGCCGGTCGCCCGTTTTCTTGGCCCGGTCGACGGCGCGCCGGGCGGCGACGAACGCCGGTCCGCCGGCTTCCCGTGGGCTGCGCGGCAGGGGTTCATGGACCGGTCCGACGCCGATTCCCACGTACCAGTTCCCGTTCCGCAGGACCTGGAGAGCGGCGTCGACGGCGGTCTCGGCACTTGCGCAGACCCCTTGGATTTCGTCTCCTACGGAGCGTTCGAAGGGCAGCACCATGGGCAGCTCTGCGAGGGCAGCCAGAAGTCCGGGAACACGGTCTCCGCTCCCCTGGCTGTTCCTTTGGTCAATGGTCAGGACGAACATTCTGCAACCGTAAACGTATGCAAATCAAATTGCAACCAATAAAGGGTTCAACCTAGTTTCCAACCTAGACGCGGTGGCCGGGTACGGGCCGCAAGACTCACAGCTCCAGCTCCACTCGCCGGGATTCCTGCAGATCACCGCACGCGATGTCCGTTTGCTGACGGTTTGGGTTTCTGCTGCCACTTCCAGTTTCTGCTGCCGGTCGAAACCGGTCGATTTCACACAAACTGGCAGCAGATTCCTCACCCAGCATTTTCCGAACTGCAAGCAAACAGCAGGGACAGCAGGATAAGGCGGCCCAGCGGACGGCAACGCGCGCAGGCGCCCGGATAAGGCGGCTTTAATATCCCGGCGAGCTCTGCGAGCAAGGGATTTCGTTGCCGCCGTTCCGGGCACCGGAGCGCCACGCACCCGAACGCACCGCTAGTTGAACAGGCTGACCGGCTTCACAATGTCGGCGTAGATCAGCAGCGCGCCCATACCCATCAGCAGCACCGCCACCGCATACGTCACGGGCAGCATCTTGGCCATGTCGAAGGGCCCCGGATCCGGCCGGCGGAACAGCTTGGCCACACGGCGGCGCAGCCCCTCCCACAGGGCGCCGGCCACGTGCCCGCCGTCCAGCGGCAGCAGCGGAATCAGGTTGAACACAAACAGGGCCAGGTTGACGCTGGCGACCAGCCCGATGAGCGTGGCTACCCGGCTTTGGAGCGGGATGGCGTCCTGGGAAGAAATTTCCCCGGCGATCCTGCCTACGCCCACCACGCTCATGGGTCCGTTCGGGTCACGCGGCTCGGAGGAGAAGGCGGCCTGCGCCACGTCCACTACGCGCTGGGGCAGGTTCACCACCACGCCGGCAATGTTGGCCAGGTTCTCCCCCACTGTGGGCAGCACCGCCCCGGCAGACTGCCGGACGAGGGCCTGCTCGGCACCGACGCCGATGAAGCCCACTTCCTGTGTGACGTAGTTGCCCTGGTCATCGGTCTCTGCGGCGCCGTCGTCGCCCACCACCGGACGTTCGGTGAGCAGCGGGGTGATGGTGGTCTGCTGCTCGACGCCGTCGCGCTCGTAGGTCAGCGGAACACTGCGGCCCGCGGTCTCGCGGATCCAGCCGGAGAGCTCCTCCCAGGAGGACACCTGCTTGCCGTCAAAGACCGTGATGGTGTCCCCCGGAAGCAGTCCGGCCTCATACGCCGGCGCCGCGGGGTCCTCGGCGGTGCAGTCGGTCTGGCCGGTGGCCGCCTGCTGCTCGGCGCTGATAACGCACTTGTTGACCTCCGCCAGCGTGGTGGTGGTCTGCGCGGTGCCGAAGCCCATCAGCAGTACGGCGAAGAGCACCACCCCGATCAGCAGGTTCATCAACGGCCCGCCGAGCATAATGATGATCCGCTTGTAGATGGGCAGCTTGTAGAAGACCCGGTTTTCGTCGCCCTCCACCAGGCGGTCGGTCTCGGCCTGCCGTGCTTCGGTAGCCAGCTGCTGGAACATTCCGGTGCTGGAGCGGCGGACCTCGCCGTCGTGCTCCTTGTTGGGCGGGAACATGCCCACCATGGACACGTAGCCGCCCAGGGGCAGCGCCTTGAACCCGTACTCCGTTTCACCCTTGGTGCGGGAGAAAACCGTGGGCCCGAACCCGATCATGTACTGGGTCACCCGGACCTTGAAAGCCTTGGCGGGCAGCAAGTGCCCCACCTCGTGCAGCGCAATGGACGCCGCGATGCCCAGCGCCACAAAAAGCACGCCCAGGATGAAAAGCAGAATGGTCAACGGGCTTCCTTCATTTCAACGTCACAACTGATCATCTTCCACAACGCTTCCGCGCCGCTTCGCGTGCCCACCGCTCCGCTGCAAGCAGTGAGTCCAGGGTGAGCGGGCCGTCGTCGGGAGCTTCCCCAAGTACGGCGGCGATCGTATCAACGATGTCTGTGAAACCAATCAACCCGTCATGGAAGGCATCTACGGCTTCCTCGTTGGCGGCGTTGTAGACGGCCATTTTCGTGCCGCCGGCGGCTGCGGCGCGCTTGGCCAGGGCGACGGCGGGGAACGCTTCCTCATCCAGCGGTTCGAAGGTCCACTCGGTGGCCCGGGTCCAGTCGCACGGCCTGGCGGCACCGGGTACGCGGTGCGGCCAGCCCATCCCCAGGGCAATGGGCAGGCGCATGTCCGGCGGGGAGGCCTGGGCAATGGTGGACCCGTCCACAAATTGCACCATGGAATGCACCACCGACTGCGGGTGGACCACTACGTCGATCCGTTCCAGCGGGATGTCGAAGAGCAGGTGCGCCTCGATGACTTCCAGGGCCTTGTTCACCATGGTGGCGGAATTGGTGGTGACCATGCGGCCCATTTTCCAGGTGGGGTGCGCCAACGCCTGTTCGGGAGTCACATCGGCCAGATCTGCCCGCTTGAGCCCGCGGAACGGCCCGCCCGACGCCGTGACCACCAGACGGTCCACTTCCTCGTGGGTGCCTGAACGGAGGGCCTGGGCCAGGGCGGAGTGCTCGGAGTCCACGGGAACGAGCTGTCCCGGTGCGGCGGCCCGCTTGACCAGCTCGCCGCCCACAATCAGGGACTCCTTGTTGGCCAGCGCCAGCATGTGTCCGGCCGCCAGCGCAGCCAGCGTGGGTTCCAGGCCAATGGACCCGGTGATGCCGTTCAGCACGACGTCGGCTTCCGGCCAGGCGGCGACGGCGGTGGCCGCGGAGGCGCCTGCAAACAGTTCCGGATCGTAGCCGGTGACGCCGGCGGAGGCTGCGGCCGCATCGATATGCCGGCGCAGCGTTGCCACGTCCACGGCAGCACATCCCACTGCTTCGGCCCGGGTGTGCACGGCCTGCTGCGCGAGCAGGTCCAGGTTCGAGCCGCCGGCCGCCAGCGCCACAATGCGGAACCGCTCCGGGGCACCGTCGGCCACGTCGATGGCCTGCGTACCGATGGATCCCGTGGATCCCAGCAGGACCACGCGGCGGGGCAAGTGGTTCGAACCGGGCCGGCGGGAACGGACGTAGTCGTGGTCGGAGGACATCGATTCGGAAGGCTGCATGCCTCCAGTATCCCGCACCCTACCGTCCGGGCTGCAGTGCCTGCACAGCATCGGCGATGGGCGTGGTGCCGGTGATCAGCCCCAGCGCCTGGTGGACGCCGTCGCCGGTCTTCAGCAATTCGGCCAGGACGGCGGCGACGTCGGAGCGCGGGATGGTGTCCCGGGGTACGTCCGGGGCCAGCTCCACGACTCCCAGAGGTGCGTCGTTGGTGAGGATGCCCGGGCGCAGGATGGTCCAGTCCAGCTGGCTGCGCGCCATGAGGTCCTCTTCGGCGGCGAGCTTGGCCACGAGGTAGGCGTACATCACCTCATCCAGGCCCTGCGGGCGGTTACCATCCCGGACTGCGTCCAGCCCGCCGGAGGAGACCTGGAGGAAACGCCCGGCCCCGGCCTGCTCGGCGGCTTCGGCCAGCAGCACCGCGGCGGCGCGGTCCACCGTGTCCTTGCGGGCGGTTCCGCTTCCCGGCCCGGCACCGGCGGCGAACACCGCGGCGTCGGCGCCGGTGAGCACCTGCACCACGTCTTCGAGGGTGCTGTTCTCCAGGTCCAGGACCACCGGAGCCACGCCGTCGCTCTCCAGGTCCGCTGCCTGCTCCGGGTTGCGGATCAACCCGGCGACGTCGTGGCCGTCCGCGGCCAGCAGGCGTCCGAGTTCGCGGGCAATTCTTCCGTGGGCTCCAGCTATCACTATGCGCATGACAGCTAAACGGCTCCCGTCCGCGGATGATTCCCGCCCGGCAACAGCTTTACGTCCGCTTCAGTGCCGGAGGCGTGCCCGCCCTGCCGGTCCCAGCTCCGGCATTGCGGAGCAGATAAACCGCTGCCGCGGCACAGATGAGGAAAACCATCCCGCCCGCGGCTACCGGACGGGCAACGTTTACCACGGCGAGGGCCCCGCCGGCTGCGGAGCCCAGGGCCAGGCCCAGCAGCCCCAGCACGCGGGATGCGGCATTGACACGCCCGCGGAGTTCGTCCGGAACCAGGCGCTGCCTCAGCGATGTTGCGCAGATCCCCCACACAACAGCGTGGAAGATGTAGGCCGCCAGAAGCAGTGCCGCCGCTGAGGCGTTGTGTGTGACGGCGAGGACGAGGAGGGAGCCGGCGCCGATGGCGAGGGCGGCGGCAATGGTCCAGCGGTAGCCGAACCGTGCACGCATACGGGGCGTTGCATACGAGGCGATCAGGCCGCCGGCGGCTGACACGGCAAGGATGATGCCGTACCCGGCGCCGTCGACGCCAAGTTGCTGCTGTGCGAACAGCACCAGAATCGAGAAGGCCAGCATGTAGCCGGTGCTGGCGAGGGCGCCAATAAGCGCAAGCCCGCCGACCAGCCGGTGCCGCACCAGCCAGTGCGCACCGGCCATGGCATCCCGCCATACCGTGCTGCCGGGTACGGCGATACGGTCCGGGGCGGCAGTGCGGTCCGGGGCGGCGCGCGGCGGCAAGGCCAAGGCCAGCACCCCTGCCACGGCCCACAACCCGCCCATCGCAAAGAGGGGTGCCGATGCAGCCAGGGCGAAGAGAAGCCCGCCCAACGGCGGCCCTGCGAATTCATCCGCGACAAGCTGCGACGCCGAGATCCGGCTGTTCGCCCGGTCCAGGTCCCCAGGGCCTACGAGGCCCGGGACGAGGGAAACCGCGGCATTGTCGGCAGCGCTTTCAAGCGTTCCGACGACCGCGAACGCGGCATACACCAGAAGCAGTCCACCGATTCCGAAGTGGACACACAGCGCTAGGGTGGCCACCGCTGTGCCCCGCAGCAGATTAGCTGACACGAGCACGAGCCGGCGGTCGGCCCGATCCACCCACACCCCAACGGGCAGGGCTGCGAGCAGGCGTACAAGTGCATAAACCGTAGCGAGCCCGGCAACCCACCGCGGGTCGTCCGTCAGGGATGCGGCCAGCAGCGGCATCGACACGAAAGCCAGCCCGTCCGCGAGGTTCGACGCGGCATTCGCACCCCACAGGGCATTGAACGCACGGCCAAGGGACATGGCGATGAGCCTACCCTCCGGCCCCTGCGGGGCTACGCTCCGGCGCGGCGCAGGGTCTGCTCGGCCTGCAGCAGCAGCGGCCCGTCAATCATCTGGCCGCGGAAGCTGAACACTCCCCCGTGGTTCTTAGCCTCGGCGAGGACCTGCTCGGCGTAGGTGACATCCGCGGGGTCCGGTGCGTAGGCTGCGCGCACTGCCGCGACCTGGTCGGGATGGATGCAGGCCTTGGCAGCAAAACCGGAGGCAACTGCATCGCGGGCTTCCTGCTCCAGCCCGGCGATGTCCGGGATGTTGCCGTAAATGGAGTCAATGGCGCCCTTGCCAAACGCTCCGGCAGCCAGCAGCACCGTGGACCGGGCCTGGACGGCCACGCTGCGGTAGGAACCGTCGTCGCGGCGGCTGGACTCCCCGCCGAGGGAGGCGAGCAGGTCCTCGGCACCCCACATGAGGGCTGCCACGGTGGGCACCGCGGCAATCTCGGCGGCACGCACCACGCCCAGAGCGGTTTCCAGCAGGGCAACGACCGTGAAGCCTGCGAGCGCCTGCCCGATGGCGGCCGGGTCTTCGGCCTTGGCCAGCATCACCGTGCGGTAAGGGGTGTCCCGCAGGGCGGCAAGGTCACGCTCAAACTCGTCGCTGCCCAGCGGATTGACCCGCACAATGGAGGACGCCGGATCCAGTTCCGCGGACCGGAGGTTCTTCCGGGCAGCGTCCTTGTCCCTGGGTGCCACGGCATCTTCCAGGTCCAGGATGACGGCGTCCGCCCGTTCGGCTGCCTTGCCGAAACGGTCGGGCCGGTCTCCCGGGCAGAAAAGCAGGGCGGGTCCCATGGGGAAGGTGGTCATGCGCTGGACTCCTCGGAATTTACGGTGATGCTTATCGCTCCAACCTATCGCGTGGCAGCAGCCTGTTCCTGCGCTGCGTATCCGTCCGCCGTCCACATCAGGGCCGTCCGGGTACACCGGCCGACGACGTCGCCGTTCTGGTTCCGGCCGGTGTGGGCCAGCGTGACAATCCCCTGGCCCGGCCGGGAGGAGGACAGCCGCATATCCAGCACTTCGGTTTCGGTATAGAGGGTGTCGCCGTGGAACAGCGGGTGCGGGAAGCTGATCTCCCCCAGCCCCAGCTGCGCCACCAGGGTGCCCTGCGTCAGCTGCGCGACCGACTGTCCCACCATCGTGGCCAGGGTGAACATGGAGTTCACCAGCCGCTGCCCGAACGGCTGCCCCTGGCTGTAGGCGGCGTCCAGGTGCAGGCCCTGGGTGTTCATGGTCAGGGTGGTGAACAGGACATTGTCCGCTTCGGTGACCGTGCGGCCGGGCCGGTGCCGGTACACCGTTCCCGGCTCGAATTCCCCGTACCAGAGGCCGCGCTGCTCAACCACCCGGGGCGCCATGGCCGTCTTCTCGGTGCCGGCGTCCGGCTCCTCATACGTCAAGGGACACCTCCAGCGGAGCACCTGTTCCGGCCAGGACCTCGTCCACGGTGACACCGGGCGCCGTTTCGCGCAGCACCAGCCCCTCCGGTCCCACCTCGATGACGGCCAGGTCCGTGACGATCAGGTCCACGCATCCCTTTCCGGTCAGCGGCAGGGAGCACTCGGCCACGATCTTGGGCCGGCCGGCCCGGTCCAGGTGCTCCATCATCACAATGACGCGTTTCGCGCCGAAGACCAGGTCCATGGCCCCGCCCATGCCCTTGACCATCTTTCCCGGCACCATCCAGTTGGCCAGGTCGCCGTTGGCCGCCACTTCCATGGCGCCCAGCACGGCCACGTCCACGTGCCCGCCGCGCACCATGCCGAAGGACGCCCCGGAATCGAAGAAGGAGGCCCCGCTGTTCACGGTGACCGTTTCCTTCCCGGCGTTGATCAGGTCCGGGTCCAGCCGGTCCTCGGCGGGATAGGGTCCGACGCCGAGGATTCCGTTCTCGGAGTGCAGCACCACTTCCACGCCCTCCGGGATGTAGTTCGGGATCAGGGTGGGCATACCGATGCCCAGGTTCACGTATTCGCCGTCGTGCAGCTCCCGGGCCACCCGGGCGGCCAGCTCATGCCGGGTCAGTGCCATCTCAGGCCTCCTTCATTTCGGCAGCGGCTTCGGCAGCCGACGGCGCGGCGCTGACGGTGCGTTTTTCAATCCGTTTTTCCACGTCCGGTGCCAGCACCACCCGCTGCACGAAGATACCGGGCACGTGCACCTGGCCCGGATCCAGCTCACCCGGTTCCACCAGTTCCTCCACCTCGGCAATGGTGATCCGGCCGGCGGCGGCGCAAAGCGGGTTGAAGTTCATGGCTGTGGCGTGGAAGACCAGGTTGCCGTGCCGGTCTCCCTTGGCGGCATGGACCAGGGCGAAGTCCGGGGTCAGGGACTCCTCCAGCACATAGTCAGCGCCGTTGAAGCTGCGGACTTCCTTGGGCTCGGAGGCTACGGCCACCAACCCCTCGGCGTCGTACTTCTGCGGCAGCCCGCCCTCGGAGACCTGCGTTCCCACCCCTGCCGGAGTGTAGAAGGCCGGGATGCCGGCGCCGCCGGCACGCAGCTTCTCCGCAAGGGTGCCCTGCGGGGTCAGGACCACTTCCAGTTCCCCGGAAAGGAACTGGCGGGCAAATTCCTTGTTCTCGCCCACATAGGAGCTGACGGTGCGGCGGATCCGGTGGTCGGCCAGCAGCCGGCCCAGCCCCCAGTCATCCACGCCGCAGTTGTTGCTCACCGTCTCCAGGTCCGTGGTGCCCTGGGCATGCAGGGCATCGATCAAGGCCACAGGGATGCCGCAGAGGCCGAAGCCGCCCACAGCCAGGGAAGCCCCGTCCGGGATGTCGGCGACGGCTTCCGCCGCGCCGGGATACACCTTGTTGATCATCGCTTAATCCGTTTCTGCTCGGTTCGCACGCCGCCGGTTCCGGTTACAGGCCCATACTGCGGGCAATAAGCATCAACTGCACCTCAGTAGTCCCCTCGCCGATTTCCAGGATCTTGGAATCCCGGTAGTGCCGGGCCACGGGGAATTCGTTGATGAAGCCGTAGCCGCCGAAGATTTGCGTGGCGTCCCGGGCATTGTCCATGGCCGCTTCCCCGGCAATCATCTTCGCCATTGCGGCCTGGGTCTTGAACGGACGTCCGGCGAGCATCCGGGCCGCCGCGTCGTAATAGGCCAGCCGGGCGGTGTGGGCGCGGGCCTGCATGCGGGCGATTTTGAAGGAAATGGACTGGTAGGTGCCGATGGCTGCTCCGAACGCGGAGCGTTCCTTGGCGTACTTCAGGGATTCATCCACGCAGCCCTGGGCCGCGCCGGTGGCCAGCGCGGCAATGGCAATGCGGCCCTCGTCCAGGATCTGCAGGAAGTTCGCGAAACCGCGGCCGCGGGTGCCCAGCAGGTTCGCTTCGGGCACCCGCACGTCGGTGAGGGTCAGCGGGTGGGTGTCGGAGGCGTTCCAGCCCACCTTGTTGTAGGGCTTTTCCGCCGTGAAGCCGGGGGTGCCGGTGGGCACGAGGATGGTGGAGATTTTCTTCCGGAAGGTGCCGTCCGGCTCGGTGACCGTGTCCGTGACGGCGGTGACCGTGACCAGGCGGGTGATGTCGGTGCCGGAGTTGGTGATGAATTCCTTGCTGCCGTTGATCACCCACTGCCCGTCCTCGAGCACCGCGGTGGTCTTGGTTCCCCCGGCGTCGGAACCGGCCTCGCGTTCGGTGAGCCCGAAGCCGGCGAGCGCTTCACCGCTGGCCAGCAGGGGCAGCCACTGCTGCTTCTGTTCCTCGTTGCCGAACCGGTAAATGGGCATGGCGCCGAGGGAGACGCCCGCTTCCAGGGTGATGGCCACGGACTGGTCCACCCGGGCAATCTGTTCCAGGGCCAGCGCCAGGGCAAAGTAGTCCCCGCCCATGCCGCCGTACTCCTCGGGGAAGGGCAGCCCGAACAGGCCCATCTCCCCCATCTGCGCCACTACCTTGTACGGGAAGCTGTGCTCGGCGTCGTGCTGGGCGGAGACCGGGGCAATGACCTCGTCGGCGAAGTCGCGCACCGTGTCGGAGAGGTCCTGGTATTCCTCGCTGAGTTCAAAGTCGGGCATGGTCTGCTCCTTCAGTGGAATCGGGTTCGGTGCTTTCGGGTACTGCGGGATCAGGGCTTGCAGGGGCGGGGCCGGCAAGGTCTGGGGTCACGGTGGCCAGGACCTGGTCGGCCTTGACGAGGTCCCCGGGATGGAGGCTGAGGCTGACCCTTCCCGCCACCGGCGCGCGCAGCTGGTGCTCCATCTTCATGGCTTCCACGCTCAGGAGCGGATCTCCGGCAGCCACCCGGGCGCCGTCGGGCACGGCCACGGCCACCACGGTGCCGGGCATCGGCGAGCGCACCACGGGGTCGGCGTCGCCCGCTTCCCGTCCTGCAGCCGCCAGCTGCCGCTCCAGCTGTTCGGTGCGGCTCCGGATGCGCAGGCGTGCGGTGAACGGGCCGTCGGCACTGTTGCCGGCCAGCCACAGGGCCCCGGTGCCCGGCTCGACTGCCGTGGTGAACGTGTGCAGGATTCCGTCCATGCTCAGCCGGACGGGACGGCCGGCCGCGTCCGGGCCCTCGGTCACCAGGGCCGCGGCGTACTCCGGACCGTCCTCGCCGATCCGCACCGTGGCCTTCTGCGCGCTGCCGGCGACGGTGACGTTAGTGTCGGCTCCTCCCGGTGCCGGGGCGGCGAAGACCAGGTGCAGCGGCGCAGCGGCCCCGGTGTTCCCGGTCCCCACTCGCCAGCCGTCCGCCCGCCGCCAGGGCGAGCCCGACGCCGGTCCGGCCAGCCCCTGCAGATACAGCAGGGCCGCGGCGGCCAGTTCGGGATCCCCCGGGGTGCGGAACCGCATCCCCGGCAGCCGCCGCTCAATCAGGGTGGTGTCCAGCCGGCCGGCCCGCACATCGGGGTCGGCCAGAAGCAGCCGCAGGTACTCCACGTTGGTGCCGATGCCCAGCACTGTGGTTCCGGCAAGCGCGCGGTCCAGCCGGGCCAGCGCCGTGCCCCGGTCCGGGCCCCAGGCGATGACCTTGGCCAGCATGGGGTCATAGCTGGAGGACACTGCGAGTCCCGGGAGCAGGGAGGAGTCGATCCGGATACCTTCTCCGGCCGGTTCCTGCAGCCACTGCACCGAGCCCGAGGTGGGCAGGAAATCCCGTTCCGGGTCCTCCGCGTAGATCCGGGCTTCCACGGCATGTCCGGTGAGCACCACATCCTCCTGCTTGAAGGACAGCGGGTGCCCGGCGGCGATCCGGACCTGCTCCGCCACCAGGTCCACTCCGGTGACCATTTCGGTGACCGGGTGCTCCACCTGCAGGCGGGTGTTCATTTCCATGAAGAAGAACTCATCCGGCGCGGCGTCGGAGACCAGGAACTCCACGGTGCCGGCCCCCGTGTAGTCCACGGACCGCGCCGCATTGCAGGCTGCTTCGCCGATCCGTTCCCGGGTGGCCGGATCCAGCAGCACCGAGGGGGCTTCTTCGATGACTTTCTGGTGCCGGCGCTGCAGGGAGCATTCCCGCTCCCCCAGGTGGACCACGTTCCCGTGCGTGTCCGCGAGGACCTGCACCTCGATGTGCCGGGGTGAGGACACCAGGCGCTCAAGGAACAGGGTGTCGTCTCCGAACGCCGAGGCGGCCACGCGCCGGGCGGTCTGCAGTGCCGCAGCGAGGTCTTCTGGCCGTTCGACGGCGTGCATGCCCTTTCCGCCGCCGCCGGCGGAAGGCTTGATCAGGATGGGATAACCGATCCCCTCCGCGGCTGCCTGCAGCCGGGCATCGTCCAGGCCCGGTTCGGCAATGCCCGGCACCACGGGCACCCCGTGGGCCTGGACGTGGTTCTTGGCCCGGATCTTGTCCCCCATCAGTTCCAGGGAGGTTACCCCCGGGCCAATGAAGGTGATGCCGGCGTTGGCCAGAGCACGGGCGAAAGCGGCGTTCTCGCTGAGGAAACCGTACCCGGGGTGCACTGCCTGCGCGCCGGCGCTGCGGCACGCGGCCAGGACGGCGTCCACGGACAGGTAGCTCTGCCTCGCCGGTGCCGGGCCCAGCCGGACGGCGGTGTCGGCTTCGCGCACGTGCCGCGCCCCGGCGTCGTCGTCGCTGTAGACCGCCACCGAGCGGATCCCCATCTCGCGGAGGGTGCGGATGACCCGGCAGGCGATTTCACCGCGGTTGGCCACCAGCACGGTGTGGAACAGCGGAGCGTCAAAGGGTGTCATGGGGGCTCACATCCGGAACAGGCCGAAGGAGGTCTCCGGCAGGGGTGCGTTGGCGCAGACGTCCAGGGCCAGGCCCAGGACGGTGCGGGTGTCGAGGGGGTCGATGATGCCGTCATCCCACAGCCGGGCGGTGGAATAGTAGGGGCTGCCCTGGGCTTCGTAGGTCTCGCGGATGGGCGCCTTGAAGGCTTCTTCCGCCTCCGCCGGCCACTGCTCGCCGCGGGCCTCCAACTGGTCGCGTTTGACGGTGGCCAGCACCGAGGACGCCTGCGCGCCGCCCATCACGGAGATCCGGGCCGCCGGCCACATCCACAGGAAGCGCGGTGAATAGGCCCGGCCGCACATGGAATAGTTGCCGGCCCCGAAGGAGCCGCCCACCACCACGGTCAGTTTGGGTACCCGGGCGGTGGCGACGGCGGTGACCATCTTCGCGCCGTTCTTGGCGATTCCGCCGGCCTCGTAGTCCCGGCCGACCATAAAGCCGGAGATGTTCTGCAGGAAGACCAGGGGGATGCCTCGCTGGTCGCACAGTTCAATGAAGTGCGCACCCTTGAGCGCCGATTCGCTGAAGAGCACCCCGTTGTTGGCCACAATGCCGATCCGGTGGCCGTGCAGCCGGGCGAACCCGGTGACCAGGGTGGTGCCGTAGTCCTTTTTGAATTCGTGGAATTCGCTGGCATCGACCAGGCGGGCAATGAGTTCGCGGACGTCGTAGGGGGTCTGCAGGTCCGTCGGCACCACGCCGTAGATTTCCGCCGGATCTTCGGCGGGCGGGCGGGTTTCCACCAGGTCAGCCGCGGGCTGCTGCTGCGGAAAGGTCTCCACGATGCTGCGCACTATTTCCAGCGCATGCGCATCATTCTCGGCGAGGTGGTCCGTCACGCCGCTGGTGCGCGAGTGCACTTCGCCGCCACCCAGCTCCTCGGCGGTCACAATTTCGCCGATGGCAGCTTTGACCAGCGGCGGTCCGCCCAGGAAGATCGTGCCCTGGTTGCGGACAATCACGGTCTCGTCGCTCATGGCCGGCACATAGGCGCCGCCGGCGGTGCAGGAGCCCAGGACCGCGGCGACCTGCGGAATTTTGCGGGCGGACATCTGCGCCTGGTTGAAGAAGATCCGGCCAAAGTGCTCACGGTCCGGGAACACTTCGTCCTGGCGCGGCAGGAACGCGCCGCCGGAGTCCACCAGATAAATGCACGGCAACCGGTTCTCGAGCGCGATTTCCTGGGCGCGCAGGTGCTTCTTGACGGTCATCGGATAGTAGGTCCCGCCCTTGACCGTCGCATCGTTGGACAGGACCATCACCTGCCGGCCCTGAACCAGGCCGATGCCGGCGATCAGGCCGGCGCCGGGGCACTCGCCGTCGTACATGTCCTCGGCAGCCAGCGGAGCGATCTCCAGGAAGGGACTGCCAACATCGAGCAGGCGGCTCACCCGGTCCCGGGGCAGCAGCTTGCCCCGCGCGGTGTGCCGCTCGCGGGAGCGCTGCGGCCCGCCCTCGGCGGCTGCAGCCAGCCGGTTGCGCAGTTCATCGGCCAGGGCCTGCTGGGCTGCAGTATTGAGCGCAAACGCGTCCGCCGCGGTGTCGAGCCCGGATTTCAGTGTCTCCATGACGTCCTCCTGCCGAGGGGCTAACCGGCCCAAACCCGAGTTAATGACCCCTAACCCAAGTCAGGTTATTGGTTATTAACTGACCTGTCCACCACAATGGGAGAAATGCTCTGTCCGATCAGAAGGGGTGGGTATGGACGCAGCTAAAGACGATGCAACCAACGAGAAGGTCCGGATGACGGGGCGCAGCCTCGCCAAAGCGTCGCGCCGGGCCGCGATGCTCGACGCCGCCGCGGCCCTGTTTGCCGAGCGCGGCTACAACGGGGTCTCCATTGAAGAACTCGGTGCGGCCGCCGGCGTCAGCGGCCCCGCGGTATACCGGCACTTCAGCGGCAAACCGGCCGTGCTCTCCGCCCTGCTGGTGGGAGTCAGCCAGGACCTGCTGGAGGGCGGCAAAGCAGTGGTGGCCGAATCAGCCACGCCCGAAATTGCCCTGCGCGGCCTGGTGGAATTCCAGGTGGACTTCGCCCTGCGGCAGGCAGACGTGATCCGGGTCCAGGACCGGGATCTGGGCAGCCTTCCCGAAGACGACGAACGCCGGGTCCGGTCCCTGCAGCGCCAGTACGTGGGGGTATGGGTGGACGCACTGTCCGCCCTGCATCCCGGCTCCGACCTGCCGCTGCTGCGGCACCGGGCGCAGGGCGTTTTCGGCCTGATCAACTCAACGTCGCACTCGATGCACGGGCGCACCAGCGCCCGGGAGACCGCACGGCTGCGCTCCCTGCTCGATAGAATGGCGTGGGCGGCCCTGAACGCCGAGTAGCTGCCGGACTTTTTTCCTTCCCTCCGAACACTCCCCAAACCCCGAGCAGAAAGACCTGCTGTGATTGAGCTTCGTGCCGTAGTTCCCGCCGATCTGGAGGAATTCTTCTCCCATCAGCTGGATCCCAGCGCCAACCATATGGCGGCCTTCACCGCCAAGAACCCGTCGGACCGCGGCGTCTTTGACCATCACTGGCAGAGCATCCTCAACGATGAATCCATTACGGTGCGCACCATCGTGTCCGACGGCGAGGTAGTCGGCAGCATCCTGGCCTACCGCGACGGCGACGTCCCCGAAATCAGCTACTGGATCGACAAGGCACGCTGGGGCCGCGGCATCACCACCGCCGCCGTCGGCCTGTTCCTGGAAGAGTTCAGCGACCGTCCCGTCCGCGCCCGGGCGGTTGCGGACAATGTGAGTTCCATCCGCATCCTGGAGAAGTACGGCTTCAAGGTAATCGGTGAAACCCAGGGCTTCGCCAACGCGCGCGGCGCCGTGGTCAAGGAACTCGAGCTCGAACTGAACTAGGCAATAGTTACAGGCAGCGAAAAGCGGACTGTAACAAGGCAGGACCCGTATCGGAGATGATCCGGTACGGGTCCTGCCCGCGTTGGTCAGGCCATCGCCAAGGCGAGCACCGGCTCGGCCAGCACGTCGCCCACCGCGCGGAGGAACCCGGCTCCCTGTTCTCCGTCCACCAGCCGGTGGTCGAAGGACAGGCTCAGGGTCATCACCGAACGCAGCGCAATATCGCCGTTGTACTCCCAGGGCTGGCGGCGGACCGCACCCAGGGCAAGGATGGCCGCCTCCCCCGGGTTCAGGATGGGTGTGCCCGCATCCACGCCGAACACACCCACGTTGGAGATGGAAATAGTGCCTCCGGCGAGGTCCGCTGGTGCGGTTTTCCCGTCCCGTGCCGTTTGTGCCAACGCGGTGACGGCGGCCGCGAGGCCGTGCAGGCTCAGCTTCTGGGCGTCCTTGATGTTCGGAACGGTCAGTCCGCGGGGCGTGGCTGCCGCGATGCCGAGGTTCACGTAGTTATAGCGGATGATCTCCCCGGCGTCCGCGTCCCAGCGGGAATTCACTGCCGGGAAACGCCGCAGGCCCAGGCACACTGCCTTCGCCGCCAGGGTCAGCGGTGAAAGCTTCACACCGTCAAAGTCCGGCTGAGCCCGGAGCCGGGCCAGCAGGTCCATGGTGGCTGTGACGTCCACGGTCAGGAACACGGTGGCATGCGGTGCGGTAAAGGCACTGGCCACCATGGCCGCGGCGGTGTGCTTCCGGACCCCTGAAATCCGAATGCGCTCTTCCCGTCCCGGCTGCAGCTCGGATTCCGCGGCCGTCCCGGTGGCCGGCGCTGCCGCCGGAGAGGCGGCGCGTACGACGTCGGCCCGCACCACGAGCCCCTCGGGTCCGGTACCCCGGACCCGGGCCAGGTCGATTCCCATGTCCCGGGCCAGTTTGCGGACCGGAGGCGTGGACCGGGGGCGTTCGGACACGGGCGCTTCGGACACGGGTGCCGGTTGGGGCGCCGGGCGGGGCGCCGGGCGGGGTGCCGGTTCTGCCGCTGCCGACGCCGCTGCCCGGCGTCGTCGGGCGGGCCGGCCGGTGGAATCCGGCACCGCCCCATAGCCCACCAGGTTCGGTTCGCGCCGGGCCGGGGCGTCAGGTGCCTGCTCCGGCTGGGCACCGGCGGCCGCAGCAACCTCGAAGGATACAATCGGCGAGCCGACCTCCACCACGGTTCCGGGCTGCTCGTGCAGGCATGCCACCACGCCTTCGTACGGGGAGGGCAGTTCCACCACTGCCTTGGCGGTTTCCACCTCGGCAATCACCTGGTTCAGCGTTACGGTGTCCCCCACGGCAATGTGCCAGTTGACGATCTCGGATTCGGTGAGGCCTTCACCCAGATCCGGAAGCCGGAATTCGCGCAGCATCAGCCCACCGCCGAGACGGTGCGGCCGGGAGCCGGGGCAAGGGAGCTGGGGCGGCGCAGGACGAAGTCGACCCCGTCCAGGATCCGGTCCAGGTCCGGAAGGTGGTGGGATTCCAGCCGGGCCGGCGGATACGGAATGTCGAAACCGGTCACGCGTACGGGTGCGTGCTCCAGGTAGTCGAAGCAGCGTTCGGTGATGCTCGCGGCGATTTCCGCACCGAGTCCGCCGAACTGTGCTGCCTCATGGGTAATCACCAGCCGGCCGGTCTTGCGCACCGAGGCCTCCACCGTGGTGAAGTCCACCGGCGCCAGCGAACGCAAGTCAATGACCTCCACGGACACTCCCTCGTCCGAGGCCGCCACGGCCGCGTCGCGGGCGGTGGGAACCAGCGGACCGTAAGCCACCAGGGTGACGTCGTTGCCCGGGGTGACCACGCGGGCCGCTCCCATGGGCAGCTGCGCTTCAGCCGCCTCTTCCACCTCGCCCTTGACGTGGTAGCGGCGCTTCGGCTCGAAGTACAGGACCGGATCGTCGGAAGCGATCGCCTGCTGGATCATGGTGTAGGCGTCCTGGGGGTTGGACACGCTGATCACGCGCAGCCCGGAGGTGTGCGTGAAGTAGGCCTCCGGCGACTCGGAGTGGTGCTCCGGGGAGCCGATCCCGCCGCCGAAAGGCACCCGGATAGTCAGTGGCAGCTTGACCGCTCCCCGGGTCCGGTAATGCATCTTCGCCACCTGGGACACAATCTGGTCGAAAGCCGGATAGATGAACCCGTCAAACTGGATTTCCACCACCGGCCGGTAGCCGCGGAAGGCGAGGCCCACGGCGGTGCCCATAATGCCGGATTCAGCCAGCGGGGTGTCCACCACCCGGTGCGCACCGAAATCCTTCTGCAGGCCGTCCGTGATCCGGAAGACGCCGCCGAGCTTGCCCACGTCTTCCCCCATGATCAGGACCTTGGGGTCGTTTTCCATTGCCCGGCGCAGCCCGGCGGTAATGGCCTTGCCGAAAGTCATGGTGGTCATGAGCGGGTCCCTTCGCCGGCGAAACCGCTGAGGTAACGCGAGTACTGTTCCTGCTGGCGGTCCAGCCAGGAATGCGGCTCCGCGTAGACATGCGCGAAAACGTCGGCGGGCTGCGGGTCCGGCATGCCCAGGCAGGCGGCACGCAGTTGCGCCGCTGCTGCGTCGGTGCGGGCATCGACGTCGGCGGCAAAGGCGGCGTCGAAAAGCCCCATGGTCTCCAGCAGCGCCTGGACCCGGGCCAGCGGATCCTTGCCGCGCCACTGCTCCAGTTCGGCTGCGTCCCGGTACCGGGTGGGATCATCGGCCGTTGTGTGCGGGCCCATCCGATAGGTCACGGCCTCAATGAAGGTGGGGCCGTTGCCGGTGCGGGCACGGTCCAGTGCCTCCCGGGTGGCGGCCATTACCGCCAGTACGTCGTTGCCGTCCACGCGGATGGAGGGGATGCCGAAGCCCGGGGCGCGGTTGGCAATGGGCACCTGGGCCTGCAGGGTGACCGGTTCGGAGATGGCCCACTGGTTGTTCGTGCAGAAAAAGACCACCGGCGCCTGGTAACTGGCAGCGAAAACCATGGCTTCGTTGACGTCGCCCTGGCTGGTGGCGCCGTCACCGAAGTAGCTGATGGCGGCGTCGTCGGACCCGTCATAGCTGATGCCCATGGCGTACCCGGCCGCGTGCAGGGCCTGGGCGCCGATGATGACCTGGGTCGGGGCCATGTTGACGCTGTAGGGGTCCCAGCCGGCCGCGGCGTTGCCGCGCCAAACCCGCATCAGGTCTTCCATGCCCACGCCGCGGCAGTAGGCCACGCCGTTTTCGCGGTAGCTGGTGAACGCAAAGTCGGAGCTGCGCAGCGACCGGCCGGAGCCGATCTGGGCGGCTTCCTGGCCCAGCAGCGGGGGCCACAGCCCCAGCTCGCCCTGGCGCTGCAGTGCGGTGGCTTCGGTATCGATCCGGCGGATGACTGCCATGTCCAGGAAGAGTTCCCGGAGCCGGGCGCCGTCGACGTCTTTCACCCAGCGGTCATACAGGGGGTCCGGGACGCGTACGCCATCCGGTGTGATCAGCTGGACGTAGGGATCGGTGGGTGAGCTGCCGGAGTTTTCCGGGTGCCGCACCGGGGTATGCAGGGACACTGGGATACGCATCCTTCCGTGGTTGGGCCCCAGGGGTGGCGGGGCCTACGCCGGGCTCCATTGCCCGCATAAATGTGACCCTACTCACACCCGGCATCCAGCACAACCATTAGCGAAAAGACCGAGCATCCTGCCCTATAAGCGGCCGATGGGCCGTGCTAGCGTTGCGCACTATGCAGCCCCTCGACGCCACCGACCGCCGGCTCCTGCTTGCCCTGGCGGAGGATTCCACCCGCACCGCCGTGGCGCTGGCCGCCGTGCTCGGGCTTTCACGGAATACTGTCCAGGCCCGGCTGGCCGGTTTGGAACGCAAGGGTGCGTTCCTGCCGTTCGAACGCCGGATCAACACGGCCGCACTGGGCTATCCGCTGATGGCCTTCGTCCACGTCCACGTGCATCAGCCGGAACTGTCCCGGATCACCGCCGATCTGGCGGAGCTGCCTGAAGTCATCGAGGCGCACGGGCTCACCGGAGACGCGGACCTGCTGCTGCGCGTGGTGGCCGCGGACGCGGAGGACCTGTTCCGGATCAACAAGCTGATCCTGGCCATCGACGGCGTGCAGCGGTGCGACACCAACCTCGCCATGGGCGAACTAATCCCCCTGCGCGCCACTCCCCTGCTGCGCAGCGGGCCGGGGCCCGGGGCTTCCTAGCTGCAACGCCGCAGGCAGGCCCCGCCGGAGCGGAACCTGCCTGGGTTACCTGCTTGCGTTATGCGGAAGGACAGTCCTAGTGGTCGACGGCCTTTTCGGCGCCGACGCCGGTCAGGGACCGGACTTCCATTTCCGCCTGCTTGACTGCGGATTCAGTGTTCTTATCCAGCACCGTGCCCAGCCAGCCCAGGAAGAAGGCCAGCGGGATGGACACCAGTCCCGGGTTGCTCAGCGGGAACCAGGAGAAGTCCGCGCCCTTGATCATGGATGTTTCCGTACCGGAAACCACCGGAGAGAAAGCAATCAGCAGGATGGCCGACCCGAGGCCGCCGTACATGCTCCAGATTGCGCCCTGGGTGGAGAACTTCCGCCAGTACAGCGAGTAGATGATGGTGGGCAGGTTGGCGCTGGCAGCCACCGCGAAGGCGAGGGCCACCAGGAAGGCAACGTTCTGGCCCTGGGCTCCGATGCCGCCCAGGATCGAGATGATGCCGATGACCACCACCGTGGTGCGGGCTACCTTGACCTCGCCGTCTGCGTCCACCTGGCCCTTGCGGATGACGTTGGCGTAAATGTCATGGGCAAAGGAAGCAGCCGCCGTGATGGTCAACCCGGCAACCACTGCCAGGATGGTGGCGAACGCGACGGCGGAGATCAGTCCCAGCAGGACCGGCCCGCCGAGGGCGAAGGCCAGCAGCGGTGCTGCCGAGTTCACGCCGCCGGGAGCGCTCTTGATCGCCTCGGAACCGATCATGGCCGCGGCGCCGTAGCCCAGGACCAGGGTGAACAGGTAGAAGATACCGATCAGCCAGATGGCCCAGACCACGGACCGGCGGGCTTCCTTGGCGGTAGGCACCGTGTAGAAGCGCATCAGCACGTGCGGCAGGGCTGCGGTGCCAAGCACCAGGGCCAGGCCCAGCGAGATGAAGTCCAGTTTGGAGGTTTCGGTTTTGCCGTACTGCAGCCCCGGATCCAGGATGGCGGGGTTGCCCGTGGTTTCCACGGCGTGGCCGAGCAGTTCCGAGAGGTTGAAGCCGTGGTTCGCCAGGACCCACACGGTCATCACGGCGGCGCCGGCGATCAGGAGGCAGGCCTTGATGATCTGCACCCACGTGGTGCCTTTCATGCCGCCGATCAGTACGTAGATGATCATCAGGGCGCCCACCACGGTGATCACCAAGGACTGCCCGATCTTGCTGTCGATGCCCATCAGCAGGGACACCAGCCCGCCGGCGCCGGCCATCTGCGCCAGCAGGTAGAAGAAGCAGACTGCCAGGGTAGTGATGGCTGCCGCAATCCGCACCGGACGCTGCTTGAGGCGGAAGGACAGCACGTCGGCCATGGTGAACTTGCCGGTGTTGCGGAGCATTTCCGCCACCAGCAGCAGGGCTACCAGCCAGGCGACGAGGAAGCCGATGGAATACAGGAAGCCGTCATAGCCGTTTACGGCGATGGCGCCGACAATACCCAGGAAGGAAGCAGCGGAGAGGTAGTCGCCGGCAATCGCGGTACCGTTCTGGGGCCCGGTGAAGGATCGGCCGGCTGCGTAGTAGTCCGCGGCGGTCTTGTTGTTGCGGCTGGCGCGGAGCACCACTATCAGGGTGACCGCCACAAACAGGCCGAAGATGACCATGTTCAGCAGCCCGGTGTCCTTGATGGACTCGGCCGTTACCTCCGCGGCCGCGATGTGCACGTTGTTCACTTGGTCTCCTCCGGCCGGCTGACGCCCTTGGCCTCAAGTTCTCCGCGGATCTCCGAGGAAATGGGATCCATCCGGCGGTTGGCATAGCTGACGTACCACATGGTGATGCCGAAGGTGCTGACGAACTGCAGCAGCCCCAGGATCAAGCCCATGTTGATGTTGCCGATCACCGGGGTGGACATGAACCCGTGCGCGTAATCGGCCAGCAGCACATACGCGAAGTACCAGACCAGGAAGGCCACGGCCATCGGGAAAATGAAGCTGCGCTGGCGCTTGCGCAGTTCCCGGAACTCGGGTGAGCTCTGGACTTCCCGGAAGTCCACCTGCTCCGGGTGCGCAGCGTGTGAAACCGGCTGCTCTTCAGCCATTGTTCCTCCTCTGTTGGGGCACGCTCCACGCGTTGACCCGCCAAGAGGCCGGGACACGACGCTGTGCAAGCTGTGACGCTCATCACTTTCCTACAGGCCGGCCCGGATCGTCTGCACGACGCAGCCGGGCGTCGGTGAACGGTGCGTTCCGTGCGGTGAACGGCAGCGTTCGGCACCGGGTAAACCGGGCGCGCGGGGGCGCGGGCGGGCGGGCTGGCGGGCTGGGCGGGCCGGCCGGGCTGCCGCCGAAGGCCGCTAGGGTGGGTCCATGCTTAGCCCCGCCGTCGACATAGCCCTGGTCTGCGCCGTTGCCGTCCTCACGGTTGCGGTGGTGGCCGTGCTCGGTTTCCGCCTCAGCCGCTCGGCACGGGACTTGGGTTCGGACGCGGAGCGTGCCACCTACGCCACCCTGCACACGGCGTCGCTCGCCTCTGCACACCTGCGCTCCGGCCTGACTCCGGCCGGTGCCCGCAAGGCCAGCCGGCACCTGCGGGACCTGCTGGACTGCGACACGCTGGTCATTACCGACGCGGTGGCCGTACTGGCCTGGGACGGCGCAATCGCGGATACTCCGGCCCGCCGCGAACGGCTGCTGTCCGCCGCGCGGCTGGTGCTGGAATCGGGCCGGACCCGGGTGTTCCGCGGGGCGGCGCTGCGCGCGCTGGGCCTGCAGGACGGCGGACGGGAACTGCTTGTCTCCCCGCTGCCGGTCAACGGAAAGACCGTGGGAACGGTTGCGGTGTTTGCCCCCTCGGTCCGGGCCGGACTGGTCCGGGCGGCCAACGAGGTGGCCGCGTGGCTGGCCACCCAGGTGGAGCTGGCCGAGCTGGACACGTCCCGGGCGCAGCTGATGGAAGCGGAAGTGCGCGCCCTGCGGGCCCAGATCAGTCCCCACTTCATCTACAACTCGCTCAACGCCATCGCCTCCTATATCAACACCGACCCGGCGCGCGCCCGGGAGCTGGTGGTCGAGTTCGCCGACTTCACCCGCTATTCCTTCCGCCGGCACGGGAACTTCACCACCATTGCCGAGGAACTGGAATCCGTGGACCGGTACCTGCTCCTGGAGCGGGCCCGGTTCGGGGAGCGCCTGAAGGTTAGCCTGCAGATTGCCCCGGAGGTATTGGGCACCGTCATTCCGTTCCTGTCCCTGCAGCCGCTGGTGGAAAACTCGGTCCGCCACGGGCTGGAGGCCAAGGACGGGCAGGGCCGCATCACCATTGCCGCCGTCGACGCCGGTGCGGACGCGGTGATCACCATTGAGGACAACGGGGTGGGGATGGACCCGGTCCATCTGCGCTCCGTCCTGGCCGGGCATGCCGACGGGGACCATGTGGGCCTGCGCAACGTTGATGTGCGGCTGCGGCAGGTCTACGGCGGGCAGCACGGCCTGGTCATCGACACGGCGCCCGGCGCCGGCACCCTGATCACCATGCGTGTGCCGAAGTCGCAGCCGGAGAACCGGCCCACCAACGCGTAATCTGTATCGCATGCGCAAACCTCCCCGCCCCCTCAGCGTTGTGGTGGCAGACGACGAAGCCCCCGCCGTCGAGGAGCTCGCCTACCTGCTGGGCCTGGACTCCCGGGTGGGCACGGTCTACCGGGCCGCCAGCGGCGCGGCAGCCCTTCACGAGATCTCCACCCGCGACGTCGACGCCGTGTTCCTCGACATCCATATGCCCGCCCTGTCCGGCCTGGACATTGCCAAAGCGCTGGGCCAGCGGGAACGGCCACCGGCGGTGGTGTTCGTGACGGCCGACGAAGACCAGGCACTGCGGGCCTTTGACCTGGCCGCCCTGGATTACCTGCTCAAGCCGGTGCGGCCGGAACGGCTTGCGGAATCCGTGCGCCGGATCTGCGAATCGGTCACTGAACCGGAGGCCGAGGCCGACATGGTGACCGTGGTCCAGGGCGCCACCACACGGATCATTGCCCGCGCCGACATCCGCTACGTCCAGGCGCAGGGCGATTACGCCCGCCTGCACACCACGGATGCCAGCTACCTGATCCGGGTCCCCCTGGCGGATTTGGAGGAACAGTGGTCGGGGGCGGGCTTTGTGCGGATCCACCGGTCCTATCTGGTGGCCCGGAACCACATCCGCCAGGTGCGGCTGGCCGGCGGCCGGGCCAGTGTGCAGCTGGGCGAGGTGGACCTGCCGGTCAGCCGGCGGCATCTGCCTGCCGTGCGGAACACACTCGACGCCGGCCGGGTCAGGCCCGCCCAGTGACCGCCGGAGCCGCCCCGGACCGGGCTGCGCCTGATGGGTCGGCGCCTGACCGGGCTGCGCCTGACGGCTCGGCACCTGAGCACGCCGACCCTGCCCCGCCGCGGATCCGTGTCACTGCCACCGGCGCCTCCCCCGGGGCTGCGCCTTTCCCCGTGTCCCGGGAACTGGATGAGCAGTCCGAAGTGGGTGAACTGATTATCGGCTCGCTGATCCGCAGCCAGCTGCGGCTGGCCCTGGTGGTGGGCGGAGGGTTCCTGCTGATCCTGCTGGGCGTTCCCGTGCTCCTTGCTTTCCTTCCGGTGAGTGCCGACCTGCATATCGGCAGCATCCCGGCCCCGTGGATCCTCCTGGGCGTGGGGGTGTACCCGCTGGTGATCGGCTGCGGGCTGCTCTACATGCTCAGTGCCCAGCGCAACGAAAACCGCTACCGCGATCTGGTGGAGGGCCGGTGAGCTGGGACATTGCCCCGGGCATGAGTCCGGGCATCGGCTACACGGCGCTGGCCGCGGTGGCCGCGGCGACCCTGCTGATCGGGTTCTACGGGCTGCGGATTTCCCGGACCACCAGCGACTTCTACGTTGCCTCCCGCACCGTCAAGCCCTGGTGGAACGCCTCGGCCATTGGCGGCGAGTACCTCTCCGCCGCCAGCTTCCTGGGCGTGGCCGGGCTGATAGTGGCCTCCGGCGTCGACGCCCTGTGGTTTCCCATCGGCTACACCGGCGGATACCTGATGCTCCTGCTGTTTGTGGCCGCACCGCTACGCCGGTCCGGGGCCTACACGGTCCCGGACTTTGCCTCCGCCCGGCTGGAGTCCCTGCCTGTGCGGCGCCTGACCAGCCTGCTGGTGATCGCCATCGGCTGGCTGTACATCGTCCCGCAGCTGCACGGCGCGGCGCTGACCATCCGGATCACCACCGGACTGCCGGCGGAGATCGGCTGCCTGGCCGTGACCGGCGTCGTCTGCCTGAGCGTGGTGACCGGCGGGATGCGCTCCATCACCTTCGTCCAGGCGTTCCAGTACTGGCTGAAACTGGTGGCGATCGCCGTTCCGGTGCTGTTCATCCTCTTCCGGCTCGCCGGCGACGGGCCGCCCGGCCCGGACGGCGCAGCGGTGCTGGCTGAAGCACTGGACCCGCAGACCCACGCCCCGATCTACCGGAACATTTCCTTGAGCATCGCCCTGCTGTGCGGCACGCTCGGACTGCCTCATGTGCTGGTGCGCTTCTACACCAACCCCGACGGCGCGTCCGCCCGCCGCACCACCATGATCGTGCTGGGGCTGCTGTCCCTGTTCTACCTTTTTCCCATCACCTTCGGCGTACTGGGGCGGATCTACGCACCGGATCTCGCTGACGCCGGCGCCACGGACGCAGCCGTGCTGCTGCTGCCCGGACGTGTTTTCGACGGAGCCACCGGGGATCTGCTGGCAGCGCTGGTCACGGCCGGTGCGTTTGCCGCGTTCCTGTCCACCAGCAGCGGGCTCACCGTATCCCTCGCCGGGGTGATCAGCCAGGAGTTTTTCCGCGGCAGTGTCCGCGGGTTCCGGCTCTCCGCTGTCCTGGCCGCCGTCGTACCGCTGGCCATTGCCCTGCTCACCGAGTCCTCGGCCCTGGCGGGCAGCATCGGCATGGTATTCGCCTTCACCGCCTCCACGCTTTGCCCGCTGCTGGTACTGGGGATCTGGTGGCGCCGGCTCACTGCGCCCGGTGCCGGGGCCGGCATGCTGACCGGAGCGCTGCTGTGCGGCGGGTCCATGGCGGCTGCCGCCGTCCTGCCGAGGCTCGAACTGCAGATTCCGGCCTGGATTGAACAACCGGCGGCGTGGACGGTACCCGCGGCCTTCGCGGTCACCGTGGTGGTGTCCCGGATAACGGCCGGCTCGACGCCGGGAGGCGCCGCGAAGTTCTTGGCGCGGCTGCACACCCCCGAGCCGCTGGAGCGTCCCCGCCCGGGCAGTGCGCCTCGAAGCTGAAGGCTCCGCTGCTGAAAGTCCGTTGCTGAAGGATGTCCGCTTTAGAGCCGGGAGGGCTGGTTAGTCGATGGAGGCCATCAGTTCGACAACGCGGTCCAGGAACGCATCCACCTGCGTTTCTTCATATCCCTGGTCGCCTTTGGTTTCGCGGAACACCGCACGGCGGACAACGTCAACGCTCAGCGGACGGTCGTGTTCAAAGTAGCCCAGCAATTCGTTGCACAGGGCATCCACGTCTTTGACGTTGTAGCTGGCCACGCGCTTGCGGGCGGGACGGCGGAACCGCTCCCCCGGTTTGCGGTGCAGCCGTGCACGCAGGACGGCGGAGATGCGCCCGATCTGCAGCAGCCATGCTTCTTCGCCGCGGTCTTCAATCAGCTGGTCCCGCTCACGCTGTGCAAAAACGTCTTCGAGGCGGTCCAGTGCCGCGTCTACGGCCTGCGGCTCGTAACCGCCCTTGGCCGGGTCGAAGGCCATGGAACGCACGTCGGCGCTGGTGACCGGGTTGGATGCCTTCGAATCGGAGTTGTAGTAGTTACGGGCCTTGGTCAGGAACTCATCGACCTGGCGGATGTTGTAGCCGAAGTCCCGCCGTCCCACGCGTTCGAAAGGAGCACTGGCCTGCCGCGCATCGTCCATGAATTTACTGTTCCTCTGTGGTTATTGCCTTACGGAGTTACTGCGCCAGGGCTGGATATCCAGGATCCGGCGCATGGGCAATGTATGAAAAACTCTGAAACATCTTACGACGCCGCCACCCGCGTATGTGTGCAGGCACACCGGACGTTGCCGGACCGTTACGGTATTACGGTGCCGCCGCGGTGATCCGGCTGGTAGGCAGCCGGTCCACCGGCAGGCACTGCCGGAAGGCGGCTAGGACACGCCGGAGAGCAGCACGGAAAGCAGGAAGACCACCGGAGAAGCGAACACCACGGAGTCCAGCCGGTCCATCACACCGCCGTGGCCGGGCAGGAGGTTGGACATGTCCTTCACGCCCAGCTCGCGTTTGACCATGGATTCGGAGAAGTCGCCCGCGGTGGCTGCCGCTACCGTTGCCACGGCCAGCACCACGCCGAACCACCAGGGCTGGTCCAGGAAGAATACGGCCGCTGCAACACCCACGATCGTGGCGCCGCCGGCGGATCCGGCGAAGCCTTCCCAGGACTTCTTGGGGCTGATCTTGGGGGCCATGGGGTGCTTGCCGAAGAAAGCGCCCACCAGATATCCGAAGGTGTCATTGGAGACCACCAGCAGGAGCAGCACGGCGACGCGGATCTGGCCGTCCGGCTCACGCAGGAGCAGCAACGCGAAGCTGAGCAGGAACGGCACCCAGAGCACCACGAAGATTCCCGCGAGAATGCTCTGGATGGCTTCTTCGGCGGTATCGATGCTCCGCCACAGCAGGATCGCGACGGCGGTGGCCACCATTGCGAAGGCCAGGGCTTCAGTGCCGCCGAAGAACGCGGCAAACGGCAGTCCTACGGATCCCACCAGCACCGGCACCAGCGGCACCTTCATGCCGCGCACTTCCAGCGCGCGGCTAACTTCCCATACCCCTACCGCAGCGAAGGCCACGGCAATGACCACAATGGCGAAGGGGAAGAACAGCAGGCCGATCAGCAGGGCACCCAGGAGGATGACCCCGACGGCGATGGCCGCCGGAAGGTTGCGTCCGGCGCGTGAGGCCTTGGCGGGCTTGGCGTCGGCTTTGCGGTTCCGGGTCCGACGGCTCGGCACCCGGCCGGAATCGGCTGCGCTCATATCCGTGGCCTTTGCTGCCGGAACTGTCTCGACGGACGGTGCACCGCCAGCCTGGTTGGAAGGCTGGGCGTCACTCATCAGACCTCGAGAAGCTCGGCTTCCTTGCGCTTGAGAAGATCGTCAATGGAATCGGTGTGCGCCTTGGTCAGGGCGTCAAGGTCCTTTTCCGCGCGGGCGCCGTCATCCTCGCCCACCTCGCTGTCCTTTACCAGGCGGTCGATGCCGTCCTTAGCCTTGCGGCGGATGTTCCGGACTGACACTTTGGCGTCTTCTGCCTTGCCGCGGACAATCTTGACGTATTCCTTGCGGCGGTCCTGGGTCAGTTCGGGCATGATGACCCGGATGACCTTGCCGTCGTTGGACGGGTTGGCGCCCACTTCGGAGTCGCTCAGGGCCCGCTCGATGGCGCGCAGGGCCGTCACGTCGTACGGGGTGATCAGCAGGGTGCGCGCATCAGGGGTAGCGAAGGACGCCAGCTGCTGCAGCTGCGTGGGAGAACCGTAGTAGTCCACCAGCACGCGCGAGAACAGTGCCGGGTTGGCGCGGCCCGTGCGCACGGAGGAGAAGTCCTCCTTGGCAACCTCCACCGCCTTGTCCATCTTGTCGGCGGCCTCTTTCAAGGTGTCTTCGATCACGGTATCTCCTCTAAAAACAGTGTCCACCAAGCACTCTCGCTCAGTGGCCGGACTCTAATATCATCCTAAGCCAAAAGGGTGCGGGTTCCCTGCACCGAGCGAAGCCCCACTCTGCGGGCCGCAACGCAAACCGTGACCACCCAGGAAAAGTCACTGGCTGCCGTCCCCCACTGGGAGGACGTGCCGGTCCCGCAGGGACCTGGAGGAAGGCGGCTTTAAATCCCGGAGGCCGCCTGCGGCCGAGGGGATTTCGTTGCCGCCGTTCCAGGTCCCTTCGGGACCCGAGAGCCGCACCCGCTAGTTGGAAACGATGGTGCCGATCTTCTCGCCCCGGATGGCACGGGTTACGTTGCCCTCGCCCTCCATGCCGAAGACCACCATGTCCAGGTCATTGTCCTTGCACATGGTCATGGCCGTCTGGTCCATAACGCGGATGTCCTGGCGCAGGGCGTCGTCGTACGTCAGGGTCTCCAGCCGAACAGCCGAAGCATCCTTGTTCGGATCGGCGGTGTAGACGCCGTCCACGCCGCTCTTGGCCATAAGGACCTCATCCGCATGGACCTCGAGGGCACGCTGGGCGGCGACGGTATCCGTGGAGAAGTAAGGCAGCCCGGCACCGGCGCCGAAGATGACCACGCGGCCCTTTTCCAGGTGGCGGATGGCACGCCGCGGGATGTACGCCTCGGCAACCTGGCCCATGGTGATGGCACTCTGCACGCGGGTTTCAACGCCGGCCTGCTCCAGGAAGTCCTGCAGGGCCAGGCAGTTCATGACGGTGCCGAGCATCCCCATGTAATCCGCACGCGAGCGGTCCATGCCGCTGACGGACAGCTCGGCGCCGCGGAAGAAGTTACCGCCGCCGACGACGATCGCCACTTCCACTTCGCCGACAGTTGCAGCGATCTGCTTGGCCACTGCCCGCACGGTGTCGGGATCCACGCCGAGCTTGCCGCCGCCGAACACCTCACCCGAGAGTTTGAGCAGGACGCGGCGTCGCGGGGAATCGGATTCTTTGAGTACGTGGGCCATTGTGCCTCCCGGGCATAGGTACTGCTGCTTTTAAAGACTAGTGAGGTGTTCTGGACAGGCAAAAGGGGTGGTCACCCGCGGTGACCACCCCCTCTGTCATGATGACGTATTCGTCGAAACCGTTTGGTCCTAAGTTATTAGGCGCCTACGCGGAAGCGGGCGAAGCCGACCGGTGTGACACCGGCTTCTTCGAGAACCTTACCGACGGTCTTCTTGGCGTCCTTGGCGAACGGCTGGTCCAGCAGGACGATTTCCTTGAAGAAACCGGTCAGGCGGCCTTCGACGATCTTGGTCAGCGCGGCTTCGGGCTTGCCCTCGGCGCGTGCCGTCTCATCGGCGATCCGGCGTTCGTTCTCGACGGTCTCTGCCGGAACTTCCTCGCGGGTCAGGTAGGTCGGAGCGTATGCAGCGGTGTGCACGGCAACGTCGTGTGCGGCGGTGGCAGCTTCTGCGCCTTCGCCGTCGACGGCGAACAGCACGCCAACCTGTGCCGGAAGATCCTTGGAGGTCTTGTGCAGGTAGGCGTCAACGGTCTTGCCCTCGACGCGTGCAACGCGGCGGACAACAACCTTTTCGCCCAGGATGGCGCCTTCTTCGACAACAATCTCGGACAGGGGCTTGCCGTCCACGTTGTAGGCGAGGAGGGTCTCGGCGTCAGCAGCAGCGGACTCAACAGCAGCGGCCAGGACCTTGTCGGCCAGCTCGATGAACTTGGCGGACTTGGCAACAAAGTCGGTCTCGCAGTTGAGTTCGATCATGACGCCGACGGTGCCGTCGATGACCTTGGCAGCAACCAGGCCCTCAGCGGTGGAACGGCCTTCACGCTTGGTAGCGCCCTTCAGGCCCTTGATGCGGATGAGCTCCATGGCCTTGTCGGCATCGCCGTTGGCCTCGTCCAGAGCTTTCTTTACATCCATCATGCCGGCGCCGGTGCGCTCGCGCAGTGCCTTGATGTCAGCAGCGGTGTAGTTCGCCATTTGGACTCCAGTCCTCCCGTAATAAGTATTGGTGCGGTTCCGCCAGTGCGGCTGGCCGGATTACCGGCCAGCCGCACTCGCAGGTACCTGGTCCGGGCGGTGGACCGCCCGGACTAAGGAATTCGTTATTTACTTCTCGGTTACTTCAGCGGCCGGAGCATCCACAACGGCGTCGACGCCGGTTGCTTCGGCAGCGGGAGCTTCTGCAGCAGCGTCGGCTGCCGGGGTCTCTGCAGCACCCTCGAGCAGTTCGCGCTCCCACTCAGCCAGCGGCTCAGCCGGTGCTTCGGTGTTGCCTGCGGCCTTGTTGTTGCGGGCGATGAGGCCTTCGGCAACGGCGTCGGCAATGACGCGGGTCAGCAGGTTCACGGAGCGGATGGCGTCGTCGTTGCCCGGGATCGGGAAGTCGACATCGTCCGGATCGCAGTTGCTGTCCAGGATGGCAACAACGGGGATGTTCAGCTTCTTGGCCTCGTCAATGGCGAGGTGTTCCTTCGGGGTGTCAACAACCCAGAGCACGGACGGTGCCTTGGTCAGGTTGCGGATACCACCGAGGTTGTTCTGCAGCTTGGTCAGTTCACGCTTGAGGAGCAGGAGCTCCTTCTTGGTGTGGCCGGAGGAAGCGACGTCCTCGAAGTTGATCTCTTCGAGTTCCTTCATGCGCTGGATACGCTTGGCAACAGTCTGGAAGTTGGTGAGCATGCCACCGAGCCAGCGCTGGTTGACGTACGGCTGGCCAACACGGGTGGCCTGCTCGGCGATGGCTTCCTGAGCCTGCTTCTTGGTACCGACGAACAGTACGGTACCGCCGTGGGCCACAGTGGCCTTGACGAACTCGTAGGCACGGTCGATGTAGGACAGCGACTGCTGCAGGTCAATGATGTAGATGCCGTTGCGCTCGGTGAAGATGAAGCGCTTCATCTTCGGGTTCCAACGGCGGGTCTGGTGACCAAAGTGAACGCCGCTGTCGAGCAGCTGGCGCATGGTAACGACGGGCATGTCGTCACTCCTTCCGGCAGCAGCCGTGCGCACGGCGCACTGGTCCTACTGCCAATTGACGGTTTTAGCTGTACGCCCGGTCGGGCGGAGCTCCTGGTGTCCATCAGCCGCTGCCCTTTCAGGCATCGACGCGCTCCCCCTGCCGGCGTTGCCGGACCGTTGGAGAAGCACCCCCTTTTACGGGGATAATTGGGACACGCGTAGTCAGATTCCAGTGCCAGTGAATGGGATGCGGGCCGGTATGGTCCGACTCCCAGGCGCGGGACCGGCGGTGGATAAAATACGTCCGGGCAGGTCCCATGGCACAGCAAGCTGCTCCGACAAGTGTACTACAGCCCAGGACTGCCGGCGTCCGCCCGCACCATCCGGGCCCACCCTTCCTCCCCTGCCGGATTCGGGCCCGGATCCATCCACCCGGGGGCCCGCACCGGTCTCTCCGCGCCGGGAAAAGCCCAGGCTGTGCCCCATGCCAAATGGACGCTTCCGCCGTGTTGCCGCGGCACTGCTGGCCGCGGGCCTGGCGGTGCCGGTCCTTGCGCTGCCCACCCCGCCGTCAGCATCGGCTTTGCGTACCCCGCCCGCCGCATACTCCCCGCCGTGGAGCTGGCCGCTGGATCCGGTCCCGGCGCCGGAGCAGATCCGCGGCTTCGATCCCCCGTCCCGGCGCTGGCAGGCCGGGCACCGCGGGGTGGACCTTCCCGCTGTTCCGGGCGTGCTCGTCCTGGCGCCGGCGGATGGCCGCGTGGCCTTCGCCGGTGTGGTGGTCAACCGTCCCCTGATCACGATCGACCACGGCGGTGGCCTCAAGAGCAGCTTCGAATCCGTGGAACCGCTGGTGACGGCCGGCAGCGCCGTGTCCCGCGGCTCCCCCGTCGGGATGGTGGCATCCGCGTCCGGCGGGGCTGGAGGGGTGCACTGCAGCGGGCAGTGCCTGCACTGGGGCGTCCGACTGCACGGGGCGTACGTGAATCCACTCAACTACGTTGGCGACCGCCGCCCCTCGGTGCTGCTGCCGGTGCCGGATTCCGGCTATTAAACGGAACCGGCCGGAACCCTTGCGGGACTCCGGCCGGTATTCATGTGCCGGCTTTCATCAACCGGACACGGCGTTCCTAGACGAACGCGGCCACGCCGGTGATTGCCCGGGCGGTGACCAGCGTGTTGATTTCGTAGGTGCCTTCGTACGAGTAGATGGCCTCGGCGTCAGCGAAGACCTTGGCCATGCCGTAGTCGGTGACAATGCCGTTGCCGCCCAGGATGCTCCTGCCCATGGCCACGGATTCACGCATCCGTGCAGTGGTGAAGGCCTTGGCCAGCGCTGACTGTTCGTCCTTCGCCTGGCCCAGGTCCTCGAGCTGCGCCAGGCGCACCATCATGCCGAGGGAGCTGACGGTGTTGCCCAGGATCTTCACGAGCTGTTCCTGCACCAGCTGGAACGAGGCCAGCGGCTTGCCGAACTGGTGCCGTTCCACCGCGTACTTGCGGGCAATGTCGAAGGCGGCCATCTGCTGGCCTACGGCCTGCCAGGCGACGGCAAGGCGGGTGACCTTCAGGACCTTGTTGGTGTCGCGGAAGCTGTTGGCGCCCTTGAGGTGGAAGTCGTCGCTGACCACCACGTTGTCCAGCACAATGTCAGCGTTCTGGACGGTGCGCAGGGCGATCTTGTTCTCGATCTTGGTGGCACTGTAGCCGGGGGTCTTGGTGTCCACCATGAAGCCCTTGACCTGATTGTCCTCAACGTCGCGGGCGTAAATGACTACCCAGTCGGAGAACGTCGCATTGCCGATCCAGCGCTTTTCGCCATTCAGGATCCAGTTGTCGCCGTCGCGGCGGGCGGTGGTGCGCGTGCCGCCGGCCACGTCGGACCCGCCGAGCGGCTCGGTCAGGCCGAAGGCGCCGATCTTCTTCATGGCGTAGATGTCCGGCAGCCAGGCAGCCTTCTGCTCCTCGGAGGCCAGCGCCTCGATGGAGCCGGTGAAGAGTCCGTCGTGGACACCCAGGAAGGTGGCGAAGGAGGTGTCGGCGCGGGTGACCTCTGCGTGGCACAGGCCGGCGAACAGGTTGGAGTAGCCCTGGCGGTACACCGGGCTCATGACGTCCAGTTCGGCAATCTTGGGGATCATGTGGTGCGGGAATTCACCGGCGTTCCACCAATCAGCGGCGTGCGGCTTGACCTCTTTGGCGAGCCAGGCACGGATCTCGTGCAGGCGGTCGCGCTCCTTGTCCGTGAGGAGGTCCTCGAATGCGTAGAAGTCGCCGTCCGCGTACGGAAGGTTGTCGACGTCGATAGTTGCCATGGAAATATCCTTCGCTGCTGATCATCGGTGATCACCGGCACCCTTCGGGGACCGGCAGAACCTATGTTACCCACCAGTAACAACGATCACAATGTTCAGCGCAAAAGAAAACACCCCGGTCCGAAGACCGGGGTGTTGGCGATGCCAAGCCGGAACGCTGTCCCAGCTCTTCACACGGGTAGGGCTGGTGGGGCTTGAACCCACGACCCACGGATTATGAGTCCGCTGCTCTGACCAGCTGAGCTACAGCCCCGTGGCTGCCCGCAGGCAATGAAGCCATCCTAATGCGTGCGGGCGCCGCAGAACCAATTGCCGTCTGCGCCCGCTAGGGCCGGACAGCCTCGGGTTCTGCCTGGCGGTAGAGCTTCTCGAACGTGGCCAGCGTGGCATCAAGGCTGTGCCTGTCCACCATGTCGCGGCTCGCCTCACCCATCTTCTGCCGGTCCTCGGGCGAGAGTTCCAGGATTTCCGTGAGGCGGCCCGCCAGCTCGTCGCTGTTGCCCGGGGTGAAGAGGTAGCCGTTGCGCCCCTTGTCCACCAGGTGCGGCAGCGCCATGGCGTCCGCAAGCAGGACCGGCTTGGACGCGGACATGGCTTCCAGGGTTACCAGGGACTGCAGTTCGGCAGTGCCGGGCATACAGAAAATATCCGCCCGGAGGTAGGCCTCCCGCAGCTCTTCATCGCTGACCAGCCCGCGGAACACCACTCGGTCCCCCAGACCAAGCCGCTGAGCCTGGGCCTGCAGCGCCGGCTTCACTTCTCCGCCACCCACAATTTCGGCACGTACGCCCAGCTCCGCCGGGGTCTTGGCCACGGCGTCGATCAGGACGTCCACGTGTTTCTCTTCGGCGAGCCGGCCGACAAACAGCACGGTGGGGCCCGGGTGCGGAGCTATTTCCTCACCGGGATGCAGCTCGTAGACGGAGGCGTCGATACCGTTGGACAGCGGCATCACCTCGTGCAGGAACGCGTGGCGGTGCATGGCTTCCGCCGCCAGCGGAGTGGGCGTGGTGACGACGGCGGCCTGCCCCATCACCTTGCCCATGTCCTTCCAGGAGTTCTTGGCGACAATCCGCTTGACCCACTTAGGGAACGGCAGGAACGGGTCCAGGTTCTCCGGCATGAAGTGGTTGGTGGCAATAACGCGGATGCCGCGTTTCCGGGCTTCCTGGAGGGTGTAGTCGCCCACCATGTAATGGCACTGGATATGTACGACGTCGGGCTGCACCCGGTCGAACAGCAGGGTGATTTCCTTCTTGATCTCCCACGGCAGGCAGATCCGCCAGTACTCGTGGGTGGGCACTCCGTGCGAGCGGAGGCGGTGGACCGGCCACTGCCCTTCAAGGTCGGAACGGCTGCCGCCGTCGACGTCGTTCGGGGCCAGGACGTGGACATTGTGTCCGCGCCCATGCATCCCGCGCGCCAGCCGGTAGCCGAACTGGGCGGCGCCGTTCAGGTGGGGAGGATAGGTGTCACAGGCAATAAGGATCGTCAGCGGTTGGTCTACCGGTGAATCGGTCACGTGAGTGGTCCTGCTTTCGGGGTCTTGGAGGCCAGCTTCTGCCGCCTCCGTTCTTCATTCCGCCTCTGAATGACATCAGGGTGGTACCGCGAGAGGGCAACGACCCCAACAATAGCAATCAGACCTGCCACGGCCATGGCTACGGCAGTCACTGCGGGCACATCGGGACGCAATTCATTCAGCACCCCGATTCCGATCGCGATCCCGACCATTGGATCGATCACCGTCAGTCCGGCGATCACCAGGTCCGGTGGACCGCTGGAGTACGCGTTCTGCACAAACCATGAACCCAAGGCTCCGGCCACCGCAATTCCCAGCAGCGTGTACCAGGGCACGTTCCAAAGGAAGCGCCCGTTGGGGTTGAGCAGGTCCCCGATGATGACCTTGGTCAGCACCGCCACGAAGCCGAACAGGATACCCGCCCCCAGAATGTGCGCGATGGCTTTCAACCGCTTCCCGAAAAGCAGGTTCAAGCCGCCGAAGAACACCACCACAACCGCCAGGATGAGGACAATTGTCACTTCCTGCGCCGAATCCACCGGCTGGCCCGAGCGGGTGGCCGCGATGGCGAGGGACACAAAGAGCATGCTGCCTGCCACGCATGCTGCGATAGCCGCCACTGTAATGCGGTTCAGCCGGAGCCCCTGGTCCCGTGAGTTCACCACCGTGGTGATTACCAGGGCAAGGGACCCGATCGGCTGGACGACGGTCAGCGGGGCCATGGAGAGCGCGGCCACGTTCAGGCCCATGCCGATGCCCAGCAGCAGCAGGCCGAACAGCCACCGGGGGTTGCGCAGCAGTCGGGTGAAACCCGACGAGTTCAGGGCCAGCCCGCCGGTGTCGGCGCTCACCGCGCTGCCTTGGCGCTGGGCCCCGAATGCCAGGAAAAAGGCACTGGCAAGGGCACAGGCGACGGCTATTCCTACCATCGGCACTGTCCAAGCCGGGCGCGGGCCGGCGCTGCGGTCCTAGGGTGCATGGCCGGTTCCGGTTCCGGCAGGCACATCCCGGCCGCGCAGGAGGCGGTACTTATCCCATGCCGCCGCCAGGTATCCGGCCGCTGCAGCCACATGTCCGATGCAGCCCATGGCCAGCACCGTGGTGCCGGCGGCAGCCAGCCACTGGAAGTCATAACCCTGCACACGGTCCAGCAACAGCAGGGGCGCCCCCAGGAGCAGCAGCGCTGTCCGGATTTTGCCGAGCACGCTCACCGGCAGGTCGGGGCTGCCGCGGAAAAGGAGCAGGGAGTTGATGGTCAGCACGGCGTCGGGAACGGCGATGCTGAGGATGAGCCACACCGGGGCAATCCCATCCACCACGAAGGTTGCGGCCACAATGATCAGCGCGAGGCGGTCCGCCACCGGGTCCAGCCATTGCCCGGTCCGGGACACCTGGTTCAGCCGGCGGGCCAGGTAACCGTCAATCCAGTCCGTGCAGCCCACCGCCACCAGCGTGATGAAGGCGCTTCCGTACCGGTCCTGGGCCACGAGGCAGACGAAAAGCGGGATCCCGAGAAAGCGAAGGACCGTGACCAGATTCGGTACGGTCCAGAACCCGTCCGTCACGGTTGTTTCCGTGTCAGGACGTGTTCCGGCACCGATGAGTCTGATCACGGTCCGTTCCCCTCGTCAAAGATGTACGAGTACAGCTTACTTTCGAGCCAGCCGGCGGAACATGATGAGCATGGCCAGCAGCGAGGCGCCCATAACCGCAAGCGGCTGCCAGCGTTCCTTGATCATGGCCAGCACGTCATCTGCCGGGGAAGCAGCGGAGCTGCCGTTGCCGCGGGACGCGGCTGCGCGGCGGGACTTCAGCTCCTGGATGCGTGCCTTGACGTCCACCTTTTCGCCAAGTCCGTCACGGACGGCGGCAAGGTGCTCGCGGCGCTGGCGGGCGCGGGTCCGCAGTTCCTCGGGGCTGGGCTGCTTGGGGCCTTCGGGCTTGTCGGCCTTCTCTGCCTTCTTGTCCTTCTTTTCCTTGGCCTCCTTGGGCTTATCCAGCGTGGCCGGATCAAAGCGGCGGCCTTCCTTCAGCACGCCGACATCGTAGCGCAGCCCGCGGATGGCCTCCTCGGGAAGCAGCGGCAGGGTCTTCTTGAACCGGCTGAAGCCAAGCAGCCCGGCAATTGCCGCGATCACGAGGAACAATGCCGCCACCAGCAAGGCGGCCAGCCAGGCCGGCATCACCAAGGACAGCGCCATGATGGCCGCAACGATCAGCGCGATGGCCAGCGCGGCTACAAACAGCAGGGCAACAACCATGAAGGCGGCGGCGATGCCGGCCTTGATGCCCTTTTGCTTCATTTCGGCCGTGGCGAGGGCGAACTCGTCATTCAGCTGGCGCGGAGTCAGCCGGGCCATCACCTTCGCCAGCCCCACCAGCGAAGAGCTTCCCGCCGTCCGCTGTGTCCGAGTGCTAGCAGAGCGATTCATGCGCCCAGCCTCCGTCCCCTGTTCACTATTCACCGTAGCCATAACCCCAAATTACCATTCCCCTCATAGTTAACACCTTGCCCATTCGCATCACGTACCGGTCAGGCGGTTTCCAACCCCTCGCGGTCCTCGAGTTCGCGCCCGGAGAGTTCGGGCAGCTTGGACTTGACGAACCAGAAGGACAGCACGGAGAAGGCGGTGAAGATGGCGTACATAATCCAGACCCCGAAGTTGTCACTGACCCACGGGAAGGCCAGGGTCACGATGAAGTTGAAGATCCAGTTGACCATCGCGCCCAGCCCCAGGGCCAGGGAACGGATGTTGTTCGGGAACACCTCGCCCAGGGTGACCCACATGACCGGGCCCCAGGTGGCGGCAAAGAAGACCACGAACAGGTTCGCTCCTACCAGGGCCACCGGACCCCAGATGTCGGGCAGGGACACTTCGCCGTTGACCGTCTCAGCCTGCAGGAAGGAGATGGTGGCGGCCAGCAGGCCGACGAACATACCCGCGGAACCGATCATCAGCAGCTTGCGCCGGCCAATGCGGTCCACGAAGGCAATGGCGACCAGGGTCATGACCACGTTGACCACGGAGGTGATCACCGACGTCGTGAATGAATCACTTTCACTGAAGCCCACGGACTTCCACAGGGTGGTGGAGTAGTAGAAGATCGCGTTGATGCCCACCAGCTGCTGGAAAGCTGCAATGGCCATGCCCACCCAGAGGATCGGCTGCAGGCCGAACTTGGGGCCGCGCAGGTCGCGGAACGTCGGCTTGGGGCTCTTGAAGCTGTCCCGGATATCGGCGATCTTCCGGTCCGTGTCCGTCACGCCGGAAATGGAGCTGAGCACCTTCGCGGCTTCTTCGTCGCGGTTGCGGCGAACCAGGAACTGCGGCGATTCCGGAATGGTCAGGGCGAGGACGCCGTAAACCACGGCCGGAACAACGCCCACCAGGAGCATCCAGCGCCAGGCGGCGATGCCTCCCCAGAGTTCCCCCAGCGCACTTCCCGCCGAGTTGGCCAGGAAGGCATCGGAGAGCAGAGCGGCAAAGATACCCAGCGTGATGGCCAGTTGCTGGACTGAGCCCAGCGCACCCCGCCATTTTGCCGGCGCCACTTCGGCAATGTAGCCCGGGGCAATAACGGAGGCAGTACCGATGGCCAGGCCGCCGATCAGGCGCCAGAGCATCAGGTCCCACTCGCTGAAGGCGAAGGCCGAACCCACCGAGTTCGCGGCAAACAGCACCGCCGCACCCACCATGACCGTTTTGCGTCCCAACCGGTCTGCGAGCTGGCCAGCAAACCAGGCACCCACGGCGCAGCCGAGCAGCGTAATGGCCACGGTGAAGCCCAGGATGCCCGGGCTCAGGGTGAATTCTTCACCGATGGCGTCCACCGCACCGTTAATGACGGCGGTGTCAAAGCCGAAGAGCAACCCGCCCACGGCAGCAGCGACGGTGACGCCAATCACCCTTCCGGGGTGGGCAATCCGTTCGGATCCGCCCTTATTTGGTCCTGGCTGAGTCGCGCCCATCGACCGTTCCTCGTTTTCTGTTGGATTACTGAATACATAAGACTGCTGTCAAAACACTTAAGCCTACGCATAACCCTAGGAGTGCTTGTCCGGGCAGGGTAGCCGCAATGGCCAACCGGGGACAGATGGTCACTGAACGATGCGTCCCGATTCCAGGTCCCGGCCCTTGAACTCGGGCAGCGCCAGCTTTACGAACCAGAACGAGGCGAAGGCGAAAAAAGTGAAGGCAGAATAGGCAAATGCCGGGCCCAGCGAGGTGTTAACCCAGGGAAAGGCGAGGGTGATGATGAAGTTGAAGACCCAGTTGACCATGGCGCCGATGCCCAGTCCCAGGGAACGGATCCGGTTGGGAAAGATCTCCCCAAGTGTCACCCACATCACAGGTCCCCAGGACGCACCGTAGAAGACCACAAACAGGTTTGCGCCGATCAGGGCCACAGGTCCCCACCCGCCGGGCAGCGAAACGCCGCCGCCGGTGTCCACGGATTGGGAGAAGGCTATGGCAGTGGCGAGCAAGCCCAGGGTCATTCCAACGGACCCGGCCAGGAGCAGCTTCCGCCGGCCCACTCTGTCCACGAATCCGATGGCCACCAGGGTGGTCAGCACGTTGACCACCGCGGTGATCACCGACGTCGTAAAGGAGTCCTCTGTGCTGAATCCCACTGACTGCCACAGTGTGGTGGAGTAGTAGAAGATCACGTTGATCCCCACCAGCTGCTGCAGGGCGGCCACCGTCATCCCGATCCATAGAATGGGCTGCAGTCCGAAGGCCGGGCCGCGCAGGTCCCGGTAGCGGGCACGGGAAGCGGAGGAGAAGCTCTCCCGGATCTCGGATACCTTGGCGTCTGTGTCATCAACGCCGCTGATGTCCGCCAGGACGTGTTTGGCCTGTTTGTCCCGGTGTTTTCGGATCAGATAGTGCGGGGATTCGGGAATCAGCAGGGCCACTATCCCGTAGAAAACGGCCGGCACCACACCCACCAGCAGCATCCAGCGCCAGGCTTCAAGCCCCCACCACAACTGCTGCAGGGCGCCGCCGCCGGAGGCCAGCAGGGCATCCGAAAGCAGTGCCCCGAAGATGCCCAGCGTGATGGCCAGCTGCTGCACGGAGCCCAGGGCGCCGCGCCATTTCACCGGGGCAATCTCCCCTATGTAGTCCGGCGCAATCACCGACGCCGTGCCGATGGCCAGCCCTCCGATGAACCGCCAGATCATCAGCTCCACGTCGCTGCCGGCCAGTGCGGAACCGATCGAGTTCGCGGTGAACACGATGCCGGAGACCACCATCACGGCCCGCCGGCCCCACAGATCGGCCAGCTGCCCGGCAAACCAGGCGCCAACGGCGCAGCCCAGCAGTGCGATGGCCACCGCGAAGCCCAGGGCACCGCTGCTGAGGCGGAACTCCACGCCGATGGCATCCACTGCGCCGTTGATCGCCGAACTGTCAAAGCCGAAAAGGATCCCGCCCACCGCCGCACCGGCGCAGACTAGGATGGCCTTCACTGGGTGCTTGACCTGGTCCCGGTCCTCCGGGGCTGGGGGTACGGCCTCTGATGACATGCCTGCTCCTCGAGGTCAGCTGTGCCGGTCCCCCACGGCGCCGTCGGGGAGTGTCCCGAGGCCCCTCCACGCGAATTAAAAGCCTACGTCCATGGCGTTCGCCGGGAACCCCTCCCACCGCAAATCGTGCGGGTTCTGTACCGCATTGGCAGCTAGGCCGGGGCCGCGGCAGCGACCGCAGCGGCCACGGCTGGCGCCACGCGCGGATCCAGCGGGCTCGGCACAATGTAGTCCGTCCGCAGCTCCTCCCCCACCAGATTGGCAATCGCCGCTGCAGCGGCGACCTTCATGGCCGGCGTGATCCGGCGGGCACCGCTGTCCAGCGCTCCGCGGAACACCCCGGGGAAGGCCAGGACGTTGTTTATCTGGTTTGGAAAATCGCTGCGGCCGGTGGCGACGACGGCGGCGTACCGGCGGGCGGTGTCCGGGTGCACCTCCGGGTCCGGGTTGGAGAGGGCGAAAATGATCGCATCGGGCGCCATTCCGGCCAGCAGCTCCTCTCCGACGGTTCCGGAAGATACCCCAATGAACGCGTCGGCCCCCTGCAGCGCTTCGGCTGCCCCGCCGTCGACGCCGCGGGGGTTGGTCCTGGCGGCGAGGTCCTCCTTCACGCTGGTCAGGTCTGTGCGTCCGGGGCCGATCACTCCCCGGGAGTCCAGGACTACGACGTCGGTGATGCCGGCTTCCAGCAGGATGTTGGCACAGGCGACTCCGGCGGCACCGGCACCGGAGATCACCACCCGCAGTCCGGCGAGCTCCCGGTCCGTGACCCGGGCGGCGTTCTCCAGGGCGGCAAGGACCACAATGGCGGTACCGTGCTGGTCATCATGCATGACCGGGCAATCCAGGGCCTCGATCAGCCGCTGTTCCAGTTCGAAGCAGCGCGGGGCGGAAATGTCCTCCAGGTTCACGGCGCCGTAGCTGGGACGCAGCCGGACCAGTGTTTCGATGATCTCGTCCACGTTGGTGGTGTCCAGCACCAGCGGAATGGAATTCAGTCCGCCGAAGGTACGGAAGAGGGCCGATTTACCTTCCATCACCGGCAAAGATGCTGCCGGACCGATGTTTCCCAGCCCCAGCACGGCGGTGCCGTCACTGACCACCACCACCAACCGCGAGGCCCACGTGGTGGTTGCCGCCAGTGCCGGATCGGCCGCGATGGCACGGCTGACCTGGGCCACCCCGGGAGTGTAGGCAATGGACAGTGCCCGCTTGGAGTCCAAGGGCAGCTTCGTTCCCACGGAAAGCTTGCCGCCCTCGTGCGCCGCGAAGATTTCTTCGACGCTGATGGGCTGGGTGATGTTTTCAGAGGCAGTGGCAGACATAGCGGTTCTCCAACTGTTGGGTCCAGGGAAGGTCCGCCCTGCCGGTCCGGGATGAACGGACATGCAGAGCGGATACCGGAAGCCGTGGGGCTCCGGGCCAGGGGCAACAGGATGTGATGCCTTTACTGCCCGCGGGCGGGGCCCGGTGATGCCGGGCCGAGCCGTGACGGGCGCGATTACGGCCAGTGTAGGCGCATAGCTGTGCCTGCGGGCAAGTATGCTCTTTCGGCGTGCCGGGATGCCGGGCGGCAAGGCCGGAAAACGGGACACGGTAGAGGCAAAACGGGGGGATACAAAAAGGGTCTGCACCCGGATGACTCCGGCTACAGACCCTTTGCTGGCTCCCCCGACTGGACTCGAACCAGTAACCCTTCGATTAACAGTCGAATGCTCTGCCAATTGAGCTACGGGGGAAAGCGGCGTCCTCAACTATACAGGAACTTTCGGGTGCCCACGAACCGCGGGGGTGCAGTGGTCTGTGCTGCCCGCCCGGCTTACGAAGCAGGCAAGAAAAAGCCCCCGGCCCATGTAAACACGGGCCGGGGGCTTCGTTGGCTCCCCCGACTGGACTCGAACCAGTAACCCTTCGATTAACAGTCGAATGCTCTGCCAATTGAGCTACGGGGGAAAGCGCAGGTTTTACTTTACAGAGGTTTTCCCCGGAAACGAAATCGGCTTCCAGCCCGCAGAATCCGGGCCGTTACTGGTCCCCGCGCAGGGCCCGCCGCTGCATCTCCAGGTCCATCAGCTCGCGGTTGAGCTGGTGGAACAGCTCCGGGTCGGCATTGGGATCCAACCGCTGCAGCTGGCCCAGTTTTTCCGCCTTCAAATGCGTCACCTGCAGCTCAAACAACCGGTTCAGGATGTCCCGGCAGTACAGCGCCAGGGCATCGGCGTCGCGGGCCGGCAGCGGGGTAACGGCCAGTTCACTGACGAAACCGCGCAGCGCGTCCGGCAGTTCCTCCCGCACCCGCTCCACCCAGGCAGCCGGAACCGTTCCGGCGTCGCCGGCGGCACGGATCGCATCATGGACTGCCACGTAGGCCGGCACCGTGAACCGTGCCGCCTTGAACCGCTCCCACTGGCCGGCGTCGAGCAGGCCCGGCTGCTGCAGCGCAACTTCCAGGGCCTGGCGCTCCATCCGGGCGGCGGGATCATTCGGGTCGGGGCGGTTGAAGGCGGGGGCTGCCTCCGGCTCCGGCTGCTGCTGCTGGCCCTGCGGGTTCCGGTTCTGGCCGTACTGCTGGCCCTGCTGGCCGTAGTCCTGCCGACCCTGCTGACCGTAGTCCTGCCTGCCCTGCGTTCCCTGCCGCTGGCCTCGGGAGTTCGACGCCGGCGTGTCCGTGTTCTCTGCACCGGAACCTGCCGTGCGGCGCTTGGCGGCCGCGTTCACGGCCCGGGTGACGTCGTCGACGTCGGTGCCCAGCCACCCGGCGAGCTCGCGCGAGTAGGCGGGCCGCATGGCCGGGTCACGGATGTCCGCCACTACCGGTGCGGCGGCCCGCAGGGCGGAGACCCGGCCCTCCACGGTGTTCAGATCGAACTTGCGCAGGGTTGAACGGATTGCGAACTCAAAGAGCGGGCGCCGTGAGGAGATCAGCTCCACCACTGCTGAATCACCGTGCGTCTGCCGGATGTCGCAGGGGTCCATCCCGTTGGGATCGACGGCCACGTAGGTCTGCGCGGTGAACCGCTGGTCCTCCTCGAACGCGCGAAGTGCCGCCTTCTGCCCGGCGGCGTCGCCGTCGAACGTGAAGATGACCTCTCCCCCGGTTCCGTCGTCGGAGAGCAGCCGGCGGGCAATCTTGATGTGGTCGGTACCAAAGGCGGTGCCGCAGGTAGCCACCGCGGTGGTGATGCCGGCCAGGTGGCAGGCCATCACGTCCGTGTAGCCTTCCACCACCACGATCTGGCGGCTTTTGGCGATGTCCCGTTTGGCGAGGTCGATGCCGTAAAGCACTTGCGATTTCTTGTACAACGGGGTTTCCGGGGTGTTCAGGTACTTCGGCCCCTGGTCATCTTCGTAGAGCTTGCGGGCACCGAAGCCGATCACGGAGCCGGTGAGGTCGCGGATGGGCCAGATCAGCCGCCCGCGGAAGCGGTCATAGAACCGGGAGGCGTCCGAGCCGGAGGAGAACATACCGGTTTCGGCCAGTTCGGGACGGGTGAAGCCCTTGGTGGTGAGGTGCTTGAGCAGCGAGTCCCAGCCCTGCGGGGCGTAACCGACGCCGAAGTGCTCGGCGGCGGCCGGATCGAAGCCGCGCTCCTGCAGGAAGCTGCGCGCCGCAGCGGCACCCGGAGTGCCCAGCTGGCTGCGGAAGAACTCTGCGGCCACCTTGTGCGCGTCCAGCAGGCGCTGGCGCTTGCCCACGTCTTCCTTGCGCGGACCGGTGCCGCCATCTTCGTAGTGCAGCTCATAGCCGAGCCGGGCCGCGAGCTTCTCCACCGTCTCGGAGAACGTTCCGTGGTCCATCTTCTGCACGAAGGAGATGACGTCGCCGCTCTCCCCGCAGCCGAAGCAGTGGTACGTGCCCACCTGCGGCCGCACGTGGAAAGACGGCGAGCGCTCGTCGTGGAAGGGGCACAGACCCTTGAAAGAGCCGATTCCGGCGGACTTGAGTGTCACGTATCCGTCAATCACGGCCTTGATGTCAGTGCGCAGGCGCACTTCATCGATATCTTCACGCTTGATCAGTCCGGCCATGACTTCAACTTTACTTCCACCTTCCTAATCCCTTCCCGATCAGGAAGTGCGGGGACCGCACCAACAGGCGTGCTTCCCGCGGGAGGTCCGGACTTCTCCAGGCGTCCGGACCTCCCTTGGCCTTCGCGAGCGCCCCTACCCTTTCAGATGCTCCTCGTCCCGTCGCCGGCTGAGGTATAGGCCCAGTCCGCCGAGCAGGCATAGGCCCGCACCCAGGGCCGCATAGGCCCCGGTGGCTGATCCAACCCCCGTGGCGGGAAGGTTGGGTCCAGCCGGCTTGAACGGTGCAGGGGTCGGCTCGGGCTTCGGTTCCGGCGTTACTGCCGTGTAGGTGTTGGTGATAGCAGCCGTAACGGTTTCGCTGGCCGGCACCGTAACCGGACCGGGCAGCTCGGACTCCACGGTGACGGACGCAGTGGCCCCGGTGCTGGTCTCCGTGACGGTGCACTCGGCGCCCGCGGTAAGGCCCGCGAATTCCGTGGACACGTCGCCTGTGCTGCCGGCAGGGATGGTCACCGTTTCATCCAGCGCGGACCCATCGGTGCCGCACCGGACTGCCAGGACAACCTCACCCTGCCCGCCGGCTGCGGCCCCGGTGATGACCTTGGTCACCACCAGCGTGCCCGGGTTGAAGCCGTAGGTGTTGGTCACCGTCAGCTCCGCGCCGCCGGCCGCCGGGATAGTGACCGGATCAGTGATCACCGTGTCCACCGAGACCGTCGTTGTTGCCCCGCTTTCAGTCTCCGTGACAGTGCATTCCGTGCCCGCGGGCAGCTCCTCGAAATTCCTGGTCACCGTTTCGGCGGTCCCGGCGGGAATGATCACGGTTTCATCCAGGACCGAACCGTCCGGCCCGCAGGTCACCTGCAGCACTACTTCGCCCTGCGCTCCTGCCGCGTCACCGGCAAACTCCTTGGTGACGGCCAGGGTTCCGGGGGTAAAGGTGTACGTGTTGGTTACCGTCGCACTGTCCCTGCCGCCGGGCGCTATGGTGACCGGTGTCGGGAGCTCGGAGCTGACCTGGACAAACTCAGTGGCTCCGGTGACCGGTTCCGTGATGGCACAGGAGGCACCTGCCGGAATGTTCAGGAACTGTGCACCTACCTCTCCGGTCTCTCCGGCAGGGATCTCCGAGGATTCCTCGAAGACCGTTTCCCCGTCCAGAGTGCAAAGCACAGCTACCTCCACCGCGTCCTGGTTTCCGGCTGCCTCACCGGTAATGAGCTTGGTGACGATCAGGGTGCCGGGATTCTCGCTATAGGTGTCCGTCACAGTAGCCGTGGCGGTGGCACCTGCGGCGATGGTCACGGAATCAGGCAGGTCCACCACCACGCCTATTTCAGTACTCTCCCCCGTGACGGGTTCAGTGACGGCGCAGCTCGCGCCTTCCGGGATGCCGGTCAGGGTGCCCGCCGCAACGGTTCCGGTGGCACCGGTTGCGACGGTGAAGGTCCCCTCTGCCACCACCGCGCTCTCCAGAGTGCAGGTTACCTCCAGGGTGACCTCGCCCTGCTCGCCCGCTGCCGGGCCGGCAATGGTCTTGTTCAAAAGAACTGTCCCCGGATTAACTGTGTAGGTATCCGTGACAGTAACCTCCACGCCGTCGCCGGACGGGATGGTTACTGCTCCGCCGGCCGGATCGATCACGGTGCTGACGCTGACCTCTGTGGTCGCACCGTCCGCTGTCTCCGTGACCGTGCAGGTGGTCCCGGCAGGAAGGCCCGTGATTTCCTCCGTCGTCGGTTCGGTGGTTCCGGCCGGAATGGTGATGGTTCGGCTTGCGCCGGAGCTGCAGGTGACCTGGAGGGTAACCACGCCCTGGCGGCCGGCTCCCTCACCGGCGATGTCCTTCCGCACTGCAAGCGTCCCGGGGTTGAACGTGTACGTGTTGGTCAGTGCCGCCGTGACGCTTCCCGCCGCCGGAACCGTTACGGTTCCTTCGCCAGCCACGTCCACTGTCACGGCCGTGGTTTCACCGGTGGTGGTTTCCGTTACGGTGCAGCTGGTGCCCGCATCAAGGTCGGGGAATTCTGCTGCCTCCGGAACCAGTGTCCCTTCGGGAATCGTCACTGTGGTGTCCAGCACAGTGACGCCGTTCAGGGTGCAGACCACGGAGATCGTCACCTCGCCCTGCGCGCCGGCTGCCTCCCCCGTATTGGTTTTGGTAACCACCAGTGTCCCGGAGGTGAAGGTGTAGGTGTCCGTGACCGTCGCCGTCGCCGCGGTACCCGAGGGGATCGTCACTGCAGTCGGCACAATGCTTGTGCTCACCTGGACGCTTGCATTGGCACCGGTGGTGGGCTCGGTAATGGTACAGACGGAACCTGCCGGGATGTCGGTGAAGGTTTCCGACGGCGCCCCGGTGGATTCGGCGGCAATGTTAAAGGTGAACTGGTATCCCGGTCCGCAGTCGATGTTGATCACCACCGCGTCCTGGCTGCCCGCGGCGGGGCCTTCAATGGACTTGGTGACGGTCAGGGAGCCCACCTCGAAGAACTCCGCGGTGGCGCTGGCAGAGGAACTCAGCTCGCGGGTGGCGGCCAGGATCAGCTTCTGCGCGGCCTCCACCCCGGGGGTCCCGCCGTCGTACAGATAGACGTTACCCGTAGGGACGGTAACCGTGGCCCGCGCCGTCACGGTGGCCGGGCCGGTGCCGCCGTCCTCGCTCCGCACCCATACCTGGGTGCCGCTGGCTACGGGATTGGTGAGTGGAACCGTCCCTGCCGCATCCGCAAAGAGGCCGAAGCCTTCATCAGTCGTTACGGTGATTTCCGCTGCCTCCGAAGTGACGGTGTACGGTCCCGCAACCCCCGTGACCGCTGCTTCGGCCGTGGCCGGGGTAATGGAGATATCCGGGGCGTCCGGCTCGGTGAGCGGTCCCGCAGCAATTGTGTCGTTCACGATGGACGCGACGGCGGAATACAGGTTGTTGGTGGGATTGACCACATAACCGTCCGTGAAGAACCAGATGGCGGCCTGCACGGCGGCGGCTTTCCTGTTATTGGTAAGTCCGGCGGGCTCATTGGTATTCGGATAATAGGTGTTCAGGATCCGGTTGACGTATCCGATGTTGGGCACGTTGGACTCATCCCATGACCCGTTCTCATACCCGTAGCCGATGCCGGTAGGTGTGCGCAGATCAATGCAGTACATCTGTGCCGTGGTGGTCCCGTCGACTTCCTGGGTGTTGATGATCCCGGCGAAAGCCACGGTCTCCGGCTCGTAGCCGGCTGGTATGGACGTGGGATAGGCCGTTATCGGCCAGCTGGTTCCCACCGGTGGCAGTGCTCCCGGCACATTGCTGACACCGGCCCCCGTGGAGGTGATGACAATATCGGTATTGGCCTCCGCGACCGGCGCCTCATTCGGCGGCGGTCCCGGATCGATGACAGCCTGCGCAGGCACCGCGAGCGGAACGGCCATCAGCAGCAGGCCCGTCAGGAACACCAGGACGCTGCGGAACCGGGATTGCCGGGTCCATCCAAAGACGTGGCGGCGGGGGCGGGGTACACGGGATTGCTGGGGGCTCATCAGGACCTCGGGTGCGCTCGATCGGCCGACATCTCCCGAATCGGAAGACGCTGAACCACCCCGCGCCAGAGGCTAACTGCCCAAAGGGCCGTCCACCAGAGAGCAGCCATGCAATCCTGCAAAGATCCCGGGAACGTCCTTACCAGAGCGCGGGAACCGGTCCTACCAGCCGCTCGTGCAGGGCAAGCGCCGAACCGTCCGTGAGCGAAGCCACCTGGTCCACGACCACGCGCAGCCGGGCGCCGTCGTCGGCCGCGTCCTGCCAGTCGGCAGCGAACATCGGCTCCAGGTGCTTGTCCCCGGTGGCGGAGAGCTGGGCAACCAGGGCCGTGAGGATCTCCCGCTGGCGCTCGTACAGCGGCTGGCGCTGGTCGGTGGTCATCACGAAGGTGGTGGCCAGGCCCTTCATCACTGCGATTTCCAGTGCGGTGTCCTCGGGGACCACCATCTGGGCGTTGTAGCGCGTCAGCGGGTCCCTGCCGTAGATGCCGCGGGTGGCTTCCAGAGCACTGTTGCAGAACCGGCCGATCAGCTGGCTGGTCATGTCCTTCAGCGCGGCCATGGCGCGGCGGCTGCCGTCGGACTCCCGGACCCACACCCGGGTGGCTTCCAGCCGCGCCAGTGCCGCCTCAATGGCGGCGGGGTCGACGCGGGGCAGGTACCACTGCTGCGTGTAGCCGACTACGCGGGCCCGCTGGTCGGGGTTGTCCAGCCACTTGAGCTGCACGTGGCCGGCCACAATGGCGTCCTCGACGTCGTGTACGGAGTAGGAGATGTCATCGGCCAGGTCCATGACCTGGGCCTCCAGGCACGAGCGTCCGGCGGGGGCGCCGTCGCGCAGCCAGGTGAAGACCGGCAGGTCATCCTCGTACACGCCGAACTTGGTGGTGCGGTGCCCGTTGACCAGCGGGGCGTCCGCAATGGACCAGGGGTACTTGGTGGCGGCGTCCAGGCTGGCACGGGTGAGGTTCAGCCCGGCCGGCGTGCCGTCCGGAGCGATGATCTTCGGTTCCAGCCGGGTCAGCAGCCGCAGGGTCTGGGCATTGCCCTCGAACCCGCCGATGGCGTGCGCAATGTCGTTCAGCGCGGTCTCACCGTTGTGGCCAAAGGGCGGGTGCCCCAGGTCATGGGAGAGGCAGGCAGCATCGACGACGTCGGGGTCGCAGCCCAGCGCGTTGCCCAGTTCCCGGCCCACCTGGGCCACTTCCAAGCTGTGCGTCAGCCGAGTCCGGACGAAGTCATCCGTATCCGGTGCCACCACCTGGGTTTTGGCCCCGAGCCGGCGCAGCGCGGAGGAATGCAGCACCCGCGCCCGGTCACGGCCGAACTGCGTGCGGTTGGTGTTTTTGGCCGGCTCGGTAACCCAGCGGGCCAGGTCAACATCGGTATAGCCTGCGGTGGAAACTGCCTGCGGGAAGGTCATGGGTTGCTTTAGCCGCCTGATACGTCGAGTTCAGCTGCCGAAATGATGGCTTTCTGGGAGGCGTTCAGTTCCCGCCCGTCCAGCCAGCCTTCCGGCAGCGCTGTCTTTTTGGGTGTGCCGGCCCGTCCGCGCGGTCCCTCGGCGTCGGCGCCGGGGTACGGAGCTTCGGGATCCAGCTGGTCCAGCAGTTCACGGAGCACCGCCAGGGACGGTACCGTCGCCAGTTTAGCGCGGAGGTCTCCCCCGACCACGTAGCCCTTGAAGTACCAGGCCATGTGCTTGCGGATGTCGCGCAGGGCAATGACTTCGTCCCCGAAGGTCTCCACCAGCAGCTCGGCGTGCCGGTACACGCTGTCCGAAACCTGCTTCAATCCGGGCCGGTGCCGTTCGGTGCTGCCCTCGAAGGCGGCCTCCAGGTCACCGAACAGCCAGGGCCGGCCCTGGCAGCCGCGGCCGATGACGACGCCGTCCACACCGGTTTCGCGCACCATCCGGATCGCGTCCTCGGCGGACCAGATGTCGCCGTTGCCCAGGACGTTCATGTCCGGCAGGGCTTCGCGCAGTTCGGCGATGGCAGACCAGTCGGCCTTGCCGGAGTAGAACTGCGAAGCCGTGCGGCCGTGCAGGGTCACCGCGGCCACTCCGGAGTCGCGGGCGATCTTCCCCGCGTCGAGGAAGGTCAGGTGGTCCTCGTCAATGCCCTTGCGCATCTTGATGGTGAGGGGCACGTTGCCGCGGGAAGCTTCCTTCACGGCGGTCTGCACAATGGCGGTGAACAGGTCCAGCTTCCAGGGCAGCGCCGAACCGCCGCCCTTGCGGGTGACCTTGGGCACCGGGCAGCCGAAGTTCAGGTCGATGTGGTCGGCGCGGTCTTCCTCCACCAGGAGGCGGACGGCTGCACCCACGGTCTTGGGGTCCACACCGTACAGCTGGACGGAGCGGACCTTTTCGTCGTCGTCGTGCTTGATGATGCGCATCGACTCCGGCGAACGTTCCACCAGGGCGCGCGAGGTGACCATTTCGGTCACGTAGAGGCCGCCGCCGTATTCACGGCAGAGCCGGCGGAAGGCCTTGTTGGTAATGCCGGCCATGGGAGCCAGAATCACCGGGGTGTCCACGGTGATGGGGCCTAATTGCAGCGGGGGAAGCTCGAGCTTGAGCTCCGGAGATAGAACAGTCACCTGTCTATTCTCGCAAGTGGATGCAAATCCTGCTCAGGACACCGCTGGACCATCCGGTAAACGCGCCCGGTTGCGCCGCCAACTAAGATCAGTGGAAGAGAAGTTTTCCACCGTGAAGGACGTACTGCCGCATGCCACGCGAATCCGGAACCCAGCGCGCCATACTGGATGCCGCGCTGGAACTAGCCGCGGCGAACGGCATCTCCGGCACCACCATGGATGACGTGGCCGAACGGGCCGGCGTGGCCAAGGGCAGCCTCTATTACAACTTTTCCTCCAAGGACAAGCTTTTCGAGAAGCTGACGCTGGAGGGTGTGGGCTCCCTGACTGATTCGCTGCGGACAGCACGAAGCGGCCGAACGGGCTGGCCGGCCATCGAGTCCATGGTCCGGGCCCTCCTGGAACTGCTGTGCGCAAACCGGGCGCTGGCCAAGCTGATGGCCGCGGAAATCCTGCGCACCGACCGCACTTGGCAGCACTCCATGCACCTGCTGCGCCAGGAGGCACTGGCCGAGTTCGTTGAACCGATCCGGGAGACCGTGCAGGAGAACGGGACCGACGGCCCGGACAATGTGATGCTGATAGCCGGCAGTGTTTTCGGCGCCACCCTGATGGCTGCCCTGGACTGGCTGGTGTTTGACCCCGAACGCCCGCTGGAAAAGGTCACGGACTCAGTGCTGTATGCCCTCTCCGGCCGGCTCAAGTCCTAGCCGCTCTTTCCGGCCGCAGCCGCCGCAAACAGAAAAGCGGCGGCCCCCGGAATCGAAGTAATCCTCGATGCAGGGACCGCCGCTTTCGGCGCCGGTAACGCCTAGTCGCTGAGGATCAGCGTTTCGCTGCCGACCTGCCGGGCCACCCCGGCACGGGTCAGCGGTTCCAGTGCGCGGACCACGGCAGTCATGGACTCGTCGATTTCCAGCTGCACCGGATACTGGTACGCCAGCATGGCGATGAGCGACTCCACGGCGGCCTGCGCCTCGGCGTCGTCCAGCGTGGTGTCATAGCCCACCAGCACGTCGGCAGGCTCGTCAGTGCGTTCCTGCGTGTAGCTCACCGCGAAGGCGGCAATCTTCCCGCCGTCCTTCTTTGGCTTGTCCCGCAGCACAATGGCGCCGGAGGCACCGGTGGCGTCATTGAGCAGCATCTGCTGGGCCCGGCCCAGGTTCATGTCCGCCCGGTCCCAGCCGTGCACCGAGTTGTAGAACTCCGTCACCGCTGAGGTCAGCTCCACCGAACCGGTGGCGGCCTCGTCCAGCTGGGGACCGTCGTCGGTGAACACGGGCAGTTTCAGCTTGCCCGGCTCCACCACAATCACGGCCGAGCGCTGGATGGGGGTCAGCCCGGCAGCTTCGGCGAACTTGGCGCCCGGCGTGCCCGGCTCCACCTTCGCGCGCAGCTTCCGCACGCCCGACGGCGCGGACTCGGCTTCCTTGCGCAGCATGCCCAGCAGGGTGCTGCCGAGGCCGGTGCGCCGGTTTTCCCGGGCTACCTCCACGTAGGCCCAGAGCCGGTCCGGGTGCAGGCTGGTCTCGTAGACCACCCCGGCGGCCACCGGGATACCGTCGTCTTCGGCCACAATGCAGCGGCTCCACGGTTCGTTGGAGGACGGGCGGAGCACGGCACGAAACTGGCCGGCCTGCACGCTCTCCGGATCGCCCCAGAGCTGGTTCAGCTTGAGATCGTCGTCTTCACGCCATTCGCGGAATGAAAGAGCCATTACGCGCCGATCAGGCGTTCGGCGAGGTAGCCCTCGACCTTGTCCAGGCTCACCCGCTCCTGGGCCATCGTGTCGCGTTCACGCACGGTGACGGCCTGATCCTCGAGGGTGTCGAAGTCCACGGTGATGCAGAACGGGGTGCCGATCTCGTCCTGGCGGCGGTAGCGGCGACCAATGGCGCCGGCGTCGTCGAAGTCGATGTTCCAGTTCCGGCGCAGCTGCGCGGCGAGGTCCTTGGCCTTGGGCGAGAGGTCCTCGTTGCGGCTCAGCGGCAGCACGGCGGCCTTGACCGGGGCGAGGCGCGGATCCAGTTTCAGGACGGTGCGCTTGTCCACTCCGCCCTTGGCGTTGGGGGCCTCGTCCTCGGTGTAGGAGTCCACCAGGAACGCCATGAAGGAACGGGTCAGGCCGGCGGCGGGCTCAATCACGTACGGGGTGAACCGCTCGTTGGTGGCCTGGTTGAAGTAGCTCAGGTCCGTGCCGGAGTGCTTGGAGTGCGTGCCGAGGTCGAAGTCGGTGCGGTTGGCAATGCCTTCCAGCTCGCCCCACTCGGAGCCCTGGAAGCCGAAACGGTATTCGACGTCGGTGGTGCCCTTGGAGTAGTGGCTCAGCTTTTCCAGCGGGTGCTCGAACAGCCGCAGGTTTTCGGGATCGATGCCCAGGCCCACGTACCAGTTGAAGCGGTTTTCGATCCAGTACTTGTGCCATTCCTCGTCCGTGCCCGGCTCAACGAAGAACTCCATTTCCATCTGCTCGAACTCGCGGGTGCGGAAGATGAAGTTACCCGGCGTGATTTCGTTGCGGAAGCTCTTGCCGATCTGGCCGATGCCGAACGGTGGCTTCTTCCGCGAGGTGGTCAGCACGTTGTTGAAGTTCACGAAGATGCCCTGCGCGGTTTCCGGGCGCAGGTAGTGCATCCCTTCCTCGTTGGCCACCGGGCCCAGGAAGGTCTTGAGCAGGCCGGAGAATTCCTGCGGTTCGGTCCACTGTCCCTTGGTGCCGCAGTTGGCACAGGCAATATCGGCCAGGCCGTTCTCAGGGGCGTGGCCCTTCTTTTCCTCGTAAGCCTCTTCGAGGTGGTCGGCACGGTAGCGCTTGTGGCAGCTCAGGCACTCGACCAGCGGATCGGAGAAGACCTCCACGTGGCCTGATGCTTCCCAGACCTGGCGCGGCAGGATGACGGCCGAGTCCAGGCCTACGACGTCGTCGCGGCCGCGGACCATGTGCTGCCACCACTGCTTCTTGATGTTTTCCTTGAGCTCGACACCCAGGGGGCCGTAATCCCATGCGGACCGGGAACCGCCGTAAATCTCACCCGACTGGAAAACGAAGCCCCTGCGCTTGGCCAGGGAGATGATCGGATCCAGCTTGGATTTGGTCGAAGCCATGGAATGGTACCGCCGTTCTTTTCGTGTATACAGGGCCGCTGGGTGCGGTCCGCTCGTGGTCCCGGGCCCGTCCGCGCAGCTTCAAAGGGCATGCGGGGACAGTGCCAACGGGCAAAGCTTAACTACCAGCTTAAGGCGAGCAGGGCCCGCCCACCTACCGGAGCCGTTCGGTGCGTCGCTGCCCGTCTCAGCGGGGCGTGCCGGCGGTGTCCGGCCGGGAGGAACGGCGACGGCGGAACGGACCGCCGCCGGGCATGTTCCACGGCAGGGTGGCCAGCACAATGGCGGCCAGGGTCAGCAGGGTGCCGAGCACCGTGGCTGCCACCACTGTGGTTCCCGGGGCCGGGAAGACAATATCGAGCAGCAGGGAGCCGATCAGCTGCCCGCCGATCAGGCCGAGGCTCGTCAGCAGCACTCCCAGGCTGCGCACCAGCAGCGCTGCCAGGCCAATAAAGACGCACCCCATCGGGCCGCCCAGGTACAGCCACCACTCTCCCGGCAGCGGGTTGCCCCGACCGGACACAGCCACCTTGATGCCCCACATCACGGCCAGCAGGACGGTGCCGGAGATGAAGTTCACCAGCGTGGCCGTGATGGGAGTGCCGTAGTGCATACCCGTAGTGCCGTTCATGGCCTGCTGGAAACTCATCAGCATGCCGGCCGTCAGCGGCAGCAGCACCGGCAACAACCAGGCGGACGGATCCTGCCCGCCGGTCAGCTTCGGGCTGACAGCCCAGGCCACCGCGGCAATGGTCAGCACCGCTCCCACCACGCGCATCACGGTCAGCGCCTTCTTACCGGCGGGGCCGATCCCGAGCCGGTCCACCACCAGTCCGGTCAGGGTCTGCCCGGCGACTGCGGCCACCGTGAACACGGCCACGCCCAGCACGGCGACGGTAAGGGTCTGGGAAAGAACAAAATAGCCGCCGATCATGCCGGCCAGTACGTAGTAGCGCGGAAAGCGCCGTTCGCGCAGGGCAGGCAGCAACTGGGAGGCGCCGGCGCGCCCGCGCGGAAGGACGACGCTGATGGCGCTCATCACTACCAAGCCAACGGTAAAGCTGACCAGTGCAGCGGCCAGGCCGTCGTCAAGCCGCTGTCCGAGGGTTCCGTTCACGCGCGTCTGGACCGGCATGGCGACGCCGGCGAGGAGGGACAGGGGCAGACCGATCAGCGGGGACATCCGCACAGCATTTGGCACGCGTCCACCCTACCGCCGCCCGCGTGCCCGCCGTTCCCCTGCGTCCGGCGCCGTCGTCATCGGGCAGAATGGAAGCATGAGTTCCCCCGATGCCCAAGACCTGCCCATCCGCGACGAAATGATCCGCCTCGGCCAGCTGCTCAAACTCGCGAACCTGGCCGAAGACGGCATCCATGCCAAGCAACTGATCGAAGACGGCCTGGTGAAGGTCAACGGCGACATCGAGGAGCGGCGCGGCCGGCAGCTGCACGCCGGTGACGAAGTAACCGTGAACGGTGAAACTGTCCGGATTGTCCGCGAAGGCTGACCTTTCGGCCCGGACGGCGGCGCTGGGACGTCCGGATTAGGACGTCCGGGCGCCGCGCAGCACCGTATGCGTGAGGAATTCCTTCACGTGCCCCAGCTCCTGCATGTTAATGCCGTGGCCCATGTTCGAGTACAGGATCTTGGTCAGCGCAGTGTGCGTATTGAGCCAGGCGTGCGTGTATTCGATCCGGGCTGCGTCGATCACCGGGTCGGCCTGGTCCCGGCCCCAGAAGAACGGGACCTTGCGCTCCGCCAGCTCGCCGTCAGAAAAGAACGCGTGGTCCTGCGACGGCACTACAAAACCGGACAGCCCGACGACGGCGGCGAAGTCCCGGGGGCGGTGGCGCAGCAGCGAGGTGGCAACGGCCATCCCCATGGAGAAGCCCAGCATGCTCACGCTGCTGTGCCCGGTGCTGATGCCGTCCAGCCAGTCGGACACGGCGGATACTGAGTCCACCACGGCCTCCACGGAGTAGTCGGCGTCAGCCGTCAGCGGGAACCAGGTGTAGCCGGGGCCCATTGCCTGCGGGGCCCGCACCGAGGCGATGGTGAACTCTGCCGGGAGGTAGTCGGTGAGGCCCATGAGGTCCTCCTCGTTGGCCAGGTGACCGTGAAAAAGGACGAGCAGCGGAGTGCCGGCGCGTTCGGCTTCAGGCTTGGACCACAGGACAACGGGATTCTCGAAAGTCATGGGTCCAATTCTGGCACGCCCTTATTTACAACCTACGGTCGCGTAGCCTGCGGGCCGTTTGCAAGAATTGACCAGTGAGTACAAATTACCTGTCCCAAGCCGCTCCCGCCCCCGAGTCCGGACGACAGCAGCCGCCGGCTCACCTCTGGTCCCGGATGGTTGCCATGGGCGATTCCTTCACCGAAGGCATTGGCGATCCCGACCCGAACAGTCCGGGCGGCAACCGCGGGTGGGCGGACCGCGTGGCCGAGGAACTCGCGTCAGGCCAGCCCGACTTCGCTTACGCGAACCTGGCTATCCGCGGACGGCTGCTCAACCAGATTGTCGACGAGCAGCTGGAACCGGCCCTGGCACTGAAGCCGGACCTGGTGACCATCTGCGCCGGCGGAAACGACGTCATCCGTCCCGGCGGCGATCCGGACCGGCTGGCCGAACGCATGGACGGAGCCGTGGCCCAGCTGCGCGCCGCCGGTGCCGGAGTGGTCCTCTTTACCGGCCCGGACCTCGGGAACACTCCGGTGCTGAGCAGCGTCCGGGGCCGTGCCGCCATCTACAACGAGAACCTGCGGACCGTAGCCAAACGGCACGGCGCCGTCGTTGCGGACATGTGGGCGCTGCGCGAACTGAACGATCCGCGGATGTGGGCTCCGGACCGGCTGCATTTCTCTCCGCTGGGCCATCACACCATTGCGGCCATGGTGCTGGACACCCTCAATGTCCCGCACACCCTGGAACCGCTGGAAACCAAACCCCTGCAGGCCAAGAAATGGCGTGCCGCCCGGTCCGAGGACCTGGTCTGGGCCCGGGAATTCCTCCTACCCTGGGTGGTCCGCCGGGTGCGCCATCAGTCCTCCGGCGACGGTATTTCCGCCAAGCGGCCCGAGGCCGGCCCCATGTTCGGGGCACCGATGCCGCAGGGCGCCGGCGAAGCCGACTAGCGGCCCTGCGCGGCCGGCTGGCCGGTGCGCCCGCGCCGGCCCAGCCGGAACCCGCCCCAGAAGGCAGCGGCGAGCAGTCCCGCCGCCACAAGCAGATACCCCAGCTGCATTCGTCCGGTGAGCATCAGCAGCTTCCCCGGCCCGGTGCTTTCCTCCAGCGGCCCGTAGGCAAACCAGCCGAAGGACTCCACCGGTGCGGTGGCGGCCAGGACGACGCCGGCAACCACCAGCGCCGCTGCCGCCAGCGGGACCATTGAGGCCTTGAGGATCCTGGCTGCCGGGCTGCGGCGGCCGGGCACATCTGCTGCATTGCTCATGGCGGCAAGACTAACCCGCGCCGCGCCTGCTCACTTCTCTGCCTGCTCGATCAGGTTCGCCAGATGGAAGGCCCAGCCCTCACGGTGCGCCTCGGATAACGCCGGCCCCGATTTCAGGGCGGCGAACCCGCTCTCGGTGACGGCGACGTCGGTCGCGCTGCCCTCCCCGCCGTCGTCGTCCGCCGGCGTGAGTTCAAAGCTGACCACTGTGTGCGCCTCCCAGTCCGGAGCTGTCCAGCGGAAGGAAAAAAGGCGGCCCGGGGCCACGGCCAGGACCGTGCCGCTGGCCGTATGCTCCACCCCGTCCTCCATCCAGCGCTCCTGCAGCGGAGAGCCGGGATGCGGCGAGAAATCCATGTCCGGCCACCACGCCGCCCGGTTGTCAACGAGTGCATGCCAAAGGGCCTGCGGCGAGCACTGGGCCCGCCCCTGCAGATGGATCCGGTCAGTCATGGCATTGTTTTCGCACGGATAGGCCCTGCTGGCAAGGGCACCGCCCTGTTGCCCGGCGGGCCCAGTTGATATAGCTGGGACTCCCGGCCCCCACCCGAGAGCAGGACTGCCATGCCCGAAGTGTCCGCCCCGTTTCCCGCCGGCGCCCCGTGCTGGGCGGACCTGGCCAGCTCCGACCCGCAGCGGGCCAGGGAGTTTTACGCCGGGTTGCTGGGGTGGGAGGCTGCTGTGTCCGAACCGGGCGGGTATGCCGACTTCCTCCATCGGGGCTCGGCGGTGGCCGGACTGATGCCCAACTCCCCCGAAACCGCCTACCCGGATACCTGGACGGTATACCTGGCTTTCGGGGATGCCGCCGGTTCAGCGGATGCGGCTGCCGAGGCCGGCGGGCAGGTGATGCTGGATCCGCAGCAGGTGGGGACCAAGGGATCAATGGCCCTGCTCGGTGACCCGTCCGGAGGAACCATCGGCATCTGGCAGCCGGCGGACCATCCCGGATTCGCGCGGATCGACGAGGCGGGGGCACCGGTCTGGTACGAGCTGCTGACCAGCGACTATCCGGCCGCCCTGCGGTTCTACCGGGACGTCTTCGGGTGGGAGACCGAAGTCCTCTCCGATACCGCCGACTTCCGGTACACCACCGTCCAGAGCAACGGCCGGCCAGTAGCCGGCGTGATGGACGGCGCCGCGGACCTGCCCGACGGGATCCCCTCGCACTGGGAGCTCTACTTCGGGCACACCGACGTCGACGCCGCTGCCGACCTGGCCGAGGAACTGGGCGGGGCGGTGCTCACCCCGCCCGAAGACTCCCCTTACGGCCGGATGGTCCAGCTGGCTGATCCCACCGGTGCAGCCTTCTGGCTGATGGAGGCCGAGGCAGACTAGCCCGCCCCGCGGCTCACGCGAAAAACGCCGCCCGGAGCGGGCCGGAAATCTCCTGCGCGTTGGTCAGGAAACCGTCATGCCCTATCGGTGCCCGGATCAGGTGCACGGAGGTACCCCGGGGCAGGGCCGCGGCCAGGTCGGCTGACTGCTGTGGAAAGTACAGCCGGTCCGACTCGACCGCCGCGATGAAAAACTCGGCACCGGTCCCCCGCAGTGCCTCGCGCAGGGATCCTCGTCCGCGCGCGACGTCGTGCCCCGCGAGCGCTTCAGTGAGCACCAGATAGGTGTTGGCGTCAAAGCGGTCCACGAGTTTTTCCGCCTGGTGGTCCAGGTAGCTTTCCACCGCGTAGCGGCCCCTCTGTGCCGGGAGCGCGGAACCGAACGGGTCCTCGGTTCCCTGCGGACTGCGCCCGAACCGGTACTCCAGCTCCGGCTCGGACCGGTAGGTGATGTGCGCAATCCGCCGTGCCAGCCCGAGCCCGGCCAGCGGCGGGGCACCGTTGTAGTAGTCCCCGCCGTTGAACGCCGGGTCCAGCCGGATCGCGGCCAGCTGCGCCTGGGCAAAAGCGATCTGCTCCGCGGTGCTGGCCGCCGTCGCCGCAATGACGGCACAGCGTTTCACCCGCCCGGGTTCGGTAACCGCCCATTCCAAGGCCCGTGCTCCCCCGAGCGAACCGCCCAGCACGGTGTGCCAGGCCCGGATTCCGAGCAGGTCGGCCAGCCGTGCCTCGGCGCGCACCGAGTCGCGGACGGTAACAAACGGGAACCGGGATCCCCAGGGCAGTCCCTGCGGATCCGGGGACGAGGGACCGGTGGAACCGTAGCAACCGCCCAGCATGTTCGCGGCCACCACATAGAACCGGTTGGTGTCCACGGTTTTGCCCGGCCCCACCAGGTCATCCCACCAGCCCGGTTCATCCGTATCGCCGCGGGCCACATGGGTGCTGCCGGTCAGCGCATGGGCAATAAACACTGCGTTGCCGGCATCGGCGTCGAGCCGTCCCCACGTTTCGTAACCGAGGACGACGTCGGGCAGGTAACCGCCCGTTTCCAGGTCGAGTCCGCCAATGGAGGCGAACTGCAGCACCCCGTCCCGGTCGGTGACGGGGTGCTGCAGAGCGGGGTGCCGGATCGCCACGGAAGGCTCAGGCTCCCTTGGCGGCCCGGAAGCCGGCATCGAGGTCCGCCAGGATGTCATCGATGTGTTCAATGCCCACGGACAGCCGCACCAGCCCCGGGCTGACCCCTGCCGCCAGCTGCGCCTCTGCACCGAGCTGGCTGTGTGTGGTCGACGCCGGGTGAATGACCAGCGAGCGCACGTCCCCCACGTTGGCCACGTGGGAATGCAGTTCCAGTCCGTCGACAAACCGCTTCCCGGCGTCCACCCCGCCGTCGATCTCGAAGGACACAATCGCGCCGGTGCCGCGCGGACCGTACTTGCGTCCGCGCTCAAACCAGGGACTGGATTCCAGACCCGCGTACGCCACCGAGACGACGTCGTCGTGCCCCTCGAGCCAGTTGGCAACGGCGACGGCGTTGGCTACGTGCCGCTCCACCCGCAGGCTCAGGGTTTCCAGTCCCTGCGCAACGAGGAACGCGTTGAACGGGGACACCGCCGAACCGAGGTCGCGCAGCAGCTGCACCCGGGCCTTGAGGATATAGGCCAGGTTGGCGCCCAGCGCACCGTTCACGCCCAGGTCCCGGGCATAGACCAGGCCGTTGTAGCTCTCATCGGGGGTGTTGAAGCCGGGGAACTTCTCCGGGTCGGCGGCGAAGTCGAAGTTGCCCGAATCCACGATCACTCCGGCAATGGAAGTCCCGTGCCCGCCCAGATACTTGGTGGCCGAATGCACCACAATGTCCGCACCCCACTCAATCGGCCGGATCAGGTACGGCGTGGAGAGGGTGTTGTCCACAATCAGGGGAACGCCGGCGTCGTGCGCGACGGCGCTGATGCCCTCCAGGTCCAGCACGTCCTGCCGCGGGTTGGAGACCACCTCGCCGAAGAACGCCTTGGTGTTGGGCTGCACCGCTGCCCGCCACTGCTGAAGGTCATCCGGGTCCTGCACAAACGTGGTGTCGATCCCGAACTTCTTCAACGTGTGCCGAAGCAGGTTGTAGGTGCCGCCGTACAGGCTGGGACTGGCCACGATGTGGTCACCGGCATGGGCTACGTTGAGCAGCGCAAAGGTTTCCGCTGCCTGCCCCGAGGCCAGCAGCAGCGCGCCGACGCCGCCCTCCAGGGAAGCGATCCGGTTTTCCACCGCTTCCTGGGTCGGGTTGCCGATCCGGGTATAGATGGGTTCCAGTTCGGCCAGCGCGAACCGGTTCGCGGCGGCCTCAGCGCTGGGAAACACAAAGGACGACGTCTGATAGATCGGCAAGGCACGCGCGCCGGTGACGGCGTCGGGCTCCTGGCCTACGTGGATCTGGCGGGTTTCAAAAGACCAATCTGCACTCATGATGCTCCCTCATACCAGGGGCCGCACAACGCCGTCGTTCCGGTTTTGGGTACACGAACGTGCACACCGGAATTCCGGTAGGGCTGCGGGGCCCGCGCTTGCCGGACGCCCTCTTGGCGTACAGCCAGGTCTTCACCCGGGGCACCCCACCGCGGTTGGAGGGTTGCCGGCCAGCAAGCCGGGGCTATCTGCTGGCACTCATGACCTGCACCTATGAAAACCGATAGCCGGGCCCAGCGCAACCTTCATGACTTTGCGTGAAACCCGGTGGCGCCCCGATCCGCAGTTTCGCTTCCGCCGGCACTGAAATTGGCGGTAAGGAGGTCCTAAGTCGAGACGGTGGTCACAACGTGCCACAATGAGCCGCATGCGCTTGGATCATGTTTCTTACGCCTGTGAATCTGACGGTCTTTTGGCCACCACCGAGAGGATTGCTGCTGCCCTCGGCGCCGACTTCGTTAAGGGTGGCGTCCACCCCCGATTCGGTACCCGCAATATGATCCTCCCCCTGGCCAACAACCAGTACGTCGAGGTTGTGGAGGTGCTCAACCACCCGGCATCGGACAAGGCCCCCTTCGGCCAGGCCGTGCGCCAGCGCTCCGAATCCGGCGGCGGCTGGATGGGCTGGTGTGTTGCGGTGGATGACCTCTCGCCCTTCGAAGAGCGGCTGGGCCGTTCCTCCGTGCCGGGCAACCGGAAGTTTCCGGACGGCCAGGAGCTGACCTGGCAGCAGATCGGCATCAACGGCCTGATTGCCGATCCGCAGGTGCCCTACCTGCTGCGCTGGGATGACGGGACCGAGGCACTGCACCCGTCCAACGCCATTCCCGGCATGCCCGGCTCCGTGAAGCTGAGCTCGCTGACCATTGCCGGTTCCGCCGCCCGGGTCAGCGACTGGCTGGGCACCCGTGTCGAGGAGCCGCTGGACGGCGTCGGCGTCACCTGGATTGCTCCGGCCGGCACACCGGGCGTTATGTCGGTAACCTTCGACACCAGCAAGGGTCCCGTCGAGATCTAGGGTCGGGTTTTCCTGCCGGGTTGGATTTCTGCTGCCGGTTGGAAGCGGCAGCAGCAACCCAAACCGGTCGATTCCTCTAACCTGCCAAACTTTCCACAGTGCGCAACGGCACGCTCGCCGGAAAACCGTGCACGCCGTATGCCTGTTTCCATGGATCAGGAACTTCTCTTTGCGGCCGACACCGCGAACACCCTGGCTAAACCACTGGCGCTGCGCTGCGCCGCAGGCGAATTGGTGCGGATACGGCGGGGCGTCTACGTCGGTGCTGCTGCCTGGGCCCACATGCCCCGCTGGGAACGGGACCGCTTGCGGATTGTTGCGGCACTGGAGAGCGGATCAGGGTCAAGGGTGCTGCTCCAGGAATCAGCGGCAGCAATGTGGGGGATTCCCGTCATCGGTTCCCCACCGGAAGTGCTGTTGCTTGCATCCGACAGCTCCCACGGCCGGCGCCGCGGCGACCTGCGATGGACCAGACGGAAGCTCTTGGAACCACTGGCGTGCCGGGACGGTGTGCAGCTCACGTCCCGCGCCCAGACGGTCATCGATATGGCTGCCTATCTTCCTTTTGAGCAGGCCGTCCCGGCCATGGACCATGTGCTGCGGCCCGACCCGACCCGAGAGTTTCCGTCGCTCAGCAAGGACTACCTGCACGCCGTTGCGTCACAGCTTCCGGACCGGGCGAAGCACTCTCGAGCGGTGAGGGTCATAGATTTCGCCGATGCGCGGTCTGAATCCCCCGGCGAGTCTTTCTCTCGTGCAATTCTTCACAAGCACGGTTTTCCGGCTCCCGAGTTGCAGCACGAGTTCCGTTCCGCCGGTGGGCGCTTCCTTGGCCGTACCGATTTCTATTGGCCGGAGCAAAAGCTCGTGGGCGAATTTGACGGTGCTGTGAAATACGGGCGAGGCACTATGGCGTTTCCGAGTGGAAAGAGCATGCCGCCTTCCTGGGAGACGCTGACACGCGAGAAACAGCGTGAAGACGCAATCCGGGCGACAGGCGTGCGGTTCATTCGCTGGTCCTGGAACGACGTCACAGGATCCCCTCAGGATCCGGAGGGGTTGGTCCAATGCCTGGTTCGTGCAGGTCTGCCACGGAAACGGGGCGGCAAATCTGCTGCCGGTTAGCGATTCTGCCCGCGCTGCACATACCTGCTGCCAGCTGTATACGGCAGCAGAAACGTCAACCGGTTGAATTTTCCCAAACCGGAGCGTTTCCGGCGCAGGAGGGAGATACCGCACCGGTAAGTTGGTCCGAATGGAAAGAATCACGGCACCGGATGGTGTGCAGATATGCGTGCAACTCGAAGGCGCCGGTGACCAGCCGCCTGTTCTGGTGCTTCCGGGCGGACCGTGCCGCGACCCGGCCTACCTGGGTGACCTGACGGGACTGGCCGCCGTGCGTCCGCTTGCCGTTCTCCATCCGCGGGGAACCCCCGCCACCGGTGGACTGTCCCGCGGTTGGTGGAATGACGCGGCGGACGCCATCGCGGTTGCCGATGCGCTGGGCCTGCCCGGCTTCGATATCCTCGCCCACTCTGCAGGGACGCGCCTGGCCCTGGCGGCCGCTGCGCAGTTCCCCGGACGCGTCCGCTCAATGGCCCTGGTCACGCCGGCCGCAGCCTGGCTAACCGGCGCGGTGCACGACGGCCCTGATCTTGCCGCCCGCCGGTCCGAGCCGCTGGTCGACGCAGCCCTCACCTCGATGTCCGGGGTGCAGCCCGGCACGGAGGATGAGTTCCAGCATGCCCTGAAGGTGGAGGCCCCCGCCGGATATGCCCGCTGGGCAGCACCTGAGCGGCAGCACTCCGGCGTCGGGGCGATGACCCTCGCCGCAGCATCGGCCTGGTTCAACCAGATCCCCGGCGACGCCGCCGCCCGGATCCTTGCCTCGCCGCAGCCGCCCACCTTGGTGGTGGGCGGCCAAGAGGACATCCTCTCCAGCGTCGGCCCCGTCCGCGCGTATGCCAATGCCCTCGGCGCCGAGCTCGCGTTCCTGCCCGACTGCGGACACTACCCCTGGATCGAGCAGCCCGAAGCCTTCGTCCGAATCATGGAGGGCTGGCTGCGGATTCCCGCTGCCGGTTAGGGATTCTCCTGCCGGTTTGGGAAATCCCTCCGCTGCGCCGTGGCAGGGATTTCCCAAACCGGTCGATTTCTCTAACTAGGAACCGGCGGCGCGGATCAGCCGGGCGTTGAGCTCCCGCACCGTGCCGGCATCGATCTTCAGCACGGCCCGGTCATAGGTGAGCAGGCCGTTGTCCTCGTCCTCGACGTCGGTCAGCTGGGTGTAGACCGTGGCCGCCAGGCCGCGGGCCACCGCGGGTTCGATCTGCCGCAGCATCAGCAGCCGGTACGCCCGTTTCAGAGCCGCGCGGCTCCGGAAGCTGCGGTAACCGTGCTCCTTGGCGTTGAACGTGTGGCCCGGGATGCGCAGGCTGTAGCCGCCGTATTCGGACAGTACGACGGCGCGGCCGCCCCGCAGCCAGCCCTTCCGCAGCCGGAACGGCACCACGTAGACGTGCACGCTCTTCAGGTCTCCCCCGCCCTGGTCATGCCAGCCGCTGGCGTGGTCGATGGTGCGGGTGGGGTCCAGCCGGCGCAGCAGGTGAGCGGCGGCATTGGCGTCAAACTGGCCCCAGCCCTCGTTGAACGGCACCCAGACGGCCAGGGATACCGCGTTCTGCAGCAGTTCCACGGTGCCGCGCAGTTCGGCCAGAAACTCTTGGCGCCCCTGCTCGTCGTCCCGTCCGAAGACCAGGTACGCGTCGTCGCTGCGGTGCGGCGCCCCGGCCGCCGGCGGCCTGATCACCGAGTTCCGGTAGGTGCTGCCGCCGTTGACCAGGTCCTGCCAGACCAGGATCCCCAGCCGGTCGCAGTGGTAATACCAGCGCAGCGGCTCAATCTTGATGTGCTTGCGCAGCATGGTGAAGCCCAGGTCCTTGGCGCGGCGGATGTCTGAGGCGAGCGCCGCGTCCGACGGCGCCGTGTAGAGCCCGTCCGGCCAGTAGCCCTGGTCCAGCAGCCCGGCATGGAAGTACGGACGGCCGTTGAGCAGCAGCCGCTGCCGCCCCTTCGCGTCGGGTCCCATGCCGACGGTCCGCAGCCCGGTGTAGCTTTGCACCCGGTCCACTTCGCGGCCGCCGTCGAGCAGCCGCACCTCGACGTCGTACAGGAACGGGTCTTCGGGGGTCCACAGGTGCGGGTCCGGCACGCGGATACGCGAGGGCACACCGGGTACGACGGCGGCCTCGGCCACGGTGTGTCCGCCGGCGGAGAGGGTAACAACGGCGGTCAGGTCCGGGCCTCCGTCCGCCGAACCGCCTTCCCCGGCACCCGGCCCGGCACCGCCGTCGAGCAGCACCGTGATGTCCACAGACTCGAGGCCGGGGACCAGTGCCAGCCGCCCGATGCTGATCCGCGGCACCGATTCCAGCCACACGGTCTGCCAGATGCCGGACTGGGCGGTGTACCAGATCCCGCCGCGGTCCAGCTTTTGCTTGCCCCGGCTGTGGTAACCGGTGTCGCTGATATCCCGGACCCGGACCACAATTTCCTGCCCGGAATCCCCGGACTGCCCGTCCAGGACCAGGGCGTCGGTGACGTCCAGCGTGAACGGCAGGTAGCCGCCCACATGGCCGCCCACCGGGATCCCGTTAACCGTCACCGTGCAGCTCTGGTCCACGGCGCCGAAGTGCAGCAGCACCCGCTCGCCGGCGAACCCCTCGGGCAGCCGGACCGTCCGGCGGTACCACAGCGCCTGGTCCGGCTGCAGTTGGCGGCCGACGCCGGACAGCGGGGCCTCCGGCGAGAACGGCACCAGGATCTGCCCCGCCCAGGTGTCCGGCGGCTCCTGCTCAGCGGCGGGGGTCACGGCGTACTGCCAGTACCCGTTGAGGTTGAGGTAGCTGTCCCGGACCAGCTGCGGGCGCGGGTATTCCTGGAGCACCGCGTCCGGGTCCAGGGCCGATCCCCAGGCGGTCAGCAGTGTCACAGTGTCTCCATTTCCGGATGCCATGCTCAGTTGCCGATGCCGATGGCCGGGCCGAACAGCGCAAACCCGACAAAGCCCGTGATGTCCACCAGGGCGTGGGCGATGACCAGCGGCATCACGCGCCGGGTTTTGGCGTAGACCGCACCGAACAGCAGGCCCATCAGGAAATTGCCTATCCCGGGGCCGATGCCCTGGTACAGGTGGTAGCTGCCGCGGATCAGGGCGCTGGTGAGGATGATCGCCGGGGCACCCCAGCCCAGCTGCCGCAGCCGGGTGAACAGGTAGCCCACCACAATCACCTCTTCGAGCACCGCGTGCCGCACGGCGGAGAGGATGAGCACCGGCAGCGTCCACCAGTAAGTGTCCAGCGCAGCGGGAACCAGCGCGGTGGTGATCCCCAGCGCCCGGCCGGCCGCATACACGCCCAGGGTTCCGACGCAGATCACTGCCGCCAGCCCCACCCCCAGCAGGAAATCGCGCAGCGGCTTCTCGAAGGTGAACCCGATCCGGCGGAAGGCCGACTTGCCCGGTTCGGTCAGCAGGAAGAGCACCAGCGCCACCGGAACCAGGGAGAAGAAGATCCCCAGCAGCTGGTACACCAGGTCGAACCAGGGCTGCTCGTCCAGCACCGGGTTCAAGGTGGTGGTCTGACCGCCCAGGGGCGCTTCAGTCGCCTTTTCGATCAGCTCGACGACGGCGTAAACCCCGGACCTGCCCAGGGACAGTCCGAGCACAATCAGGATTTCGAAGACCAGCATCCGCCGGGCCCGGGGATCCAGTGCACCGGCCGGGGCGGAAGGGGAAGCAGCACGCATGGTGTCCATTCTGCCGGACGGAGTGCATGCACCGCCCCGTGGCTCAGCGCACCTGCTGCCCGGCCCGCCACACCGCACCTGTGAGCGGCATGCCCGGCCGGTAGGCCAGGTGAGCCGCGGAGGGCGCGTTCAGCAGCTGCAAATCCGCACGGTGCCCGACGGCGAGCGATCCCACCGCCCGCTGCCCGTCCCGGTCTTTCCCGGTGTGCATGCGAAGGGCCAGGGCTCCGCCGAAGGTGGCGGCCCGGAGCGCCTCCTGAACGGTGAGGCCCATCTGCAGCACGGCCGTAGCCACACAAAAGTTCATCGAGCTGGTGTAGGAAGTGCCCGGATTGCAGTTGGAGGCGAGCGCCACCTGCACGCCGGCATCCAGCAGCTGCCGTGCCGGAGCCAGTGGTGCACGGGTGGACAGGTCGCACGCGGGCAGGCAGGTGGCCACCGTCCCGGGGACGCCGGCAGCACCAAGCCCAACGCCGTTCCCTTGCGCCCACGTCCCGGCGAGGGCATCGATGTCCTCGTTCGTCAGGTAGTTCACGTGATCCACGCTTGCCGCCCCGAACTCCACGGCCAGGCGCACCCCGGCACCGTGGCCCAGCTGGTTGCCGTGCACCCGCAGCCCCAGGCCGGCGTCGCGGCAGGCCTGCAGCACCCGGCGGGACTGATCCTCGGTAAAGGCGCCCACCTCGCAAAAGACGTCGGCCCACTGCACATACGGCAGCACGGCTTCGAGCATGTCGGTGCAGACCAGGTCCGTATATTCCTCTGCATCAGCACCGGCCGGAACCAGATGCGCGCCCAGGTAGGTCACCTGGTTCGCGACCGTGGACGCAATCCGGGCGTGCCGCCGCTCTTCCTCCACACCCAGCCCGTAGCCGGTCTTGGTTTCCAGATATGTAGTGCCGCCGGCTGCGGCCTCGGCAACGCGTGCCAGCAGCAGCCGGGTCAGCTCGTAATCCGAGGCGTCCCGGGTGGCGCCGGTGGTGACGGCGATGCCGCCGGCCGCGTAGGACTCTCCCGCCATGCGCGCCTCAAACTCCGCGCCGCGGTCCCCTGCAAAAACCAGGTGCGTGTGGGAGTCCACCCATCCCGGCAGCCCCGCCCGCCCGCCGGCGTCGATCACCACATCAGCGGCCGGCGCCGCCGAGGCCGCACCGATCCAGCTGATCCGTTCTCCCTCAAACACCACGGCAGCATCCCGCAGCACGGAACCGTCCGCTCCTCGGGACTGGTCCTGGGTGGAGAGCTCGCCGATGTTGGTGACCAGTATTGCTGCCGGGGGCTGGGTGGATGCGCTCATGAGTCTTTCGTGGTTGCGGCGGGTGGCGTGCGGTGCCGGGACGAGTCCACGGCGGCGACGGCGGCTGACAGCAGAACGGCCGGGTCGCCCAGGCGGCTGTGCAGCCCGTTCCGGGCCAGGATGCGGCCGCCGACGACGACGGTGTGCACATCCGCGGACGTAGCGGTAAGTGCCAGCTGGCCCGCCTCCGAACCGGCGGTACGGATGGTTCGGAGATCCACTGACATCAGATCACAGGTTTGTCCGACGGCCAGCCCGGGCGCCGGCCGTCCCTGCGCTTCCGCTCCGGCACGGGAAACGGCAGTGTGCAAATCCGCCGGGGCAAAGCGGCCGCGTTTCCCGGAGCGGAGGCGTTCCCCGTGTTCCAGCGCCCGCATCTCCAGCCAGGGATCAACGACGGCGTGCTGGTCGGTGCCCAGCGCTATCCGGGCACCCGCAGCGCGCAGCTGTGCCGCGGGGCCGATCCCGTCAGCCAGGTCCGCCTCCGTAGTGGGACACAGAACCACAGTTGCGCCGGCATTGCCGAGGACCGTGATGTCTTCGGCACCCAGATGGGTGGCATGAACCGCCGATAGCCGCCGGGTCACCAGTCCGTGCTTGGCCAGCAGCAGTGCCGGGGTGAGTCCGGTGGCTGCTACACAGGCTTCGTTCTCGGCTGGCTGTTCGGAGAGGTGGATGTGCAGCGGCAGGTCCGCGGGAAGGTTCCGGGAGATCAGTTCCAGTTCCTCCTCCGGAACACCGCGCACGGAGTGCAGCGCAGCGGCAACGCTGACCTGTGCCGGATCGAATTCTTCCGCGAACGCTTCCCGGAGGGAGGCCAGCCGCTGCAGCCAGGCGGCGCCGTCGCGGTCACCGAACCGCAGCTGGCCCCGGGTGAGCGGCGCGCCGAACCCGCCGGCCAGATAACAGGTATCCAGAAGGGTCAGCCGGATGCCTGCGGCGACGGCTGCCCGTGCCAGGGCCCGCTCCATGGCATGCGCCTGCCCGTAGGGGCTGCCGTCCGGCTGGTGGTGGACATAATGGAACTCGGCCACCGAGGTCCAGCCGGTGACCACCATTTCCGTGAACACCGCCGTGGCAAGCTGCCCGTACAGGTCCGGGGTCAGTGTGGCGGCGGCCTCGTACATCTGCTCGCGCCAGGTCCAGAAGCTGCCCGTGCCGGCGTCGTGCGTGCGGCCGCGCAGGATCCGGTGGAAGGCATGGGAGTGGGCATTCGACGCCGCCGGAAACGTCACGCCGGCCAGCCGGCAGTCACCTGCGCGGGCAGGGACGCCGGTTTCGGAGCTTGTCACTGTTCCCAACGCATCGACCTCCAGCCGGACACCGCCAACAACGCCCCCGTTGATCCAACCCTGCTCGCACCAGAAGGACGCCTGCCGGTCCGGCGCACTCACAGCAGGTCCTGCAGCACATCCGCGAGGGCCACCGCGCCGGCGTCTGCGTCGGCGTCCTCCACATACTCCTCCGGCGAGTGGCTGATCCCGGTGGGATTGCGGACAAACAGCATGCCGGCGGGCACGTGCCCGGCGAGGATCCCGGCGTCGTGCCCGGCACCGGTGGGCAGCACGGGCGCCCCCGGCAGCGACAGCTCCAGGCTGCGCCGCAGCCCGGCGTCGAAATCCGTGGTCCCGGTCCAGGATTCCCGGGTCAGGGAAATGGTGCAGCCCTCGAACGCGGCGATCTTCTGCGCCTTGCCGTGGATGGTATCCACCAGGTCCAGCGCGGCGGCGTCCTGCGGGTGCCGGGCGTCCAGCCACAGATCCACCCGGGAAGCGATGACGTTGGTGCCGCCGGGCACGGGTTCGATCCGTCCCACCGTGGCCCGGGCGCCTTCCACGCCGGACGCGGCCTGCTGCACCGCGAGGATGATCTGCGCGGCGGCCACCATGGGATCTGCGCGGTCCGCCATCGCAGTGGTTCCGGCGTGGTTGCCCTGCCCGGTTATGCTCATCCGCCAGCGGCCGTGGCCCAGGACGGACCCGCCGACGGCGACTGCCGGACCGCCGTCGCCCAGCCCCCTGCCCTGCTCCACATGCAGTTCCACAAAGTCCCCGATGCGGGCAAGGGCCTGCCCGTCCCTGCCCAGCAGCTCCGGGTCCAGTCCGTTGGCACGGGCTGCTTCGGCGAATGTGGTGCCGTCTGCGTCGCGCAGGTTCCGTGCCTTGTCGGGGTCGATCGCGCCGGTGAGCAGGCGCGAACCCAGGCAGGCCACACCGAAGCGGGACCCTTCCTCTTCCGGGAACACGGCAATGGCCAGGGACCGTCGGGGCTCGACGCCGCGGCTGCGCAGGATGTCGACGGCGGCGAGCGCCGAGGCCACTCCCAGTGGTCCGTCGAAGGCTCCGCCGCCGGGCACGGAATCCAGGTGGCTGCCGGTAACCAGGGCGCCTTCCTGCGGTTGCCCCCACCAGGCCCAGAGGATCCCGTTGCGGTCGGTTTCCACCGGCAGGCCGCGCCGTTCCGCCTCCGCAGCAAACCACCCGCGCAGGTCCAGCTCCGCGGTGGAAAACACGGGGCGCGAGTAGCCGCCCCGGCGGGGGTCCCGGCCAACGTCCTGGATGGACCCAAGCAGGGAACTGACGCTGGGGATGTTCTTGTCCGTGTACCTATCCCTCATCGGCCCGGCCTATTCGTTCATGGGGATCCGGATACCGCGCTCCTCGGCAACCCGGTTCGCCTGGTCGTACCCGGCGTCGGCGTGGCGGATCACCCCGGTACCCGGATCATTGGCCAGCAGCGTTTCCAGCTTCCGGGCGGCCAGTTCGGTGCCGTCAGCCACGCCCACCTGGCCGGCGTGGATGGACCGGCCGATGCCCACGCCGCCGCCGTGGTGCAGTGATACCCAGGTGGCGCCGGAGGCCGTGTTGAGCAGGGCGTTGAGCAGGGGCCAGTCCGCGACGGCGTCTGACCCGTCCGCCATGGCCTCGGTCTCGCGGTACGGGGACGCGACCGAACCGGAGTCCAAGTGGTCGCGGCCAATGACGATCGGGGCGCTGACCTTGCCTTCGGCGACCAGGGAGTTGAACAGCAGTCCGGCTTTGGCCCGGTCCCCGTAGCCCAGCCAGCAGATGCGGGCGGGCAGTCCTTCGAACTCGACGTGCTCCGCGGCGGCGTCGAGCCAGCGGTGCAGGCGGGTGTTCTCCGGGAAGAGCTCCTTCATGGCCGCGTCCGTGACCGCAATGTCCTGCGGATCGCCGGAGAGCGCCACCCAGCGGAACGGTCCCATCCCCTCGCAGAAGAGCGGGCGGATGTAAGCGGGAACGAAGCCCGGAAACTCAAACGCACGGGCATAACCGCCCTGGCGTGCCTCGTCGCGGATGGAGTTGCCGTAGTCGAACACCTCGGCACCGGCGTCTTGGAAACCCACCATGGCCGCAACATGGCGGGCCATGGATTCGCGGGCCTTCTTGGTGAAGCCCTCGGGGTCCGCAGCAGCCTCCGCGGCCCAGTGTTCCACCGGCACTCCGGCCGGCAGGTAGCTCAGCGGATCGTGTGCGGAGGTCTGGTCCGTGACGATGTCCACGCTGATCTCCCCGGCCTGCTGCCGGCGCAGCAGTTCTTCGAAGACTTCCGCGGCGTTTCCCACCAGCCCCACGGACAGCGCCCGCTTCTCCGCCTTGGCTGCCATGACCTTGGCGACGGCGGTGTCCAGGTCCGTCTCCACCTCCTGCAGGTACCGCTTGCCGGCCCGGCGGCGGAGGCGGGTTTCGTCGACGTCGACAATCAGCACAGCTCCCCCGTTCAGGGTCACTGCCAGCGGCTGGGCACCGCCCATGCCGCCGCAGCCGCCGGTCAGGGTCAGGGTGCCGGCCAGGGTGGCGTTTTCATCCTTGAACAGTTTGCGGGCGACGGCGCCGAAGGTCTCGTAGGTGCCCTGCAGGATGCCCTGGGTGCCGATGTAGATCCAGGATCCGGCAGTCATCTGCCCGTACATCATCAGCCCCTCAGCCTCCAGCCGGCGGAACTCTGGCCAGGTGGCCCAGTCCCCCACCAGGTTGGAGTTGGCGATCAGGACCCGCGGCGCCCACTCGTGGGTGCGGAACACGCCTACGGGTTTGCCGGACTGGACCAGCATGGTCTCGTCATCCGCCAGCGTGGCCAGGGTGCGGATGATCGCGTCATAGGCTTCCCAGCTGCGCGCTGCCCGGCCGGTACCGCCGTAGACCACCAGGTCTGCAGGCCGTTCGGCCACTTCGGGGTCCAGGTTGTTCATCAGCATGCGCAGGGGCGCCTCGGTCTGCCAGCTCTTGGCCGTCAGTGCGGTGCCGCGCGGTGCCCGGATCAGCCGGGCCGGATCGGAGGTGGTTGCCATAGCCCCGACCGTAACCGAGGGGGCCCGGACCGGGCGCTGCTCCGGCGGCAATGTCTGGGATACCAGACCTGTCCCGGCTGGACCATCGGCCGGTCCCGGCCGGTCCCGGCCGGTCCCGGGAGCTACGTTCCGGCAGCTAGGCCCTGGCGGTGCCGCCCAGCCGCCGGGAAATTTCGGCAGCGCAGCGGGTTAGGCCCGGCAGGTGGCGTTCGGCCAGAACGGCCAGGCTGCCACCGGTTCCCTCCGCCGTTTCCCCGTCCGTCCGGCCAGCCGGAGCGTGGTCCCGGTTGTCTGCGGTCACGGTAACGCTGGCAACGGCATGTCCGGCCCGGTCCAGCACCGGCACGGCAAGGGAGGAGAATCCCTCCGTAACCTCGTTCTCTTCCCAGGCATAACCGCGCTCCCGCATCTGTGCCAGCAGGCCGGGCAGGCCCGTTCCACCGGCGCGGGAGGAACGCACCGCCGCAGGATCCGGATACAGCGCCCTGAGCTGGGCACCGGTCATCTGCCCCAGCAGCGCCCTGCCGCTGGCGGTGCGGTGGGCCGGAAGCCGCACACCGGCGTCGGTCACGAGCGGTGGCTGCCGGGGCGCCCGTTCTTCGACCACATAGATCACATCGGTGCCCTGCAGCACCGCCAGATGCGCTGTAGCGCGGCACTGCGCGGCCAGTTTCCGCAGCGGAAACCGTCCGATACGCTGCAGCGGTGCCTGCCTGGCATAGCCGGTCCCCAACTCGTGGGCGGTGGCGCCCAAGGCGTACTTGCGTTCCTCGGGCAGGTGGACGGCGAAACCGTCCGCGGCCAGGGCGGCGAGCAGGTGGTACGTGGTGGACCGCGGCAGGGACAGGTCCCGGGCGACGGCGGCGGCACTCACCGGCCCGGCCTGGGTACCCAGATAACGGAGGATGGCCAGGACCTGGGCCGCAGCGGGAACCTGGACGCGCGAATAGCTGGCGGACATGCGCCGAGTCTAGGGCAGCGTCTGGTATCCCAGAAACACAATCCTGCCCGGAGGTAGGCTCGGCACCGAACTGGTGCTGGGATAGAGGTGCCGGTACAGGCATGCTGGAACAGAGGTGCCGGGACAGGAATGCACCGGCAATGTGGATGACGGAGAGTTTTCTCCGCGAGGACGGAGATACATGGACATCATTTCCCGGGCGGCCGTTGAACTGGGGACCGGTCCGCTGAGCGGCGGCGACATCGTGGCCGTGGCCCGCGGGGGCGCAGAGGTTGCCCTCTCCCCCGAGGCCCTGGCCGCGATGGCATCCTCACGCGGTGTGATTGAAAGCCTCGCCGCAGACGAGAAACCGCATTACGGGGTATCCACCGGTTTTGGCGCCCTGGCGGTCAAGCAGATCCCGCCGGAGCAGCGCACCCAGCTGCAGCGCTCCCTGATCCGCAGCCATGCGGCGTCGTCCGGTGCGGAAGTGGACCGCGAGGTCATCCGGGCCTTGATGCTCAACCGCCTCTCCACCTTGGCCACCGGCCGCACCGGCGTCCGCCCGGAGGTGGCGCTCGCCTATGCCGGTCTCCTGAATGCCGGGATCACCCCCGTGGTGGGTGAGTACGGCTCACTGGGATGCTCCGGCGACCTGGCGCCCCTGTCCCACTGCGCCCTGGCGCTGATGGGCGAGGGCGAGGTCCGCACCCGGGACGGCCGCCTGGTTCCCGCAGCCGCCGGTTTGGCCGAGGCCGGCCTGGAACCGGTCCTGCTGCAGGAAAAGGAAGGCCTGGCGCTGATCAACGGCACCGACGGCATGCTGGGGATGCTGACGCTGGCTATTGCGGATCTGCACCGGCTGCTGGCCATCGCGGACCTGGCGGCGGCAATGAGCGTTGAGGGGTTGCTGGGCAGCGATGCCGTGTTCGCTGCGGACCTCCAGGCGCTGCGGCCCCAGTCCGGACAGGGCGAGTCCGCCGCGAACATCCGGGCGGTCCTGGCCGGGTCGGCCCTGATCGAAGAACAGAAGACCGGCGGCTTCACCCGGGTGCAGGATGCCTACTCGCTGCGCTGCGCCCCGCAGGTGCACGGCGCGGCCCGGTCCACCCTGGGCCACGCCGAATCGGTGGCTGGCGCGGAGCGTGCCTCGGCCATCGACAACCCCGTGGTGACCGTGGACGGACGGCTGGAATCGAACGGCAACTTCCACGGCGCCCCGGTAGCCTATGTGCTGGATTTCCTGGCCATCGCCGTTGCGGACGTGGCGTCCATGAGCGAGCGGCGCACCGACCGTTTCCTGGACCGGTCCCGCAGCCATGGCCTCAACGCCTTCCTGGCCCATGATCCGGGAGTGGATTCCGGCCACATGATCGCCCAGTACACGCAGGCCGGCATAGTGTCCGAACTCAAGCGCCTGGCCGTGCCCGCGTCGGTTGACTCCATTCCTTCCTCCGCCATGCAGGAGGACCACGTGTCCATGGGCTGGGCGGCCGGCCTGAAGCTGCGCCGCTCCCTGGACGGACTGACCCGGGTGCTGGCCATCGAACTGCTGACCTCGGCCCGGGCCCTGGACATGCGCGACGGCGGCCTGGCCGCCCCTCGTTCGGCTCCTGCCGTTACGGCCGTGCGCTCTGCCATCCGTGCCGTGGTTCCGGGGCCGGGCCCGGACCGTTACCTGGCACCCGAGATTGAAGCGGTGCGGGTCCTGGTCGACGACGGCTCTTTGCTGGCCGCTGCGGAGGAACGGATCGGAGCCGGCCTGCTGTGAGCTGCTCCGCCGGGACTACGCTGGGCGGATGAATCAGGAACAGGAACAGACCCGCCGGCTTACCGCCGTCGTCACCGGTGAGGTGCAGGGAGTGGGATTCCGCTACCGGACCATGCAGCAGGCCACGCGGCTTGGCCTCACGGGAGTGGTGTCCAATAACCGGGACGGCTCGGTACTGGTGATTGCCGAGGGCAGCGGCCCGGCCCTGGACGGGCTGCGGGCATTCCTTCAGGGTCCCGAGGCGCCCGGGGCGGTAACCGGGGTGGAAGAACGGTTTTCGGAGGCCACCGCGGAATTCCGGGAGTTCCGGGCACAATAGGTTCCCGGCACCGGGCCTGCCCCCATAGGTAAGCCCCGGGGAACCAAAAGTTAAAAGGAAAACGCCGGCAGACTTGGGGTTGGTTGGGGGAAACAACCCTAGTCTGCCGGCGTCCGGACCGGTCACTACTCGGTCCATTCATCACTCGCACCCTTATGAGGTACTAATTACGATAAGCGACCCGTCTGGGTAGGTGCTGAAGAGAACCTGACAACTACCTGAGTATCCGAAGGGGTCCGGGACTGTGCTGCGCGCTTAGGCCGCCGAAACCAATTCGCGGAGCCGGGCCACTGTAGCGGAACGGTCCGGGGCTGCCGTGAGCCCGCAGGCCGGGGCGCCGGAAAGGCGCGGCAATACATCCTGCTGGGCAGTACGGATTCCCGGAACGTTCATCAGCGGCGCATTCCCTGCGGCGGTTCCTGCGGATCCCGCTGCCGCTCCTTTTACCGGAGAAGCTTTTACCGGGGAAGCTTTTACCGGGGAAGGCGCAGCGGACGCTTTGGCGTTTCCTGCAGCGGCACCGGATCCTGCACCTTTGCCGGCCGAACCGGACTTCTTGCCTCCGGTGGTCTTCTTCGGTGCAGTGTTTGCCGGGCTTCCGGCAGCGCGCGAAGCGGCGGGGCGGGACTTGCCTGCCTGGGCTTTCTGCGGCTGGGCGGGCTGCTTCGGGCCGGACTTCTTTTTGGTAGCGGACTTGTTGACCGCCGATTTGGTTGCGGTCTTGGCCGGCGCAACCATGGCAGCGGCGGCGACAGCGGACTTCTCTGCCACGGCGGCTGCGGTCAGGGCAGCGGTTCGTGCCGCGAGGGCTGCGGCCACGTCCAGGGCGTCCACATTCTGCGGCATGCGCACGGCGGGGCGGCCGGCAGGAGCTGCAGGCCGCAGCGCGGCCATGATTTCCTCGGTGGCAGACCGGGTGGTGTCAACGAAAACGGCTGCGGCGTTGTCTTCGGGAACGGTTTCAACGCGCTGGCGTGCCGCCCTGGTGACGAACCGGTAGATTGCCGAGACCACTACGAGCAGGGCACCGCCGGTGGTGTAGAGCAGGATCAGTGAGAAGGCCAGGGAGGTGGTGCCGCCGGAAAAGAACCCCAGCCCGATGACGGCCGCAATCAGCCACAGCGTACTAAGAATTGTCAGGATGGAACGGACCCGGATGTAGAGCGGACGCTGCTGCACACCAACGACTTTTGGCGGCAAGAATTCTGGCACTGAGACTGACCTTTCGGGCACTGATTTTGGAGATGTTCCGGAGTTTCGGCCGGAGAAGCTTGGTACTACAACTCTAGGCATCGATCGGCCGCCTAAAGACCATACGGGCGGCCCTTGGCTGATTCGTTACGTGCCAAGCAGTGAGATCTTCGTCACACTTTGTGCCGGGCGGGGCTGAGGGCCCGGGAGGCACTGTTTTCCCCGGCCGCACCGCTGATGATCCCGGCTGCCAATTCGGCAATAGCGGACGATGTTTGGAAGCCGTAACCGCCCTGGCCGGCCAGCCAGAACAACCCCGGAACCGCAGCATCCCAGCCGACTACGGGCACGCCGTCGGCCGCTTCCGTCCGCAGCCCGGTCCAGGCCCGGAACACGGCCGAGATACCCATGGTGGTGACGCTGTTCACCAAGTCGATCAGGGCCTGCACGTCCTCCGGACGGTGCCGGGCGTCCTCCGGAACGCTGGGCTCGCTTTCCGACGGCGAGATCAGCACCCGGGTGCCTTCGGGCCGGTAGTAGAAGCGGTCTGCGGCGTCGGCCACCATGGGCGCTCCCGGCTCCAGCGGCCGTTCGACGTCGACGACGGCGGCCGTCCTCCGGTAGGGAGTGAGCCCCTGGGGGCGGGCCCCGAAAAGACCGGCGACGCCGTCGGCCCATGCTCCGGCTGAGTTGACCACCACAGGCGCGGTGAACCGCGTCTCCTCGGCCGAAACCATCCAGGCCCCGTCGGCCGCCCGGCGTGCGGCATCGACCCGCCGGCCGGTGACCACCTGTCCGCCTGCTGCCAGCAGGCGGGCGCGGTGGTACTCCAGCAGGGCATCTGTATTGCAGGCCACCGAGGTGGTGTCCAGACCTGCGGCTGTGAAGGATCCGGGCTTCAATTCCGGTGCCAGGGCCAGTGCCTCGGCGGGCATCACGGGATGCATGTGCGAGCTGGCCCCGTCCCGCACGGCTTCTTCATCGCCCACCAGCAGGAAGCTCCGGGGCGTGAGGATGGGCTGCGGCAGTCCGGCTTCGGCCGCCCGGATCAGCGCAAGCGTACGCAGGGTCAGGTCCTGGACCACCTGCGGTCCGTAGCTGGGGATCAGCTGCCGCGCCGAGCGGGAGGACGTGTGGTAGCCCAGCGTGGGTTCAGCCTCTGCCAGCACCACGGCCGCACCGTGGCCGGCAGCAAGTTCTGCTGCCAACGAGAGGCCGGCGATCCCGCCGCCAATAACCAGGATGTCGGAGGTGAGGTGTTCTGCCGCTGCGGTCACGGGAGCCTTTCTGCTGCGTCGATCCGTTCCACGGTAATAAGGGTTGCGTCGTCCGCGCTCTCGCCGGTTTCACGCTGCCGGCGGCGCAGTTCCAGCAGCATCTCCTGCGCGGCGACGGCGGAGCGGCAGGCGTGCAGGAAGCCGCCCGCACCGTCCACTATGCCCAGGTCCACTGCCCGCCACGCGCCGTCGGAGGCCAGGACAACGCGCCGGGGTGCGGGCAGCTGCACTGTGCGGGCATGCCGGGCCGCTTCCGGCTCCCGGCGGGCCACCCACAGCCGTCCGGGAGTGTTGCGCAGTTCCCTGTCCCGGATCAACTGCTCCCGTTCGCCTGCGGCATCGTCAAAGTGCAGCACCCGCAGGTCTGCGGGCTCGTGGGTGACGTGGACCAGGGAGGCGTCCTCGAGTTCCACCACCGCATGGCAGTCCGCCAAGGCCACGATCTCCACGCCGTCCTCGGTCAGCTGCGCCAGACAGATGGCTGCGGACGGGAACCGGGCCCGCTCCTCCCCTGCCACCTCCTGCGCCAGGGCATCCATCCGGGCCAGTGCATCGGCCAGCACCTGCTGCCCCGATCCGGCGCCGTGCCCGGCCTCCGGAGCCGCGGCGGCTTCGGTCAGCAGCAGATCCAGCCGGCGCGCATACCAGGAGGGGTCCGAGGGTCCGGGCAGTCCGAGCTGCGGCAGCAGCGGCGTCGCACCGTCCACCACCCAGGCACTCGCTCCGGCATAACCGGAGATATCTTCCTGCACATGGCCGTCGCCCTCAATCGAAATGCGGACCGCGTTCCGCCAGGTCGCCATCTAGTCCGTCTCTTCGCGGTCGCCGGTGAGGATTTCCATCAGGGTTTCCGAGCCCACCAGGTTCAGGCCCGGGGCGTCGTCGGAATTGGCCAGCAGGATGGTCGCAATGCAGATCGCCCAGCCCCGGGCGCGGTCCCAGATGTAAGGATCGGCTGCGTACTGCCGGCCCAGGGCGTTGCGGAACGCGGACCGGCCATCGGCGTCGAACACCAGCCAGGCGGTGGCCAGGTCGGTGGCCGGATCCCCGGCGGTCATGTCCCCGAAATCGATGACCGCCTGCAGCGCCTCGTCTTTGGAGACGAGATTCGCGGCATGCAGGTCACCGTGCAACCACAGCGGCGGGCCTGGCCAGGCCTGGATCTGCTGTGCCTCGTCCCATAGCTCCCGGACCCGGGCCGCATGCGGGACCATACCGGAGTCCAGCCGCTGCAGCACCGACTCATACCGGCTGGAAAGCGGGCCGCCGCGGTACGGATTGCGCGGGTAGTCCGCCGGCGCCGGCCGGTGGAACGCGTTGAGGAAGCCGGCGAGCCCGGTGGCCAGGGCAACGTTGCGGTCCCGCGGCTGCAGGGAGACGTCCTGTCCGTCGAACCAGCGGGTGATGCTCCACGGCCACGGGTACAGCTCGCACGCCGTGCCGCAGAAGACGGGGGCCGACGTCGGCACCGGAACGTCCGCCGTCAGTTCCGGCAGCCAGCGCTGTTCGTTGGCGGTCAGTCCGACTGCGGACCGCCGGCGCGGGAGCCGGATGGCGTAGTCGGTGCCGAGCCGGTAGATGTGGTTGTCCCAGCCGCTGCCCTCCTGCCGGAGTTCCAGACCGGAGAGATCCGGACGCTGTTCCTGCACCAGCTGCCGGACCAGGGCGGGGTCGGCTGCAATATCGGCAGCGGGAAGGTTGGCCATGCCGCCAGAGTACCCGGCAGCTGTGTCGACGGTCACGTTGGTGACGCGGCCGCCGCATTCCTCCCGTTAACCCGACGGACCCCGGCAGGCGGAATGCCTGCCGGGGTCCGGAACGGACGGATACCGGGTGTTAGCCCTGTACGCCCAGGCGTTCCAGGATCAGTTCGCGCACACGGCCTGCGTCGGCCTGGCCGCGGGTGGCCTTCATGACTCCGCCCACGATGGCGCCGACGGCCTGGACCTTGCCGCCGCGGATCTTGTCCGCGACGTCGGGCTGGGCCGCGAGGGCGGCGTCGATGGCTTCGAGCAGGGGGCCGTCGTCGGAAACGACGGCGAGGCCGCGCTTTTCGATGACTTCCTCCGGGGTGCCTTCGCCGGCGAGGACGCCGTCGAGCACCTGGCGGGCCAGCTTGTCGTTGATCTTGCCGGCCTGGACCAGGCGGTCCAGTTCAACGATCAGTTCCGGCGTGACGCCTACGTCCACCGGATCCACTTCGGCTTCCTTGGCCCGGCGGGCCACTTCACCCATCCACCACTTGCGGGCCACCTGTGCGGAGGCTCCGGCGGCGATGGTTTCCTCGATGGCCTCCATGACGCCGGCATTGACGACGTCGCGGAACTCGGCGTCGGAGTAGCCCCACTCTTCCTTGAGCCGCTTGCGGCGCTCGGCCGGCGGCTCGGGCAGCTGCGCCCGCAGCTCTTCGATCCATTCCTTCGACGTGACCACGGGAACCAGATCGGGCTCCGGGAAGTAGCGGTAGTCATCGGCGTCGGACTTCGGCCGGCCCGAGGTGGTGGAGCGGGTGTCCTCGTGCCAGTGCCGGGTTTCCTGGACAATCGTGTTGCCGGAGTCCAGGACGGCGGCGTGGCGCTGGATTTCGAAGCGGACAGCGCGTTCGACGGCGCGCAGCGAGTTCACGTTCTTCGTTTCGGAGCGCGTGCCGAACTTTTCCTGGCCGTACGGGCGCAGCGAGACGTTGGCATCGCAGCGCACGTTGCCGCGTTCCATCTTGGCGTCGGAAACGCCCAGGTTCTTCACGATTTCCCGGATGGCGGCCACGTAGGCCTTCGCCAGCTCGGGGGCCCGGGAACCGGCGCCTTCAATCGGCTTGGTGACAATCTCCACCAGCGGCACACCGGCGCGGTTGTAGTCCACCAGCGAGAAGTCCGCGCCCTGGATGCGGCCTGCAGCGCCGCCCATGTGGGTCAGCTTGCCGGCGTCCTCTTCCATGTGGGCACGCTCAATCTCGACCCGGAAGACGGTGCCGTCCTCCAGCTCAATGTCCAGGTAGCCGTCGTACGCAATGGGATCTTCGTACTGCGAGGTCTGGAAGTTCTTGGGCGTGTCCGGGTAGAAGTACTGCTTCCGGGCGAAGGTGCAGGATTCGGCGATCTTGCAGTTCAGCGCCAGGCCGATCAGGATCGAGTACTCCACGGCCTTTTTGTTCACGACCGGCAGCACGCCGGGCATGCCCAGGTCCACCGGGGTGACGGCGGTGTTGGGCTCGTCGCCGAAGATGTTCGGGGCATCGGAGAACATTTTGGTTTTGGTGTTCAGCTCCACGTGGACCTCGAACCCCAGCACCGGATCGTACTTCTGAATGGCCTCTTCGAAGGACAGGGTTTCATCCTGGATGTGGACGGACATTTACTTCACTCCTCCGAGTACGGGTGCCTGGGCCAGCAGCGGACCGCCCCACTTCTGCTCCAGCATGCCCTCAAGGGCGGCGCCGGCGCGGTAGAGGCGGATGTCTTCACGGGCGGGGGCCAGGAACTGGATACCGACGGGCAGTCCGTCGGACAGGCCGCCGGGAATCGAGATGCCCGGGACGCCGGCCATGTTGGCCGGGATGGTGGCGACGTCGTTCAGGTACATGGCCAGCGGATCGTCCAGCTTTTCGCCGAGCCGGAAGGCCGTGTTGGGCGAGGTGGGGGAAATCAGCACGTCGGCCTGCGCGAACGCGGCGTCGAAGTCGCGCTGGATCAGGGTGCGCACCTTCTGGGCCGAACCGTAGTAGGCGTCGTAGTAGCCTGCGGACAGGGCGTAGGTGCCCAGGATGATGCGGCGCTTGACTTCGTCGCCGAAGCCGGCGGCGCGGGTGGCACCCATAACGCGTTCAATGGTCAGCGGCGGCTCGGCGGGCAGCTCGCGCATGCCGTACCGGACGCCGTCGTACTTGGCCAGGTTCGAGGAAGCCTCGGACGGCATGATCAGGTAGTAGGCGCCCAGGGCGTACTTGAAGTTGGGGCAGGAAACCTCGACGATTTCCGCTCCCGCGTCCCGAAGCATGTCCAGCGATTCGTTGAAGCGGGCCTGGATGCCTGCCTCGTAGCCTTCACCCTGTAGTTCCTTGATGACGCCGATGCGCATTCCGGCGACGTTGCCGTTGCGGGCAGCGTCGGCCAGGGAACCCACGGGGTCCGTCAGGGATGTGGAGTCGCGGGGGTCGTGGCCGCCGATGACTTCCTGCAGCAGGGCGGCGTCCAGCACGGTGCGGGATACCGGGCCGATCTGGTCCAGCGAGGAGGCCATGGCGATCGCCCCGTAGCGGGAGACGCCGCCGTAGGTGGGCTTGACGCCCACGGAGCCGGTGACGGCGGCCGGCTGGCGGATGGATCCGCCGGTGTCGGTGCCCAGCGCCAGCGGTGCTTCGAAGGCGGCGACAGCGGCCGCGGATCCGCCGCCGGATCCGCCGGGGATCCGGTCCAGGTCCCACGGGTTGCGGGTGGGGCCGTAGGCGGAGTGCTCCGTGGAGGAGCCCATGGCGAACTCGTCCAGGTTGGTCTTGCCGAGCATCGGCATCCGTGCGGCACGGATCTTGGAGATGACCGTGGCGTCGTACGGGCTCATCCAGCCCTCGAGCATCTTGGAACCGGCCGTGGTGGGCTGGCCCTTGGTGACAATCAGGTCCTTGATGGCAATGGGAACGCCGGCCAGTTCGTGCAGCTGCTCGCCGGCGGCGCGGGCCTTGTCGACGTCGGCGGCTACCTGCAGTGCCTCGTCCGTGTTGACGTGCAGGAAGGCGTTGACGGCGCCGTCCACCTCGCTGATGCGGTCCAGGTGCGCCTGGGTGACCTCGACGGCGGTGACCTCGCGGGCGGCCAGCTTGGCGGCCAGTTGCGCGGCGGAAGATGTAATCAGTTCACTCATGGAAGTTTTTACTCCTCATCCAGGATGGCAGGGACCTTGAAGCGGCCGGCGGCATTGTCGGGAGCGCCGGACAGGGCTTCGTCATTGGTCAGCGTCTGCCCCACAACGTCCTCGCGGAAGACGTTGGTCAGCGGGATGGGGTGGGAGGTTGCCGGGATGTCTTCGCCGGCAACTTCGCTTACGGATTTGATCGAATCCACGATGACATCGAGTTCGCCGGCCATCTTGTCCAGCTCGTCGTTGGTCATCTCAATGTGGGCCAGCCGCGCCAGATGCGCCACAGCCTCACGATTGATCTCAGACATGAGTCTCCCATGCGTCTTCTAAAGGAACGTTTCGGTATGAAACCGGTATCCGTTCCAGTCTACGGCGTTCGGCGGCCGCCCATGGAGGCCGCCGCCACACACTCCCGTACAGCAGATGCTGGGTCGGGCTCATCTCCCGTACAGCAGATGCTGCCTGGCGGAGCCGTAGCCCGCATCAGCTGTACACAAGGCACCGCATCCGGCGCGGCCCGTCGCCGGGCAGGGATACGCGAAAGCCGCCCCGCCGCCGTCGGGCGCTGGAGCGGCTGGCCTCGCGGGCAAGGACGGTTAGACAGCCTTGCGGAAGACCCAGAGAATGTAGTCTTCGCCGGGAACGGTCCAGTCCCGCTCCGGCACCCGGACAAAGCCCAGGGACAGGTAGAGGGCGTGGGCGTTCAGCATGGTGGTCATGCTGGTCAGGCTCACTGCCTCGATGCCGTCCTTGTTCCGGGCGTAGTCGATGATGGCGTTAACCAGGGCGCGGCCCACTCCTCCGCGCTGCACGGCGGGGTCGACGGCGAGCATCCGGAATTCCAGCTCGCCCTCAATGGCGATGTCGGTGTAGGGCTGGCCGGCGTAGGTGATGGCCGCGGAGGCTGCCACCTTTCCGTCCCGTTCCGCCACCCACAGTTCGGTGTGCTTGGCGCGGTCCTCGACGTTTTCGAGTTCCTTGACGTAGGGGTTGTCGGCCTCGATGTGATTGCCGTGCAGGTAAGCCTCACGGGTGATCCGGCGGATATCTTCAAAATCAGCCTCGGTGGCAAGCCGGATGGTGATGCTCATGCGCGTTACGAATCCTTACGTCTCTAGTTGAAGTGCACGTAGATTCTACCCTCACCCCGCTCCGTTTCCGGACCGGGGTGAGGGTACGCACATCACTGGAAAACGCCTGTATCCGTTAGCGCGGGTTTACCGGTAGTTCGCCCGTTGATTACCGGTTGCTCACCGGTTGCTCACCGGCGGCGGGCGGCGGCGCAACTGACGCAGAAACGCGTTTCCGGACGGATCTCCAGCCGGGCCGCCGGTATGGGATTTCCGCAGCGTTCGCAGATGCCGTAGGCGCCGGCATCCAGGCGAACCCGTGCATCAAGCAGTTCAATCAGCGATGTTTCCGCTGCCGCCAGCAGCGCCACTTCGTTGGCGCGCTCCACCGAAACGGTGGTGCCTTCGGGGTCATGTTCGTCGTCGGCAGGGATGTCCTTTGCCGCCAACGTCACTTCCCGGATGACCGCGTTCAAGGTGTCGATCTGTTCACGCGTCCGGTCGATGCGTTCATCGATCAGGGTCGCGAAATAGGCGGTGTCCAGCTCCGGCGGTGTTTGCACCCGAGGCAGTGCCGGGGCGGACACGGGCTCCGTCCGCACGGTTTTCCGCGGAGCGGTGGTTGTTTTGCGGGGCACGGGGTACCTCCTGTGAGTCGATGCTGCACGGGATGCGTCGCATAGATTATCCGCGCTGCGGCTGGGAAACCCGGCCTGGGGAGAGTGGTCTTTCCTCAGGGCTTAATCCCGGTAGGCTTCCGGCTATCCGGAGGAGGAACAAGGGGATCCATGGTTGACGCACACTACAACGAGCCGCGCCTCGTTGCGCTTTACGACGAGGACAATGCCGGCCGGTGGGACACCGACTTTTATGCGGGGCTGCTGGGCACGGAACCGCTGCGGATCGCCGATGTTGGCTGCGGAACCGGCAGCTTCGCCGTCGAGCTGACGCAGGCGGGGCACGCGGTGACGGGTATTGATCCGGCTGCCGGCATGCTGGCGGCCGCACGGTCCCGACCGGGTTCCGAACTGGTGACCTGGCTCGCCGGGACGGCTGAGGACCTGCCGGCAGGCCCCTTTGACGCCGCAGTAATGACCGGCCACGCCTTCCAGTGCCTGCTGACCGAGTCGGAGATGCTTGCAACGCTCGTTGCGGTCCGGTCGCGTCTCGTCCCCGGCGGCACCTTCTATTTCGAGTCCAGGAACCCGGCAGCCAAGGCCTGGCTGGAGTGGGACTCCGGCCGCTCCGGGCCGGAGCTCCAGGAGTCTTCCGCCGGGACCCTTGAGGTGGAGTGGGAGCTGATCTCGGTGCAGGAAGAGAACGACGGCGCGGTGGTCATCTTCGAGGACCGCACCACGTTCCTGTCCGACGGCGAACCGTTCGCCAGCCGAAGTACCCTCAAATTCCCGCCCGCGGATCTCCTGGAACGGCTGCTGCAGGAAGCCGGCTTCAGCTCCACGGACTGGTACGGGGACTGGGACGGCGGCCCCTTTGTGGAAGCGACGAGCCGGGAGATCATCATCGCCGCCCGGTGCCATGCGGCTGCCGAAGCCACTAGGCGCGTCCGGGGAACCGGATAGGCCATCATGGTGCCATGACCGCGACTCCCTCCGGCCCCCGCTGGCCCGTCATCACACCCCGCCTCACCATCCGTCCCGCCGAAGCCGAAGACCTGCCGCGCATGTTTGACTACCGGCGGAAACCCGAGGTCGCCCAATGGATGACAGCCCAGCCCACGGACGTGGACGCCTTCGTGGAGCGACTCCGGCAGCCGGAACATTTGGCGGCCACCTTTGCCGTGGAACAGGCCGGAACCCTGATCGGTGACCTTTATCTTGCCCGCCAGGACGCGTGGGCGCAGCAGGAGGTAGAGGAGTTGGCGCGCGGTACACAGGCGGAGATCGGCTACGTCATTGCGCCGGAGTTCGCGGGGCGGGGGTATGGGAGCGAAGCCGTGGCCGCACTACTGCGCGTCTGCTTTGAGGACCTGGGCCTGCGCCGGGTGGTGGCGGAGTGTTTCGCCGACAACACCGCGTCCTGGCGGGTCATGGAAAAAGCGGGAATGCGGCGTGAGGGGAGGTCCCGCCAGGGGTCCCTCCACCGTTCGGGGCGCTGGCTGGATGACCTCCGCTACGCACTGCTGGCCGATGAATGGCGCGCATCCCGGTCCGGCGGAAGTGCCGTGGCGGAACCGCCCCGCCACACTTAGCCGCCCCGCCACACTTAGCCCAGCAGCGCAGCTCCGGCCGTCGTGAAGGCAGCCTCGCGTTCGGCATCGTTGCTCGGCTTCACGGGCCGCTGCACCGGCACACCGGCCTCCTCCGCGACCAGCGCCCCGGCGGCATAGTCGTACTCATTCAATCCGCGCTCGGTGTAGGCATCCAGCGTCCCGTCGGCAACCATGCACAGGTCCAGCGCCGCGGAACCGAGACGGCGCACGTCCGCGAACTGCCCGGCGAGGCCCGGCAACGCGGCATACTGCTCGTCGCGCACAGAGGCGTTGTAGGAAAACCCGGTACCCAGCAGCTTCCCAACCCGCTCCGGATCCGGTCCGGTGAGTTTCCGGACGGTGCCGTGCTCAGCGAGCCATGCACCGTGCCCACGGGCGGCATAATAGACGCGCACCAGCGCAGGGGCGTGGACGACGCCGGCCAGCCACTCGCCGTCGTCGTTCACCGCTGCCACGGAGGTGGCGTAGTAGACGATGTTCCGGATGAAGTTGGTGGTGCCGTCCAGCGGATCGATGGACCACCGGATGCCGGAGGAATGGACCGGGACCGCTGCTTCCAGCTCCTCCCCCGTCACCACATCCTGCGGGCGCAGCCGGGCCAAAACCTCGCGGACGGCCACCTCGGCGGCGGTATCGAAGTCCGTGACCCAGTCGCCGTCGGCGCTTTTGTTCACCGGGTTCAGCCCCGCAGCCGAACGCCGGGCCAGCACCGCAGCTCCGGCAGCGGCGGCCTCGCGGGCCACCTCCAGCAGTTCCAGCGGATCAGCGTCGTCCGGCCGCGGGCTCATTCGGACCCTTCCTCCAGTGCTTCGGCAGCGTTCCCGTCACCGGGCTCTTCGTCGTCCAGCGGTACGGACCCTTCGGCCAGCAGCGTCCGGAAACCGTCTTCGTCAATGACCCGGACGCCCAGGGCTTCGGCTTTCTCCAGCTTGGTGCCCGCGTTTTCCCCGGCGACCACGTAGTCGGTTTTCTTCGAGACCGAGCCGGAGGCCTTGCCGCCGCGGGTAAGGATGGCTTCCTTGGCCTCGTCGCGGCTGAAGTTCGGCAGGGTGCCGGTGACGACGACGGTCAGGCCCTCCAGCGTGCGGGGCATCGATTCGTCGCGCTCGTCGGCCATCCGCACCCCGGCTGCGGCCCAGGCGTCCACGATCTCGCGGTGCCAGTCCTCGGCGAACCACTCCGTTAGCGCGGCGGCGATGGTGGGGCCGACGCCGTCGACGTGTGCCAGCTGCTCTTCGGTGGCAGCGCGGATCGCCTCCATGGACCCGAAGGCCCCGGCGAGCGCACGCGCCGCCGTCGGGCCCACATGCCGGATGGACAGCGCCACCAACACCCGCCACAGGGGCTGGGATTTGGCCTTCTCCAGTTCGTCGAAGAGCTTGCGGGTAGTGGCCGAAGGAACGGACGGTTTCTTGGCGGTGCCCTTGGTGTAGAAGTACGGGACGAGTTCGGTCCCGTCCACCACGCCCTTGACCCGCTTTGGCCGTTCGATCCGCACGTCGGCCAGGTCCTCGACCTTCAAATCGAAGAGGCCCGCCTCGCTGGTCAGCGGCGGGTTTTCCGGCTCGGCGGGCGAGGTGAGCGCGATGGCCGCTTCCCAGCCGAGCGCCTCAATGTCGAAGGCACCGCGGCCGGCCAGGTGGAAGACCCGCTCGCGCAGCTGCGAGGGGCAGGACTTGGCGTTGGGGCAGCGGATGTCCACGTCCCCTTCCTTGGCCGGTTTCAGCTCGGTGCCGCAGGAGGGGCAGTGCGTGGGCATCACGAAGTCGCGAACCGGCGGATCCTGCGCGTCGCGGAGGGCGACGACGGGGCCAACGATTTCGGGGATCACGTCGCCGGCCTTGCGCAGCACCACAATGTCGCCGATCTTCACGCCCTTGGCCTTCACCACATCCTGGTTGTGCAGGGTGGCCATCTCCACGGTGGAGCCGGAGACGAGCACCGGCGTCATGATCCCGTACGGGGTGACGCGTCCGGTGCGGCCCACGTTGACGCGGATGTCCAGCAGCTTGGTGTTCACTTCCTCCGGCGGGTACTTGTAGGCCACGGACCAGCGCGGCACCCGGGAGGTGTTGCCCAGCGCGCGCTGCAGTCCGAAGTCGTCCACCTTGACCACAATGCCGTCAATTTCGTGTGAGAGGTCATGCCGGTGCTCGCCGTTGTCGGCAATGTACTTGAGCACTTCCTCGTAGGTGTCCAGCACCTTGTAATAGGGCGACGTCGGCAGGCCCCACTGCTTCAGCAGTTCGTAGGTTTCGGACTGGCTGGCCACGTTGAGGCCTTCGCGGGCACCGATACCGTGCACGTACATGCTCAGCGGGCGACGCGCGGTGACTTCGGGATCCTTCTGCCTCAGCGAGCCCGCGGCGGCGTTGCGCGGGTTGGCGAACGGTGCCTTGCCCGCTTCCACCATGGTTTCGTTCAGGGCCGCGAATTCCTTTGAGGGGATGAAGACCTCGCCGCGGATTTCCATTTCCGCCGGCAGGTTTTCGCCCTTCAGCGTGCGCGGGATGGACGCGATGGTGAGCACGTTGTGGGTGATGTCCTCACCCGTGGTGCCGTCGCCGCGAGTGGCGGCGCGGACCAGTTCGCCGTTGCGGTAGAGCAGGTTGACGGCCAGGCCGTCGATCTTCAGCTCGGTGAGCCACTTGATCTTGGCGTCCGGGGCAATGTTGGCGACCGACGCTTCCGCCTTGCGGACCCAGGCGTCCAGCTCGTCGAGGGAGAAGACATCTTCGAGGCTGTACATCCGCTGCAGGTGTTCCACCGGGGCGAAGGCCGCGGATACCTCGCCGCCCACTTCCTGGGTGGGTGAATCGTTGGTGACCAGCTCCGGGTGCAGCGCCTCGATTTCCTCCAGGCGGCGGTAGAGCGTGTCGAACTCAGCGTCTGAAACCAGGGGCGCGTCTTCGTTGTAATACGCGAACCGGTAGCGGCGCACCTGCTCTGCGAGCGCCTGGTATTCCTCGCGCAGGTCCCCGGCGGGCGGGGTATCGGTGCTGACCGACTCTACAGCGGCTTGGGTGTCCGTGGTTTCCGGGGATGTCTTGGCTGTGCTCACCTAACCAATCTTGCCGTATACCGTCCGGTTGCGGGAGTTGCGTTGCACGCCGTCGTTGGCTGGCGACGTCTGTGTCGCCGCGCGTCCGGGCTTGCCAACTACGGGACATTCTCAGGTTGGAGGGTTCTTCCGCCACGAGACTTCAGACCTAATGCCGTGGACCTTCTCAGCCGGGAGCCATCCAAACACACTGGATCTCTCAACCGGCTCATCATAGAAAGTGGTAAACCCGTAAGCGCTCACCAGCCGGCGCCGCTCCTCCGGCGGCAGCGACTCACCGGAGATGGCAGCAAAATTCCCGTCAGGGTCCTCAGCGAGAAGCTCAATCTCCCGCCCGAGACCCAAGTCCCCCATCGCCCGAACGGAATGAATATCCGTGACCTCGTCAGCGGGAACCTCAAGCGAGTGTCGAACACCGGGTGTTGGGAAACTTCCCCTGTCGTAGATCGTCAGCCACGCCGCGTCAGGGGCATCGCCGCCGTATTTTATAAGCAGCAGCAGTCCGTCAGACGGCGACGTTCCGGCTAGTTCAACTTCCTGCCCTTGCCACGTACCGTACGACCCGGACAGCTTCTTTCCGCTGGAGCTCCACATAGGACCGAGGCTACTTTATTGCTCGATGGACCGGCCCACGGGTCCCACCGTGTCGGCCGTCATCCGCCGTTTCCACGGTCCAGGAGCTTTACCCGCCGCGTCCGTCCTTTGCCGAGCGGGATATTCCGCTCCGTCCAAGGAACCAGTATCTGGGTTGGCCGGATTCATCAAATTGCGGCGAGGGAGACCATTCCGGACCTGTCGGAGCCCACTTGTAGGGTGAGCTCCAGCTGCACCAGTTGCAGGGGCACCAACGCGGAGGTGAAACATGGGTAAATCGTCAAAGCCGTCAAAAGAATGCGCTTGCTAAGGCCGGATGCCAACATTCGGACCCACTCAGCGACCGGATCTTACCATTGTGTGGGACAGTAATTGCCGACCGAGTGACCGGGGAGATTTAAGGAGTCATGAGCACATTTACTCATGTCTCTTGATTTTTCGTTTTCTCGCTTTGGCCATGGTTATCGGAGTTCTTAGGTCCTGGAACGGTTTGCAGGACCGGGAAGGGTATTTTGCCCGGCTCCGTTCATCGACGAACAGAAGAAAACCAGCCCTATGCACCATCTAAAGCGACGACTAAAAAACCTCCGGGAACCCACGAATGCCATCATTGGCCACATACGGCTGATTCTTGAATGGTGTAACCTATCGAATTGCTCTCCTACGAACATGGGATTCGTCGTAAGTCATCGTCTTTGGGCCACACCACTTCAGATTTAAAATCGTGGACCAACTCGGAGGGAAGCCATCCCAGGACACTTGTGCGCTCCACCGGATCACCCGGGCGTACATCGAATCCGTGCTCCGACAGCAACCTCTCTTTATCAGTGAGCAAGCTTGCCGCACTCGCCTCAACAGCAAGATTTCCCTTACCGTCTTCAGCGAGAACAAACACTCGGCACCGGGAACCGAAAATTCCCTGAGCCGACACGGCGCAAATATCCGAAACCTCATCCTCCGGGACTTCGAGCGAATGTCGGGTTCCCGAGATGGGGAACCGGTTTCCCAAGTCGATGGTCATCCACTCCGGCCCGGGCGCTTGTCCGCCGTACTTGACTATCAACAACATCCCGTCGACAGGTGCAGTCGAACGTAATTCGACTTCCTGGCCGTTCCAAGTACCGTAACGTCCGGTCAGTTCTGTCCCATCGGAAAGCCACATGTTTAGAGACTAATCCAACGGTTACCCGCAAGAGAGTAAATGGCCCCCAGCACCTCATTGCCGTTCCGGTCCATTCGCGACATCTCCGCACCGTCCTGGAAGGTCCTCATGAGTCATTGTCTTTCCGCCACGAAACCGAGGATCTGATATTGCTAACAAGGGCTGCCGGAAGCCACCCAAACGCCGATGACCGGGTAACCGGCTCATCAAAATAGGTGTGGAAGCCGCATTCCTTCATGAGCCACTCTTTTAATCCAAGGTCGTTGGCAGAAGCTGCGAGTCTTCCGTCCCTGGCCTCGGCAAGGATTGTCACAGTGCCCCGCGTGCCCAATTCGCCGGTAGTTGTTACGGCATGAATATTCGAAACCTCGTCGGCCGGGACCTCGAGCGCGTGCCTTATGCCCGAGATTGGGAACCGGTTCCCAAGGTCGATGGTCATCCACTCCGGCCCTGGCGCTCGTCCGCCGTACCTGACTATCAACAACATCCCGTCGACAGGAGCAGTCGAATCTAATTCAACTTCCTGTCGTTCCAGGTGCCATACTTGCCGGTAATTTTCAGGCCGCTAGAACTCCACATAATTACAAGTTAATTCATCGAGGACCTCCCCGGGGTTTCCACGTCGGTGTGTCCGGGCGCCGTCTGGCCAGGCGCCGAAGTGCCGTCGTCGGGCAGGGTCTTGGGGTTGTCGCCCTTGGGGTCGGCACCGGCAGGTGGACCCAAGGGACCTTGCCCTCCGTGGACGCGGTGTTTAGCGAGTCGCGTGAATAAAAGCGGACCCGGACCAGGCCGAAGCATCCCATATCAGCGTCTGTGTCGGCCTCCAACAGTGCCGAACACATCCATGAGGAAGACCGAATCGCTCCCTGTCCTAACCCCTAGCCCGCCGCCGGCTTGAGCCGGTTCTGGAACATCTCCACATCGGTCACCGCAGACTCCGGCTGGACGGTCCAGTACACCCCGGCGTCGGCCTTGTTCAGGCCCAGCGACTCCGCAACATCGGCGTTGTGCCCGGTGTAGAAGAGACGGAAAACCCGGCCCCCGCCGTCGTGCGCCACATCCGTGATCCGGAACGGCTGCCCCTGCCACCGGCACACCGCATTGACCTCGAACAAGTCATTCAATTCCGAGAGCGGCACCTCACGGCTCCAGCACCCGCGCATCGTCCGGCGGAATCCGGTAATCTCGGCAGGCGGTTCCGACGCCGCAGCCAGCACCGCCTTGTCACCCACCACATCGGCCGGGAACTGGAAACCGTCCCAGACAGCCACCCAGCCGATCACGGTCTGCGGAGAGGTGTGCCGGGGCGTGGGGATGTCCGAGCCTTCCAAGACGCCCCACCCCGAAGCGACATCTATATACATAGCCAGCAACTGCTCCTGCTGCCCCTCCCGGATCCGCCACAACTGGGCACGCGGCGGAATCCGGCACTCGTCCAGGAACCACACAGGGGCCACTCCCCCGCCCCAGCGGGCAAACCCGGTACCGGTGAACGGCGGCCGGTCCACGAACCCCGGCGCCATCGCCGAATGCACATAGACCGACGGCGGCGCCTCGAAACGCAGCACGTCCAGGTAGTCCGCCGCCGGGTCCCACGGAGAGCCGGGGAAACCCAGCCCGTGCGCTTCATACAGTTCCCGGGGCGACTTCACCTGCGCGACGTCGGCGGCATTCAGGACAAACCCGGCGATCGAGTCGCGGTTGGCCTCCACCATCGTGCGCACATGCGCCGGGCTGAGCGGTTTCTGAAAAATCACGAGACTCTGCTTCCTGCTGCCCTCGGGCAGCGATAAGTGCCGACGAAACCTACTTCTTCAAGTCCTTTTCAACCATCTGGACATCTTCCAGATCCTCCCAGCGGAAAGTCCCGTGATACTCGATCCGGTCAGCCTTGACAATCTCTGGGATACCTCCCCGGTCAATCCTGGCCTGCTGAGCCGGATGCGGCGCCACCCGGGCGTGAACGACACCGTCGGCATACTGGACGATGCCAAGCTCGTTGCCCTTCCACTTGGCCGTCACCGTGACTTTGACCAAGCGGTCAAGCTCGTCTTCGGGCACATCCAGGAACCAGTACCTGGGGTGGCCGGATTCATCCGTGTGCCGTGAGGGAGACCACTCTGCGCTCGGCGGCTGCAGATCATACGACGTGAGCGATGCAACCTCACGAGTGAGCTGGGCGGAGAACCATTCTCCCCGCCATACCCCGTAATACTGCGGGACACGCATCCCATTAGGCAGTCTCTCCGTCGGACGATGCTGTGCCACTCTTTGCACCCTTTCGCGCCTTTATTGCTATGGATTCCAACAGCATTCTTAAATTAGCCACCGGAACCCGCGACTCTTCGCCACATCCCTCTCGCTCCATTTGCGCCCGGCATGTCCTTATCGAAAATGGCAACCAGGACGCGTTCCCCGGTTTCATTGATTTCCCATATTACGTCGCCATGGTTATATGGCACCCCTGTTCCCTGTCGGACTGCGTACTCCGGAATGATCTTGGAGTGATCGACCGTGCTCCCGGTCCATCCATGGCCGGTATTGGGCCACGGATCCTGCTTTTCGTGAGGCTCGGGGTAAGGTCGTCCAGTGGGGTCGGCAGCCTCGAGGCCATGACGCCGCAACTCATCCTGGCCTCTGCCGTCCGGAATCTGAATGTCATCCAATCCCTTGCCTGCTCGGAACTGGACGGCGTACACCGGTTTGTCATTGTTGGGAAGATACTTTGTGTTCTTGTAGTCAAGCCGCAAAGCGTTGTAGACGTCTTCCGGTGTGCGCAGGTCCGCAGCGTCTGACGCCCTCGTTATGAAGCCGCCCGCAGAGTTCCCATAAAGGTCCGAACCGTCCAGCAGCGCTTCAAAAGACTTGCCGTCAATCACTTTCTGCATCACGGTATCCGCATCCAGTGAGGGAATCGAATGCCGCAATTCCATCAGTGCCTGCAACTCGTCTTCGGAAAGGGACTCCACTTCCTGCTCGACGACGTTGCGCAACCAGGCTTCGTCCTTGCCAATGGACTCCAATGCTGGACCAAGTTCCCGGATTATGTCGTTGCGGGGAGTCTCTATTGGGTAATCGACCGAAATCCTCGTTCCGTCCGGGAACTCTACCTCGGTCGGCTGGCCTGCGGCATCGGCGGTAACCGTGGGCAGGTCATCCGGCTTCCCCGGCCCCTTGGTCCCGCCGTCCAGTCCCCCATCACCGGCATGGGGACCGTTGTCTCCGGGTGCGGGTGCCTTCGGACCGGCGGCGTCGTCGGGCAGCTTGCTGCCGGCGTTCCCCGTGTCGGGGTCGGCTTTGGAAGGAACCGTCCCCTCTGGCACGTGCGGACCGCGGGCGGGCCCGCCCGGAGTGTCCACGCCGGGGGCTTTTGGTTGCGTTTCGGGTGCCCTTGTCACCGTATCGGGGGCGGCTGCCCGGGTGTCCGGCGCAGCGTGCTTTGCGTCGTGGCCGGAGCCTAGGCGCCCGAGATCGGTTTTCGGAGATTCCGAAATTGTTTGGACGGCAGTGGTCTTGATTTCACCGATTTTGACGCTGATTTCCTTTACGGCCCGCACACCTTTGGCAATACCGGTGGTCTCCGCAATGTGTGCCATTCGGCCCCCGGCGGCAGCCGCTTCGCCCGCCTTGGCCAGCTTCCCCGCGTCACCGGCTGCATCGGCCGCTTTACCGGCTACCGAGACTCCTTTTACGCCTGCGGCGGCACCGCCCGTTCCGATCGTCGTCACCACGTCGAAGGCGGTCGCCCCCAGCGCACTGGCAGGATCCGTCTTCCACTCGTCCAGGTGAATGGTGTCCTTGGCAATTTCCAGCAGGTTCCCGGCCGCGTCTTTCACCTTCTGTTCCTGCCCCGTCGCCATCATGAATGGCATGCCCGCACCGGTCACGATGAACAGGTCGTGCGCCAGTGTGCCCACTCCCTTCCAGCTCTGGACAAATGCGTCCTTACCGCCCAAACCGGCAAGAGCCGCCAGGCCGAGAACGGCGTCCAGCCCGGTTCCGAAAAAGGCTTTGGTGTAGGCCCAGTAGGCGTCTCCGGCGTCCCGGTACCAGGGTTTGTCAAACTCCTGGGGGTGAGCCCACGGCACTTGGCCCTCGGCTGCTGCCGCGTTCAATACATCGCGGGGAATGCCATGCTCAAACTGCCCTTCTGCGGGACCGTTCTCCGAGTACTCGACATATTCGTTGCCGTTGTACAAGTCGCTGATGGACTGGGCGAAGGCGCGCTCGTGGCCGCTGAGCTCAGCGCTGATGGTATTGAGCTCATTGGTGATCCAATCCTGCTCGGCGATGAGGTCCTTGTCCTTGGTCCATTCGTCATCAGCGGCAGCCTTCTGGTTGAGGGCTGCCGCCCGGGCTTTCACATCAGCAAGGCGGGCCTTTAGATCAACCACCGCGTCGGCGAACACGTTCGCTGCCGCATCAAGCGTCCCGAAATCATCCGCAAAGTCCCGCGAAGCACGCTGAATCGGCCGGTAGGCAGAGAAAACCACCTCCGCGCCGTCAATCACGTACACGTCCTGGGCTTGGAGCTTGCCCCATGACTGGGCTGCGTTTTCCGTAATGGACTGGATGGCGGCGGCGCTTGTGAGCAGGGACTTAGCTGCCGCCCGGATCCCTTCCGGCTCAGGCATGATCGCCTCCAGCGCGGACACGTCAAACACGGGCATGGCGTTTCACTTTCGGTTCAGGGCAACGAATCGTTGACTCGGTGGTGGCAGGCACTGCCGCCGGCAGCGCGGCGGGAGGGGAGGCTATGCCTGAGCGATGGAAGCACCGCGGGTGGGCCTGTGCAGGGGAACAGGCGCGTAGGAACCGCCGGAGGTGCTCTGGGCCAGCTGGACTGCGGCGGTCTGGGCGTCGGTAGCCATCTGGCCGTCCGCCGCCCCTACGATCTTCAGGACATTGTTTACGGCTTCGGTTGCGGCGAGGGTCCGCCCGGAAATGGTGTTCATTCCCGGTGTAATGACCCTTTCGTTGAACCCGTTCAACGCGTCCGCCACTGCCCCGCTGTTTTTGGCGGCGGCCAGGAGGTCGTTGAGCCCGCCCTGAAAGGAAACCGCGTGCCCCTCATACTGGGCGACGTGGTTCACCACTTCCTGCAGGACGGCGCTCACCTCCACGGGCTGGATGGAGTACGTCACCGCGGTCCTAGCCGATGTTGGCGACGGCGGACTTCGCCCGCGCACCCGCGCCGGCAGCCGTCTCATCATTCTGCGACAGCGTCTGCTTCACCAGGGCAATAATGTTCCGCGTCTCATTAGCCG
>NZ_JAJFZS010000016.1:0-54414 GCF_020731535.1 Arthrobacter sp. zg-Y40
TAATAGGCCGATAACTTACACCACATCAACACCTGGGGAAACACGACTTCAAACGGTTTCCCAATGTAGAGGGTGTTGTGATCATGCTGCTTGCGTCCACTATGTGGTTCCCGGACAACAACCCGTGAGGGTTGTTCCCCAGGGAACAATAACTGAATATTACTTACGTCTGATTTTTTGATGTTCGTGACCATTGTTTTCCCCACGCACACTGTTTTTGGGTGTGTGGTGCGGGTGGAAGGGTTACGGCGGTCATAGCGTGGGGGAAACGCCCGGTCCCATTCCGAACCCGGAAGCTAAGACCCACAGCGCCGATGGTACTGCATCCGGGAGGGTGTGGGAGAGTAGGTCACCGCCGGACAATTTGTGGGGTGAGGCCCGTACCAGTGTTGGTACGGGCCTCACCTGTTTAACCCGCCAATCTAAGCCTGGGCGGCCTTCCGGTGCCCTGGCTCTTCGAAGCGCCGCCGTCCGTGGCGATAGGGTGGAAGGCATGAGCTTTTCCTTGTTTTCCCATGCGGAGGAACCTGATTCTGTCCCCGCCGACGGTGCTTCCCGGGCCGCCGTTGCAGAGGTAGTTGCCTCCTGCCGGGTGCCTCGGGACCAGCACGAGGCCTTTAACGGTTTCACCGACTACCTGCACCTGTGGTGGCCGGAAGACCTGACCGAGTTTGGCGAGGGAACCCACCCCGAGTTTGAGGGCGGTGTGCTGACCGAAACCGGACCCGACGGCGAAACAGCGGTGTGGGCCACGGTGCGAACCAAGGAGCCGGACAACAGCTTGGAAATGGACTGGGTGGCCGGCCATAGCCCCCGAATCCCTACCGACGTACGGGTCGAGTTCACGCCGGATGCCGATGGAAGCACCAAGGTGACCGTCCGCCACGGCGGACTGGAGCGGCTGCCGGAACCTGCCGAAGAATACGAGCGGATCAACGGCGAGTGGGAAGAGATACTGGACCGCTACGCGAGGTTCATGGGCGCGCGGTAGTCTGCTGGCATGTCCCTGGATGCCTTGCAGAACCTGCCCCTCGCCGGCCCCGGGCTGCACGTAGATACATCGCCGGAGATCCGGGCGATGTATGCCACGGATCAGGGCCCGGTCCTGGAATACATCGAGCCGTTGGCCGTTGTGTGGGCAACAAGCGTTCGGGATGTCCAGGCGGTGATGCGCTGGGCCACGGAAAGCGGCACGCCTGTGGTGACCCGCGGAGCCGGCACCGGAGTGTCCGGCGGGGCGCACGCTACGCCCGGGTGCATCGTCCTGAGCCTGGAGCGGATGAACCGGATCCTGGAACTAAACGCTGAGGACGAGACCGCCGTCGTCGAACCCGGTGTTATCAATGCGGACCTGAGCACCGCGGCCGCAGGTCACGGGTTGATGTATGCCCCGGACCCGGCGAGCTACCGGATTTCCACCATCGGCGGCAACGTGGCAACCAATGCCGGGGGACTGCGCTGCGCGAAGTACGGAGTAACCCGCGATGCCGTACTCCGCCTGGACGTTGTCCTCGCGGACGGAACGCTGATCAGCACCGGACACCGGACCTTTAAGGGCGTGGCCGGCTACGACCTCACGGGGCTGTTCACCGGTTCGGAGGGCACCTTGGGGGTTATCGTGGGCATCACCGTGCGGCTGCGGTATATGCCGGTCCAATCCTGCACCATCGCTGCGTTTTTCCCGGACTTTCCGACGGCGGCGGCAGGCGTTCTAGCCATTGGCGCCCAACGGGTGCAGCCCGCCATCCTTGAACTGCTGGACGGCGCCACGCTGCTGGCCCTGGACGAGGTGCACGGCAGCAGCCTGCGGCACCGGGGTGATGCCCTTCTGCTGGTTCAAACGGATGGGTTCGGCGCTGACGCCGAGGCGCAGGTGGTGCGTTCCGTGCTCACCGAACTGGGCGGAAGCGTCACGATGGAAGGCTCGGAAGAAGCGGAGCACCTGGTCGAATTGCGCCGGCACAGCCGAGGGGACCCCGTAACCGGGCGCGTGCGGGTCGGTGAGGACGTCGCCGTCCCGCGTTCATCCCTGGTCCGGTACGTGGCAGAGCTTGAGCGCATGGCAGCGGACCACCGGGTGAAGCTGAAGGTGGTGGCGCATGCCGGAGACGGAAACCTGCACCCGACCTTCTGGGTGCAGGACGGCGATACGGACGGCCGACAGCGCCTGGACGCGGCGTTGGACGAGTCCATCCGCGTTGCGCTGGCGCTGGGCGGCACTATCACCGGTGAACACGGGATAGGCCAGTTCAAGCTGCGCTGGCTGCCGGAAGAACAGGCAGCGGAGCTGCTCGAGCTCCAGCGCCGGGTCAAAACGCTGTTCGACCCGGCCGGAATTCTCAATCCGGGCAAAGCCGTTCCGGGGGTTTAGTTGCAGGCGGGGGCTTCGCTCCAGCGGTGGGCAGAGGTGCAGGGAGCGCCGCACGGAACCGCCTACGGATCCAGACGCATCCATACGGTGCGGTTCGGGCGCAGCCGGTCGCCTTCCAGGGCGTCGCCGGCGCTGCCCAGCAGCAGCGGAAGGTGGGGCAGTTGCACGGGGAATTCACCCATGTTCATGGCCACTAGGATGCCGCCGTTAACAAAGGCAACCAGCCCCTCGGCGTCGTGCTCCGGCCACCACGCCAGCGAGCCGTCGCCCAGACGCAGCTCCCGGCGCAAAGACAGAGCTCTGCGGTACATGTGCAGCGTGGATTCGGGGTTGTGCTGCTGGATGTCCCGGGAATGCCTGCCCCAGATGGGCGGCTGCGGCAGCCACGTCTTTCCTGCATCGCTGAATCCGTAGCTGGGCCGGTTGGCCTTCCATGGCAGCGGCACCCGGTTTCCGTCCCGACCCACCCGTTCGCCGGCGGTGCGGTGGAAGGTGGGATCCTGGCGGAACTCGTTGGGAAGCAGGGTGTGGTCCGGCAGGCCCAGTTCTTCGCCCTGATACAGGTATACACCGCCTGGCAGTCCGAGCATCAGCAGCGTAGCGGCCCGCGCCCGGGCCAGGCCGAGTTCCATGTTGGGCTGTTCGTCGAGGGGGCCAAGCCCGTCGCCGGTCCGCGGTCCGGCTCCGGTCAGGCCGAAGCGGCTGGTGTGCCGAACGACGTCGTGGTTGGAGAGCACCCAGGTGGTGGGGGCTCCCACTTTGTCGAAGGCGCGCAGCGAGGACTCGATGACATGCCGGAGGTCCGGTGCGTCCCACCGGTGGTGCAGGTAGGCGAAATTGAAGGTCTGGTGCATTTCGTCGGCCCGCACCCAGTCGGTCAGCCGGTCTATCGGGTCGATGGTCGCTTCGGCGCACAGCACCCGGTCTCCGTCGTAAGAGTCCAGGATTTTCCGCCAGGACCGGTAAATGTCATGGATGCCGGGCTGGCCGAACATGGGGGCCTCGGCCCCGGGGTAGCCCTCGGAGGAGGACCCGTCGGCGCGGCCGCCCCAATCCGGCAGCCCGGATTTCTTGATCAGGGCATGGGCGACGTCCACGCGGAAGCCGCCGACGCCGCGATCCAGCCAGAAGCGCAGGATGCGTTCAAACTCGGCATGCACGGCCGGCGAGTCCCAGTTGAAATCCGGCTGGGAGGTATCAAAGAGGTGCAGATACCACTGACCGGGCATCCCGTCCGCTTCGGTGACGCGGGTCCAGGCGGGGCCGCCGAAGTGGGACTGCCAGTTGTTGGGCGGGTTTTCGCCGCGCTCTCCGGTGCCGTCGCGGAAAACAAACATGTCCCGTTCGGGGGAACCGGGGCCGGCGGCCAGGGCGGCTTGGAAGAGCGGATGTTGGTCGGAGCAGTGGTTGGGGACCAGATCCACGATGACGCGGATGCCGTGCCGGCCTGCTTCGGCGACGAGGGCGTCGAAGTCCTCCAGCGTGCCGAACATGGGATCCACGGAGCAGTAATCGGCAACATCGTAGCCGGCGTCCTTCTGCGGGGAGCGGTAGAACGGGGATAGCCAGACGGCGTCGATGTCCAGTTCTGCCAGTGTTCCGAGTTCTGCGGTGATGCCCTGCAGGTCTCCCACGCCGTCGCCGCGCAGGTCCCGGAACGAGCGGGGGTAGATCTGGTAGATCACCGAAGAGCGCCACCATTCGCGGGAGGCTGTCGCCTCGTGGACGGGGACCAGGCGCAGGTCGGGACGGCTGAAGGTTTCAGCCAATTGGTTCTCCATCTGGCGGCTCCTTCTAGGGTCCGGAGAAAGGGCAGGGGGTACATTTCCATTTAACGACTCCTGCCAGCTTTAGTCCGGACTGCGCGTAGAAGGTCACAGGAGATTAAGCTCACCCTGCTAAGGGCTGCTTGCGGGTGCTGGCTAGGATTGGGCTACGTCACACTGACGTCCTGCGCAGGAACTATTCGCCCTGTGCTGCGTACACCTATTCCAAGGGGAAAGCCTCGTGTCAGAGAACAAGCCGGAGTGGCAGCAGGGGAACGCGCCGGACGGCGGCAAAGCGGCCAACGCAGATCAGTACGGTTACGGGCAGCAGCCGTATGGTCAGCAGCCGTATCCCGGCTACGGCGAGCAGGACCAGTCCGGTTACGTGCAGCAGCCGTATCCTGGCTACGGTGAGCAGGATCAGTCCGGGTACGGGCAGCAGCCGTACCCCGGCTATGGCCAGCAGCCGGGTTATCCCGCTTACGGCCAGCAGGGCGCCTACCCCTCATACGGCCAGCCGCCAATCAACCCGGGTCAGTCCCTGGGCCTGGCCGGGCTCATCACCTCGTTTTTCGCACCGCTCGTGGGGCTTATCTTGAGCATCATCGGCTTGAAGCAGTCGCGAAAGGCGGGTATGAGCAACGGAATGGCCGTGGCGGGCATCGTGATTGGCAGCCTGTTAACCGCGCTTTTCATCATTTACATCATTGTCGTCATCATTGTTGCGCTCTCCGCGCCCAGCTACGGTTACTGACCTCCGCCGTCGCCACTGACCTCCGCCGTCGCCTGAGCCCCGACCTAGGAAGGGGCTCCACCCGCGTCAAGGATCTCCATGGTCCGGGTATCGGTGCTGAGCAGGATGGCCGCTTCATCGCGCCGGTGACGCAGGATGGTGTCCATATAGGACTGCACGGCCTCGGCCATGGGCACATTCCGGTTGGCTTTCTCGGACATGTACCAGCGGTGTTCGAGCACCTCATGGACTACTTCAGCCGCTTCCAGCTTGCTGCCCAGGTCCCGGGGAACAGCTTTGACAATCGGTTCAAAAACCTGCGTGACCCACAGGTGGGCGCTCAGCTCCTCATCCAGCTCCGGGTGGCTGGTCGCCCGGTAGGAATCCATGTCATTGAGCAGCCGGCGGGCCTGGTTTTCCTGGGCATCAATACCCGTCAGCTGCAGCAACCGGCGCTGATGATGGCCGGCGTCGACCACCTTGGGCTGCAGTTGGACCTGGGAGCCGTCCGGCGTCGTGCTGATGGAGAGCTCGTCGACGTCGAAGCCCAGATCGTTCAGCCGCCGGATCCGGGCGTCCACCCGCCAGCGGTCCGCCAGCCCGAAGGATTCCTGCTCGGTCAGCTCTGCCCAGAGTCCGCGGTAGGAGTCCATGATCCGTTCGCTGGTGGCCAGCGGGTCCACTGACTCTTCGATCAGGCCGCCTTCGGCCAAGTCCATTAGCTCCCCGGCAATGTTGACCCGGGCAATCTCAAGGTCGTATTCGCGCTGCCCTTTGGAGAGCTCGGGGTATAGCTCCCCGGTTTCTGCATCCACCAGGTAGGCGGCAAACGCTCCGGCGTCGCGCCGGAACAGGGTGTTGGACAGGGATACGTCGCCCCAGTAGAAACCCGCCAGATGCAGGCGTACCAGCAGCAGCGCCTGCGCATCGATCAGCCGGGTCAGGGTGACTTCCCGGAGGGTCTGGGAGAAGACAGCACGGTAGGGCAGGGAAAAACGCAGGTGCCGGGTCACGAGGACGGGCTGCAGCTCTTCGCCGTTGGGGTTCAAGCGCCCCGTGATGACTGCCACCGGAGCCACAGCCGGGACATTGAGCCGGCGGAGTTTGCGCAGCATGTGGTACTCCTGCCGGGCCACGTGCTCGCTGGTTTCCTTGATGGCGATGAGGGAGTCGCCCAGCCGCGCAAAGCGCACCACGTGGCGGGAGATGCCGCGGGGGAGGGCTGCAAGGTTCTCCTTGGGCCATTCCTCCAGCGGGATGTGCCAGGGCAGATCCAGCAGGGCGGGGTCCATCGAGGCTGCCGTGATGTTCAGCGAACCAAGGGTATTGATCCGGTCAGTTGAGGCGCGTGTGGTGCGAGGCAGCTTGCCGGCCTGGTCCCAGTCAGTGGGTTCGTTCTGCCAGTTGGCGGAAGCGGGATCTGTCATAGGCGAAAGCCCTTACGTCTAGTGCAAGCGGTAACGAAAAAGCGGTGGCTCCCCACCCAAAAGTTTAGTTGAGCAAGGGAGCCACCGCATATTTTTCTGAGGACGCTTATGCCTGTTCGGCCAGCCGTTCTCCGCTGGAAGTGTCGAAGAGGTGCACATGGCCCTTCTGCGGACGTACGTGGAGGGTGTCGCCCTTCATCGGAGGACGGCGTCCGTCAACGCGGACCACAATGACGTGCTCGTTGCCGTCCAGCGTGGTGTGGCCGTACACGTAGGCGTCCGCGCCGAGTTCCTCGACCACGTCCACGTCAACCCGCAGGCCTTCGCCCTCGGTGACGAGTTCCAGGTCTTCGGGCCGCACACCCAGGGTCACCGTGTTGCCGGCAGCCTGGCCGAGGACAGCACTTTCCACCGGGTACACCGCGCCGCCGAACGCGACGCCGCGGTCCACCACGGGCAGCTCGAGGAGGTTCATGGCCGGGGAACCGATGAAGCCGGCCACGAACACGTTCTTGGGGTGGTCGTACAGGTTACGCGGGGTATCGACCTGCTGCAGGATTCCGTCCTTGAGCACCGCTACCCGGTCGCCCATGGTCATGGCCTCAACCTGGTCGTGGGTGACGTAGACGGTGGTGACCCCGAGGCGGCGGGTCAGGGAAGCGATCTGGGTGCGGGTCTGCACTCGCAGCTTGGCATCCAGGTTGGACAGCGGCTCATCCATCAGGAAGACCTGCGGATTACGCACAATGGCTCGCCCCATGGCCACCCGCTGGCGCTGGCCGCCGGAGAGTGCCTTCGGCTTGCGGTCCAGATAGTCCTCGAGGTCCAGCAGCTTCGCAGCCTCGCGGACGCGTTCCATCCGCTCTTCCTTGCCAATGCCTGCGATCTTCAGGGCGAAGCCCATGTTGTCCGCGACGGTCATGTGCGGGTACAGCGCGTAGTTCTGGAAAACCATGGCGATGTCGCGGTCCTTGGGCGGAACATCGGTGACGTCACGGTCACCGATGAGGATCCGGCCGGAATTCACGTCTTCGAGCCCTGCGAGCATGCGCAGCGAGGTGGATTTTCCGCAGCCCGAGGGGCCTACGAGAACCAGGAACTCGCCGTCGGCGATTTCTAGGCTGAGGTTGTCAACCGCGGGGCGTTCCGTCCCCGGGTACAGGCGTGTGGCCTGGTCAAACGTTACCGTTGCCATGGTATTTCCCTTCACGGGCAGGTACGTGCCCGACGATCCGTTGTGAATGGAGAGCTATGTAGTTGAGGTCATGAACCAGCGGCAGGCATCGACAACGATGCTGTGAGCTGGTTCACAGGGTTAGTATTGCATACGTTCTGTGCCGCTGGGCGCAGGAGCTGCGGGCGTTATCCGCCGACGGCGGCGCGGCGCAGCCGCACCAGTTCCTCCAGCACCTCGGTGAAGGCTTCAGGGGATGCTGCGCGGTGTGCGGCCGATGTGGCACCCTCGCCCACCTTCACGCCGACATCACCCGGCACCAGCGCCTCGAACCCGCGCTCGTCCGTGACGTCGTCGCCGGCAAAGAGCACCGCCGTCGCACCGGTCAGTTCCCGCAGCGCCGTGATGCCTTCGCCTTTGTTGGTGTGGACCACGGAAGCCTCCAGCACCGACTTGCCGTCCGTGACCTGCACTCCGTCCAGCAGCTGCAATTCGCGCCGGACCGCGTCGGTGGCCTCGGCAGCGACCACGGCTTCCATGCCGCGGGTATGCAGGACGACCCCGGCCGGCTTGTCTTCCAGCCGGGAACCCGGGTGCAGGGCGGCCACGGATTCCACGGCCGCGCGGGCGCGGTCCAGCAGCTGCGCCTGCTCGGGGGTCAACTGCAGCGGTTCGGCGTTGGGCCCCGTCCAGGTCTCAGCGCCGTGGCTGCCGATCAGCAGGGTCTCCGGGTCGGGGGAGGCCACGCTGCGCAGGCTGTCCAGGGCACGTCCGGAAATCAGCGCGGTATCCGTCCGGGGCAGGGCTGCCAGCGCCCGTACAGCAGCCGCGGAACCTTCCAGCGGCCGGGCGTCTTCTGCCCGTTCCACCAGCGGCGAAAGCGTGCCGTCGAAGTCCACCGCCACCAGCAGCTTTTGGGTCTGTGCCAGCGCTTCCAATGCTTCCTGCAGGGCAGGATCGATCATTAGTCCTCCCGGTCCTGGTCCTGTTCGAGCGCGTCCAGGAAGTTCCGGGACCAGCGTTCGACGTCGTTCTGCAGTACCTGCCGGCGCATCAGCCGCATCCGGCGGCTGGCCTCGCGGGCCGGCATGTTCATGGCCGTGAGAATGGAGGCCTTCAGGCCGTCAATATCGTGCGGATTGACCAGCACAGCCTGCCGCAGCTGATCGGCGGCACCGGTGAACTCCGAGAGGACCAGCGCACCGGTGTTGCCCGTGCGGGCGGCCACGTACTCCTTGGCCACCAGATTCATGCCGTCCCGAAGGGCAGTAACCAGCATTACGTCGGCGGCCAGGTAGAGCGCCACCATTTCCTCCACCGGATAGCTGTGGTGAAGGTAGCGCAGCGCGGTATTGGAGATGGTGTCGTAGGTGCCGCTGATCCGGCCCACGGTGCCCTCCACCTCCTCGCGCAGCAGGCGGTACTGTTCCACGCGCTCGCGGGAGGGGCTGGCGACCTGGATCATCGAAGCGTTCTCGACGGTGATTTCGCCGTCTTCCAGGAGTTCCCCGTAGGCCTTGAGCCGGTGGCTGATGCCCTTGGTGTAGTCCAGCCGGTCCACGCCCAGCATCACGGTGTCCGGGTTGCCCAGTTCACGGCGAATCTGCTTGGAGCGTTCAATAATGTCTTCGCGCTGGGCCAGTTCCGCGATCTGCGCAGCGTCAATGGAGATGGGGAACGCTTCAGCGCGGGAAACGTAGGACAGCCCGTCCTCCGTGGTGACGTGCACCTGCTGCTGGCGGATGGTGTAGCCCGCGAAGCGGCGGACGCAGCGCAGGAAGTTGCTGGCATCCGAGGGCCGCTGGAAGCCGATCAAGTCAGCGCCGAGCAGGCCTTCAATAATGTTCCGGCGCCAGGGCAGCTGGGCGAAGATTTCCAGCGGCGGGAAGGGAATGTGGTTGAAGAAGCCGATCTTCAGGTCCGGCCGTGCCTTGCGCAGCAGCTGCGGAACAAGCTGCAGCTGGTAATCCTGAACCCACACGGTGGCGCCCTCCGCTGCCACGGAGGCGGCGGCGTCGGCGAACCGGCGGTTCACGGTGCGGTAGGCATCCCACCAGGTGCGGTGGAACTCCGGTGTGGCAATGACGTCGTGGTAGAGGGGCCAGAGCGTGGCGTTGGAGAAGCCCTCATAGTAGAGCTCCACCTCGTCGGTGCTCAGCGGGACCGGCTTCAGGTGCATGTTGTCGTGGTCAAACGGTTCCACGGTTTCGTCGGGGGCACCCGGCCAGCCCACCCAGGCCCCGTCCGCCTTGGCCATCACCGGCGCAAGTGCGGTGACCAGCCCTCCGGGGGAGCGGCGCCACGCCTCGCCGTCGTCGGTGCTTACCCGGTCCACAGGGAGCCGGTTGGAAACCACGATGAAATCGAAGTCGCCATACCCGTCCGGCACGTCGCCCTTGCTGCTCGGATCGGCCTCAGCGTTCACGAATGGCACCCCTTAGTTGGTTAGTCGTATATTGCCACTCTATCGAAGCGCGGAAACTTTGTACCGTCCCCGGGCGTTGGCCAACGGGCGGGTTGTATGTTCCGCCTACACTTGGAGATGTGCCCAGAGGCCCCGGAAACGCGGCCGGCGTTGAGAGACATGAGGAACTATGACTGACCGGAATCTTAAGCCGACCAAGTCGGAGCGGACTGCTGCTGCGCGCGAACAGGCCCGCGCCATGCGCGAGGCGCAGCAGAAGAAGGAACACCGCAACCGGCTCCTGATCCGCTGGGGCGTGGTGGTAGCCATCCTTGCAGTGGTTGCCCTCGTGGCGGCAATTGTGGTCAACAACGTCAACAGCAAGGTTCCCTCCAGCGGGGAATCGCCGGCGAACGCCAACCAGTACGGCGGCTTCACCCTGACCTCGACCAGCGCGCTGGAACCCACCGAGCCGTTCGACGTCGACGTGGATTCCCTCGGCGAAGCTCCGGACCAGGCGGATGAAAATGCACCGGTCCCGCCGGGCATCACCGCGGGCGAGCCGGGCCAGCCCATCCCGCTGGTGGAGTACGTCGACATCAACTGCGTGCACTGCGCTGATTTCGCTGCAACTTACGACGATCAGATCGCCAAGTGGCTCGACGCCGGCGAGATCACGTACGAGTACCGCACGGTCGCGTTTTTGGACGGCGGCTCGCCCACCAACTACTCCTCACGCGGTGCCAATGCCGCAGCCTGTGTTGCCTCCGAGAGCCCCGAGTCCTACTGGGACTTCATGAAGGCCATCTTTGCCCAGCACGCCAACGGCGAGGTGGATAACGCCGGACTGGTGGACATGGCCGCTGCTGCCGGCGCGGACGCCGACGCGGTGGAATCCTGCATCGACGACGGCACCTACCGTCCCTTCGTGAAGTACGCGGACCAGATGGCGCGGATCGACGGCATTTCCGGCACGCCTACCGCCTTTGTCAACGGCAGTGAAGCCGACCTGAACACCTTCGTGGAAACGGTCCAGGCGGCAATCGACGCCAACAAGTAACAGGAGCCACCCGGGCGTCCGTTCCCCGTGAAACACATCCGGTTTCACGGGGACGGGCGCTCTGGGCTAATCTTGTCTAGCGCCGTTTGTCCGGTTGGTATATCCGGCTGGCAACGGCTGCGTGAATGGCGGGTCTGTTCGACCGCCAGCACGCCCCCTTAGCTCAGTTGGCCAGAGCACCTGTCTTGTAAACAGGGGGTCGCCGGTTCGAATCCGGCAGGGGGCTCCACCAAACCCCTCCTGATCAGGCATAACGCCCGGTCAGGAGGGGTTTTTCTGTGGGTAGCCAAGGGCTCACTACACGATTACGACACGCTTTCACGCAAAAAGTTGTCACCCGCGAACCCACGGGCCGCATAGAGACAGATATGCAGAAAAGTGAAAAGTCCATGGGTCCGAGCACGGACCATGGCATGCCCGAGCATCTCCTGACCCGGGGGGAGGTTGCAGCCTGGCTCCAGATCTCTCCCAAAACACTGGCCAATTGGAGTTCGAATGGCCTGGGCCCCACGCCGTTGAAGCTGCACGGCTTTGTCCGCTACGAGCGCGGCACCGTTCAGGCCTGGATCGACAACACCGCACAGAGGGCCGCGTAATGCCTAGGGCTGCGTTGCCGGTTGGAGCCTGGGGCACGATCACCGCCAAGAAGGACGAGACAAGCGGACGATGGAGAGCGTCCTGTCGCTTCAGGGATATGGATGGGATTACGAGAACGTACAGCAAGTACGCGACCACGCGGGGTAAAGCGGAAAACTCCCTGTTGATGGCGATGAAAGAGCGGCAGGGGCAGGGGCGACAGCCGGACCGGAAACTCACGCTCGGGGAGGTCGCTGGTATGTGGCTCGCGAGTATCGAGCCGGCCGAAGTTGTTGTGGACGATCGCGGTGATCAGATTTCCGGCAGTAGCAGCGGCCGTATTCGGAGGCAGACCTGGGACCAGTACGAATCGATCCTCCGTCTACACATCAGCCCGGCACTTGGTGCCCTGCCGATCCGGGAGGTGCGCACCTCTACTTGTGATGCATTTCTGCGGTCACTGACGGTCGATGGGAGGGGCAGCTCCAATGCGCGTATTGGAAAGACTGTGCTGCGCCAGATGATGTCCTACGCGATCCGGCACGACCTATATGTAGAGAGTAACCCTGTGGCGGAGGTGGATCGCATCCCCCGGAAGGTGGTGAAACCACGGGCACTCGATACAGCGTCTTTGGAGGCTATCAGGGAGGCAGTGAGTATGTGGCGGGCCGAACCCGGGTTGTCTGGACCGCGTCCGACAAGCACTCTCTCGGACATTATTGATGTGCTGCTGGGCACTGGAGCCCGTATCGGCGAGGTGCTGGCTTTGCGGTGGCAGGATGTCGACATGTCGGGTGATGTCGGAAAGGTATCAATTACCGGAACCATCGTTGAGCCGAGAAAAGGTTCCAAATATCGGCAGGGGTACACGAAGACCAGCGCAGGTGTTCGAGTTGTTCCTGTACCGCGGTTTGTCGTCGACGTGCTGCTGCGCCGGAGCATCGAATCGCCCACGACAAACGGCGTCGGCGCCGTTTTCTGGTCTCGGCGCGGTACCTACATGCAGGGCTCCAGTGTCCGCAGGTCGTTGCGGTCTGCGCTGAAAGCCGCCGGAATCGATCCGACACTGGCGATTACACCGCACTCGTTCCGGCGCACAGTAGCTACGCTGATTGATCGGGAAATCACCGACGGTGCCGCAGCGGAGTTACTCGGGCATTCGAATGTGGACGTCACGCACAAGCACTACATCGAGAAGCTTCGGGAGGTTGGCGACTACCGGGACACCCTGCAGCAGTTGGCTGGGAGGCACGACTGAGTTGAGCTGCGGTAGATGGGTATGTGACTCGGCGACGGAGGAGGCCGAATCACACGTTCTCGGCAGTGGCGGACGTAAATGCGCCTGTGCGCGGAGACTGGGCGGTACGGTCGGTCAGGGACTTGGCCGGAGTGGATCATTCCGGTGGCTTCGCAGCGCAAGCCGGGAAAACGGAGCGGTCCAGGGGCTCGTTGTGCGACGCTGCTTCGAGCCGCTTTTCGGTACGGTGAGAGGCTAGCAGCTCTTTGACGGAAGCTGTGGCTGTCATACCTTCTATGTGTGCGGCAGCCCGGCTCGCTCCCCGCCTCAGGCTGCGCTATTTCCAGGTTTCAAGCTCAGCTGGCTCCATCTGTGCCACGCCTCCCTCGTACAGGTAAATGTTCCCGGCGGCACAGACGGTCGTGCCGGGCGCGATCGCCTCCAGCTGGACGCCCCACATGATGAAGGTGAACCGCCCGGTGTCGGGATAGTCGAGGCCGACGTTAACGAAGCCGCCGTCGTAGGTGTTGCGCACGCTCGTCACCGGGCCGCAGATCCGCTGATAGGTCCCGGCATAATCCCGTGCACTGTCCCACCCCAGGCCGCCTTGCGGCCAGCCCCCGGCTGGAACCGCGCCGGGTGCCGTCCCGCCCTTGCAGTGCCCGTCCTGGCGAAGCATTACCAGCGCTTCCGGGTCGGTACTGCTGGCAATCTCGTTGCAGTACACGTCAAAGGGCATATCGGATGAGGCGGCGTAGCTGGTAAAGACATCCATTTCCGACGGGCAAACCTCCGAGAGCAGCGCAACCTCATCGTTGACCCTGTCGGAGCGCTCCCCGGCACGGACGTGGTCCATCGTCTGGTTCAGCAGCGTCCGGCACTCCTGGGGCGGACGGGGTTCGGGGTAATACGGTTCTAGGGAGTCCGAACTGCTGGACGAGGAGGAGCATCCGGCCAGGGCCGTGACTGACAGCGCCGCTAGTAGCAGGGGTGCTGCCGGGAAGTTCTTCTTCATGCGGTTCCTGACCGTTCCTTGGCGTGTGTCGGATGACGTCGGATGACGCGCCCAAGAATGCCACAGCAGGGTGTCCCTCCGGCGGTTTTGCCACGGGTGTCAGTTGAATTCCTCGGGGGAGAGAGTGCAGGAGGTGCCGCGCACATAGGAGATATGACATCCGTTGGACTTGACCTCTCAGACTTCGGCTTCGGCCTCGACGACTTCGATGACCCCGACATTGTTCCCGCAGCCGCCGCAGTCATTCCCGAAGGCCGCTCCCTCGTGGAAGGTTCGGCACTGCATCGTCACGGCGATCCAGGTGCCCTCGGGCATGGCGGTGGCCAGCAGCCGCGGCAGCTCGGTGGGGTCGATGCCGTTCTGCGTTTCGCGCAGCGCCGGGGAGTGGTGGTAGCTGAGCTCTCCGATGGCCGCAGTGTCGCCCAGATCGGTGGGCAGTTCGACCTCTTCGGCGCGTGCACCGACGGTCTGGGCCAGGTGAAGTGCTGCGTTGGAACCGACAGCTTTGGCCGGAAGGATCAGGTAACCGTGAAGCCCGGTCTTCCCGCGCCGGGTAAGCAGCGTCGCGGATCCGGAGTTCGTTGCCGCGGAGGCGAAGGTACCGGCCCTCTGAGTGAAGGTTGTGGGGTTGGTGTCGATGCCGCCGGCGCGAGCGAGCCTGAAGATTCTCTGTTCCATGCCAGGGGACATGCGTAGTTTTAGCCCGCTGCCGGTTTTCGCGCCCACACCAGGGATTTGCGGCCGGCTACACAGGATTCAACCGCCGTGCCGGGCGCGAATCCCCGATGTTCGCCCAGCGAACGGTGCCGCCGCTTCTCTCCGTGTGTCACAGTGACAAGTTCTCGGTTTGTGTGCGTCTCCAAAGTGCACCCTTCACCTCAAACTTTCCCGTCTCGTCCCGGCCATGGCTTCCATTTGGCTTGTGTGCGGTCCCTTGACGGCTTCGACCTTCCCCAATCCTGCTGAAATCCCTGACTCGGCTGCCCCTTGACGGGCTCCGGCCACCTTCGATCACGCCTGCAGCGGGCCTTCAATGTCCTTCGGACGGGTGGTTCCGTTGCTGCCACTGCGTGTCATCAACTGCGTTGGCTTCTCATCCATCACCCTGCGTGGAGGTACTTGGACGATGAGGCCTGCGGCCGGCGGTTGGTTGCCTCCCGGCTCATGATTGTTGGTGTCACTCTCACAGGTGGCTGTAGGGGCTTCGCCCCGGTGGGTTGCCGCTCATGTGTGTGGGTTGGTCCCGTGAGTGTGTGGTTGGGAGGAAGGCCTTCGGCCGGTGAAGGGGGTTCCGGTTTTGGTGGTCGGGTCTCCGTTAGCTCAATACTTCCCGCCTTGTTCACGTCCGGTTGTCTTAACGCCATCACGATGCACATCGAGCCGCCCTTCATGATGGTTCACGCAGACCATAAAGATTCTCTCCACGCCAACGTCCCGCCAAGCATCAAGGTCACGCAAACAATTCGAAAAACATCCCGCCAACCAGGCAGCCAAACATCACGCCCGGCACCATTACGACCACCATCAAGACAACACGACGTCCACCATCAAGAACGACAGAACCCATGGCCAACCGGGGCGAAGCCCCTAATGCCACCCACCCATCCGCCACCAGCAAGAACAACGAGCAGCCCACATACCGCCCCGCGCAGCGGCCACCAAAACGTTCAGCAAAAAGCTTCCGTCTTGACCCCCGCAACCGGGGCGCAGCCCCTAATGCTTTCCCATCAAGAAACCATCCCGACCCATCCTGCCCAGGATGAGGCCCCGCCATCTGCCCGCGCAGCGGCGGAGCGCAGCGACGGAAACCAAGACCGGTCGCGGACGAGCCGCGGACCGGCGCTCCGCGCCAGGTCCACGACCTGCAGACCGCAACGGTCCCGTACCGGTCCCCGTGCAGCTGCAGAGCACAGCGATGCAGCGCCCGTACCGGGCAGCTGCACGCCGACGCTACGCGCGGCGAAGCCGCACGTACGCGCGCAGCGCGGACGGCAGAGCGCAAGCGATGGCAGGGAATCGGAAAGGCTTTCAAAATGCCAGGCACCAAAACGAAAAGCACTCCGGAATCCGAACAGATTAGCGGAGGGGAGGGCCGCCAGGCCCGACCTTCTTTATATGCCCTCCAACCGGCGCCTCTCACCGTTTCGCGGCTACCGCCGGCCCCGGCAGAGACACACGACGTCCCTTCGGGCCGCCGCGCAGCAGGACGGCTCAGTTTGGTGCTGGACTGTTGATGCCGTGGTGATCCCAGCAGGGTTACCGCTTCCGATGACGGTGAGCCAGTCATCGACGTCATCAGTACGGATGGTCGTACGCGGCTGCTCAGGTGCAGGCCATAAGCCCAGTCGCGTGCTTCCAGTGCGATGATCAATCGCCAGCGGGACAGTGGCGGCGTGGCGAGAGCGGCGCTGCGTTGCCTACAAAGGGATGCTCGAACCCATCGCACAGCAGCGCCCTTCGTCACCGGCTGATGCGCCTGATGCTCGACCTGCCCAGTCGTGACGATATCGTCTCGGTGATGGTGACCGAGGAACTCGTGCGGGGATTCATTAATCAGAGTTGGGAAGGGCAAGTGACAATGCTGCCGCAGCCTACACAGTATGGTCTGGGGTAGACCCGTTGTTCAGGTATGGACAGCTTCGAATTCAGGTGTAACAAACGCAAGGTATAAAAGGTATAAAAGGTATAAAAACCTATAAAAGAGACAGTCTGAACAGCCCGTTTCTGTAGAAAACCTGCTGCCACTGACTTTCGGCTACTTTCTCGTTGCCCTGTGATGGCGGCGCACAACCATAGCGGTATGGAGACGACCTCGCGCGACCGAATTTGCAACGACACCACCGGTAGGGACTTCCGTGCCCTGGTGAGGGAGCCCAATGAAAACGTTGGTGCCACAGTCGTGTCAACAAGACAACGGTCGAACTCGACCGGGAAGTTCCCGGGGCGGCTGAGACCTATGCCGTGAGTGAGCACATCTACGCCCGGGTGTGGGCTTCCGACTCATGGAGGTTGGGATTTGGATGCTGGCGGTATGCCCATCACCTGTGCGGCGTCTTCCGAGGGCAGGCTTGTCCTGGTCTTCCCGTCCGGGCTCTGGCGGTTTAAGCGGTCGACGAGCAGCCCGCTGGTGCCCCGCTTGTCGATCCCGACGGATGCCTTGGCGACCGGGATCTTCAAGTTCCTGGCTGCGGAGAGATGCAGGGCCACGTGGGGCCCTAGATGAAGATATTCGGGAGGGATCAAGCTTGAGTATGTGCGACGCCGGCGCAACGCTAGGGGAGAGATCAGCATGGAGGCACTTGGCTTGTCCTGCACCCCGCGAAGACCCTGAAGGTCTAGTGCCCCTGCAGCGAAGTCCAGCTCTTCCGTTGTCGTCGTATCGACGAGTGCTGCCGGTTTTGCTGGTTTCTCACCGGTCGAAACAACCTGGACATTGCCGTGCGCATCGGCGCCGACGGGGAGCAGTAGGGCGAGTTCGCTATCAAGGCTGGTCTTGACCGCAGCACGGTCAGACGGCGCCCTTCGGGACCAGACGGTGGAGAGCGGTGGAAGGGAGTCGGTCGCCGCTGCTGTGAGGTGGCCGGTGGCCGGTGAGCGGGAGGGTGGTGACATAGAGGCGTTGCTGCTTCGAGATAGCCAGGTCCGTGTCGCCCCCGTTAGTACGGGTGATGGCTCCGGCGGGGTATTCAGCTCTGTAGGACATTGTGGTGGTGGGAACGAAGCGCAGCGCCTGGCGGTCCACCATCCTCACGGACTGCGGCACTGACCGCTTTGTTCCCGTCCACGTTCCTCTCTAGCGGCAATATCCTGCCGGTTCAGAGGTTCTGTCCCCCGTTTATGGCTAGAAACCATCGAACAGGCAATATCTTGCCGGTTTGGCTCGAGAGGACCTCGACGAGGTCGATAGAGGAGAAGCGCGCGACATTCTTCCGCCCCCCGGAGCGTATCTTTTGCGGGCCGTCGCCCGACTCTTCTGGGGACCTGCTGCCCCTTAGAGCGCCTTTGGGCCAAGGGGGTGGATAAATGGGTCAATCGGGACTCATAGGCCTCCAGAATCGCGCACAGGTCCTATTGAAGGCATTTAATAGCCGTCGAGCATCTCGGAAGTTGCCCGTTGCCCTCAATATGTCCTTATTAGCGATCGGATTAGCGATCGGCGGAGCAGTATCCGGGGGCCGCGCTCACCCGAACGGGCTTCTGTCGATGGGAACCGGATCCCATGCGGCCGGCATCGCTCTTGGCAGTCCAGAAATCCCAGATGCTTCCACCCGCTCGTACAGTACGCGTGAGAGGTTCTCGTTGCCGAACATTCCGGAGTCCTCATCCTCGGCCAGAGCGACAATCTTCGTCTCGTTCCAGACCGCAACGCAAACCCTTGCCTTCGGTCGGGTTGGCGTCCCGAATGACGGTGGAGCACTCGGCGGAGATGGAGCTCCAGCCTTCTCCGCTAATTGCTGTGCGCCGTAGCGCTCAGTCGTGAAGTCTTCGATGACCAGGTGGTGGCGGTTCAGCTAGGCTTCGCGTTCTTCTTCACTCAGCTCCCGCTGTTCATGTTCGACCAAGGCATGGAAGTTCACTTCGCGTTCGGCATGGACGAAGTACTTGTCCGGGTCTTCGTCGTCGCGGCTGACGGTGAGCCGGTCCATGACGGACTCTTCTGCGAGCTCCGGGTACATCTCATCTTCACCCTGCGCGAGGACGATGGGACGGTCGGAGGAATCGGCAAGTGCGACGCCGGCGGCTTCGGAGTGGTTGCTGGGGGGCGAACTGTCCGCCGGAGGGGATGCCCTCGGGCTGTCGATTGATGTTGGTAGTCATGCCCATCTGTGTGCGGCTGACGCCTCATACGGACAGACACTGCAGCCCCGGGATCCGGGTTTGCCCGAAAACGGCTGCCAACCGGCCGGCCCACCGGAACCACCTGGGCGCCAACCTAAGGGTCGGCAAAAAAATCCGCGGAATCTAGGGGCAAAAGAGGGGGCCCCATATATAACCAACTTAACCAACCTGTTAAGAGAGATATATATAAGGGGCCCTTATATATAAGCCTTTCGCAGATTTTCTCTTATATATCCTCTCTTCTATATGGAGGTCTCCCCCTCCTGTCGCCAGGGTTGGTTTAGTCGGCTGAGTCCGCAAAGACCCCGGAATCACGCGGCAAAACGGGGTATGCACGGATTTTTCGCAGTTGGCAGGCAGCCGGTGAAACCGCTCCTGGGCGTTGGCAGAGACCCGTTTTCGACCGTTTTTGGCCCAAAACGTGTCCTTCCGGGAAAACAGGCGCAACGAAACGGTGGTCTCCTACCCCCCCCCTCGACGGATACCCGGAACCGAAAAGGGCCGCCTCCGATGATGGAAGCGGCCCGGCACTGTGCTTTTCAGGCGCGTTCGGTGTTCAGGAGGGGCAGTACGCACCGCCTCCAGTTCTCTCAGCTGCTGATCCCAGGGGTCTCTTCGGTGTAGGTGTTGTACGGCCGGGTGAAGAGAAGGTGCTGCGAGGAGGGCTTCGTGGACCCGGTGACGTTCGGCTTGTCGTCGATGAGGACGGTGCCGGAAACCACGGCCTTGTCGTAGGCGATGATGGTGCGTTCGACCCAGTCACACCGAGGCGCTCGCACACCCCCTCGAAACTAGTTCTTGCTGACAAACTTGCGGACTCCGGTAGTGACAGACCTGCGGACTCCGGTACTGACAGGGTCCGGTAGTGACAGACCTGCGGACTCCGGTACTGACAGGGTCCGGTAGTGACAGACCTGCGGACTCCGGTACTGACAGGGTCCGGTAGCGACAGACCTGCGGACTCCGGTACTGACAGGGTCGCGGTCCTAGACTCCCGGTGGACAACTTATGGCGCTGACAAACTTCCACCTAGAGATTTACGAGTAGATCGACAAACGAAAGTCAGGAGGACGACTGAGTGGTTTTCCCGTCCACATGGTTCGTTCCCAGCGACGGGCAGTGCTGGGGCGCTGGGCCAACTTTCCGTCGCGAACTGATCTAAGCAGCCTCGTGGACGGAACATCGGTTGGGTCTCAGGCCTAACGGCCAGCGGTGATGAAGGCCTCTGTGATCTGATCGATCGTTGCACCTGGGGTGAAGATCATGCCGGGGTCGCCCTCGTCCGTCGTGCCGACATAGAGAACGTCGGTATTAAAAGTGGCGGCACTGGGGTCGCTGTGGATGTATGCTCCGGGACAAGCGATGACTATGCGAGTGCTAAATGTGGCATAAATGGCTGCTGTGTCATTGTCGATCGCGTAGACGAGTGACTCGACTCCATGCGCTCTCAGGGCTTCGATTATGTGGGCCGCAGTGACGTTATTTGTATCGCTAATTCTCACAGTCATCTCCATTCAGTAGTGGCTGGCCCCGTTCGGCCGCTCCTCAATTTATGTGTGCGGACAGACGTGAGAGTGTCAGCGCGGCTTCAGTGGCTTCCGTGGATTAGAAAGATTCCACCCCTTGGAGGGGACAGGACCCCAAACTCCAAATTCCTGGCCCGGCGATCGCGTAGTTGCTGCCAAACCGACACTGTGGCCGGCTCTGCAGTTGCCGGGCTGGATGCAGGAACCAAGGCGGTGAGATGATAGGAGACACAGCGGAATCTGCAGCGCATCATCGACTGTTAGAGATTCGACTGGACAACGCACTGGTGAGGAGCCCTTCAAGTAAAGACCCCTCAGTGCGTAGGCTGCCGCTGCTCTTGTGTTTGCTCCAGCATTTTTGCTCGGAGGTTCTTCACTGCACGTGCGCTCAGCCGCGGACAACCAATGGTTCGACACGCAGCGGGACTTCGTCCGGCCACACAAGTACGGCGTTGCCCACACGGGACTTCTCTTTGTCGAGTACATCTACGCGGGTTATTCGCCCGTCCCGGTGAATTATTTCCTGGGATCGTCGCTGGTGCCAATGTCCGCAGAACACATGTGGCGGAACTAAGGAATCGACGACCTCGCGAAGTAATGTCCTGGTGCGGTCCGCACGACGACGGACATCGATTGGAAGATCAAACTTTTCCGCGATAGCTACGCCGGCGGGGGCATCATGGGTAAGGAGTACATCCACAGGGCCACCATCCACCAGCCTTTGGGCTTCGGACTCGCTGGGTTCCTCATTCGCCCACCAGTCTTTTCCCTCAGTCCGGTGCTCCTGGTCAACGCTGTAGGCCCCGCCCAGGGCACCAATTGTCAATCCACCTATCTGGGCTCTACCTCCCCGGGGCAGGACCCGGATATTGGATCTGAACGTCCCCAATCCGTCTTCCTGTGGGCTGAGGCTCATCAGAGTGTCCCAGTTGTCATGGTTTCCTCCGGAGACGATGAGTTCGATGTCGCATTCAATCAGCCGTCTGTTCAGTCTGTCTTCATACCTTGCACGCTTAAGCCCGGGCCAATCAAGCGCGAAGTCTCCCACGTGCAGAATGGTTTGCGCGCCGCTTCGGGCTGCAGAGCGAATTACAGCCAAAGCCCAACCCTGGTCACCGTGCCAGTCGCCGGCGATGACGATGGGCTGAGCAGGACCTCGGTCAAGCATTGGCATGAAGATGACCAATCTCTTTGTAAACGGCGGATGTTCTGGAGTTGAAGGCCGCACAGTCCCTTTTTACCCGAGCGGAAACAGCGATCCGACGGCTGAGGTTTCCGGCGTCTGGCCTTTGCCCAAGTGAGCCTTCTTTGATTGTGTCCTCGTAATTCTTGTTCTGGGCGGCCCGCCAAAATCTCATGGACTCACTTTGCCATCAACGGCTGCGTCTGCCCTCACGGCTCGCTCAGCGTGCAGAACCACACGGCAAATCCCGGATTCAGCAGGGCTAACTCCCCCGAAGACGCACCGGCCGCCATGGCGGCGAACGCCATTGCCGACCTGCGATCTGACCTCCTGAGCGAAAATGCTCAGGAACGGTGGCCTCTTCCACGAACGCCGACACCACGGATGCAATTAGGCACCTTCCCGAGGAGATTGAGAAGGCCGGCTCGCGGGAGGATCGGATCGCAGCGGTGAAGGGCGCACGGGAGACGATCCTCGCCGCCCAGGAAAAGCACGGTGCGCTTTCAAGTGCCACTCAGCACGTTCGCATCCATCTGGATGACGCGGACCCGCTCCTGGGCAAGACCAATGACTGGGACAGGGCAGGCTACTAACCGCCGGAGGTGCCCTCATTCTTCAGATGGGCGATGAGGGTGGAGTCCTCGACGTTGTAGGGATCTTCGGGCAACCCGAGGCGGTGCTGCAGGTTAAAGACGTATTGGAAGAAACGCTGGTCCGAACCCGAACGCTTCCAGTCGGCTGCCAGCAGTCCGAGAAGCTCGTCGATGCGCGACTCTGGGCGGGGCGGTCCCTTGAAGAGGTCTATTTCCGGCGTCGGTTCAGTCATGGGGATGAGTCTATCGGGGGCTTCAACGACTAAACTCCCCTCGGCACGAGGCGATCATCGCCCGGACTGTCGGTACTGTCCTGGATGCGCTGTGGATCAACATGGAAGTGACCTGCGCGCTGCTGGGGGAGAGCTTCACGACGGTTACTGCGGCCCATCTGACGCGCGAGCTGGTCGCGGCGGCAGGCCGTCCTGAACTGGTCACCGGAAACCTCGGCGGGACCAGGCCAACACCCGATGCTCACCAAGACAAGCCCCTGCAGATGCCCGCGGGCCGCGGGCGCCCGGCTGCCGCCGGCCTGCCGGATAACGAGGGCCCCGCACCGACATTCGGTACGGGGCCCTTCGCGTAGCTCTCCTGGCTACATCTTGGCCAGCAGGTCAGCCTTCTTAGCCTCGAACTCTTCATTCGTCAGAATCCCGGCATCCCGGAGCTTCCCGAGCTTCTCCAGCTGGGCGAAGACGTCATCGGGCTGGGCGGCGTCCGGCGCCGTCTGGACCACCCTCGGCTGGTGCAGCTCGCGCTGGGCCGTTTCGATCGCGTCCCGCAGCGCCAGGAAGTCCGGCTCGTTGCCGTAGATCATCATCGAGTTCTCGTCGCCGGCGGCATCAGTGCTCTGGCGGCCGAACTGGCTGCGCATTTCCGTTCCGCCGGGCAGCGAGAACTGGATGAAGCCGGATACCAGCGCCCCGCTCGGCTTGACCTGAATGCTGGAAATCGAGGTGATGGGGATCCGCTTGACGCCCTTGCCGACTGTGAACCGGCCCAGGCCCAGGTGCTGAATCGTCACGTAGTGCCCGTCGAAGGACACGTACCCCGCACCGGGGGAGCGGGCGAGGACGGCATCGGCGGGGATGTTGTATTTGGCGCGGAACTCCTGGCCTGAACCCGGGGCCTGGGTGGCATCGGATGAATCCTGGCTGTCCGTGCCGGCGGCCGCCGCGGCTGCAGGGCGGGTGCCCGTAACGCCCAGCTTGCGGTCACGCTCGAGCTCGTCCCGCAGTTCTGTGAAGGCAACCTCATCGTCCTTGGTGAAGATCATCTCCTGACGGCTGGAGAACTTGTCTCCTGCGCGGGTGAAGCGGAGATTGCCGCGGGTAAGCCTCGACGGCGTCTTGAACTCCAGTTCGGTGATCTCCTGCAGCGGGATCACTGTGGCAGGGGTGAGCTGCATCTTCACGGTGATGAGGCCGTCCTTGTAGGTGACCCAGCCGTTCTCGGCTGTCCAGATCCTCGTGTCGTCCAGGATGCCGTGCTTACTGCGCGCCTTGGCTTCGCGGTCGTTCTTCTTCCCCAAAATGTGCTCCTTCGTTGAATCGTCACCCAAGCATAAATCCGGGTTCTGACGATCCGCTTCCCTTTATCCGCCGTAGAGGTCTCACTTCAAGGGGGTGGAATTTCACCGCCGATAATGGAAATTATCGTCGGTAGCCTGTTTTGAGTCCGCGGGAACGGATTCGGGTGAAACCCAGGTCAGGGCAGCCGTGTGCCTGCCATCGCGGGCTGGTAAAAGTGGGCGTGCCTACTTCCGTCTGAAGAGGGCCAGCTCAATCTCGTCAGCGCGAACCTTGCGCGCCCCGTCCAGGCGTTCGGTGGCCTCCGCGGCCCACCGGCCGGCCAAGGCACAGTAGCGCTCGTAGGTTGCCGGGTACCATGCGGCTTTCGCAGCTCCGGGCCAGGCATCACGCAGATTGCGCGACACCACTTGGTCCAGAATGACGTATCGGGGTGGCACGGCAGCACCCTGGGCGAAGTAGATGAACTTGGTTGAGAAGGCCGGACCGAGCCAGGGGATACGGCCAGCACCCCTGTTTGTGGACAGGACGCCGTAGACTTCGAAAGCCGGCGAACCTTCCCTGACCGAAGTCCAGGCGGTGACCAGCAGCTCGGTGGCTTTTTCCAGGTGTGCGGCCAGGCTGTCCAGGCGCCGTTGAAGGCGCGGCGCCCTACTTCCGAGGCCCCAGGCGAGCGAGTAGTAGAGAAGCTGGACGGCATTAGCCGGGGTAGCCTCGCGACTGCCCAGGTCGAAGACGTCCCCGCGGGAGACCTGCGTGATGTCTGGACCGGCAAGGACACCCTGCAGCGGCGGAAGACCACGGTGGTTGAGTGCCTCCTGCCACCTGAGTCCATCGACTGTCACCCGATGTTCCATCACGGCATTCGCCCCGGGCAGCGAAGCGAAAAGGTCGTTCGGCAGAGGCGCGTCAACGTTGATCATGGCGTCACTCTACAGAGCTTGAGACACCGGAAGCTGAGATGGGAGCCGCAGCGCTGGGCTTACCATCGTGCTGCGGCCTTGGTGTGGTAGGCGTCCAGCATCTCAATCTGGTCGGTCCTAAACTTCAATTCCTATGCAGGGGAAGGTTCCTGGCGTCCAGCATGGACGGCGATGCGTTATGTCGACGATGTTTGCCGGCGGCACGAACGAACCCCTAGGCTGGCGAGCGACGTCTAACAAGCGAGGAGCAACGGGATACCGCTGAGGCTGACAAAGGACGTGTGCCGGCAGCTGATGGACAGAACGACGGCTTCACCACAACGACGAACTACAATGACACGAACTACTCCGAACATCGCGGGTACGAGATCCGTGGCGGCGTGCTGTACATACTTTCGAATAGTAATAGTTCGTAGGCCGATAGCCGCCGCAGAACTCAGTATGTCGCCGACGAGAATCAGACCCATCGGTTCTTGTACGACAATCTTGGCCTGCTGAACCGGGCAGGCATCGTCGAACGCGCGTCCCAACCGCAGGCAGTCCGGGATAAGTCGGATGACAATGCTCAGGACGGGTATGACGCCGATTGCGACGGCGAAACCGAGGATAGGGATGGTCTCAACCCAGACCCCTCGGCTGCGCCCGCGATGGCCGCCGCAGCCCTGGTTAGCCATTCTCGGCGTGGTGGTGTGGGAGAAGTCAGCGAAGCCCGCCCTCGAACGTCGAAGGGCTTCCCGCGCGGAGCGGAAGGCAGCCGAGGAGCGTTCGGCGGAGGGCCCGACCAGCCTGAGTCAGCTGTAGTGCCTGTTACAAATCCTCATCCGCGACGACTTCAGCCACATCGAAGCCAGCGAACTCTGTTTGCTTCTGGTGTACCGAATCATGCGCTTTGGAAATTGCAACTTCTGCAGTCTTTTCTACAGAACGAAGCTCTTTTGACTTCAATTTCTGATCTTCGAGCGCCAAGTACGTAGGTACAACAATAGACTCAACATCCTCAGGCGTCAGTTCGATGAGGCCGGTGGACCCGGCGAATAACCGGTTCGATTGCACCCGGCCGAACCCCTTGCGAAGATAGTCCGAGAGGAAGTAGGGATCAACCAGAGAATCATCCACGCGAATAATAGTGATGTGGCCATCCGCAATGGCCGGAATGTCGAAGTCATAGACCGCAGACTTACCTAAAGTGCCATCACCAGTTGACGAGAGCAGTACATCGAACTTTTTCACCTTGCAGGTATCCGGAAGCTCGTCATAAACGGCCTTTTCGACCCAATCTCCGTTTTCAAGGATGGCGCCAGTTGACGAGACTGATGAACCTGCTTTCAGCACCATCGCATGACCGTCATTTGCGTCTACGTAGAGTGCAGCACTAGGGCTCTTTCCTCTAAGGGTTTCGATCAGATTCAGTTCGGCAATTGATTTGCCTCCCTGTGCCGCAATTAGGTTCACGCGTTTTTGAACTGCCGTGTCCCAATATTTAACGTCTAAGCGCTTTCTCGGATCGTTCATGATCTCATGACTTGAGATCGTGAAGGATGTCCAGTGATAGCCGCTATTTTCTCCGGTTGGTCGTGTTCTGAAAAAGGTGCCAATTTCATCCTTGAGCCTCGAGAAGTCAAACCCTCTCACGATGTCGCCGGACGAACTAAAGCCTAGGGATTTCAGGAACATAAACGGAATCTGGTACTCCGCTTCATCGTCTTCGAGTGCCGGGTCAAAGCGCTCAAGTAGCAGCACGCTGGACTTGACGCTGATTTTATTTGGTTTGAATGTTTCCGGAGGGAGACTGACTACAGCGCGAACTCGTACGTTTTCCAGCATCCAGCGGCGCGTCTCTGCTGCCATGTCTGTATTAAGCGCTCCGTCATCAATGACAGTGCAAATAAAGCCGCCAACTTTGGTCGCAAGAACCATCTTCTGGAGAAAAAGCAACTGGCCTTTAGTCGTTTTGACGGGATACTCGGCAAGATCATCTGCCGGAAGATCCGCCTCACTGGTTCCAAAGGGTGGGTTGCTTACGATGAGATCACAGTCAGCGGATTCCAATGACCAGGTTGGATTGGCCTTGCTCAGGCTGTTGTAGTGGAGAATGTTTGTGTGACCGTCGCCAGAAATAATCATGTTCATTTTGGCGCTCGAAGCTACACCCGCGTTGGCGTCGATCCCGAAGAATGTATTGCGCTTGATGCGGACTTCTGCGGCGTCGGCAGCGGAACTACTGATGCTCCGTTCTTGTCGCTTTGCGTCGATGCGCGACAAAGCATCCTTCATCAAGAAAACCAGAAAGCCGCCGGTTCCGCATGCAGGGTCGAGGACCTTCAAAGATTCACCAGACAGCACAGTACCTGTAATGTAATCCCGGCCCACCATTTCCAGCATCAGTTCCACTAGCTGCCGAGGAGTGAAGTACTGTCCGAGCTTCTTTCCCTTTAGGGTGGCTCGCACAAAATACTCGAATGCTGCGCCTTTTGTGTCGAGTCCGCTGTCTTTAAATGACACCTTTGAAAGTTCGGTCACAAGGTAGGCATAAGTGGCTGGTTGCCTAATGTGCAGTCCGCTGGTTATCACGTCGCCATACTGATCTCGACACATCCGGATCATACTGTCGACCAGTGTCTTTACCTGGTCAGCGCTATTACGGGGCATAGCAGCCAGCTCATGGAACTTCGTGCTGTACGGAAGCGCGAAGGGGACGGCGTTGCCTTCGGCCGATGCGACCAGGTCTGCATCATCGGCCTTTTCCTCCAGTAACCGTAAAAATAGAAGCTTCGAAAAATCCGCGAAGGCATTGTCTTCGTCCTTCTCCAGTGTGCGGATCTTGGAGTGGCAACGCGCGAAGAGCGCGTTCAGTTGCTTTAGCGGCAGGGCAGGCCGAAATGGCAGAGAGGTGTCGTCTTGCTCCAGATTGGTAAGCGATGGGTTTGCCTGGAACTTACGCCTCAGCGCAGTCAGCGTCGACTTGTGAGGGAGCATCGTACTCCCGCCTTTTGCTGAGCGAAGCTGTATGAGAGTTTCGGTGCTGGTGTTCCATAGTTCTAAATCGAGTCCGTTTGTGACAGCCACGAAGGGGACGCCGACCGTTTTGCCATAGTTTATGGCCTGCTTTCGGTCGGTCTGGTTGATCTTGTGGGACTGGCGTTTCGCTTCGATCAGAAAGAAGGGATTGCGGGAGCCAGCCGTCACCGTGATGTCTACGTATTTTTTAGCCACGCCATCCGTGGTAGGAAGCTCGAAGGTCAAGTCTGTTTCCGTGGAGTACCCGCGCCGCTCCAGATACGGGAGAATGCGCTTGACTACGGTCTCGGTTTCCGAGATTCCTACCATGTTGTTCGATGTCCTTCCAAGGATATGCTGCCCCAAGCCTACCGAGTCGGCGGGGGCTATTCATGCAGGCGAAGCCGTTTGCAGTCGCCGTGTTTAAGCACACTGTAGGAGTGGGCGGTGACAGTCGGCTATTTGGGCCGATGACCGCAGTGCCCGGTGGGGGCCTCTGTTTGGTCTTCTCAGGTCCTGACACGTTCTGAGCCACCGGAGGTAGCTGGACGCCCCTGAGAGGGTACGTGCAACCAGGATCTCGTGTCGCAAGAGTCTACCAGGGGACGCGCCACGCGTCCTGCTTGGGTGGTCAAAGACCGATGAAGTCCACATATCTTGGTATCCGCATCTTGATGTCCGAGAACGATCTGTCATGTTTACGGAAGGGCACCTGACCTTTGTGCTGTTGCTTCTACCCTGGCGGCTCGCGTGTGGTTGACGAATGGCCTCAGCCCCGTGTTGGCCCAGCGTCTCCGGGAAAGACTCAGCATGGGTCGTTCTCGGGGATCGTTCAGATGGCGCCATGAAAGGCTGGCGCCCACGTCAGCGTAACGGCGTGGGTTGAACAAAGGTCTATCCAATGAATCTCGTTTGCTGGCTTTCGTTCCAAGACGAGAAAGAGGCGTGGGGGGAATCCCCGTTGCTTCATCCTGTGACCATAATCCAACACCTGGCCCAACCCATGTCTAATTTGGGAAGCCTCGTTACTGTCTGTGTTGCTTTTCACCTCTACGACGCTAACTGAACCGTCTGAGCATTGCCATGCCAGGTCATAATTGCAATGTCTATCGAAAGAGGACAGAGGCTTAAGTCCGCGCGTGCTCAGCAGACTCGCCAGGGCGTCCTGCGTCGCTGAATGAGCGCGGAGTCCCCTCTCCATTACGTCGGGGTCACGATAATACCCGCCATCTCCTTGGAGCGATTCCAAGAATCTTCCGGCTCGATACGGAGCACCGACGAGACCGCCTTGCGGGGCAGCTGCACGGGCTAGAGCATCGGGAACGTTGGGAGTGAGGGCTGGCGCAGGGTTTAGGGACCAAAGTCCGAGAAAGCCTTCCTCATCGATGATTTGGATGTGATGACCGGCTGACTGCATATCGGCAGCCTGTTTTTCCTTCTTTCCAAAATCGCCATACTTCCATCGGTCACTCCGACCGCGGATGAGCACGTCAGTACTGGACTTGTTGATCCAATCCTTTACCTGGATGGCTCCAAGCCGCAATGCGGCCTCTATCAACTCCTTCTCGTCGTGACCCCTGATCTTCCCAGTAAAGACAACTTCCTTACCTTTTAGGTCGTAAACCCATTCGTTAGACATGTTGTGATCAAACGGCACATCGTGGCAGGTTTCAAATGACATCAGTTGTGCGTCTTCGATTTGTCCTGGGCAGCTGCGCTCGTGGCGGGCGCGCACTGCGGTTCGACAACACGTTTACGACACGCTTTCGGCGGGAACATGCGGGCTACCGCGGGTACGATCTAGGCAATATTAACTGCGTTTTCCCTGATCAAGCAGCCCTTCGGGGAGCTGCCGGGAGCTGCCGGGATACGGTGACACGACAACAGGGGGTCGCCGGTTCGAATCCGGCAGGGGGCTCCACGAAACCCCTTCTGATCAGGCAAAACGTCCGATCAGGAGGGGTTTTTCTTTGACGACGCAGCGCGTCTGCGGCCCTCAATCCGGCGGCGGCAGTTCGGAAGACGACGTCTTCCTCAACCCCGGGTACGACTACCCCCACCCGGAACGGTTTCGGGCTCGGCCGGAGCTACTGCTGGGTGCCAGCCCCGGCCCAGGCCTTGGCATAGAACCGCGGGGAAAGTGACCCCAGCAGCTCCGTGTAGGCCTCCTGGTCCATGGCCTGCGCCGAACTTCCGGGAACCTCCGAGGCGAAGGCCGATACGCCCAGTCCGGCCTCTCCGCCCTCGAGGGTGAGGCCCGCTGCCTCCAGGATGGTGGGGTACATGTTCAGCTGGTCAGAGCCGGCGCGCAGCGTACTGTTCGCCGGCGTCTCGCCCGGAACCCAGATCCGGTTGAAGATGGTCCGGTTCTCGTGGTCGTCCAGCTGCTCGTGGAAAGCGTCCCCGGCACTCATGTGCTTGAGGTGGTCGCCCATGATCACCACTGCGGTGTCGTCGAGGTAGCCCTGCTCCTTCATGTACCCGATGAATGAGGCCACCTGGGTCATGGAGCAGGAGAAGACCGACGTGACCTCGCTGTCCGTGTCCACGTCGCAGTAGTCGTAGATGTGCACCGGTTCGTGCGTGTCCAGCGTCAGCATGGTGAGGTTGAACGGCCGGCCCGTCTTCTCAGCTTCGGCGTGGAGGTCGTCCAGGGTGTCCCTGGCATGGGCCATCAGGCGTTGGTCGCTCAAGCCCCAGTCCTTGCGGAAGTTTTCCTCCGGTTCGCCGGCAGCCCGCCAATCGGAGAGGCCCTTGACCGCGGAATAACCGTGGCTGTAAAGGAAGGTGTCCTTGGCCGCGAAAGAAGGATTGGCGCCGCCCAGGAAGACGTTGGTGTAGCCCTGCTCGTCCAGGACGTCGCCCACGCAGGTGGCACCGCCCAGGTACGTTTCGGCCCCCTCGTCGATCCCGTTGTCGGTGGCACTTCCTCCGCCTGCCCCGTTGCCCTTCAGGGGGATGCCGCACTGGGTGGACGCGAGGCCGGCCATGGTCCATCCGCCGCCTTCGTACTGCTGGAAATCGGCCACGGTCTGCCAGCCCTCTTCGGCCTTCGTGGCTTCCTTCAGGGGCGCGAACGCGTCCTTTTCAAAAAGCTGGTCGTCCTCCAGCGTCGCTTCACCGGACTCGAGGTAGATGACCACAAGGTTGCGCTTCTGATCCGCGCTGGTGACCGTGGGCTCCACGTAGTAGTCACCGACGTCGTACTTGGAGTTCGCCGCCTTGATGTAGTCGCCCAAACCCACGGTGGTAGCGAAGGCGGTGGTACCGGCAAGGACCACCGCGGCCACCAGGAGCGTGGAGAGGGGCCGCATGAACGGCTGCGTGCCACGGGAGTCCGGGTTGCCGTTGCGGAGGCGACGGCGGCGCCTCGAGGAGCGCCACAGGGCGATGGCGACGGTGATCAGGAGGGGGACAACACCGATGCCCAGGATGCCGATCCATACAATGGCCCCGCCGCCGCCGTCGGTCTCCACGGAAACGAGGTTCATGAGCATCTGCCCGACGGAGATTTCACCCCAGAAGAAGCGGATGCCCACGGCGGCGATGAGCGCCGCCAGTCCAAGCCAGATCAGGGCATAAACCAGGATATGTGCCGCGACGAGGCCAACCCGTCGTGTCACATAGAGAATCCGGCCAGACATGCCCACACCTCGCGTTCCAGATGCCCGCTTTCCGCGGGCCACCCTTGACACCCGACCCTTTGCCGGACACTGAATCTTATTGCCACGGCGGTTCCCATTCAACTCCTGCCCGGTTGCGGTTAGGCAACCGACCCCCGGCCTTTAGGATGTACTAGCGCAAAATAGTCGTCCCACCTATCAGGAGCCCTCCATGGTCATGCCCCGGAACCTCTTCCTCGTTCGCCACGGACAGAGTGAAGCGAATGTGATGCAGCGGGCAGCCAAGGCCGGGGACCCGAGCCTGTATACCGAAGAGACGATGACCGTCCCGGACCGCTCCTGGCGGCTCACGGACCTCGGCGTGCAGCAGGCAAAGGTCGCCGGAGCATGGATCGCGGAACAGAATGTCCAGTTCGACCGCGCCATGGTCTCGGTCTACACCCGGACCCGCGAGACCGCCGCCCATCTGGGGCTGGATGTGCGCTGGGAGGAGAACCGGGTGATCCGTGAGCGTTCCTGGGGCGAGATAGGGTCCATGTCGAAGCAGGATTTCGCGCAGAAGTATTCGCAGAATGCTGCGTACCGCGACAGCGACCCGCTGTACTGGGCCCCTCCGGCGGGGGAATCCATTGCCAACGTCGCCGAGAACCGTGTCCGGAACATCCTCAGCACCCTGCACCGGGAAAACGCCCGGGACAATGTCCTGCTGGTGACCCACGGAGAATTCATGTGGGCCACGCGCTTGGTCCTGGAACGCTGGAGCGATGAAGAGTTCCTGAAACGGGATGCCGACAAGGAGCAGCTGATCCACAACTGCACTGTCCTGCAGTACACCAGCACCGAACCGGACAACCGCAACAATGTCCGTGAAAAGCTCAACTGGGTCCGCCGCTGCTGGCCGGTGTGCGTCGACGGCGAGTGGACCATGTTTGTCGGCGAATGGGAGGAGTTTGACCGGAAGTACTTCACGGGGGAGGAGCTGATGGAACGCGCAGAAGCGAACCGGCATTTCCTCCTGGGCTCCTTCGGGAACTGACCCAGCCGGCTACGTCCCCTTCCCGGCAGCGGGTGCAGTGCGGACACACAAAAGTCAGCCAGCACAAAACGACGGCGCCTCCCGAAAGGGGGCGCCGTCGTCGTTGGGATTTCCGGAGCTGGCCGCGGACTAAGGAGCCAGACCGGCCTTCTGCTGCAGCCGGTACTGTTTCATCATCTTGAAGTACCCCGGAACCGGTGTCAGGTAGAGCTGCACCGCGGCCAAAACCAGCGCCAGGATTCCCCACCAAGCCAGGAGGTTTGTCAGAGTCACGAGGCTCACCACATGGAGCGCGGCATAGATGGTCAGCACAATCCGGGCCCAGTTGCGGCCCTTCCGGACAAAAACGGCAGTGAGTACGTTAACGGCAAGGCAGATAACGCCCATCGCGATCAGCAGGACAAGGCCTACCGCCACGGCGGGGTCATCTGCCCGGGCGCCGGCATCGTTGACCGTTGCGTAGAACACCGCAATGTTGACTGGAATGGCCACCACGGTCAGCACCAGAGCGACGATCTGCAACCAGAAGGACGAGTCCACCTGCTTCGGCCGCTGCGGCATAACCGGGGTCCCCGGAGCACCGGGGGCACCATAGGCTCCGGGGGCACCATAGGCTCCGGGGGCACCATAGGCTCCGGGAGCACCATAGGCGACCGGGGCTCCCGGCATGCCCTGAGGAGCACCCATTGGTCCAGGCGGCACCGGCGGCGAAGCCGGCTCCGGCGCCGGCGGATAGGCATTGAAGCCGTTGTTGTTTTCCTGCTGTCCTTGCATCTTTCCCCCATATGAGATGGTCGTGCGGCGGGACCGCCGCATTATGTCTACCCGGCACCGGCCGGGAGGTCCTGCTAGGGCATCTTGAAATGCGCGACGTCCTCGCGCTCGCTGTCGGACAGGATCAGGGTGTGCGGTCCGTCCTCGACGTCGAAGGTGAGGTAACCGGTTACCTCTTCCCCGGCGGCAACGCCGTCGGCCCACAGGGTGCCTTCGTCAATGTATAGAGCTTCGGCCGCATTGAAGCGGCCTTCCGAGTCCATGAAGGTGAAATTGGTGGAACGGGCGTCAGTAACGCCTTCTTCCGTTTTCCAGATGACCTGAACCCTTTGGAAGCCCTTTTCCGGCATGGTGGTGCTGCTCCGGGCTGCCACGGATTCGGCTTCCTCGACGGCGACGACCGTGACGCTCGCTACGTTGCCCTTGCTCATGGGCACGGTGACGGTGTCGCCAATGTTGTTGACGTCAATGTCGGCTGCCTGCGTCGAGGTGTTCCGTGAGGGCGTTTGTGCCGTATCGCCGGCGCCCGCCGATGATTCGGCTGACGGACCGCCCGAACCCCCGGCCGAGCAGGAGGCGAGGGACAGGCCCAGGGCCACGGCCGCTGCGGGCAGCAGCAGGCGTTTGGGGAACAACGGCATCGGCAACCTCTTTCGTAAGGAATTTACGCAGGGGGTACCTGGTGCTCATTCCCCCCGGCAGAGCTGAACCCTGTCCCAAGAAGGCGGGTTCAACCACGAAGAATACCGCACACAAAAACGGCCGGGCGCCGGAAGGGGATTGCCATCCCGTCCCGGCACCCGGCCGTTGGCAGCAGCAGCCTCAGCCGGCCAGCTCCAGCAGTGCGGAGTAGGAGGACTGTGCTCCCTCCCGGGTGGCTGCCAGCGCTCCGGCGCGGGCAGCGAAGGTAGCCGCCTCCGCCAGTGAATCGCCCGCTGCCAGCCGGGCGGCGGTGGCTGCGGTGAAGGCATCACCGCAACCGGTCGTGTCCACCGCAGTGACCCGGGTAGGGGCCACAGCGAGTATCCGCTCGCTTTCGGCTGCCGTCCCGTCCAGCACGACGGCGCCGTCCGCACCCAGGGTGATGATCGTCCGCCGAACGCCGAGCGCACCCAGCGCGGCGATGACCTCTTCCCAGTCCGCGGCCGGATCGGCAAGGCCCGTCACGAGGGCCGCTTCATGGGTGTTGAGCAGCAGTACGTCCGTCAGGGCCAGCAGCTCCGCGGGAACTTCCTGGTACGGGGAGAGGTTCAGGAGCACCTGCGCTCCGGCCTGCTGCCCGGCCCGGGCAGCAGCGGCAACCGCTTCGAGCGGAACCTCCAGGCTGAGGGTCAGCACCGCGGCACCGTCGAACAGGTCCGCCGGAAGCTCGGCGCCGGTGACCGTGCCGTTGGCACCCGGGGAAACGATGATGGTGTTCTCTCCGGCGGCGTCCACCACGATCATGGCTGTGCCCGTCGCAGTGCCGGTGCGGCGCAGGACGCGGGAAGCGTCCACACCGGCACCGGCGGCGGCCTTCAGCAGCAGGTCCCCGTGCCCGTCGGCACCGACGGCGCCGAACAGCCGGACATCGGCGCCCAGGATCGCTGCGGCGGCGGCCTGGTTGGCGCTCTTGCCGCCGGGCACAATCACCAGCTCCGAACCGTTGAGGGTTTCCCCGGGGGAGGGAAAACGGTCAGTACGCACGGTCAGGTCAGCGTTCAGCGACCCTACAACTACAACTCTTCCGGCAGGCATGCGGGGAATTCTCCTTGACGAGGGCGGGCGGGGTTCAGCGGGCGGCCGGCGCGGCGGCAGCCACTTCGGCAGCGGCCGGCTTGGGGATAAGGAAGGACGCAGCCAGGGCCAGGACGAGGATGACCAGACCGGCAACAATACCGCCGTAGTAGCCGCCGGCCCCGCCGTCGGCCGGTGTGGCGGCGGTCTTCACCGCGTAGATCACGGCGAAGCTCAGGCCCGCGCCCAGATTGAAGGCGCCGGCGTTGAGGCCGGGCAGGAAGCCCGGGTTTTCCTTTGGGGAGAGCACAATGCCCAGGCCGTTGAGCATGATGTTGCCGATGCCCGCGTAGGTGATGCCGATCAGTACCGAGACGCCGAGCAGGCCTGCCTTGGAGTCGCTGCCGACCACCAGCAGCACCAGCGCCAGTGCGATCACGGAGCCGATCATGCCGATCCGCAGGACCTTGCCGTAACCCCAGCTGGCTGCCAGGCGGCCGGCAATGGGGCCGAGAACCAGGCCGGCGATGGCGTACGGGGTGAGGGTCCACCAAGCGGACTCCTCGGCGCCCATGCCGAACCCGATTGCGCCGTCCTGTGCCAGGGCAGGCAGGATGCCGTTCATGATGGCAAACACGCCGGTCATGGTCAGCAGCGTGGTCAGCAGCAGCGCCCAGGTGGACCGCCGCTTCAGCAGGTAGGTGGCCACCAGCGGCTGTTCCGTGCGGTTTTCCACCTTCCAGAACACTACGAAGGCCACGACGGCAACGACAATCAGCCCGATTACCAGCGGCCAGTTGGCTGCGGCCAGCTTGCCCGCTTCGTTGAATGCGGTGAGCAGGGTACCCACGGAGATGACCAGGGGCACCACACCGACCCAGTCCATCTTTTCCTTCTTCTCGGCCCGGGATTCCGGTGCCAGGAAAAGCAGGAGGGCGGTGGCGACGGCGCCCACGGCGGCCATGGCCCAGAACACCGAGGCGAAGCCGTGGTTTTGCGCCAGGTAGCCGCCGGCCACGGCGTCGATGCCGGCAATGCCGCCGTTTACGGCGGTGATGACGCCCATCAGGGTGCCGTACAGCTTCGCGCCGCGGATTTCCACGCGAAGCATGATCAGCGTCAGCGGCACCACGGGCCCGGAGACGCCCTGGATCAGGCGGGCCAGGAAGAGGACTTCAATGTTCGGGGCCAGGGCAGCCACCACGGAACCGATGGTCAGGACCACCAGCATCCCGGACAGGACTTTCTTGCGCCCGATGATGTCGCCGAGCCGAGGCAGGAACAGGGAGAAGAGGGCGGCGGCGGTGAAGAACGCCGTCTGGGTCAGGCCGACGGCGGCGGAGGTGGTGTCCAGTTCCTCTTCGATGGTGACCAGGGCCGGGGAGAGCATTGAAGCGTTGAGCTGGAACGCCACGCAGGCGGCCAGCAGTGCGGCCATGAGGGCGCCGACGTTGACCCGGCGGCGGGCGATTTCACTCACAGGTCGACCTCGCCGATCCGCTCGAGGGCGTCCACAACCAGGTCCCAGAACTTCTGGTGGTCCAGGTCCACGGCCACTGAGGTGTTGCAGTCTTCGGGGGCCGGCGCGCGGAAGTCTGCCACCGTCATGCCCAGGGTCAGGGTGCCGGTCAGCTCCACATCGAGCGGCACGCGCCGGGTGGTCATCACCGAGGGGTCGATGACGTAGGCGACAGCGCACGGATCGTGCACCGGCGGGAAATCGAAGCCCTGCGCGTCCTTGTAGGCGTGGCCGAAGAAGTCCAGCAGTTCGCCGACGAACTTGGCGGGCTTGGTGCCGACGGCAGCGATACGGGCAGCCACCTCGTCCGTGGCCAGGGCCTGGTGGGTCAGGTCCAGCCCGACCATGGTCAGCGGCCACTTCTCGTTGAAGACTATGTGGGCGGCTTCGGGGTCGATTTTGATGTTGAATTCAGCCACGGCGGACCAGTTGCCCACGTGGTAGCCGCCGCCCATCAGGACAACTTCCTTCACGCGTTCGGCCAGGCGGGGTTCCTTGCGCACGGCCAGGGCAATGTTGGTCAGGCCTGCGGTGGGGACCAGGGTGACAGTGTTCGGCTCGTGCGCCATCACGGTATCGATGATCAGGTCGACGGCGTGCCGGCGGTCCAGTTCGAGGGTGGGCTCGGGCAGCACGGGTCCGTCCATGCCGGAATCGCCGTGGATGTCGGGGGCGTTTTCGATGGTGCGGACCAGGGGCCGGTCACAGCCTGCCGCGAAGGGGACGCCTGTGATATTTGCGACACGGGCAATCGCCAGCGCGTTGCGTGTCACCTTCTCCAAGGTCTGGTTTCCGACGACGGTTGTCACCGCCAGGAGGTCGATCTCCGGGCTGCCGTGGGCCAGCAGCAGGGCGACCGCATCATCATGGCCGGGATCGCAGTCCAGGATGATTTTGTGGGGCATTGCATCTCCGCTTCGTTGGGGTTCTCCCGCCGGGGCCGAAATCCCGGCGTTGCAGTGCCCCGCTCTGGCACGCCGGCCGGCCCGCAGCGCTGCGGGCGGTCAGTGGAGTGGAGTGGCGTGCCGCTGCCCGGAGGGCCCCGGGGTGAGGGTGCCGGACAGCGCCGAACCCCAGTTGGGGCGGGCACTGCATTTAACGATATCGGCGCCCGGAGCCCTAAACTCCGTGGTGCTCCGCGGCCGCCGGCCGGCTGTCGGCACGGATTTGCCTCGCTGCAGACCGGTGCCTATCCTTGCCCGCGGCCGCAACGGAACCGGCCGGCACCCGAAGGTGCCGGCCGGGCCGTGGCTCCAACCGTGGAGCGGCTACGCCTACCAGCGGACCTTGCGCTCGCGGGGGCCTTGCCGGGTGGTGTGGGCCCGGGTGGGCTTGGTGTCCTTGCCCAGGCTCTGCCAGCCGGGCAGGCCGGCTTCAGCCGGGGGAGCAGGACGGTCGCGTCCGTCTCCTCCGAGCTGTGCTTCGGCCGAAGGGGCCAGGTTGATGTGCAGGTCCGCTGTCTGCCCGGATAATTCCGGTGAAACATGCAGCGGGCTGGTGGTTGCCTTCTTTTTTGGTGCACGCATGGTGGTACTCCTGTCACTGGCGCCGTAGACGCCGGCACGGGCCTTCCGCGGGCAGGCCAAAGAGCGTGGCCGAAAGCGGGAAGTGCAGACGGAAGGACTCGGAGGCCGCGCCTCAACAAGCTGGGAATGGTTGTCTGCGAAAGTTCGAGAGGGCGCAGCAGCGCGCTACTCGAAAGTCAGAATCTTCATGCCCCGGACAATAGCAGTGCCGCGCGTGCCGGGGATACCCCCTGCCGTAAAAACCGTTAGAAGGTGAGCACAATCCGGCCGCGCAGCCCGCCGGCCTCCAGCCGCCGGTGGGCTTCGGCGGCCCGCTCGGCCGGCATGACGTCGGCAATCCGCGGGCTCAGCAGGTCAGCCTCGGCCAGGGCGCGCAGCCGGTCCAGTTTCGCGCCGGAATGGTATTCCTGAACCACCCGGATCGGATGCACCCTCACGCCGCGGCCGGGATCACCGGCCCATCCGCGGTAGGTGGCGAACCCGCCGCCGTCGCGCACCGCCCGGGCAGCCAACCCGTTCATGACGGCAGCGTCAGCGACGGCGTCGACACCCTCGGGGAAGAGTTCGAGGATCCGCTCCGCGACGTCGTCGCCGCGCTCCACCACATAGTCGGCACCCAGGGCGGAGACGAGATCGGCGTCCTTGTCCGCTGCGTCGGCCACCACGGTGAGCCCGGCCTCCTTGGCCAGCTGGACCAGGTAGTTCCCCAGTGTTCCGGCCGCACCCGTGACGGCCAGGACCTTCCCTTCGGGCAGGGCCAGCTTTTCCAGGGTCTGGACGGCGGTCAGGCCGTTCATTGGCAGGGTGGAGGCAGCCTCCAGGCCAATGCCGCCCGGAATGCGGGCAACGGAGTCTGCCGGGGCCACCAGGTACTGGGCGTAGGCGCCGCGGCGTCCTTCCCGGGGCAGGGCCAGGGCCATGACCTCGTCACCGATCCGCCACCGGGCGCCGTCGCCCACCTCGTCCACCACACCGGCAGCGTCCATGCCGGGAATGTAGGGCGGTTCCATCCTGCCCATATCCTGGGCGCCGGAGCGCAGCACCGTGTCCGTAGGGCTTACCGCGGCCGCGCGGACACGGATGCGGATTTCGCCCGGGCCGGCATGCGGCTCGGGCGCCTCGAAGATCTCCAGGACCTCGGGGCCGCCGAAGGTGCGGACGCCAACAATCTTCACGGGGAACTCCTCTTGGGTGGTGCCGGTGGTTTCGGAACAGGTCAGGCGGCGGGGCCAGGAATGATTTTCTGTGCTGCCAGGGCGTCGAAGAGCTCCAGGAAGCGGTCCTCCGAATCCAGGCAGTCGCCGAAACCGGCCTGCCGTGCCTTGATGGTGGAAGAAACGTTGTCGAACTCCGAGCGGAAAATGAAGTCGGCGAACTCCCAGCGCACCAAATCCGCATACGGTGTCTGCTGCAGGCCGTACCGCTCGGTCATCTGCTCCCACAGCTCGGCGTACTGCGGCATGGCGTCCACCAGGGGAACGGGCTGCGGTTCGGCGTAGTCCATGCCGAAATGCTTAGCGAATGCCGGCCAGAGCTGCCGCCACCGGAACTGGTCACCGTTGGTGATGTTGAAGATTTCCCCGGCGGCCCCCGGCTCCGACCCGGACCAGACCGCGGCCCGGGCCAGCAGCTCGGCATCGGTGACCTGGTAGAGCGCGTCGTAGGCGGCCACCGTGCCGGGGAAGCGCAGCGGCTGGCCCAGTTCCCGGCTGACGGCGGCATACACGGCAATGGCCATCAGCAGGTTCATGGGGTTGCCGGTGGCGTAACCGATCACGCCTTCCGGGCGCAGCACGGTGAGTTCGAATTTGCGCTCCCGGGCTGCCTGGCGGAGCAGGTCTTCCTGGTCGTAATAGAAGTTGGGCTGGATCAGCCGCGGGTCGCGTTCCTTCGCCGGAGCGTTGAAATAGCCCAGATGCGCGCCATAGGCCTTGCCGCCCTGGTACAGCGTCACGTGGCGCAGCGGAGCACCGGCCGAGCGCAGCGCGTCCAAGGTGTTGCGCAGCAGGGCTGTGTTGACCTCGGATAGTTCGGCCGACGTCGGGCGCTCAATGTAGGCGCCGAACACCAGGTGTGTGGTGTCCGACGCCGCGGCAAGACCGTCGCGGGCCGTGCCGGCGTCGAGGAGGTCCACGGAGAGGTGCTCCCATGCGGCGCCCGGGACCGGGCGGCGGCTGGCACCGCGGACCCTCCAGCCGCGGCGGGCATACTCGTCCGCGGCATGCCGTCCGATGACGCCGCCGGCACCCGCCACGAGGACCACACCGGATGAGGGCCGGTCCGGTGCTGCCTGCTCGGCCGAACGTGCCTGGTCCTGCTCGATGATGCCGGGCAACGGGTTGGCGCCGGCGTGCGATTCGGCGGTTTCGGAGACGTTGTCCTGATTCATCGGTCCTCCTGGTGCTGACCTGCTGTACGGAATGGTTCCCTTTGACCATAACGATTATCAGGGTACTTATGAAAATGCCTGCGGGGCGGCGCACCGTGGTCTTGCGCACTTCCCGGCCGCTGGTCTCTTAGGGTGACTGGACCCGTTGGTGCCGGTCAATCCGCTCTCCGGGTGAACAGACGGGCTAGCGGGGGAGCGGCATTGGGCAGCACATCGGGTTCCATCTGGTCCAAGCGTGCCTTCCGGGGGCTGTGGCTGGCCAACGCGGTGGAGCATGCCGGGCATGCAGTGGCCGTGTTCGCCGTCTCGGTAGCAATGATCACCGTCCTGGACGCCACCGAGGCCGAGGTAGGCCTGGTCGCGCCGCTGAGCAGCGCGGGGCCGCTGCTGTTCGGGCTGGTGGCCGGAGTAGCGGTGGACCGCTGGGGCCGGCGCCGGACCATGTTCACGATGACCTGGATCCGGGCGGCTGCGTACGGCTGCGCCGTGGCGTTGTTCTGCCTGGGCTGGTTGGCTGCATGGCAGCTGCTGGCGGTGCTGGTGGTAGTGAGTATTGCGGACTCGTTTTTCATGGCCGCCCAGACATCGCTGCTGCCCATGCTGGTGGGAAGGCCACGGATCCCTGAGGCCGCCTCATCCCTGATGGCAACCGACCAGGTGATCTCCTTGGTCGGTCCGGCAGCCACCGGGCAGCTGGTGAAGCTGCTGCCGGCACCCGCCGCGCTGGGGCTGAGCGCCCTGGCCCAGCTGGTGGCCGCCGTCGGCCTGTCCCGGCTGCCCGACGACGAACCGGGCACGGCGAAAACTGAGCGCCCGTCCGTCCGAGCCGCCGTCGCGGACGGCTGGCGGTTCATGACCGGCCATCGGCTGCTGCTGGCCATGGTCCTGACCACGGCTACGAACAACTTTGCTGCGGGGCTGTACCAGGCCGCGGAAACCTGGTTCATCTTGGAGGAGCTGGCATTGGATCCGGCTGTTTTCGGTGCCGTCTGGTCCGTCAGCGCCGTCGGCGGGATCCTGGGCGCGGTGGCCGCTCCGAGACTAGGACGGGCGATCGGGCCGTTGCGTGCCATGCTGCTTGCCGGCCTGATGATGCCGCTGAACTTTGCCCTGATTCCGCTCACCGCTCTGTGGCCGCAGCTTGCGGTGCCCAGCATAGGGGTCTCCTTCACGCTGTTCGGACTTGCGCTGGGGTTCATGAGCGTTAACGGCACGGCACTGTTCACTCAGCTGACGCCTGATGCCATGCTCTCCCGGTTCTCGGCCACCCGGCGAACCATCACCCAGGGCAGTTTTGTGGTTGGCGGGTTCTTGGGGGCGATGCTGCTGACCGTGGCCGGTGCCGTGCCGACGCTCTGGGCGGCCGTGGCCATTGCCCTGCTGCAGGGCGTATTCCTGTTGCGGATGGGGGTTCCACGCCGGGGCGGCCCGACGCCTGCCGAGCTGCCGGATGAGGTGGCTGCCGCCACGTAGGGTGGGGAAGGTGAATAGCCATACCAGTCGGGACCGCAGCTGGGCCGAAGACGCCATCCGCCGGATCGAAGCCGAGGCGGCACGTTCCGCCGACACACACCTGTTCCAAATTCCGGTGCCCACGGGCTGGGCGGTCAAGGTGTACCTCAAGGACGAGTCGACGCACAGGACCGGCAGCCTCAAGCACCGGCTGGCCCGGTCCCTGTTCCTCTTTGGACTGGTGAACGGCTGGATCCGGGAAGGCACCACCGTGGTGGAGGCTTCCAGCGGGTCCACGGCCGTATCCGAAGCCTACTTTGCGCAGCTGCTGGGCGTGCCGTTCATCGCCGTGATGACCAGGACCACCAGTGCGGAGAAGATCGCGCTGATCCAGCAGTACGGCGGCAGCTGCCACTTTGTGGACGATCCTTCCGAGGTCTACGCCGCAGCCGAGGACCTTGCCCGCAGCACCGGCGGCCACTACATGGACCAGTTCACCTACGCCGAGCGGGCCACGGATTGGCGCGGCAACAACAACATTGCCGAGTCGATCTTTTCCCAGCTGTCGCTGGAGCAGCATCCGGTGCCCGAATGGATTGTGGTGGGCGCTGGCACCGGAGGGACCAGCGCGACCCTGGGCCGGTACATCCGCTACCACCGTTATCCCACCCGGCTGGCGGTAGTGGACCCGGAACGTTCGGCCTTCTTCCCCGCCTGGCATAGCCCCGATGTGCCCGCCGTGGGCGGACCGTCCCGGATCGAGGGGATCGGCCGGCCGCGCCCTGAACCGAGCTTCATTCCGGCCGTGATCGACCACATGATCCAGGTGCCCGACGCCGCCTCCGTGGCCGCTGCAAGGCACCTGCGGAGTGTGGCCGGGCTGCATGCGGGGCCGTCCACGGGCACCAACCTCTGGGGCGTATGGCAGCTCGCCGCCGAGATGGAAGCACAGGGAAAGGCCGGCAGCATCGTGTCGCTGATGTGCGATTCGGGGGACCGCTATGCGGCGTCTTACGGCGACGACGACTGGCTGGCTTCCCGGGGCCTGGATCCGGCTCCCGCAGAGGCCCGGCTGCAGGAACTCTTCGCCACCGGAAAGTGGCCCGCGCCCTAGGGGGAAACGCCGGCGGTGTCCGGGAACGAAGGCGCCGCAGCCTCAAAATCGATCCGCATTACTACCCGCCGCGGGGTGGGATGGCTGACCTCCGTGAACCCAGCGGCATCGAAAACACTGCGGCTGCCTACGAACAGTTCGCCCCAGGCCACCTCCTTTCCCGGCTCGGTCAGCATGGGGTAGCCCTCCAGGGCCCTGGCTCCCCGCTCCCGGGCGAATCCGACGGCACCCCGTGCCAGTGCATAGCTCACCCCCTGACGCCGGTAGCCCGTCCGGGTGACGAAGCAGGTGACGGCCCAGACGCCGTCGTCGGCCTTGTCTTCTGTCCGCCCGCTCCACGGAACCCGCAACCGTTCCAGCCGGGGATAGGCGGTGCGCGGTTCCACCGCGCACCAGCCAACCGGTTCGGCGTCCAGATACGCCAGCAGCCCGCTGGTTGATCCGGCGTCAGGGCTGCCGCAGTTGGCCTGTTGCCGCAGCCGGTAAGCCCGCTCTTCCTGCGGCATGGCCCGCCACTGCTCCCGGCTGGCCTTGAACCACTGGCACTGGCAGCGGTGCGGGTCCCCGCGCCCGGCGAAGACGGCCTGCAGATCAGCCGGGGAGCCCTGGTTGGCGGGCCGGACTGTCAGTGTCCCGCCGTTCGGGCTCACCGTTCCGATTGTGCGGGACATTGTGGTCCTCCTCCTCGGTGCCGGTTTCCTTGGGGTTCGCGGTGAGGTGGTGCTTGAACCCGATGTGTGTGGGCTCGAAGCCAAGGCTTCGGTAAAACCGGTGCGCGTCTTGGCGCCTGAGATTGGAAGTGAGCTGGGCCAGTCCGGCACCGTTTTGCCGCCCTTGGACAAGGGCCCAGTCCATCAGCGCGGCTCCCAGACCGCGTGACCGGAGATCGGCGCGAACATGCACCGCCTCCACCTGCAGCCGGGTTACGGCTCCGGCCGCCAGGCACGGGAGCAGAGTCAGCTGGGCAGTGGCCGCAATGGTTCCGGCGCCGTCCTCAACGACGGCGAGGAAATGGGCGGGGTCCGCATCGATGGCTTCGAAGGTGCGCCGGTAGGTGTCCAGATCGGGGTGCGGTGCTTCCGGCGACCCGAGCGCGTCTGCCTCCAATAGCGCCGCGATCGGCCCGACGTCGGCCCGGCAGGCCCGGCGCACGCGGAAGGACCCGGCCAGCAGCGGGGCAGGATGGATTTGCATGCCCGCAGTCTGCCACACCCGTCCCGCAGTGCCGGAGAGCAGGTGCCGGAAACGGCCCGCTCCATTGACCGGCTATGCCGGGGCGGGCAGGGTTAATGGGACCGGACCACCGCTGCCGCCGTCAGGAGCCGTTTATGCTTCGTATTCTTTCGATTGACGGTGGTGGCATCCGCGGCATCATTCCAATCACCTGGCTGATGGCGCTGGAGGAACAGACCGGACGGCGGACGGCTGACCTCTTTGACTTGGTGGTGGGCACCTCGGCCGGCGGCATGGCTGCCCTCGCTCTGGTCTCGCCGCGGAACGGAGGAACGCCGTACAGCGCCGACGAGGTGCGGCAGTTGAACCTGGACAGCGCCGAGGAAATTTTCCCCCAGGATCCCGGAGATCCGCACGCCGGAGATCCGCAGGCCGGTTCCCCTCAAACCGCGGACCAGTATGCCGGTGCCCCGCGCTACGCTGCTGAACCCCTGCAGCATTATCTGGGGGAGGCACTTGGTGATGAGCCCCTGTCCCGGGCGGTCCGGCCGGTAGCAGTGACCACCTGCGACCTCGCCCGCACCGAAGCCCTGTACTTTGCCGGCGGCGGGCTGGAACCCTCTGTCCTGGGCGACGCATCCATGGCGCTGGCGGCCCAGGCGACGGCGTCGCTGCCCCGGTACTTCCCGGCGGTGCCCTACACCGATCCGGAGGGGACGGCCCGGCAACTGGCAGACGGCGGGCTGGCTGCTGATGATCCCGCACTGCTGGGATATTCGCTGGGTTCGGTATTGCCGCAGGCTGTGGACGGCGTCCTGCTGGTCTCCCTGGGCACCGGGACCAGCACCGGGACCCGTAACGCGGGGCTGCGGCTGGGCGCGGAACAGACCCAGCAGACCCCCGAACTGCAGGCCCTGGAAAAAGACCTGGCCATGGTGTTGAGCGGGCCCGGACAATTGGCCCGGGATTGCCTGCAGCTGATCCTGGGCGACAGGTATGTCCGGATCCAGACAGACCTGCTGCCAGCGGCCAGCAATGCGTCCGACGATGCCAGCCAAGACAACTTGGAGGGCCTGATAGCGACCGCCGAGAAGATGGTGCAGGACACGTCCGCGGACCTGGACCGGCTGGCCCGGCAGCTTCCGGAGGGGTGAGGGCCTTGGCGGCGGAAGTAATCAGCGGAAGAATTATGGGAAAAGTGCTGTTGTGCAGCGCCCTGTATCGGCAACTCTTCCCGATCCGGCGATGAGAGAGGCAGCTGTGGGCGAAAACTTGAGGCGGGTCCGTCGAATAGTGCATGTGCAGTTCGGGACCGGGCAACCCGCAGACAATTACACCCAAACCTGCGACCGGCTTGACGCGGCGATTGCCGCCACGGCGGCGAGTCAGGAGGTGCTTCGGAACCAGGCCCGGGCGGCATGGGAGGTGGTGCGGCACTACGGTGCCGTTACGCGGTCCTATGAAACCCGCATGAAAAGCCTGGAAGCCGTCATAGCCGAGGAGCATCTGGCCGGCGGCCAGGCTGTCAGCCTCGCCCAAACAGCGCGCCGCATGTATGACCTCGCGGTGCGCATCGAAGCCACGGCCCGTCACCACTTTGACGTTGTCCGTACCAAGGAATCCCGTGTGGAGGAATTGATGCACAAGCTAACAAGTTCCAAATCCCAGCTGAAGCTGGCCCAGACTGCGGAGAACCACCGGAACCGGCTGCGTCTGCTGGAAGCAGGGGCCGAACAGGATCCCCTGATCCACAGCCGAAGCAGATATGACCGGGAGCTGCACGAAGCTGCGCGGCTCGCCCACGAAGCCGAGGCGCTGGCGGGACTGAAGGGCGGCTGGTCATGATGCCCGCACAGACCAGTCCGGTTTTGGTCCCCATACCGCTCAGCCCGCGGCGGAGCCATTCGCTGCGCACGGTCGCCGGACTGAGCATGGCCGCCATGCTGTTCCTCTTCCTGGGCGGCGGGGACCTGGTGACGGTGCTTATCGGGTTCGGCTTCATCCTCCACCCGGTGCAGGCAGCCACCGACAAGCTGGTCCGCTGGCCCCGCCAGGACCGCACCGACGCCGAATCCCTGACCCGTGTAGTCCGCGAATACTTCTACAACGCACCCGCCGTCGATACCCGGGGCGTGCGGGAGCTGGCGGCAACACGGCAGCTGCAGATTAACGACGACGGCGGCGGGCAGCTGCGCATCGCCCTCACCGGCAGGCGGAAGCCAACTCCTGCAGGCAGCCGGCCTGAGGCCCGGCTGTCCTACCGGTGCGGGGACGTGGGCTTGGCGGACTTCGACCGCCTGCTGCAGAACGCCGAACGTGATCCGTCCGTGCGCCGTGCCACGGACCGGATGCGGCGCCCGGAACCCGGCCGGGCCGCGTCCTGACAGCACACGGGTGACTGCACCCGCTGCCGGGGTTGCCGGGCTGCCTGAGTCTCGGCCGGCGCCCCGGCAACGGACCCCCGTTCCGGCTGGGATCATGGAGGTATGCAAACTCTCAGCCTCCAGGACGCCATCAGCCTCGCCGAACGGGCAGCCGCTGTGGCCGAAGACCATATTCCCTACGGTTCCGGGCTGGGTGCTCCGACGTCGTTTACGCTGGCCTGGCTTCTGGCGCGCAGCGGCATGGAAGGCATCCGGGTAGCCAGCGGCAGCTCGGGGATGGGGGACCATTTCTGGGTGGAAACCGGGCAGTGGCGGATTGACCCGACCCTGCGCCAGTTCGCGCAGCTGAACCACAAACCCCTGGTGGAGCCGGTGGAAGAGCCCGGCAATTTCGCGGCGACCAAGTATTACGCGGTCCCGTCCACCCGGCAGGAAGCGGTGCGTGAGGTCTCCTACGGATTCCGCAACGCCGCCGAGACCGAAGACTTCGTGCGCGAGATGGAAGCGGCCATCGCCCTGTAAGGGGCCCCGCAGCCTCCCGGGCATAGCTCAAACGGCACCGGATGTACTAGCCTCGGGCGAACCCACTGCCGGGAGTAGCCAAGGGGCACTGCATGCACGAGAACCGTGAGCTGGTCGAGGCCCGAATCAACCGCTTCCTGCGTGAACGTCTGCCGGGCCGGGTATGGCGGGAGCGGCAGGCGGCGGCGCTCGCGGTCTGGGAGGCGCCGGGGGAACCGGTGCCGTTCTCCCTGGCGGTGGGCCGGGACTACCGGCCCTTCAGCACCGGTTCGCCGTGGGGGGCACCGTGGGGGACTACCTGGTTCCGGGTGTCCGGTACCGTGCCGGAAGGCTGGGAACCGGGCAACGGAAACCGGGCAGAGCTGTTGATCGACCTGGGGTTCCCCGGGGGCGGTCCCGGATTCGGGGCCGAGGCGCTGGTCTACACGCCGGACGGCGGCATTGTGAAGGCGGTGGAGCCGCGGAACATGTTTGTTCCCCTGCCCCAGGCACCCGGCGAGGCCTTTGAGTTTTACGTGGAGGCGGCGTCGAACCCGAATGTCGCCGCAGGGTTCACCTTCGCCCCTACGCCGCTGGGAGACCGGAACACCGCGGGGGAGGCGCCGCTGTATGTGTTCCGGTCCGCCAATGTTGCCCTGTTCGATGCCGGCGTGTGGAACTTGGTCCGGGACTTCTGGACGCTCAACGGGCTGATGCACGAACTGCCCATGGACCTGCCGCGGCGGTATGAGATCCTGCGGGCCCTGGAACGGGCAGTGACTGCCGTGGACCCTGCGGATGTGCCAGGTACTGCTGCGGCCGGGCGGCAGCAGTTGGCGCCCGTGTTGTTCTCACCCGCCTATGCCGGTGCGCACCGGGTATACGCCGTCGGGCACGCCCACATTGACTCGGCCTGGCTGTGGCCGGTGCGCGAAACCGTCCGGAAGGTGGCCCGGACGTTCGCCAACGTGCTGGAGTTGATGGACACCGAACCGGAGTTCGTTTTCACGGCGTCCTCCGCCCAGCAGTACGCCTGGCTGCAGGAGCACTACCCGGAGCTGTTCGCCCGGGTGGCGGAACGGGTGCGTGAAGGCAGGTTTGTGCCGACCGGCGGGATGTGGGTGGAATCGGACACCAACATGCCCTCCGGGGAATCCCTGGCCCGCCAGTTCGTGGCCGGGAAACGGTTCTTCCGGGAGCAGCTGGGGGTGGAGCCGGAAGTGGTGTGGTTGCCGGATTCCTTCGGCTACTCAGCCGCGCTGCCCCAGATCGCGCGGGCTGCGGGAGCACGCTGGTTCCTGACCCAGAAGATCTCCTGGAACGAAACCAACACCATGCCGCACTCCACCTTCCGCTGGGAAGGCATCGACGGCACGCAGCTGTTTACCCACTTTCCGCCAGTGGACACGTACAACGCTGAGCTGTCCGGGCAGGAACTGGCACGGGCGCAGCGGCAGTTCGCGGAGAAGGGGTTCGCCAACAGTTCGCTGGTGCCCTTCGGCTGGGGTGACGGCGGCGGCGGACCCACCAGGGAAATGCTCGCCGCCGCGCACCGGACGCAGTCCCTGGAAGGCTCCCCGACTGTCCGGCTCGCTACTCCCGAACAGTTCTTCGCGGCGGCAGCGGCAGAACTGGCGGACCCGCCGGTGTGGTCCGGTGAGCTGTACCTGGAGTTCCACCGCGGCACCTACACCAGCCAGGCCAACACCAAAAAAGGAAACCGCCGCAGCGAGGCCCTGCTGCACGAGGCCGAATTGTGGTCCGCTGCCGCCACGCTCCGTGCCGGTGCCGCCTATCCCCACCGGGAGCTGGAACTGGCCTGGCAGACGGTGCTGCTGCAGCAGTTCCACGACATCCTGCCCGGCACCTCCATCGCATGGGTCCATCAGGAGGCGGAGCGGAACTATGTCCGGGTGGCCGCGGAACTGGAAGTGCTGATCGGCAACGCGGCGCAGGCGCTGCTGGGGGAGGGCACTGAATCGGCGGTGTTGAATGCGGGGCCGTATCCGCTGGAGGGGACGCCGGCGTCGGGCGCGGGACCAGTGCCGGGTCCGGGGACGGGGACGTGGGAACCGTCCGGCGGCGGCTGGCGCATCAGCAGCGGCAGGCTGCGGCTGCAGGTCACTGCCGACGGATTGTTCAGTTCCCTGATCGAGTCCGGCTCCGGCCGGGAGGCGTTCCCGGCCGGCCGGCCCGGGAACCTGTTCCAGCTCTTCCGCGACACTCCCAACCAATGGGATGCGTGGGACCTGGACGCGCACTACCGCTTCAGCAGTACGGATTTGATGCAGCCCGAGGCCATGGTGCCGGAAGCAGGCGGACGGGTGCTGCGGATTGAACGCTCCTTCGGGCACACCCGGATCACCGAACGGGTGTCGCTGAGCCCGGACGGTTCAGCGGTGGACCTGGACCTGGAGGTGGACTGGCACGAGCGGCAAAAACTGCTCAAGCTGGCCTTCCCGCTGGACGTGCATGCCGACCGGGCGGCGTCGGAAATCCAGTTCGGCCATATCTTCCGGCCCACCCATGCCAACACCTCCTGGGATGCGGCCCGGTTTGAAACCGTGGCGCACCGGTGGATCCATGTGGGCGAGCCGGGCTTCGGCGTCGCCGTGGCCAACGATTCAACCTATGGACATGACACTTTCCGCGAGGTGGTGGACGGGCGGCCCTGCACCATGGTGCGGGTTTCCCTGCTCCGGGCACCGCTGTTTCCGGATCCGGACACCGACCAGGGGTTGCACCGGTTCCGGTATTCGCTTCGGCCCGCCTCCGGGATTCCTGACGCCGTGGCGGAGGGCTACAGGCTGAACCTGCCGCTGCGCACCGTGACCGGAACGGCCCGGACCCACCTGGCACCGCTGATCAGGGTCAGCAGTCCTGCGGTGGTGGTGGAAACGGTGAAACTGGCCGAGGACCGCAGCGGGGACGTGGTGGTGCGGCTCTACGAAGCGCACGGCAGCCGGGCGGAGGCCCAGCTGCGCACTGACTTCCCATACACGGCGGTCGAGGCCACCGACCTGCTGGAACGTACGGTCGAATCGGATGTGCTGGGCGGGGAGGTATCCGGGGCGGTCTCCGGAGCTGCCGGACCGGTGCTGCGGCTGCGGCCCTTTGAACTGGTCACACTGCGTTTCCGCCGGGCCTGACACCGGGGTTCTACTTTGAGATGTTCTCTTCCGCCACCCTCAGCAGCTGTTCCTCGTTCTCCCGCACGTCGACAGGGCGTTTGCCGGACAGCTGCCGGTTGGGGGTATAAAACCACAGGGCAATCTGCTCGTCCGGCCAGCCGGCGTAGCGTCCCATCCGGATGACATCCTTGACTGCAGGGATGACCCGCCCGCCGGCAGGCTCGAACTGGAACCCCGGATACAGGAAATGCCCGCCGCGCTGGACGGCCAGTATCCGGCCCTTGCCGGTGAGCTGGCGCGCCATGGCGTTCTGTCCGCCGCCGAACCCCAGCCGCTGGGCTATCTGCGAGATGGTGAACAGCCCGCCGTCCCGTTCCATGACCTGCCACTGTTTCTCCGCGTCGCGGTCAGCAGCAGTGGCCTTTTCGGCGCCGCGTTTCGCCGCCGGAGCAGAGCCGGCGGGGGCCTTCTCGGAGCTGTGCCGCTGGGGCTGACGATCGCTCATGCGGCCAACGCTACCGCCGCAGCGGAGACAGGGGCAGGGGTGGTGCCCACTTTGGGCCCTGCAACCACCAGAGGCAGGTTAGACGGCGTCCGGGCGCTTCTCGCCGGCTTCCACGGCTGCACCAATCCGGTTGCCTTCGACGGGCATGGGGCAGGTGCCGAATTCAGTGAAGGCGCTGGGATAGTTCACGGCGAAGTTGAAGTCCAGGACTACGGTGCCTCCCGCCGCTGTTCCTGTTCCTGTTCGTGCTCCGGTTCCGGTTCCGGCTTCAGCCCCGGGTGCAGATGCGGGGAACGTCAGGCTGCGCCACCCGGCCGTTGATCTGCCGTTGGTCGTGTCGTGGAAGGTCAGGTTAAGACTGCCCGGACCGGCGGCGCTGACCTGCAACCGGTGTTCGGCTGCATCCCCTGGCAGGAACAAGAGAACCTCGCCCACGGAACGCTGCACCCCCGGAACTTCCGGATGGGCCGTCCGGATGGGCACTTCCGCGGGCTGGCGGTACGGTTCGAACCGGCCGGAAAGAACCCACTCCGGCGCGTATTCGTAGACGGGCACGCCGCCAAAAGACGTCCGCACGGGCGAGGCAGCGTCACGGGGACGCAGCGCATACCGCCCGGCCCTGCGGGCAAGTTCCAGCACAACCTGCCCGCCGCTTCCGGCCCCGAATCCGACCCAGTTCAGTGATTCCTCGTCCGCCAACGACGCCGTCAGCCGGCCCTGTGCCGGTTCACCAGAGGCCAGCACCCGCAGGCCGTCAGCGGCAGCGGCGGCCAGCACCCGCAGGCCGTCAGCGGCAGCGGCGGCCAGCACCGCGCCGTCGTCGGACCCGGACCAGAGCCCGGGCAGGCCCTCGATCTTGGCGGGGTGCTCCGGCAGCCAGTAAAAACCGGACAGGCTGAGCCATCCGTGCTCCTCTGCCAGGGACGCATTGCGCCGTTCGCGGAAGCGGAGCCACTCAGTGCGGGCTGTGTCGTCAATGCTCATGGAACCAGTATCCCCAGATCCGTCCGTTTCCCCGGAATGCAGCGCTGCAACCCGGTTGTCCGCCTCCCCGCCGGCGGTCATGGAAAACTGGAGTTATGCAGCCGTTCGACAAAGTCCAGCCCATTGTCCTGCTTGTGGACAAAACCGACCCGGCAGCGCACCGTGACGCCGTGGCGGCGGCCGCCGTCGCCAGCGTTCGCGCGTACGCCGCCACCGGGGACAGCGAGGCCTGGGAGAACTGGCTCTACGGCCGGTTCACGAAAACCGTGCGCCGTGCCAATCCCACCACCTTTGCCCGCTTGGCCGCTGCCGCGCCGTCGGGCGCTGTCACCGTGGGCCGGGCGCAGGCCATTGCCTTTGAACCGGTCACTTACGAACAGATGCCCAAGGACCTGGCCAAGCTGCAGGTCTCGGGCACACAGCTGCCCGACGATGAACCGGCGCCCTGGCCGCGGTCCGCACCGGTGATCGTCCTCAACGCGGACCTTGAGATGTCCACGGGGAAGGCTTCAGCCCAGGCCGCCCATGCCCTGCTGTCCTGGTTCCTGCAGCTGCCGTTCGCCGAGCAACTGGCCTGGCACGAGGCCGGCGAGCCCGCCGGCGTCCGCTTCACTGCGGGTGAGCGGTTCACTGCACTGGCCGGTAGCGACGGAACCGGTCCGCTGATTGTCGACGCCGGAATGACCGAAATCGCTCCGGACACCGCCACGGCCTTTGTCGTAATCTCCGCGGACGAACCCGCACCGCGCCCCTAGGGCGTGGTAGAAAGTTTCGAATGAGCCAGACGAGGAAGACCCCTGCAGGACACGGAACCCGGCCTTCCCTTCCCGTCTTACTGACGGCGCTGGCCGTCATCCTGGTGGCGGTGAACCTGCGGCCCGGTGCTTCGTCCGTGGGGCCGGTGCTGGCAGAACTGCAGGCCGGGCTGGGGATCGGTGCCACCGCAGCGGGAGTGCTTACTGCGCTGCCCGGGTTGACCTTCGCCGTAGTCGGGGCGCTCGCCGTCGCGGTTTCCCGCAAAGCAGGCATCAACGGGTCCATCCTCCTTGCTCTGGCCGCCATTGCTGCCGGGCTGCTGCTCCGGTCCCTGGTGAATTCCGCTGCCCTGTTCCTGCTGCTGACGGTGCTGGCTTTCGCCGGCATGGCGGTGGGCAACATCCTGGTTCCGGCGTTCATCAAGCGCCACGGAGGGGCGCGGCTGGCCCTGATGAACTCGATCTACGGAACCACCCTTGCTTTGGGAGCAACCCTGCCGCTGCTGCTCGGCGGGGTGCTGGCCGGAGGGGATCCCAACGGCTGGCGGCTGAGCCTGGGTATCTGGGGTGCAGCGGCCCTGGTCGCCTTTATCCCGTGGACCCTTGTCGCGGTTAAAACCGGCCGCGACGTGGTGGCGGGAGAACAGCGGCAACGCAGGGGAATGAAGATGCGTTCCTCCCGCACCGCCGTCGCGCTGAGTATTTTCTTCGGGGTGCAGTCCATGCACGCCTACGTGCAATTCGGCTGGGCGGCGCAGATTTACCGCGACGCGGGCCTGGAGCAGGGGCAGGCGGGGTTGATGGCGGCCATCATCGCAGCACTCGGCATTCCCGGCGGGCTGATCATGCCGGCGCTGGTGGCCCGCTCCTCGCGGCTGCGGTTCTACATTGCGGGCCTGGGCGTTCTAATGCTGGCCGGGTATTCGGGCCTGCTGCTGGCACCGGCCACCCTGCCGTGGCTGTGGGCGCTGTGCCTGGGGCTGGCCGGGTTTGCCTTCCCTACCGCGCTGGCCCTGATCACTGCCCGTTCGCGGGAGCCTCGGACCACCGCCCGGCTTTCGGGCTTCATCCAGCCCGTGGGGTACCTCCTGGCTGCTTTGGGGCCGTTCGCCATTGGCGCGCTGCACGATGTTTCGGGCAGTTGGACCCTGCCGTTGGCGATCCTGCTGGGCTCAGCCGTGGTGATGGTGGGCGCGGGCATCCGGGCCGCTGCACCGGTCTATGTGGACGACGAACTGGAGACGGCCCCAAAAGCCCGGTGATAGGTTCGTAAGGACTGGCACTACCGCTGGCACCTGCTTATTGAGAGGAAGGCTTGCACATGGACAACCGTTTTGAGGGCAAGGTCGTAATCGTCACCGGCGCCGGATCGGGCATTGGCGAGGCTACGGCCCGCGGGTTCGCCGCCGAAGGAGCCACCGTGGTCATGACCGACACGGTCGCCGAAAAAATCAATGAAACCCTGGCCGATCTGCCGGGCGGCCGGGCCACCGCCGTCGTCGCCGATTCGGGCAACTGGGACGATGTCCGCAAGCTGGTTGAAGACACCGTCGCCGCGCACGGGCACCTGGACATCCTCGTGAACAACGCCGGTACGCTCTCCCAAGGGCCGGTGGAGGAGACCGACGTCGAGGAATGGCACCGGGTGCTGGACACCGACCTTTCCGGAGTGTTCTACGGCACCAAGGCGGCCATGCCTCACCTGATCGAAAGCCGCGGCTGCATTGTGAACACGTCATCCGTTTCCGGTATGGCCGCGGACTGGAATATGAGCGCCTACAACGCTGCGAAGGGCGGGGTCACCAACTTCACCCGCGCAGTGGCACTGGACCACGGCAAGGACGGGGTACGCGTGAATGCCGTGGCTCCCGGGCTGATCTGGACCGATCTGGTGGAGGACAAGAAGGACGACGAGGAGCAGAAGGCCAAGTTCGCGGAACGGATTGCCCTGGGCCGCATCGGGCAGCCCGATGAAGTAGCCGACGCGATCCTGTTCCTGGCCTCCGATGCCGCCCGCTTCATCACCGGGGCGATCCTTCCCGTAGACGGCGGCACGACCGCCAGCAACGGACAGCCGCCGCAGGCCTAGGAGCTTTGGCGGGGGTTTTGGCTGGGGTTTTGGCGGCGAGCTTTGCTGGGGGGAGCCGGGCCGGCTCGCAAATTACATCCCACTGCGGCGCTCGCTGACGGTGCTCCGCTCAGAACGGCGGAACTGTTTCCCCTAAGCGGTCTGGTACAGGGCGTGGTGGCGCCAGTTCCAGAAACGGTTCGGTTCGGTAAACCCTCCCCGTGGGCGAAGTCCACTCCATGACGCCCGGTTCCGGTTGCCGGGCCTTCCAGAATCCCAGTGTTTTGAACCGGTGGTGTCGCCGGCACAGGTGGGCGAGGTTGCCGTGGTCGGTGGGACCTCCGTCGGCCCAGTCCGTGGTGTGGTCAATTTCCGAGACCGCAGTGCTGACCCGGCAGCCGGGGAACCGGC
>NZ_JAJFZS010000017.1:0-15409 GCF_020731535.1 Arthrobacter sp. zg-Y40
TAATAGGCCGATAACTTACACCACATCAACACCTGGGGAAACACGACTTCAAACGGTTTCCCAATGTAGAGGGTGTTGTGATCATGCTGCTTGCGTCCACTATGTGGTTCCCGGACAACAACCCGTGCAGGGTTGTTCCCCGTGGAACGAATGAACACTATATTTGAATATTTGCTTACGTCTGTTTGATGTTCGTGACCATTGTTTTCCCCACGCATGCCTGGTTGTTTTGGGTGTGTGGTGCGGGTGGAAGGGTTACGGCGGTCATAGCGTGGGGGAAACGCCCGGTCCCATTCCGAACCCGGAAGCTAAGACCCACAGCGCCGATGGTACTGCATCCGGGAGGGTGTGGGAGAGTAGGTCACCGCCGGACAAATTGTGGGGTGAGGCCCGTACCAGTGTTGGTACGGGCCTCACCTGTTTAACCCGACAAGTTGGACCCGCGGTCCTGGCCGGCTGCTCATCAGCGGCGGGGGAACGGCCGCTTGGCCCCTCCCTCGCCGGGTGTCAGTTGCCGATGCTGTCCAGCTCCCTGACGTCTTCCGCGGAGAGCACCAGCCCTGCTCCGGCAATGTTCTCCCGCAGGTGTGCCGCCGAGGATGTTCCGGGAATGAGCAGGATGTTCGGTGAGCGCTGCAGCAACCAGGCCAGTGCAACGGAGAGCGGTGAAGCGCCTGCTGCTGCGGACACCCGGGAAAGGGCTGCGGACTGCAGCGGCGTAAAGCCTCCCAGCGGGAAGAATGGAACGTAGGCTATCCGTTCGTCGGCGAGCCGGCTGATGAGGGCGTCGTCCTGCCGGTAGGCGACGTTGTACATATTCTGCACGCAGACAATCCGGGCAATGCCCTGCGCCTCGGCAACCTGCGCATCCGTAACGTTGCTGAGTCCGAGTTCGCCGATCAGCCCCTCCTGCTGGAGCTCCACCAGGGCGTGGAGCGGCTCGGCCAGGGATCCGGGGCGGGGGCTGCCGGCATCGCCCATGCGCAGATTGACGAGATCCAGGCGCTCCACTCCGAGGGTCCGCAGGTTCTCATGAACCTGATCACGCAGATCTGACGGTTGCCGTTTGGTGGGCCAACCTCCTTGCGCATCACGCTCGGCCCCCACCTTGGTGGCGATGAACAAGGTCTCCGGATAGGGGTAGAGCGCTTCGCGGATCAACTGGTTCGTTATGTGCGGCCCGTAGGCGTCACTGGTGTCGATATGGGTAATGCCCTGGTCTACGGCCTCCCGCAGGACGGCCATGGCTCCGGCATGGTCGGACGGCGGGCCCATAACCCCGGGGCCGGCCAGCTGCATGACGCCGTAGCCGAACCGTGAAACGGTTCGGTCTCCCAATGTCCATGTTCCGCCGGGCAGGAGTGTGGCCGGTGAGGTGGATGCATCCATGATGTTGCCTTTCGGTAAAGGGTGGTGCTGAAGCACTTCCTGCACCAGTATTAGAGAGTTGCTTCCTTCTGGGAAGTAGGCACTTTGTAGTGCGTAGCCCACCATCCGATAGAGGGGACACCGTGATTCCACCTAAGTCCGTAGAACAGGCAGACGCCCAAGCCAGCTATAACGCGTTCCTGGCGGTGTGCCCCAGCCGCCAGCTTCTGGACCGGATATCGAATAAGTGGGTGGTGCTGGTCCTCTGCGCCCTCGCCGGCGACGCCGCAGGCACCACCGCCACCGGCGACGCCGCAGGCACCACCGCCACCGGCGACGCCGCAGGCACCACCGCCACCGCCGCCGTCGCCGGCAACTCCAGCGACCCGGCCGCCGGCATCACCATGCGCTATTCGGCACTGTCCCGGCTGCTGGGCGGGGTCAGTCAGAAGATGCTCACCCAGACACTGCGCGCACTGGAGCGTGACGGGATGCTGACCCGCACCGTTGCGCCGACCGTTCCGGTGACCGTCACCTACGAGCTGACGGATCTGGGCCGATCACTCTATGACGTGGTTCAGGGCCTGCGGTACTGGGCCCAGGAGAACATGGGTGAGGTTTCCGCCCACCGCAAGGAGTACGACGACGCCGCGGGCTGACGGACCGCTGTGCCAAGACGCGGTGTGGGTAGTAGCCCAACAGGCGGTTCCCCAAACACTGGGTGGTCAAAACCGCGCCGGAGACGCGGTAGACTATAGGAGCAGCAAAACCCGTAAGGGCAGCCTGTAACCATGGTTTTCCCGCCGCGAAAGCAGCCGGGGCAAGGGTTACGGCGGTCATAGCGTGGGGGAAACGCCCGGTCCCATTCCGAACCCGGAAGCTAAGACCCACAGCGCCGATGGTACTGCATCCGGGAGGGTGTGGGAGAGTAGGTCACCGCCGGACATACGTTCAAGATAAGGATCCGCACAAGGACGTGCGGGTCCTTATCTGTTTAACGGCTCTATCTGTTTGACGGCCCTGCCGTTTATCCCCTGCCCCCTCACCGGCGGCCCCGCAGCAGGGCAACAATGGTGACGTGCCGGACATCAACAAACCCTACCGCCGGGTCAACTCCGGGCCCGACCTCGAGCGCACCACGTTCTTCAGTGATGCGGTCTTCGCCATCGCCATGACCCTGCTTGCCGTGGACATCAAGGTCCCGCAGGTGCCGCCGGACCAGCTGGGCGCCGCCGTCGTCGAGCAGTTCCCCGAATTCGGTGCGTATGCCCTGTCCTTTGCGGTCACCGCCGCCTACTGGCTGAGCCACCACCGGCTGTTCCGGCTGCTGACAGGCTTCACCGGCCGACTGCAGCAGCTGAACCTGGTGCTGCTGCTCTTTGTCGGCCTGATCGGGTACGCCACCGATATGCTCTCCTTCTACGGCGACCAGGCCCTCGGCGTCGTGATCTATGCGGCGGCGCTCGGCCTGATCGGCACCGCCAACACCGGGCTGTGGGTCTACTGCCGGTACATGGGGCTGTTTGCCGACGACGTCGATCCCCGGCTCCCTGCCTTCGCGACGGTCCGCGCGCCGGTCACGCCCGTGGTGTTTTTTGCCTCCATTCCAATCACGCTCATTTGGGGGCCCCGGGCCGGCGCCCTGTCCTGGCTTGCGATTATCGCCCTCAACTTCCTGCTCCGCTTCTACGGGCGCCGGCATGCCGAGCCACAGTAGGAAGCGCCGGGAAGGGGCAGCAAGTGCCCGTCCTGGAGCCGATTCGTTGGTTTGGCCCTGCGTCGGGTAGTCTTATATCTGCTTCTTACGGAGCAAGCCTGGAGGATTCGCCTAGCGGCCTATGGCGCACGCCTGGAACGCGTGTTGGGTTAACGCCCTCGGGGGTTCAAATCCCCCATCCTCCGCCAAAAAGAAACACCCCGGTCCTCGGACCGGGGTGTTTCTTTGTCTGCTGACCTAGGCTCCGGGCGGTGCGGCCTTCGTGTAGCCCCGCATCGCCGAGCGAGGGACGAGCGAGGTGTCTAAGGGGCGACGAAGGCTGCCCCGGCCGGAACCCGCGCCTCCTGAACCTAGACCCGAGCCTCCGGCCGCAGGGCCGCGCGGGTGGCCACGGCTACTGACCCGAACCCGATGGCCGCCGCAGCGCCGGCAATAGCCAGGTACACAAGCGGCTGGATGGTGGGCATCGGCAGCCCGGACACGTTCACAGCGATGCCCATCAGCGGCGGTATGGCCAGGACGGTGCCGAGGACGACGGCGGCGACAACCAGCAGCAGCGACTCCGCGCCGGTCATCCGGCGCAGCTGGCGGTCCGATGCACCGAGGGAGCGCAGCAGCATCAGTTCCGGCCGGCGCCGGGCGGTGGCCATCACCAGCGAGTTCACCACGGACAGGCCCACGTAGCCGAGCAGGACCAGCATGGCCACAATGTTCACCCAGGACTGGGCTTTGCGGTCCGCCGCACCCGCAGCGCCGGCGGACTCCCGGTCCACCACGGTCAGGCCGAGGTCTTCCAGCTGGTCCGCCATGGCGGTGCCGTTGGTGCCCGGTGCAGCGCTCACCAGCAGGTAGTCGTTCAGGCCCGCAGTGGTGTGCTGCAGCAGGGTGTCATTGGCTACCGTCACGTCACCGAATCCCAGTCCCCGGGAGTAGGTGGCGACGACGACGGCGGACGTTTCGGTTCCGTCGCCGTAGTGGAAGGCGAACTGGTCACCCACTCCGACACCGGATTCCCGGGCCAGGTCCACGCTTAGCGCCACCGTTTCCGGTTCGGACAGTCCGTCCAGCCCGCCATCGCCCACGCCCAGGTCCAGGGTGGAGTCCAGGTTCCGGGGATCCACGCCCTGGATGCCGTAGGACTCCAGGCCGTCCTCGGTGCCGAGGAACCGCAGATCGGCCAGCACCGCCGAATGGGCCACCGGTGTGGCGGTGTCCACTGCCGGCAGGCTGGAGACCTCCTCGGCCAGGTCGGCGGAGATCCCGGAGCCGGGTGCGGTGACCATGTAGTCGGCCACCATGCCGTCGCGGGACTGCCGTTCGGCCTCGGTTTCCACCGTGGTGGGCATAAACAGCTGCACCGAGCCCAGCGCGATGGCCAGGGCCAGGGGAATGATGCCGCCGGCCAGCCGCCGGGGGAAGGCGGAGGCGTTGGCTTCGGCCAGGGAGAGGGACGCGGAGGGATTGCGGCCCAGCAGGGGCTTCACCAACCGCAGTACGCCGGCCACAATCCAGGGTCCCAGCATGCCCGCGCCGATGATCAGCAGCAGCACGCTCGAGGCGGCGATGGCCAGGCCGCCGGTGCCCGGAATGGCCAGGGGAAGTATTGCCGCAACAAATCCGGCCGCCAGCAGGACCAGGCCGCTCATCTTGCGGCCCCGGCCCAGCCCTGCGGCTTCGGTGACCGACTCGCGCAGGGCGGTGGTGGGTGACATGCGGACAGTTCCGCGGGCCGAAACCAGCGACGCTCCAACTGCGGCTGCGACGCTGAGGGCCACCGCGGCCAGTGCCGGCAGCGGACCATAGGCCAGAGCGAAGTCCTCCGGGATGACCCCTCCGGCAGTGAACTGCGCGCCCAGGAAGTACGCCAGCCCGAAGCCCGGCGCTGCACCCAGGACGGCAGCGGCACCGGACACCAGCAGGACTTCGCGGATGATCATGCCCAGGGTCTGCCCGCTGCCGGCACCGACGGCCCGCAGCATGGCGAACTCCCGGCGGCGGGCCAGGATGGACAGGGACAGGGTTCCGGCGGTCACGAACACGGCGGTCATCAGGGCCACACCGGCCAGGGAGCCGCTGAGCAGCAGCAGCGTGGAGCGGGCAGCGGAGCCGTCCAGGTCCTCCACGTCACCGCGGCGGTCGCCGGTGTAGGTGACGACGCCGTCCACGCCGGCTTCGATGTCCGCGGCCAGTTCCTTCGGGGCCACGGATTCGTCGGCAATCACGCCGACAGTGGCGTACGTATCGCCGTGCGGCCAGAGCGCGGCAGCGCCGGCGGAGCTGAGGAACACCGCGGGGGCGCCGCCGGGTTTTTCCGCTTCCGCGATGCCGGACACGGTGTACTCGGACGGCTCGCCGCCGTGGGAGAGGGCCAACCGGTCACCGGGGGATACTCCGAAGGATCCGTCCACCACCACCTCGTTGACGGTCCGGGGTTCTTCCCCGGAGGTTAGCGTGTACGGGGCCAACACGGCGGAGTCCCAGGCCGAGGCGGAAAGGCTCCTGCCGGCGTCGTCGGCCAGGGGAACGGTGACGGTGCCTACGGCCTGCTCCACCCCCGGCACGTCGGCGATGCGGGACGCTGCGTTTTCGGGAAGGAGGACCCGCTCCGAGAGCGGAGCATCCATGTCTTCCACGACGGGCAGTGACTGCGGGGCGCCCACTACGACGTCGGCGCCGCGCAGCTTGTCGGCGGCGGTGCCGCCGCGCAGGCCGGACTCAATCAGGACGCCCATGGCGGTGATCAGCGCCGCGCACAGGAACACGGCGACAAACACGCCGGCAAAGCCGCCGCGGTGGTGGCGGATCGATTCTTTGGCAAATGACCACATATCAGCGCTCTCCCAGGTAGGCGACGTGCTCGGTGACTTCATGGACGGTGGCGCCGGACAAGCTGCCGTCCAGCTGTCCGTCCGCCAGGAAAATGACGGTGTCTGCGGAGACGGCGGCCATGGGGTCGTGGGTCACCATCACCACGGTCTGTCCCAGTTCCGACACGGTGTGCCGCAGCAGGTCCAGGACCTGCCGGGCGGTCGCAGAATCCAGGGCTCCGGTGGGTTCGTCCGCGAAGACGGCCGCCGGGCGGGTGATTAGGGCCCGGGCGATGGCTGCCCGCTGCTGCTGGCCGCCTGAGAGCTCCTGCGGTTTGCGCTCGCCGAAACCGCTAAGCCCCACGGCGTCCAGCACATGGTTGAGCCAGGCGGTGTCCGGGGCGCGTCCGGCGAGCAGCAGCGGAAGGGTGACGTTGCGGGCCACGGTGAGCTGGGGCAGCAGGTTGTAGGACTGGAAAACAAAACCGACGTGGTCCCGGCGGAACCGGGTCAGGGCCTTGCCGCGCAGGGCGGAGATTTCCGTGTCGCCCAGCAGCACCCGGCCGTGATCCGGGGCGTCCAACCCGGCAGCAGCCTGCAGCAGGGTGGATTTGCCCGAGCCGGAGGGGCCCATGATCGCGGTGAAGCTGCCCTGCGGAACAGCCAGGGAAACGTTGCGCAGGGCCGGCACGGCGGAGGGGCCGGACCCGTAGCTCTTGGACACGCCCTGCAGCTGCAGGGCCGCGGGGGCTGAGAATTCAGTGGCATCGGTAAACATGGGAAGCATCCTTCGATTCGGGCGGGTCAATCTGCTGTCTTCGACGCTACGGATGTGCAAACCCCGTTCCGATACAGCCAACCGGCCGGTTTGGGGTATAGCTGGCTATACCGACACGGCCGTGCTCCTCCGGCATAATCAAGCAGGTGACTATCCGCGCCGGCCTCCGCTCCCGCTTCCGGGATGCCGCGTTTGTGCTGCGCGAAGGCGGTTACTGGGCGGCGTCCCTGGCCGTTGCGACGGCAGGTCTGGCGCTGTTGCCCTTCCTGCCCCTGGGGGTGGGCCTGTATGCCGTGCCGCGCCTGCTGGGTGCCGTGGATGGCCTGGCTGCCCGGGCCCAGGCACGGGCAGCGGGCTTTACGTCCGCCGTGATTCCCTTCGACCGGCGCCGCCTGGCCGGTAAACACACCTTCGGCGAACTGGCAGCCATGGTCAGCGCTCCGGAAACGAAACGGGATGTGTCCTGGCTGCTGTTCCACTGCGCTTTTGCGGTGCTGGCGGCGCTGCTGGCCCTGGCACTGCCGCTGGGCGGCCTGTTCTATGTGCTGACCGCGCCGTTCTGGTTCCTGTTCCCGCCGGAAACTCCGCTGGAACTCACCGTGACCGTTACCAGCTGGAGCGGCGCCGTCCTGATGGTTCTGCTGGGCGGCATCTATATGGTTGCCGGGTGGATCCTGCTGCCGTGGATGGCCCGGCGCCTGAGCGGCGCCACCCTGGGCATCCTGTCGCCCCGCCGGTATGCCGACCTGGCCCGCCGGATCTCCGACCTCTCCGCGGCCCGTGCCAGCGCGCTCGCCGCACACGGCGCCGAGCTGCGCCGCATCGAACGGGAACTGCACGACGGCGCGCAGAACCGGCTGGTCGGCGTCGTGATGATGCTCGGGCTGGCGCAGCGTGCCGCCGAGACCGACCCGGCCGCCGCCGTGCCGTTCCTGGGCCGGGCACAGGACGCCGCGTCCGAGGCCCTGGCCGGGCTGCGGGCTGCGGTGCACGACATTTATCCGCCCGTCCTGGACGAGCTCGGCCTGGGCGGGGCCGCCTCGGCGCTGACCAGCCGCTCGCCCATCCCCTGTTCGCTGAACGTCAGCGGACTGCAGCGGGCGCCGGCAGCGGTGGAGTCGGCCGCGTACTTTGTCCTCGCCGAAGCCCTCACCAACGCGGCCAAGCATTCCAATGCCTCACGGATTGACGTGGTGCTGCGCACCGAAACCTCCGGCCGGGAGGACATGCTGGTGGTGCAGGTGGACGACGACGGCCGCGGAGGTGCGTCGGTGGGCCCCCTCGACGGGTCGGGCACCGGCCACGGCGGCGGAAAAGACGACGGCTCCGGCACCGGGCTGGCCGGAATTGCCCGCCGCGCTGCGGCCTTCGGCGGAAAACTGATCCTCACGAGTCCGCCCGGCGGACCAACACACATAAGGGTGGAACTGCCATGCGCCTTCTGATTGCCGAGGACGACGCCCTGCTGCGGGCCGGAATGCAGCTGCTGCTGCAGAGCGAAGGCTTCGAGGTGGCCGGTGCCTGGGACAACGCCGATGACCTGCTGTCCGCCTTTGAGCCCGGCAGCGCGGACGGCGCCATCCTGGATGTCCGGATGCCGCCCACTTTCACCAACGAAGGACTCAAGGCCGCCCTGGAACTGCGCGCCCAGGTACCCGATTTCCCCGTCCTGGTGCTCTCCGCCTATGTGGAGGACCGGTACGCCAGCCGGCTGCTGGGCTCGGGAGCGCAGGGAGTGGGATACCTGCTGAAGGAACGCGTGGGCAACGTGGGGGAGTTCGTGGACGGGCTGCGCCGCGTGCTGGGCGGCGGCACCGTGATGGATCCCGAGGTGATTGCCCAGCTGTTCAGCCGCCGCGGCACCGAGGACCCCATCCGTTCACTGACGCCCCGGGAGTTCGAGGTGCTGGGCCTGGTGGCAGAAGGCCTGGGCAACACAGCCATTGCGTCCGCCATCACGGTGTCCGAAACCGCGGTGAGCAAACACATCGGCAACATCTTCACGAAATTGGGTCTCTCGCCGTCGGACAGCGGCCACCGGAGGGTGCTCGCAACGCTGGCTTACCTGCGTTCCTAGCTGTTTTCCCGCAGCCTGCAGCGCGCCGGGTCTTGTTTCCCGGCGGCGTCCGGTGACAAGGTGTGATGCACGGACCGGCGCAGGAGGCATCCACGTGGAACAAGGCGAGGCAAAGATTGCGCTGATCACCGGTGCTTCCCGCGGAATCGGGCGGCGGGTGGCGGAGCGGCTCGCGGAGCACGGAACCCACGTGGTGGTCGGCTACCGGCAGAACGCCGAAATGGCCAAGGACACGGTGTCCCGGCTGCAGGAGCTGGGCGGCGGCGGCATTGCGGTGCAGGCCGACGTGGAGAACCCCGAAGACATTGTCCGGCTCTTCGACGCCGCCGCGGATGAATACGGCCGGCTGGACTACTTCATCAACAATGCTGCTGCCGCCGCGTTCAAGAACGTGGTGGACCTGAAACCCCACCATCTGGACCGGGCCTATGCGGTGAACGTGCGGCCCTTTGTCCTCGGCGCGCAGGAAGCGGTGAAGCTGATGGACGACGGCGGCCGCATAGTGGCGCTGACCAGTTACGGCAGCATCCGTGCCTTCCCCACCTATGCTGCGCTGGGCTCCTACAAGGCTGCCGTGGAGTCCTTTGTACGGTTCATGGCCGTGGAGTTTGCCCCCTACGGCATCAACGTCAACGCGGTGAACGGCGGGCTGATCGAGTCGGACTCGCTGGACTACTTCTACTCGATGGAGGGGATGGCCCCCATGGAGAGCGTCCTGTCCCGCATACCCCAGCGCCGGCCCGGCACCGTGGATGAAATGGCCGCCACCGTTGAATTCCTGCTCTCGCCCGGCGCCGGGTACATCACCGGGCAGGTGCTGGCCGTGGACGGCGGCCTGTCCGTGATTGCCCCGCCCTTCCACTCCGAGGCCTCCGGCCCGCCGGTCACCCTGCCGGAGAAACCCACCCGGGACCGCAAGCGGTAACCGCCCCTTCTCCGGACCGGATTGAGCGTTACTGAAAGGACGCACAGTGAGTTACGATTCCAGCCGCTACCGGGACTACTTCGAACACAGCCTCACCTACGCGTCCGGCTTCTCGCGCAATGTGTCGCGGTATGCCGACAATGTGGCGCTTGCCGATCCGCCGTCGGGCCGGGAATGGACCTACGCCCAGTTGGGGGTGGCCGTGGACCAGGTGGCACGCGCACTGGCGGAACGCGGCGTCGGGCGCGGGGACCGGGTGCTGTACCAGCTCTACAACGGTGTGGAGTTTGCCCTGCTGTACCTGGCCACGCAGCGGCTGGGTGCGGTGAGCGTGCCGGTGAATTACCGGCTGGCGCCCGCGGAAACCGCGCACATCCTGCGGGACAGCGATCCGGCAGTGTTTGTGGTGGACGCCGAGCACGTGGACGGTGCAGCCCGCGCGCTGGAGCTGGCAGAAGTATCGCCGGTGGTGCTGGTGGCCAGCGGTGACGAGGCAGCGCACTGGGGGATGGGGTCCGGGCAGCTGGGGCAGGATTTCGACGCCGCCGTGGACGGTGCCTCCGGAACCCTGCCGGACCTGGCCGGGGAGCTGTCCACCTTCGAGGAGAGCACCCGGTTCTACACTTCGGGCACCACCGGGATGCCCAAGGGGGTGCCGCTTCCCTCCATTGCGGAGCTGATGAGCGCGCACGACGTGATTATGCACTTTCCGCTCACCCCGGCGGACCGCACCCTGAACATGACCCCCTGGTTCCACCGCGGCGGGCTGCACTCCGGCGGGCCCAACCCGGTGTTCTACATTGGCGGCTCGGTGGTGCCGCTGCGCAACTTCAATCCGGCCACGGTGCTGGACTGGGTGGGGGAGCAGGGCCTGACCTACCTGATCGGGGCGCCCACCACCCTGGAAATGATCGCCGCCGAGCAGGAGAAGAACCCGCGGAACCTGGAGACGCTGCACGGCATCGTGACCATGGGGGCGCCGCTGGACCGGGCGGCCGCCATCCGGTACCAGGAGCTGCTGACTCCGCGGATTTTCAACGGCTACGGGACCACTGAGGGGTTCTGGAACACCTTCCTGCGGCCGGAGGACCTCCCGGCCCACGCGGGCAGCGCCGGACGCTCCTGCACGGACGACGACGTCGCCGTCGTCCGCGTGTTCGAAGGCCGCCGTGCCCGTCCGGATGAGCTGGCGGCCCGGGACGGGAGCGAGATCGGCGAGGTGATTATGCGCTCGCCGAAATCGGGATTCAGCTACGCGAACCTGCCGGATGTGGAGGAGGAGAAGTTCCACGACGGGTGGCTGTATCCGGGGGACATGGCCACCTGGGACGCCGAAGGGTATGTGACCATCATGGGCCGGACCGATGACATGATCATTTCCGGCGGGGAAAACGTGCATCCGGTGCAGGTGGAGGCGGCGCTCGCGGACCATCCCGGGGTGCTGGATTCGGTGGTGGTGGGGGTGCCCGATGACCAGTGGGGACAGCGTGTGGTTGCCTACGTGATTCGCCGGGACGATGGAGTGGATGCCTCCGGACTGGACACTTTCTGCCGGGAGCATCCGGGGCTGGCGGACTTCAAGCGGCCGCGAGGCTACCGTTTTGTCGAGGAACTGCCGATGACCGCCACCGGCAAAAAGATGCACTACAAAGTGTCCGACGCCGCCGCCCAGGACTGGCTGGACGGCCGGATGGATGTGCCGGGTGCAGCGGGCGCGGGGGCGGCGGGCGCGGCTGTGCCGGGTGCGGCGGGTGCGGCCCAGAAGGCGCCGACGGATGGTTGAGCGGGTTGTCATTACCGGGATGGGGGCGCTGACTCCGCTCGGGAACACCTGGCCCGACACCTGGTCCGGGCTCCTGGCCGGGCGCAGCGGGATCGACAAGATCACCGCGTTTGATGCCTCGGACTTTCCCACGCGGATTGCCGGGGAGGTGAAGAATTTCGATCCCGGACAGATCCTGCCGGTCAAACGGCTGCGGCGCTCCTCCCGGGCCTCGCACCTGGCGGTGGCGGCGGCACGGGAAGCGGTGGCCGATGCCGGGCTTGGCGGCACGTTGGAGGGCACCGAGGCGGCGGTGATCCTCAACAGTGCTGTCTCCGGCTATCCGGAGGTGCAGGACGCCACCGAAACCCTGCACCGGGACGGGCTGCGGCCCATCAGCCCCAGCTTTGTGGCCTCGTCGCTGACCAACATGCCCGCCTGCGAGGTGGCGATTGACCTGGCCGTCCATGGTCCTGTGAACGCCAGTGCCCTGGCGTGCGCCAGCGGTACCGCGGCCCTGCTGGAGGCCCGCCGCACCCTGCTGGCCGGGGAGGCGGACGTGGTGGTGGCCGGCGGCACGGATGCCGCCATCACCTCGGTGATGTTTGCCGGGCTGTCCGCCATGCGCGGACTGTCCCGGAACAATGACTCACCGCAGGAGGCCAGCCGCCCGTTCGACGCCGGCCGGGACGGGTTTGTGTTCGGCGAAGGGTCCGTGGTGTGTGTGCTGGAGCTGCTCAGCCATGCCCGGGCCCGAGGAGCAGAGGTGTATGCGGAGGTACTGGGCGGGGCGATGACCAGCGACGCCTTCCACATTGTGGCTCCGGATCCCAGCGGCCGGTACGCTGCCGCGGCCATCACGCAGACCCTTAGCCGGGCCCGGCTGAATCCCGAGGACGTGGACCTGGTCTCGGCACACGGCACATCCACCCTCGCCAATGACCGGACCGAAACCCTGGCCCTGCATACCGCGTTCGGCGAGCACGCGCCGTCGTTGGCGGTGACCGCGCCCAAGTCCATGACCGGGCACCTGATCGGGGCGGCCGGCACCCTGGGGTCCCTGCTGTGCGCGATGGCCATCCGGGACGGCGTCATTCCGCCCACCATCAACTACAGCACTCCGGATCCGGAGTGCGACCTGGACTATGTCCCGGGTACGGCGCGCGAAACCCCGGTGCGCTTTGCCGTGACCAATGCGTTCGGGTTCGGCGGGCAAAACGCGGTGGCGGCGTTTGGACCGGTCTGACGCCGGCGTCGCCGGGTCCTAGACGGAGGGAACGAGTTCCGGCTCGGCGTCAGGCTCGACGGCGGGCGATGCGCCGTCCGCGGCAGGGGAAGCGAAGTGCTTCCGGCCGGTTTTCACGGCCTTGGACGACAGCCAGACGGACACCGCGCCCAGCGCGAAGCCGGCGAAGACATCCAGGACGTAGTGCCAGCCGAAGTACACCGTGGCCAGGGTGGTCAGTGCCACGTAGATCCACATGATCCAGCGGACCGGCTTGGGCAGCCGGGTCAGCTGGGCCACCAAAGCGGCGGTGAAGATGATGGATACGTGCAGGGACGCGAAGGCAGCGATGCCGTGCACGTTTTCGGTGGCGAACGGATCCGTCAGCACTTCGGCGCGGTTCTCGTACAGGGTGTCCTGCAGGGTGGAGACCGTGGTTTCGGGCAGGTCATAGAACGGGGTCGCATCGGCGTAGACCGGCCCCAGTGAGGGCAGAGCGTAGTAGCTGACCGTGCCCAGGATCCAGTTGAAGGACAGCGCTGTGGCGTACCAGGCGCCGCGCTGCAGGTTGTCGGACCACACCAGTGAAGCGGCCAGGGAGATCGGCACAAACACCATAAAGAGCATGTAAACGCCGGAGAGCAGGTCCGCGCTGGAACCGGTGCCCAGGACGTCCTGAAGCACATCGGCCGGGTAATGCCCGCCGGCGAACCACTTGTCCGAAGCCTCCAGCATCGAATCGGTCAGCCCGTCCCGCAGGAACGGCAGGAAGCTCTTCATATTCCGGTAGGACATGTAAGCCAGGTAGAAGGTGGCCAGTCCAGCCACGGCCACAGCCAGCCGCGGTCCCGCCCAGCGCGTGCGCAGCACATGGGAGGCGGCGGCGCCTACGCCGCCCAGGTCCCGGCGTCGTGCGAAGACCCGGGGAACCACGTCTGCGGCGATCATCAGGATCACCATCAGCGGCAGCCGCACGTAGCTCGGTCCGAGGAATCCTTCCGGGTCACGGACGGGGAGATCGGCGACGACGGCGGTCACCAGCATGAATACGGTGAAAGCTGCTGCAACCAGCAGCGGCACGCCGAAAAGGCGGCGCCAGGCGGATCGGGCAGGCCCGGCTTCGATAGTCATTAGACTGTTTTACCCCATGGTGGCGCCAAAACATGTTATTAGGGGCCCTGATATTCAGTATGCTTTCGATCACATTATGACGCGGTGCGCCGCCGTCGTGGTACGGGTGTGGCAGCTGTTGGCAGTGCCTGGGGGTGCCGCGGGTTAGTGGGCCTTTGTGGTGCCTGTTATGGGTTCCTGTTAAAGGTGCCTGTTGAAGGTAGCGACCGGCGGTTCCGAAACCGCCGGTCGCTAGGGTTTGGCTGCCGGCGTCGTCGAGACGTGCCGGCCTGAGTTGAGGCGCTACTTTGCCAGTGCGTTGTCGAGTGGTTCGGAAATCTCGCTGTAAGCGCCGGACTCCAGCTGGACGGCCTGCCCGTCGAGGTACAGCGTGGGAGTGCCCTTCACCTGGAGATCCTGGGCGTCCTGCAGATCCCGGGCGACGCGGTCCTTGATGGCATCGGAAGAGTAGTCAGCGTTGAACTGATCCATGTTCAGCCCCAACTCCTCGGCGTAGGAGGCGAAGATTCCGTCCACATCGGATTCGGTCTTCCAGTCCTCCTGATGCTCGAAGACCTTTGCCGCCATTTCCTCCAGCTTGCCCTGCTCAGCAGCGGCTTCCACGGCTCGGGCGGACGGCTCCGCGTTCTGGTGCTTTGGCAGTGGGTAGTTCCGGATAACGATGCGCACCTGGTCGCCGTAGTCGGCCTTGGCCTGCTGGATCAAGGGGTCCATCATGGCGCAGTAGGGGCACTGGTAATCGGTGAAGAGGACCAGGGTGGCCTGCGGATCTGCCGGATCGGTGATGGTCCGGGCGTCTGAGGGGACCAGCTTGTCCATCTGGTCCGCCGGTACGGTGACTTCTGCGGAGGCGGAGGTGCTGGGGGAAGCGGAGACGCTGGCCGATGCTTCGGGGGCGGGGGATTCTGCCGGCGTCCCGCAGGACACCACCCCTCCGCCAACAAGCAGTCCAGCGATGATCAGAGAGGGTACGACCCTGCGCATAGTTCCTTTCCTGTATCGGGGAAGCGCGCGGGAGCACGCTCGGGTACGGGGGTTGGAAGATGCTTCTATTCCATTTTTCCAGCGGTGCCGGGGGTTCGAAAGGGGTTTTTCGCTTTTATCGTGTGATGTTGAACGGGCGGTGCAGGGGCATCGGTCACCGGGTGGGGCCGATGAGTTCCAGGGCCGGACCGTTGGTGAAGCGTTGGACCGGCCTCCGCGGAACAGCCTCCTGTTCAGAATGGCGGGGCCGCTTCCCATGCGGGCTCCGGGACAGGGCACGGCGGTGCCAGTTCCAAAAACGGCTCGGTTCGGTAAACCCTCCCCGTGGGCGAAGTCCACTCCATGACGCCCGGTTCCGGTTGCCGGGCCTTCCAGAAACCCAGCGTCTTGAACCGGTGGTGTCGCCGGCACAGGTGGGCGAGGTTGCCGTGGTCGGTGGGACCTCCGTCGGCCCAGTCCGTGGTGTGGTCAATTTCCGAGACCGCAGTGCTGACCCGGCAGCCGGGGAACCGGCATGTCCCGTCCCGGGCGCGCAGCCAGCGGGCCAGTCCGGCAGGGACTTTCCGCCGCCTGCCCACGCCGAGGATTTCCCCGGTGTCCGGGTCCTGGACGAGGCCGGTCCAGCGGGTGGCGTT
>NZ_JAJFZS010000018.1:0-12390 GCF_020731535.1 Arthrobacter sp. zg-Y40
CGGCCAGGATTACTACCTGCCGGTTCCGGTCCACTGCCTGGGCGCCCAGGCCGAGCGGGGTGGCCGCTGCCATGGTGCCGTGCCAGAAGGAGCCGATCAGCCGCCGTCGTGCGCCGATGTGCAGGTGCCGGCACGCCCAGATGACCGGGGTGCCGACGTCGGGCAGGAAGACCGCGTCGTCGTCGGCGAGTTCGTCGATCAGGTGGGCCAGGTGCTGCGGGTGGATGGCGCCCGGGCCCTGCTTCTCCAGGTCGTCGAGCTGCTTCCGGGTGCGGCGGTAGTGGTCCAGCGACTTCTCGAGGTGGGTGCGGTTGGACTTGCGCTCGAGCAGCGGCAGCAGCGCCTCCGCCGTCTCGCGCACCCCGCCGACCAGGCCCTGGGTGAGCGGCACGCGGCGGCCGAGCTGCTCTCCCCGGATGTCGACCTGCAGGATCTTCGCGTGCTTCGGGTAGAACTGCTGGTACGGGAAGTCGGTGCCGAGCATCAGCAGCGCGTCGCAGTCCTCCATCGCCCGGTAGCCGGACGCAAAGCCCAAGAGCCCGGTCATGCCGACGTCGAAGGGGTTGTCGTGTTCGATGAATTCCTTGCCGCGGAGGGCATGCACAATCGGCGCGCCGAGCGCGTCGGCGAGGGCGAGGACCTCCTCGCGTGCCCCCTCGACGCCGGCGCCCGCCAGGATGGTGACCTTCTCGCAGCCGTTCAGCGTGGCGGCGGCCTCCTGCAGTTCTGCCGGGGAGGGCACGGTGACCGGGTCGGTGCGGCGGACCGTGAAGACGCGCTCGTCGACGGCGTCTTCCAGCGCGGTGTCGCCGGCCATCACGAGGACGGCGACGCCCCGCTTTTCGATGGCGGTCCGCATGGCGATTTCCAGCAGCCGCGGCATCTGGTCGGCGCTGAGGACCATTTCGCAGAAGACGCTGCAGTCGCGGAACAGTTCGGTGGGCCGGGTTTCCTGGAAGTACTGGCTGCCGATCTCGTCGCTCGGGATGTGCGAGGCGATTGCGAGCACGGGGACCCGGCTGCGGTGCGCGTCGTAGAGCCCGTTGATGAGGTGCATGTTGCCGGGGCCGCAGCTGCCTGCGCACACCGCGAGCTCGCCCGTCAGCGCCGCTTCCCCGGCTGCCGCGAACGCAGCCTCCTCCTCATGCCGGGTCAGCATCCACTCGATGCCCTTCTCCCGGCGGATCGCCTCGGTCACCGCGTTCAGGGAATCCCCAGGGACTCCCCAGATCCGCTGGATCCCGTTGGCGGTGAGGTTGTGGACGACGGTCTCGGCGATCGTGGGCATGCTGCTCCTCGGTTCGGCGCGCTCGGTCGGCCCCGTCAGTCTAGGCGGCGGGCGCGGGTCGGGGTAGAGGGTGGCAGGTGGCCTGGGCCTCCTGCCACCGCACTTCAGCCCCGACGGATGACTTGGTCTTGCTGTCAGACAGGCTGCCGCCGGGTGTCAGAGTCAGCTTTGCCCTGCGATTCAAGGATTCACGGCGCCGCGGAGGCGTGAGTCCGCAACTGGGAGCTCAAGTCGACCTTTTCCTCCGGCTGGAACGGCAATTTCTCGCTGGTCAGTCCCAGCGATATAAAGCGGCGTCACTAAGTTCCTCCGCAAACTTGCTATTCATGAGACGGTAGCCACCAGCCTTGTTCGTGAGAAAGTCAATGGTCACGAGCTTCTTCTGTGCTTTCGTGGTCGCGCGACACCAGTCGGGATATTCAGCTAACTCCAAAGCCAACTCATTCTTATGGGCACGGAAGTCTTCTTCAAATTCGTAGGCCTTATCATTAACTATCTTATTTGCACTGGGGATTACACGATAAGAAAGAGTGACCTCATCAATTTCGTCCAGACCAGCTTCTGCAATGATCGTGGGAGCTACATGCCGTCTCTTGTTTACTTGCTCGCCGAAATACTTGCGAGACCCGATTAATGAGGTTACGGCTGCTTGAATGTTTGAATAATGCTCTCTTAGCCGTTCTTCACGCTCAATCTCTGACGTGGCATCAACATCCTCCAGCACGGCAGTCACCTTCCCCATCAGTTCGCCCGCCCAGTCACACATAGCAGACCACTCGTAGGCCAGTCCGCTGGCTAGCCAGTAGACCGTGAGGGACATCAGTGTCCCGTCGCGGCTAGCGTTAGTCTCCAATACCCCTTCGGCTGCGGGAGGAAGCTCCTCACCATGCTCGCTTTCAAAGTATATCCTGGTCATATCGAGCGAGAACGGTGTAACGGCAACGCTAATGAAAGGCGCCCCCACTAGAGCAGCGAGGTTGAGGGCGGTATCGATGTCAACCTCTTCGGCGTCCACCTCCACATCTGTTTCCCTCAGAACATTAACACCGGCCAGGATCGGCAAGCCCGCAGCGGCAGCACGTTCACCAACCGAGTCCTGAATCTTTACTAAGTCAGAGGAGGTGTATGTAATAGTCATAAACTAGATAGTAGAGGATGGGTGTGACATCTTGGCTTTTATAAGCACACCGATCATTTTTCCAATGAGGACAATAGTTCCCTCTTCGCAATTGAGAGAGTTTGGAATAATTATTTTACGTACGAACCCTCTGTGAAGACTTCTACTTGCCGGGTACCGCGCGCAGGGCTGTTTTCGAAATTAGGCGAGGTCTATCGAACGCGCTGAGAAGCGGACCGGCCACCTTCCTAGGCAGCGTCGGCGACACCGCCGTCGTGCGCAAGTCGATCGCTGGGGGCACTTATGGGACTTTCCCGACGGGCGCCTGGCGCACCGGTAAGTGGCCGCGTAACTAGTGTCGGAGGTTCTCGGTCGGAACAGGGGAAGTTCCGTGCGCCGAACGGTGGCATGCCGACGTTGCCGTGGCCGTTGTCCTAGGTGAAGTAAGGCTGTAGGTTAGTTTCTACAACGAACCCGCATGGCCTCATTTCCGGGACAGAATTCCGGACTAAGCACTAAGAGTTGACGCGTCCGTTACCCTTCTCCGGTTCACTAAAATCGGTTAGTCCCCAAGGTTCGTAGTCAGGTGGCAGCTCTGCTTTCTGTGAGGAGCGAAGCCACACTTGGATAGGCTCATCATTATCTGGTCTCAGCCTTATCTCCATGCCTTTTGCTGTACCTGCAACCAGCGCCCCCTCCACTGCATCGGGATCAACCACGCGAAGACTTCGGTGAAACATGAAAGCTGCGCCTAGATTGTACTTGCTCCCCTGAATCTCGAGGGTAAACGCCTCCGGCCTACTCATCAAGGCGCCACCTTGCCGAATGAAACCTAATAGCGGCTCATCGACAGCGCCCGACATCGTAGCCGTCAAGTCAGTTCCTGGTGGCATAACCGCGAGGTTGCCTCGTAGAAGAATTCTCCCGACCCGCAACATTACGCGATCGCGCGAGTTTATTTCTCTAGGAACATTAAAACTCGCATTGGGAAGTTTGAGCTGTAGATCATATAGGTCCTCTATTAACTCAACAGTGTAGGCATCAGTCGGACGGTCATTCTTTTCACCGCCGAGTTGAAACTTTCCCACACGTCCGCCCGCAAAGTAAAGCTCCATTATGCTTTCCGGTTGCATAGCTTCTGACAATCGCAGAGCTTGGACGGCATCTGACGCCGGAGCATCTACTACATCAAAAGCAACATTAATACGATTGCCCGATTGCAAATCGTGTTTGGGGAACTCCATAATTAGGGTCACCAGATTAGCAAAGAGGGCCTTTACTGAAAGCCCTATAGACCCCTCGGCTCTTGCCGTGATCTTCCCCTCAAAACGGCCCTGCGAAAATCCATATTCATCGATGAAGTTCAAAGTCACCAGTTCCGGATTACGTGGAATATCCGGCTGAGGAACCAACTGTACCGATGAGGATCCTGAGCTGGGAATGGGCCTCACCCACGATGGTCCAGTCCGGGTGAATGTTGTAGATCGCGCGGGCAATTGCAGAGCTTCGAACGATCCATACTCAAGGCTGTGCCGTAGCTGATCCGCAATACTCCGATCCTCCTCACCGAAGCGAAATGTTATTTCGGTTTCAATCGGTTCAACGAGCATCGCGTCAGGATGTTTGGCTACGTATTCCTCTGAAACGACGCCACCCTGAACCGAGAACTCGGTATCCCAATATTCGCTTCGACTATTTGCCGTCTCGGATAGCGCTTTTAGGCGGGCCTCCAAATCAGTTGGTCCCGCCATAACTGCCTTTTCGGATCCGAGTTCTTTCAACACATAGACAAGTTCATTTCGCAGGACCGCACGCTCGACTGCAGGATAATCTGCAAATGCCGCATCCAGCTTGGCCTGCCCCCAAATATCAACCGTCACCGGCTTACCCGCCGCAAGTTCATCCACGAACCGTTTCTCATTGATGTGAGGATTGGGGGGCATAATTAACACCCATTCCTCCGGATGATGCCTACGCCAAGCGGTGTCGAATGACTTTTTCACCTGCGGTCGCCGGGCATCTCGAAAACCCCCTGTGAATCCCTCCGGATAGTATTTTAGCTGGAATATCTTTGTGACCGTGTCGCCATCCCAGACCGCAACATCTATGCCTTCGTCCCCACCGCGGCCATTGATTACCGCGGCCTTCATAGGGGGCCTATCGAACATCTTCAAGAGCAGTACTTCGACGGCGCGGTTGAAGTCGTCCTCACCAATCGTCTTCCATCCAATCCGGCCTACGTGGAGATTCTTGCCGTAAACCATCGATCATCTACTTTCTTTGAAAGACACTGGAGCTATGTTCGCGCGTATTGCCGTTCATTCGGCAGAGGTAGTGTATCCGCCAACTCAAGGGCAGCTATCTAACTCACTGGCCCAGCTTTCTCCCCTGCCGGTGCCCCCACACTCCGATATCCCGGGTTTTAGCGCAAGAGCGTCCTCCAGCGGTCGCGAAGTACTGCAGGTCCGTCTTCCGGCTTCCGCTGAAAAAGAGGCAGCCTAGGCACGCCGTCCACGCTGGCCTCGGAACCTTTCCGGTGGTGAGGGCTCTGGGTAACGATGACAAGGTTGGAGACGACGACGCTGTCGAGTACCCGCTCGAATTGAGCGTAGGTCTTTCGTAGGAGATGTTGGGTCACAACCTTCCAATCCTTGAACTCAATGACGATGCACCGGCCTGCGATGTCCAGCACGGCATCCGCCACCAGCACGCGCCTGACCCATCCCTCTCCTCCACCCGGCTAAAATCGAGGAGGCCCGTTTCACCCCCACCGCACGGGCGGAAAGCGCAGAATGTCCTTCATCGAGAACGCCGTTGCCCGCTGGGCCGAACTGCAGCGGCTCCAGGCGGCCCCCGGCTGGAAACTGACCAACGCCAACGCCTGGGTGCTGGCCCTCTTCCGCGAAGCCTTCACCCGCACCCGGCCGCGGGTTCCCCTGGACGACTTCCACGCCATGACCGACAGCTTCCTGAACCGCCTCCGTATGGACGGCGTGCAGCTGCGCGAGGACTGGACCGGACGGAACTACGCCGATGACTGGGTGGCCCGCCGCTTCCTGGCCCGCCCCCGCGCCGACGGGAAGTTCGTCTACGAACTCACCGAATCCTCCGCCCGCTTCCTCTCCTACCTGGACGGCTTCAGCAGCGACAAAACGTCCCTGAACTCCTCCCGCCTGGCGACCCTGCTGGACCGGGTGGAAAACCTGGCCCAGGAATCTAACCCGGACCCCGCCGCACGCATCGCCGTCCTTAAAGAAGAGGTCGCCCGCCGCGAGGACATGATCCGCGCTCTGGAAACCGGCGAGGCTCCCCCGCCCCTGCCGGAGGACACCGCCGTCGAAGCCGCCCGCGACATCCTGGACCTGGCCGCCGCCCTGCCGGCCGACTTCAAACGCATGCGCGACGGCCTGGAAAAGATGCTGCACAACCTGCGCCAGGAAATGGTGGAATCCAACGCCGCCAAGGGCCTGACCATGGGCGAAATCCTCGAAGCGGACAAAAAGCTGCGCAGCACCGCCGAAGGCCGCACCTATGAGGGCTTCACCGCCTTCCTGAACGACGCCGACCAGCAGGCCCGCTTCCGTGCCGCCATCGCCGAGGTCCTCGAGCGGGACTTTGCGGACAACCTCACCCCCGAGGACCGGCAGAGCCTGTACCGGCTGATTTCCGACATGCGGGACCAGGCCACCGAAATCCACCGCATCTACGGCCGGCTCTCCGAATCCATGCACACCTATGTGCAGAGCGACGAGTACCGCGAATCCGTGCAGCTGCGCCAGCTCATCCGCGCCGCCGAGGCCGCCGTCCACAAGGCGCCGCGCGGACGCCGCCGCGCCGCCGTCGTGCCCGCACCGCAGCTGTACGGGTCGGGCTTCGAGTCCCTGAGCATGGTCCGGATCTACAACCCCGAGGACCACGCCGCCCCGCGCACCCTGCCCGAACCGCCGCAGTTCACCGAGGCGGACATCCACCGCTCGGCCCGCACCCCGCGTGCGGACCGGCGGGTACTGGCCGACGCCGTCTCCCGGGCGACGGCGGCACGCGCCAGCGCCACGGTGGCCCAGGTGTTCGAGCAGCTGCCGCCTGAGCACCGGCACCTGAACAGCATCCGTGCCCTGCTCGCCGGCGGTTCCGCTGCCGGCGAGACCCTTGAATCCGTTACCTTTACCCAGATCGACGGCAGCGAGCGCACCGCGCTGCTGCCCGCCGTCGCCGTCGCGAAAGCCCCCGAAAAATGAGCGAGACCATCCACGCCGCCCCGGACGAAAACGTCCTGGACGAGAGCACCCCGGAAAACCCGGACCTGGACGCCGAGCAGGCAGAAGAGACCGCAGAAACAGAGCGCGACCTGCTGGTCGACGGCCCGGAACTGTTCCCCGGCGACACCGGCACCCTCCCGCTGAAGCTGCGCCAGGCCCTGATCCGGCTGCTGCGCGGCCCCTACCTGGACGCCACTTCGTCCGACAACGTGTACGAAACCGTGGTGGACAACCAGGAACAGCTGCGCGTGCGGCTCAGCGAACTGTTCCTGTCCCTGGTCATTGACGAGGACCGCAAGGTCGCCCTGTTGCGCCCAGTGGAAATGCCCGAACCGCACACCTCCGCCCTGCAGCGCCAGCGCGAAATGACCCGCGAGGAAACCCTGCTGCTGCTGCGCCTGCGGCTGATCCTGGACCGCCACACCGGCACCGGGAACGAGGCCACCATCGCCCGGCAGGACATCCTCGAGGTCCTCGAGGCCTACGTGGACCCGGGCCAGCGCGACGCGAAGTCCGTGGAGGACACTGCGGACGCCGCCATCCGCAAGCTCGTCCAGGACCGCCGCCTGCTCATCCCCACCGAGCTGGACAACGTCTGGGTCATCTCACCCGCCCTGCCGCTGGCCCTGCCCTATAGCCAGATCGGCGACATCGTCACCTTTATGTCCACCCTCGCCGGGGACACTGGGGACTACACAGCGGACGACGACGGCGCGGCCACGCTGGACCTGGACGGCACCGCCGTCGAGCCCGCCGACGCTGACGGCACCGACCCCGCGCCCGGGAACACTGAACCCGCCACGAACGACGGCGAGGAGCCGGCATGAGCATCGAAACCACCCTCCCCATGGGAGACCTGATCAATCCCGGCCAGAACCGGCTCTCCTCCGTGCAGATTGTGAACTGGGGAACCTTCGACGGCTCACACACCATCATGGTGGACCGCGCCGGCACCCTGCTCACCGGCGATTCCGGCGTGGGCAAATCCACCGTCTTCGACGCCATGCTGCTGGTCATGGACGCCCGCCCCCGCATGAACGAGGCCGCACAGAACAACAACGGCACCAACGCCGAGGAAAAGCGCACCGCCTTCTCCTATATGCGCGGCCGGCTCGGCACGCAGGGAGCGGACGACGGCGCGGGCACCGCCTACCAGCGCCCCGGCGCCACCTGGTCCGCGGTCTGCCTGACGTTCGACAACGGGCTTGGCCAAATCACCAGCCTCTCCGTGGTGATGGACCTGCCGGCCACCGGCACCGAACACAACCTGGGCCGCTTCTACCTGGTGCACAACAAGCCGCTGGACATCGCCGCCCTGCAGTCCGGCATCCGCGGCCGCTTCACCAAGGGCAGCCTCGAAGCGCTGCTGCCCGGCGCCGCCGTGTTCGATTCGCACAAGATGTTCGCCGAACGCTACCGCTCGGCGCTGGGTGTGGAGGATGAGAAGGCCTTCAACCTGCTGCGCATCCTGCAGACCGGCAAGGGCCTCGGCGGTACCGTTAATGACTTCTTCCGCACCAACGTGCTGGACACCCCGCGCACCCTCACCGCCGCCGAAGAAGCGGTGGAGGACTTCAGCCACCTGCGCAGCATCCGCCGCCAGCTCGAACGTGCCCGCCAGCAACGCGACCACCTGGCCTCCGTTCCCGAGCTGCACAGCCGCTACCGGCAGGCCGCGGACGCCCTGGCGCACAACCGGGCGCTGACCACTGAGGGCCTGCCCGCCTACCGGCAGCGCCTGGCCCTGGAAGGCGCGTCCCGCACCGCGGAGAAGCTTGAGGCCGCGGCGTCGGCTGCCCGTGCCGAACTGTCCGCCGCGGAGACCCGCCGTGCCACGCTCAAGGACCAGCGCGACGCGCTCAGCGCCCGCTACGCCGAAGAGGGCGGCGGCGCCATCGCCACCCTGGAACGCGAACTCGCTGCCGCCGCCGCGCAGCTGCGTTCCCGCGAAACCGTGGAAAACGCCTTCCGGGACGAGCTCGCCGCGGCGGGGATCGACGTCGACTTCTCCCCCGCCGGGCTGGTCACCGCCCGCAGCCGCGCCGCGGAGCTGATGAAGTCCCTGACCGCAGATCTGGACGCCGCTAAGGAGCGCAGCAGCAACGCGCACGGCGAGGCGTGGTCCCTGAAGGGGCAGATCGCGAAGCTGGAAAACGAGATCGGCTCCTTCCGCCGCCGCAAGTCCAACATCCGGCAGGACTCCCTGGACCAGCGCACCCGGATCTGCGCCGCCACCGGCATCCGAGAAGCCGATATGCCCTTCGCCGCGGAACTGATCGACCTGCCCGCCGAGCACGCCCAGTGGCGCCCGGCCGCCGAACGCACCCTGCGCTCCCTGGCCACCGCCCTGCTGGTCCCCGGCGAACACATGGGCGCCGTCACCCGGTACCTGAGCGAAAACGACATGCAGGGCTACGTGCGCTGCATCGACGTCTCCGTGCCGCTGGACGGCCCCGCCGAACCCGGCCCCGATGACCTGATCACCAAGCTGCTCACCCACGACTCCGAGATGGGCGACTGGGTGCGCCGGAAAATCACCGCGCACTACGACTTCGTGTGCGTGGAGGACCCGGCCGGGCTGGCCGGCGTCGCCAAGGGCGTGAGCAGAGGCGGTGCGGTCAAGCGCAACCGCAGCACCACTGAAAAGGATGACCGGCACACCAAGGCCTCGGACAACGTGCTGGGCTTTGACAACAAGGACACCGTCGCCGCGCTGGGCAACGAACTGCTGGCCCTGCGCACGGTCTTTGAAGAGGCGGACACCGTCTCCAAGCAGCACGCCGCGGAGCAGGACGACATCGTCCGCCGGCTCGCCGCCGTCCGCCGCGTCGCCGAGGACAACCGCACGTGGGAGGAACTCTCCGCGGACGAGGCCCGCGCCGCCGTCGAGCAGGCCACCGACCGGCTGGATGCCGCCCGGGACGCCAACGCGGACCTGGAGCAGATCCGCTTCGAACTGGACACTGCCGAGCTGGACCTGACCGCCGCCACGGAGAAGGTGGGCGGGCTCAAGGGCGAAGCGGCGAGGCTCGACGCCGACCTTGCCGCCGCCGTCGAACGCCGCACCGCCCTCTCAGCGAAGGCACCCGACGCACTGTCCGAGGGCCTGCGGACTGCGCTGGCCGAACTGTTTGACCCGTTCGGCGACCTCACGGACGCCGCCCGGCTGAAGGAAGCCGCCGGCGAGGTGGAGCGCGCCCTGATCACCGAACAGGCCCGGCTGGAGAAGACCCTGCTGGAAACCCGCGCTCGGCTGGAACGGACGTTCGAGACGTTTAGCGACAAGTGGGGCTCGGACTTCGGCACCTCCGTGGAGGCCGCCGGCGCGTACGAGGACCGCTTCGAGGGCATCATCACCGAGGGCCTGCCGCAGCGCGAAGCCGAATTCAGCGAGTACTTCAACAACCGCACCTATGAGCGTTTCAGCGACCTGCTGCAGCTGCTGGATGAGGAACGCCGCAGCATCTCCTCCCGCCTGCTGCCGCTGAACTCCGTGCTCCGCCGGGTGGAATACCACGCCGGCAGCCACCTGGAGATCGAGGTGGCCACCACCATTCCCGACGCAGCGTACAAGTTCCGCACCGAGCTGAAGAACGCGCTGCCCATGATGGGTTCACGGCAGGATCGGGCGGACATGGACGCCCGGTATGCCGCGCTGGAGGCGCTGGTGGACCGGCTGAAGGACCCGGAGGAGAAGCGCTGGCGGGCCGAAGTGCTCGACGTCCGCTCGCACGTGACCATCACCTGCACCCACCGCCTGGCCAACGGGCACACGTACACCAACCTGCAGGCGTCGCTGATGTCCGGCGGCGAGGGCCAGCGGTTCACCGCGTTCATCATGGCGTCGGCGCTGGCGTACCAGCTGGGCATTGTGTCGCAGGGCTTCAGCACGTACGGCACGGTGATGATGGATGAGGCATTTGTGAAGTCGTCGCTGTCCTTTGCGGAGGCGTCCATCAACGCGCTGCACGAGTTCGGTTTCCAGCTGCTGCTTGCCGCTCCGGAGGACAAGGTGGACCTCTCCCGCTTCCTGGGCTCGGTCACCGAAATCCTGCGTGACGACGTCACCAACCGTTCCGGCGTCCTGGAACGCGGGCTGGGCAACTCCCGGTCCGTGGACATCCTGCTGCGCTAGCCGGTTCCTCTGGCATTGCGGGGGCGCCGGGATGGAGACTGGGAGACGTGATTCCTCTTCTCGAGTCCTGGCGCCGCCAGTTGATCGGCACGTTCAGCAACAACGCCGCCGAAATCCCGCAGTGGGAGCTCGAGCTGGCGAAGGGCGACGACGCCGGCCATTTCGGTCCGGACTCCGCGGTCTGGGCGGTCCACGGGTCCATGACGCCGATCATTGCCGGGATCCGGGCGCTGCTGCTGCAGGCCCTGCATCCCGGGGCGATGGCCGGAGTACACGATTTCTCCGACTATAAGGAGGATCCGCTGGGCCGGCTGGCGGGGACCATCCGCTGGATCTTCACCGTCACGTACGGGGACACGCATGCGGCGAAGTCCGGGTCGGACTGGGTGCTGCGCCTGCACGAGCGGGTGCAGGGTGAGTATGTCGGCGCCGACGGGGCGGTCCAGCCGTATTCTGCGAACGATCCGGAGATTGCCCGCTGGGTGCATCTGGCGTTCACCGACGCGTTCCTGTCCTCGCATCAGCGCTACGGCGGGCCGATTCCGGGTGGGGCTGATGCCTACGTGGCCGAGTGGGCGGTGGCCGGGGAACTGATGGGCATTCCGGATCCGCCGCGTTCGGAGGCCGAGCTGCGGAAGCAGATGGCCGGGTACGACGCCCAGCTGCGCAGCAGCGAGTACGTGCAGGAGGCGCTGGGGTTCTTGCGGCGGCCTCCGTTGCCGGGGAACCAGAAGCTGGGTTACCGGGTGCTGTTTGCCGGGGCGGTGGCCAGCTTGGAGCCGAAGCACCGGGAACTTTTGGGGTTGCGGGCTCCGCTTGTGGGGCCGGTTCCGTTGCCGATGAAGTTTCCCGTGAAACTTGTTTTGGGTGTTATCCGCTTTGGTCTGGGTCCGATGGGTCCCAGCGAGCGGTCCGCGCGGGAGCGTATTGCCCGGTTAGCCGGCCGGCAGTGAGGGCGCCAGTGGTGCTTCCGCGGGCAGTTTTTGGGGCGCTAATTGAGGCAAGTAGTGGGCCTTTAAAAGACGGGTAAATGAAGCTCCGTCAGGGACCGTTTTTGGCAGTTTTTCGGCCCTGAAATGTCAGTGCCGGATGAAAACCTTAGGCATGGACCAGATCGGGAAAACCGAACCGACAACTGAAGAATCAAGGACTGGACACTGCACGGACGAAGGCCACGCCGGCACTAAGAGCTGGCCCACACTTGCGGTATATCGGGCGGGTACAACAGATACGTCCGACGACGACGGCGCACGTGCCAGCGGAACCGCCGGCGCAGCGGGTCCCGGCACCACTGACACCGGTTTTCCGGATGGTTTCAGCGGAACCCTGGCTCTGCAGAACCTTGAATCCTTCGACGACCAGGCTGTGGGTGAAGTGCTGGTCCGGGTCGCGCACCTGATTGCGTGGGCGGAGGCGCAGCGAGCCCGTGCGCTGAACCGGATGGAAACCCTCTTCCGGGAGGACTACGCCGGCGCGACCGGACGGGTGGAACCCGGGATGGCGTTCACTCTTGCCGCCGCCGAGTGTGCCGCCCTCCTGCAGATACCGCACGGCACCGCGCAGCGGATGATGTTCGAAGCCGGCCTCCTAT
>NZ_JAJFZS010000019.1:0-5365 GCF_020731535.1 Arthrobacter sp. zg-Y40
TGGAATGGTTTTTTTAGCTGGTTTCGAATTTAGTGCAGTGCCTGGCGGCCAATTTTCCTTGGCCCCGGCATTGTGTCTGTATGAACATTTACGGAGAGTTTGATCCTGGCTCAGGATGAACGCTGGCGGCGTGCTTAACACATGCAAGTCGAACGATGACTTCTGTGCTTGCACAGAATGATTAGTGGCGAACGGGTGAGTAACACGTGAGTAACCTGCCCTTGACTTCGGGATAAGCCTGGGAAACCGGGTCTAATACCGGATACGACGGACCACCGCATGGCGGTTCGTGGAAAGCTTTATGCGGTTTTGGATGGACTCGCGGCCTATCAGCTTGTTGGTTGGGGTAATGGCCCACCAAGGCGACGACGGGTAGCCGGCCTGAGAGGGTGACCGGCCACACTGGGACTGAGACACGGCCCAGACTCCTACGGGAGGCAGCAGTGGGGAATATTGCACAATGGGCGAAAGCCTGATGCAGCGACGCCGCGTGAGGGACGAATGCCTTCGGGTTGTAAACCTCTTTCAGCAGGGAAGAAGCGAAAGTGACGGTACCTGCAGAAGAAGCGCCGGCTAACTACGTGCCAGCAGCCGCGGTAATACGTAGGGCGCAAGCGTTATCCGGAATTATTGGGCGTAAAGAGCTCGTAGGCGGTTTGTCGCGTCTGCTGTGAAAGCCCGGGGCTCAACCCCGGGTCTGCAGTGGGTACGGGCAGACTAGAGTGATGTAGGGGAGACTGGAATTCCTGGTGTAGCGGTGAAATGCGCAGATATCAGGAGGAACACCGATGGCGAAGGCAGGTCTCTGGGCATTAACTGACGCTGAGGAGCGAAAGCATGGGGAGCGAACAGGATTAGATACCCTGGTAGTCCATGCCGTAAACGTTGGGCACTAGGTGTGGGGGACATTCCACGTTTTCCGCGCCGTAGCTAACGCATTAAGTGCCCCGCCTGGGGAGTACGGCCGCAAGGCTAAAACTCAAAGGAATTGACGGGGGCCCGCACAAGCGGCGGAGCATGCGGATTAATTCGATGCAACGCGAAGAACCTTACCAAGGCTTGACATGAACCGGTAAGACCTGGAAACAGGTCCCCCACTTGTGGCCGGTTTACAGGTGGTGCATGGTTGTCGTCAGCTCGTGTCGTGAGATGTTGGGTTAAGTCCCGCAACGAGCGCAACCCTCGTTCTATGTTGCCAGCGCGTTATGGCGGGGACTCATAGGAGACTGCCGGGGTCAACTCGGAGGAAGGTGGGGACGACGTCAAATCATCATGCCCCTTATGTCTTGGGCTTCACGCATGCTACAATGGCCGGTACAAAGGGTTGCGATACTGTGAGGTGGAGCTAATCCCAAAAAGCCGGTCTCAGTTCGGATTGAGGTCTGCAACTCGACCTCATGAAGTTGGAGTCGCTAGTAATCGCAGATCAGCAACGCTGCGGTGAATACGTTCCCGGGCCTTGTACACACCGCCCGTCAAGTCACGAAAGTTGGTAACACCCGAAGCCGGTGGCCTAACCCCTTGTGGGAGGGAGCCGTCGAAGGTGGGACCGGCGATTGGGACTAAGTCGTAACAAGGTAGCCGTACCGGAAGGTGCGGCTGGATCACCTCCTTTCTAAGGAGCACCTCGAAGCGGATGTCCTTCCACAGCGTTGGATGTGTGCTTTGCAGGAGATGCCCATGTCGGAAGCATATGTTTTCCGGTGGGTGCTCAAGGGTGGAATATCAATGGATAGGCGCCGGCATGATTGCCTGGCATCAGTGAGTACGTTCCCTTTGGGGTTCTGGAAAGCGGTGCGGGCAGGTTACCGGTTGACCGTTTGGCACACTGTTGGGTCCTGAGACAACAGGGCTGTGGGGCTTCTTCCCTTTCGGGGGGTGGGGTGTTCATGGTTGTGGTTTGTTTCTGTTTGTTCCTGCGCATGCCGGGTACATCACGGGTGCCGGTTCCCTTTGAGGGGGCTGGTTGGTGGTGGGGATGGGTGCGACGGGGTTGTTGTTTGAGAACTACATAGTGGACGCGAGCATCTTAAAAATTATTAAGTGCAATTTCAGATAAACCTGGTGACCGGTTTTTACCGGCCTCCATGGTTTTCTCGATAGCGATATTAATTATTGATCTTTGTGGTCAAGTTTTTAAGGGCACACGGTGGATGCCTTGGCATCAGGAGCCGAAGAAGGACGTAGGAATCTGCGATAAGCCTGGGGGAGTTGATAACCGAACTTTGATCCCAGGATGTCCGAATGGGGAAACCCCGCCCGGCGCGCGAGTGACCGGGTGACCCGCATCTGAACACATAGGGTGCGTGGAGGGAACGTGGGGAAGTGAAACATCTCAGTACCCACAGGAAGAGAAAACAACAGTGATTCCGTTAGTAGTGGCGAGCGAACGCGGAAGAGGCTAAACCAGTGGTGTGTGATAGCCGGCGGGCGTTGCATCACTGGGGTTGCGGGACTTTCCGTACCGATTCTGCCGGATTGGTGAAGTGAGTGCAGGTGCATAGGTGAACTGGTTTGAAAGCCAGGCCGTAGAGGGTGTTAGCCCCGTAACCGGAATGTATGCTGCCGCTTGGAGAGGATCCCAAGTAGCACGGGGCCCGAGAAATCCCGTGCGAATCTGCCAGGACCACCTGGTAAGCCTAAATACTCCCTGATGACCGATAGCGGACAAGTACCGTGAGGGAAAGGTGAAAAGTACCCCGGGAGGGGAGTGAAATAGTACCTGAAACCGTGTGCCTACAAACCGTTGGAGCAGCTCTGATTGCTGTGACAGCGTGCCTTTTGAAGAATGAGCCTGCGAGTTAGTGTTACGTCGCGAGGTTAACCCGTGTGGGGAAGCCGTAGCGAAAGCGAGTCTGAATAGGGCGATGCAGTGGCGTGATCTAGACCCGAAGCGGAGTGATCTACCCATGGCCAGGTTGAAGCGACGGTAAGACGTCGTGGAGGACCGAACCCACTTCAGTTGAAAATGGAGGGGATGAGCTGTGGGTAGGGGTGAAAGGCCAATCAAACTCCGTGATAGCTGGTTCTCCCCGAAATGCATTTAGGTGCAGCGTTGCGTGTTTCTTACCGGAGGTAGAGCTACTGGATGGCTAATGGGCCCTACAAGGTTACTGACGTCAGCCAAACTCCGAATGCCGGTAAGTCAGAGCGCAGCAGTGAGACTGTGGGGGATAAGCTTCATAGTCGAGAGGGAAACAGCCCAGACCACCAACTAAGGCCCCTAAGCGTGTGCTAAGTGGGAAAGGATGTGGAGTTGCCCAGACAACCAGGAGGTTGGCTTAGAAGCAGCCACCCTTGAAAGAGTGCGTAATAGCTCACTGGTCAAGTGATTCCGCGCCGACAATGTAGCGGGGCTCAAGTACACCGCCGAAGTTGTGGCATTCAGATATTAGATAAGCCTTCGTGGTTCAGTCGTCTGGATGGGTAGGGGAGCGTCGTGTGGGCAGTGAAGCAGCGGTGTAAACCAGTTGTGGAGCCTACACGAGTGAGAATGCAGGCATGAGTAGCGAAAGACGGGTGAGAAACCCGTCCGCCGAATGATCAAGGGTTCCAGGGTCAAGCTAATCTGCCCTGGGTAAGTCGGGACCTAAGGCGAGGCCGACAGGCGTAGTCGATGGACAACGGGTTGATATTCCCGTACCGGCGAAAAACCGCCCATACCAAGCAGGGGACACTAACCGTCCGGAGCCTGCCCGAGCATCCTTGTGGTGTGAGGGTTTTGGCCGAGCACGGGACCTGATCCTGGGAGGTAAGCGTATTAACAGGTGTGACGCAGGAAGGTAGCCGGGCCAGGCGATGGTTGACCTGGTCTAAGGATGTAGGGTCCGTGATAGGTAAATCCGTCACGGTGTCTTTGATGACGTGCCTGAGATCTGACGGGACTCCCTCACGGGGGGATCCGGTGATCCTATGCTGCCTAGAAAAGCATCGGCGCGAGGTTTTAGCCGCCCGTACCCCAAACCGACACAGGTGATCAGGTAGAGAATACTAAGGCGATCGAGAGAATTATGGTTAAGGAACTCGGCAAAATGCCCCCGTAACTTCGGGAGAAGGGGGGCCCCAACCTTGATGGACACTTGCTGTCCGGAGGGGATCGGGGCCGCAGAGACCAGGGGGAAGCGACTGTTTACTAAAAACACAGGTCCGTGCGAAGTCGCAAGACGATGTATACGGACTGACTCCTGCCCGGTGCTGGAAGGTTAAGAGGACCGGTTAGCCCTTACGGGCGAAGCTGGGAATTTAAGCCCCAGTAAACGGCGGTGGTAACTATAACCATCCTAAGGTAGCGAAATTCCTTGTCGGGTAAGTTCCGACCTGCACGAATGGAGTAACGACTTCCCCGCTGTCTCAACCATAAACTCGGCGAAATTGCAGTACGAGTAAAGATGCTCGTTACGCGCAGCAGGACGGAAAGACCCCGAGACCTTTACTATAGTTTGGTATTGGTGTTCGGTGTGGCTTGTGTAGGATAGGTGGGAGACTGTGAGACCCGGACGCCAGTTCGGGTGGAGTCATCGTTGAAATACCACTCTGGTCATACTGGATATCTAACTTCGGCCCGTAATCCGGGTCAGGGACAGTGCCTGATGGGTAGTTTAACTGGGGCGGTTGCCTCCTAAAGAGTAACGGAGGCGCCCAAAGGTTCCCTCAGCCTGGTTGGCAATCAGGTGTCGAGTGTAAGTGCACAAGGGAGCTTGACTGTGAGAGAGACATCTCGAGCAGGGACGAAAGTCGGGACTAGTGATCCGGCGGTACATTGTGGAATGGCCGTCGCTCAACGGATAAAAGGTACCTCGGGGATAACAGGCTGATCTTGCCCAAGAGTCCATATCGACGGCATGGTTTGGCACCTCGATGTCGGCTCGTCGCATCCTGGGGCTGGAGTAGGTCCCAAGGGTTGGGCTGTTCGCCCATTAAAGCGGTACGCGAGCTGGGTTTAGAACGTCGTGAGACAGTTCGGTCCCTATCCGCTGCGCGCGCAGGAAATTTGAGAAGGGCTGTCCTTAGTACGAGAGGACCGGGACGGACGAACCTCTGGTGTGTCAGTTGTACTGCCAAGTGCACCGCTGATTAGCTACGTTCGGATGGGATAACCGCTGAAAGCATCTAAGCGGGAAGCCCGCTTCGAGATGAGATTTCCATACACCTTGTGTGTGAGAGGCCCCCAGCCAGACCACTGGGTTGATAGGCCGGATGTGGAAGCGGGGACTAAAGACCCGTGAAGCTGACCGGTACTAATAGGCCGATAACTTACACCACATCAACACCTGGGGAAACACGACTTCAAACGGTTTCCCAATGTAGAGGGTGTTGTGATCATGCTGCTTGCGTCCACTATGTGGTTCCCGGACAACAACCCGTG